>DKNY01000045.1:18588-70394 GCA_002470275.1 Gammaproteobacteria bacterium UBA7376 | reverse complement strand
TCGGCACGATTGGTCACGTTGACCATGGAAAGACCACGCTAACAGCGGCCCTTACAAAAGTCTGCGCCGAGGTATTTGGCGGGGAAATGCGTGATTTTGATCAGATCGATAACGCGCCGGAAGAGCGAGAGCGTGGTATTACTATCGCGACCAGCCACGTTGAATACGAGAGCGAAAACCGCCATTACGCGCACGTGGACTGCCCTGGGCACGCCGACTATGTGAAGAACATGATTACCGGTGCTGCTCAGATGGATGGCGCAATTCTGGTTTGCGGCGCGACGGACGGTCCGATGCCTCAAACTCGTGAGCACATCCTGCTTTCCCGTCAGGTCGGCGTACCAAAGATTGTCGTGTTTTTGAACAAGGCCGACTTGCTCGCTGACGATTGCGGCGGCGTTGGCACGGAAGAATACGAAGAAATGAAAGAACTGGTTGAGATGGAACTCATCGACCTGCTGGAGCAATACGACTTTCCGGGCGACACGCCGATTATCATGGGCAGCGCGCTCATGGCGCTCGAGGGTAAGGATGACAATGAACTGGGCGTTACCGCCGTCAAGACGCTGGTTGAAACGCTTGATAGTTTTATCCCAGAGCCCGAGCGTGCTGTTGATCAGCCCTTCTTGATGCCCATTGAAGACGTCTTCTCCATCTCTGGTCGAGGCACCGTTGTGACGGGTCGTGTCGAGCGGGGCATCATCACGGTCGGCGATGAAATTGAGATTGTAGGGATCAAAGATACGACCAAGACAACCTGTACCGGTGTAGAAATGTTCCGCAAACTGCTCGATGAAGGTCGTGCGGGCGAAAATGTTGGCGTGCTGCTTCGCGGTACCAAGCGCGAGGAAGTTGAGCGCGGTCAGGTTCTCACGTTACCTGGCGCAATTACGCCGCATACCAAGTTTGAAGCTGAGGTGTACGTGCTTTCTAAGGATGAAGGCGGCCGCCATACGCCATTCTTTAAAGGCTATCGCCCACAGTTTTATTTCCGAACAACGGATGTGACCGGTGCTTGCGAATTGCCTGAGGGCGTTGAAATGGTTATGCCTGGTGACAACATTAAAATGGTTGTTGAGCTGATTTGCCCCATCGCGATGGATGATGGGTTGCGCTTCGCTATCCGCGAAGGCGGCCGAACCGTTGGTGCTGGCGTTGTTGCCAAGGTAATCGACTAGGCTCTTACGATACCTCGCCCGGCGGGGTTGCAAGAGCAGCGGAAATGGCCGCGTGTTTCGGGAGTGCTTGGGCGCTCCCGAGTCGTCTTAGAAAACACGTAGGGCCGTTGCTTTTGAAGGGAGAGTTCGGGCTAAAGGCCAGTAGCTCAATTGGCAGAGCAGCGGTCTCCAAAACCGCAGGTTGGGGGTTCGATTCCCTCCTGGCCTGCCACCTTAGACACCTCATGGCGAGGAACAATGTCAGGTGGCGTAGACAGATGTAAAGATTAGGGACGTTAAGTGGCAACGAGTACTGAAAAAGGCATTGCGGGTTCCTTAGACTGGTTAAAGTGGCTGGTCGTCGTTGCCCTGCTCGCAGGTGGCGTTTACGGTAACTGGTACTACCAGGACGAATCGTTGTTGGTCCGCGTTGTCGCATTGATTACATTGGCCATTGTCTCGGCATTGATTGCCGTGCAAACGGAACGTGGGCGCGGCATCTGGAGCTTGATGAAAGAAGCGCGCATTGAAGTGCGTCGTGTGGTCTGGCCGACAAACCAGGAGACGACTCAGACGACGTTGGTAGTCATCGTTCTGGTGTTTATATTCGCGCTCATTCTCTGGGGACTTGATTCTCTGCTAGGGTGGGCGATCAGCTCCATAATCGGGTAGTCGTAGATGTCGAAGCAATGGTATGTGGTTCACGCCTACTCTGGGTTTGAGAAAAACGTGGCCCGCGCATTGATAGAGCGAGTTGGGCTCTCAAACCACCAGGATAGCTTTGGTGAGATTCTAGTGCCCACGGAAGAAGTGGTTGAAATGCGTGGTGGCCAAAAGCGTCGTAGCGAGCGAAAATTTTTTCCGGGTTACGTTCTGGTAGAAATGGAGCTTAATGACGACACCTGGCACCTTGTTAAGGAAACGCCACGGGTCATGGGCTTTATTGGTGGCAAAGCCGACCAACCTGCGCCTTTATCGCCAAGAGAGGCTGCGGCCATCCTCGATAGAGTGGCCGCGGGTAGTGAGAAAGCCACGCCGAAAACCGTTTTTGAGCCGGGTGAAATCGTCCGGGTAACGGATGGCCCCTTCAACGACTTCAATGGCGTTGTGGAAGAGGTGAACTACGAAAAGAGTCGCCTACAGGTAGCGGTGACGATTTTTGGACGGTCAACGCCAGTCGAGCTTGATTTCGGTCAGGTAGAAAAAGGCTAGCGAAAGGTAGACTCTTGGTTAGCCGCCGGGAGTCATATACAAATCGGGGAGTGATGGCATGCAAGAAGGCCTCACGCTGGCACCCATAAGGAGTAAGAATGGCTAAGAAAGTAGATGCCTACATCAAGCTGCAGGTGGCAGCCGGGCAGGCAAACCCAAGCCCACCGGTTGGCCCTGCCCTGGGGCAACATGGCGTGAATATCATGGATTTTTGCAAGGCGTTCAACGCGCAGACCCAGTCTGTGGAGCAAGGCCTACCGATCCCCGTGGTGATTACGGTTTATGCGGATCGATCCTTTACCTTTGTTACGAAGACGCCACCCGCAGCGGTATTGCTGCGCAAAGCGGCGGGTATTGCCAAGGGTTCAGCAACACCCAATACGGTCAAGGTAGCCAAAGTAAATAGAGAGCAACTGGAAGAGATCGCCAAGTTGAAGATGCCGGACTTAACCGCATCAGATATGGATGCTGCGGTACGCACAATCGCGGGAACGGCACGTGCTTCCGGTATTGATGTGGAGGGGGTCTAGGTGGCAAAACTAAGCAAAAGAATGAAGGTTATAGCCGAACGGGTGGATGCCGACAAAAGCTACGACATCGACGAAGCGGTTGCCCTGCTGAATGATCTGTCCAAGGCCAAATTCAAAGAGTCATTTGACGTGTCCATCAATCTTGGCGTGGACCCGCGAAAGTCCGATCAGGTGGTGCGCGGAGCGACGACGTTACCTCACGGTACGGGTAAGACGGTTCGTGTGGCGGTTTTTGCCCAGGGAGACAATGCAGATAAGGCAACGGCGGCTGGTGCAGACATCGTCGGCTTCGACGATCTGGCTGACAAGGTCAAGGCTGGTGAGATGGACTTCGACGTTGTGATTGCAACACCGGATGCCATGCGAGTCGTTGGGCAGTTGGGTAAGGTGCTGGGTCCAAGAGGTCTGATGCCTAATCCAAAAACTGGAACGGTCACCCCAGACGTAGAAACAGCCGTCAAGAATGCAAAGGCCGGTCAAGTCCAGTTCCGCACAGACAAGGCTGGGATAATCCACGGCAGCGTTGGCCAGGTAGGCTTCGCGGTGGAACAGATAAGAGAAAATATTGAAGCCCTGATGACGGACCTCAAGAAGGCGAAACCGGCATCGGCAAAGGGCATTTACCTGAAGAAAGTGACCCTCTCCACGACAATGGGGCCTGGGGTAGCGATCGATCAGGCTTCTTTGGAGGTATAGGCTGCAAGGAAGGAAAAGATTTGGAGGTGGAGGCCGATACTGTCGGCCTCAAGCCGTCAAAAACCGTAGGAGTTTGATACGGACTTGTCCGTCGAGAACTTAATGACCTACGCAGATGGTGAGTCGCTGGTAACAGCGATGGACGCAGGGCCATAAATCAATATGGATTTGCGTTGTCTCCGCCTTAGATGTGTCAGTCTCAGACTGACCGTTGATAAAGCGAAAGAGGCTCGCCGAAAACCCTGATCGAAAGATCAGGAACGAAGCCAGGTTGAACACCCAGTGGGTGGGAAGCCTAAGAAGGAGAAGCACGTGGCATTAAGGCTTGAACAAAAGCAACAAATCGTTGCTGAGGTCAATGAAGCTGCCGCATCAGCTTTGTCGGCAGTCCTCGCGGATTACCGGGGTCTGACTGTGGCAGAGATGACTGAACTGCGTGTTAAGGCACGCGAGACGGGCGTCTATCTGCGAGTGGTCAGAAATACCCTGGTCAAGCGAGCGGTCGAAGGAACCGAGTACGAGTGTCTAAACGATGCTCTAGTGGGTCCAACGCTACTGGCGTTCTCTCAGGAGGATCCGGGTGCGGCGGCAAGGTTGCTCAAGGATTATGCGAAAGACTTTGATGAACTGGAGGTCAAGGCCCTCTCCATTGGAGGAGACCTGCTCGGTGCCGATCAACTCGATCGAGTCGCCAAGCTACCGACCCTGGATGAGGCCCGCTCAATGCTGATGAGCGTGATGCAGGCCCCCATCGTCAAGCTTGCTCAATCTCTTAACGAGGTTCCAGGCAAGTTGGTTCGCACGATCGCTGCTGTCAAAGAACAGAAAGAGGCAGAAGGCTAGCCCTCAGAATCGCTTTAACAAATTAGGAGAATGGAAATGGCCCTTACGAAAGACGACGTATTGAATGCGATCGCGGAAATGAGCGTGATGGAGGTAGTTGAACTTATCTCCGATATGGAAGAAAAATTTGGCGTTTCCGCTGCGGCGGCAGTAGCTGCGGCACCGGCTGCTGCGGGCGGCGGTGATGCTGGCGGAGCGGCAGCAGAAGAACAGACAGAATTCAACGTGATGCTGACATCTGCTGGCGAGAAGAAAGTGAACGTGATCAAGGCAGTTCGCGCTATCACCGGTCTTGGACTGAAAGAAGCCAAGGCATTGGTGGACGAAGCCCCTTCAGCGGTTAAGGAAGGCGTGAGCAAGGACGAAGCGGCTGACATGCAGAAGCAGCTTGAAGAAGCTGGCGCAACCGTCGAGCTCAAGTAGCGGCTTGTTACCAACCTTGTTGTTGACTTAAATCGGCTAGACCTGGCGATCGCACGTGGTGCGGTTGCCGGCTCTGGCCTTTTATGCGTGGGATAAGAGCACCGCGTATACCTGTATCGAGATTTGGATATTAGGAGATTGGCATGGCGTATAGCTTCACCGAAAAGAAACGCATCCGGAAAGACTTCGGCAAATTATCTGGAATGATGGAACTGCCGTATTTGCTAGCCATCCAGGTGGATTCCTATAACAAATTTTTGCAGGTTGATTCGACAGAGGATCGCAGCGAATCAGGCCTCCACGCCGCCTTTAAGTCAGTGTTCCCAATCGTGAGTTACTCCGGGAATGCGGCCCTCGAATACGTGGATTACCAGCTAGGGGATCCAGTATTTGATGTGAAGGAGTGTGTGCTGAGAAGCATCACTTACGCAGCACCACTAAGAGTCAAAGTTCGTCTGATCATCTACGATAAGGAATCCTCCAACAAGACCGTTAAGGACGTGAAGGAGCAAGAGGTCTACATGGGTGAGATACCCCTTATGACCGATAACGGAACCTTTGTGATTAACGGCACGGAACGCGTTGTTGTTTCCCAGCTGCACCGCTCTCCCGGCGTATTTTTTGATCACGACAAGGGTAAGACGCATTCATCCGGCAAGCTGCTATACAATGCCCGGGTCATTCCTTACCGAGGGTCTTGGTTAGACTTCGAATTCGATCCCAAGGATGCTGTCTTTGTTCGCATCGACCGGCGTCGGAAGCTGCCGGCGTCCATCATTTTGCGTGCCCTCGAGTATTCCAGTGAGGAGATCCTTAGCACCTTCTTTGAGACCAACAAAATTCAGATCGCCGGGGAGCAGGTTTCCATCGAGCTCATTCCAGAGCGCCTGCGTGGAGATGTTGCAACCTTCGACATTAAAGGTGCTGATGGAAAGGTAATCGTTGAGTCAGGCCGACGTATAACGGCGCGTCACGTGCGTATGCTGGACGACAGCGGCATGAAAACCCTTGCTGTGCCAAGCGAATACTTGCTGGAGCAGGTGACGGCAAAAGACATCGTGGATCAATCCACCGGAGAAATCGCGGTGCCTTGCAACACGGTGATCACCACTGAGGTGCTCGAGAAGCTCTTTGAGCTTCAGGTCAGCGAGTTCGACACCATCTACACCAATGACCTGGACTGTGGACCCTTTATATCCGACACCATGCGGATTGATCCCAGCAGTAACCGTCTCGAGGCGCTTGTTGAAATCTATCGCATGATGCGTCCCGGCGAGCCGCCCACTAAGGAATCAGCAGAAAATCTCTTCGCCAACCTGTTTTTCTCGACCGAGCGCTATGATCTCTCGGGAGTTGGCCGCATGAAGTTTAATCGTCGATTAGGCCGTGACGAGATCGAAGGGAGTGGGGTTCTTTCGCGCGAAGACATCGTTGACGTGCTGAAGACGCTGATCGACATTCGTAACGGCAAGGGCTCCGTGGATGACATTGACCACCTGGGCAACCGAAGGGTTCGTTCAGTTGGCGAGATGGCAGAAAACCAGTTCCGAGTGGGCTTAATCCGCGTGGAAAGGGCCGTTAAGGAACGCCTTAGCCTGGCGGAGTCAGAGGGGCTGATGCCTCAAGATATGATTAACGCCAAGCCTGTAGCAGCAGCGGTCAAGGAGTTTTTTGGCTCCTCCCAGCTGTCACAGTTCATGGACCAGAACAACCCACTGTCAGAGGTAACCCACAAGCGACGCGTATCTGCTCTAGGGCCAGGGGGTCTGACGCGGGAGCGGGCGGGCTTTGAGGTTCGCGACGTACACCCCACTCACTACGGGCGTGTATGTCCCATTGAAACGCCCGAAGGGCCCAACATTGGCTTGATCAACAGCTTGGCGACCTACGCGAGAACGAACGAATATGGCTTTTTGGAGTCGCCCTATCACAAGGTTGTGAACGGCGTCGTGACCCAGGAGGTTGAGTACCTGTCTGCCATTGATGAAGCGCAATACGTTATTGCTCAGGCCAGTGCACCCATTGACGCCAAGGGTAAGTTCACGGAAGAAGTGGTTGACGTCCGGCATCAGAACGAGTTCACCAAGACGGCTATCGAAAACGTAGATTTCATGGACGTCTCACCCAAGCAGGTGGTGAGTGTTGCGGCCTCGCTGATTCCCTTCCTGGAGCATGATGATGCGAACCGGGCATTGATGGGATCTAATATGCAGCGTCAGGCAGTACCTACCCTGCGAGCTGAGAAACCGCTGGTCGGTACCGGTATGGAACGCAATGTGGCCCGCGACTCGGGCGTTTGCGTTATCGCGCGGCGGGGTGGAGTGATCGACAGCGTAGACGCTAGCCGCATCGTGGTTCGCGTCGACGATGCGGAAGTCGAAGCCGGGGACGCAGGTGTGGACATCTATAACCTCACCAAGTTCACGCGCTCTAATCAAAACACCTGCATCAATCAGCGTCCCTTGGTAAAGCCCGGCGACAAGATTGGCAAAAACGACATCCTGGCGGACGGCCCCTCCATTGATATGGGTGAGCTGGCGCTGGGTCAGAACATGCGCATCGCCTTTATGCCCTGGAATGGCTACAACTTCGAGGATTCGATTCTGGTATCCGAGCGGGTTGTAAAAGAGGACCGGTTCACCAGCATTCACATACAGGAACTTACCTGTATCGCTCGAGACACCAAGCTCGGGCCAGAGGAGATTACCTGTGATATCCCGAATGTCGGGGAGGGTGCGCTCTCTAAGCTGGACGAATCCGGCATTGTTTATATTGGCGCCGAGGTAGGTGCCGGCGACATTCTGGTAGGCAAGGTTACGCCCAAGGGCGAGACTCAGCTGACACCTGAGGAAAAGCTCTTGCGAGCGATTTTTGGAGAAAAGGCATCAGACGTAAAGGACACCTCACAGCGCGTGCCCAGTAGCGTCAAGGGTACCGTGATCGATGTTCAGGTCTTTACGCGAGACGGGGTGGAGAAAGACGACCGTGCTCGTGCCATCGAGCAATCTCAGATGGCTCAGATTCGTAAGGATTTGAACGATGAGATGCGGATTATCGAGACCGCGACTTTCGAGCGTTTGCAGCGTGCACTCGTTGGCCAGAAGACGGCGAGCGCGCCAGATTTGGGCAAGGATAAGGAAGTGACTGCGGAATACCTTGCCGAGCTGCCCAAAGATGACTGGTTCAGAATTCGCATGAAAGACGATGCGTTGAACGAGCAGATCGAGCGGGCCGAGGCTCACCTCCAGGAGCGCAAGGAGAACCTAGACGCTCTTTATGAGGATAAGCGCGGCAAGATCGAAACTGGCGATGATTTGGCGCCCGGCGTGCTGAAGATCGTCAAGGTCTATCTGGCTATCAAGCGCCGAATTCAACCTGGCGATAAGATGGCGGGCCGTCACGGCAACAAGGGTGTGATCTCGGTCATCATGCCCGTTGAAGATATGCCCTTTGATGAGAAAGGCGAGCCCGTAGACATTGTGCTCAACCCCCTTGGGGTTCCCTCGCGCATGAACGTGGGCCAGGTGCTGGAAACGCACTTAGGATGGGCGGCACGCGGCGTGGGCGACAAGATCAACGAGATGATCGAGGAGCATGGGAAGGTCGCTGAGATACGCAAGTTCCTAGACCAGGTATATAACCAAGTCGGAGGCACGCCAGTTGATCTCAAGTCATTGAGCGATGCTGAAGTGCTGGAAATGGCAGGGAATCTGCGCAAGGGTCTGCCCTTCGCCACCCCGGCTTTCGACGGCGCGGCAGAAGCTGAGATCAAAGCGCTTCTCGATATCGCGGGCCTGCCGAATAGCGGACAAGCGACCTTGTATGACGGCCGGACGGGTGACGCATTTGATCGACCCGTCACCGTCGGCTACATGTACATGCTTAAGCTCAACCACTTGGTCGACGATAAAATGCATGCCCGAAGCACAGGCTCCTATAGCCTGGTGACCCAGCAGCCCCTGGGTGGAAAGGCGCAATTTGGCGGGCAGCGTTTTGGAGAGATGGAGGTCTGGGCACTAGAGGCATATGGCGCAGCCTATACCCTTCAGGAAATGCTCACCGTCAAATCGGACGACGTGAACGGTCGTACGAAGATGTACAAGAATATTGTGGATGGAGACTTCAAGATGGAGCCGGGGATGCCCGAGTCCTTCAATGTTCTGGTCAAAGAGATTCGCTCGCTAGGGATCAACGTGGAGCTGGAAACCGAATAAACGAGGTCGGTGGAAGGTTATCGCGACGGCGTCGCTAAAAGAATATGAGGAAAGATCGTGAAAGACTTACTTAATCTATTGAAAGCGCAGGGTGGCACGGACGAGTTTGACTCGTTACGGATTGGCTTATCGTCTCCTGAGATGATTCGGTCCTGGTCCTTTGGTGAGGTTAAAAAGCCAGAAACCATCAACTACCGTACGTTCAAGCCCGAACGGGACGGACTTTTTTGCGCCCGAATCTTTGGACCAACGAAGGACTACGAGTGCCTTTGCGGCAAGTACAAGCGACTCAAGCACCGAGGCGTTATCTGCGAAAAGTGCGGTGTTGAAGTCACCCTGACTAAGGTGCGTCGAGAACGCATGGGGCATATCGAGTTGGCATGTCCTACGGCGCATATTTGGTTCCTGAAATCGCTGCCAAGCCGTATTGGTTTGTTGCTCGATATGACGCTCAGGGACATCGAGCGCGTGCTCTACTTCGAGTCGTTTGTGGTCATCGATCCGGGAATGACAGACCTGGAGACGGGACAGCTGCTGTCGGACGAGGAGTACTTCACCAAGATCGAAGAATACGGTGATGAGTTTGATGCACGAATGGGTGCTGAGGCAGTACAGCAGCTTCTGCTCAACCTGGATATGGATGCAGAGGTTGCGCTCCTTCGGGAAGAGATTCCGGCGACCAACTCGGAAACTAAGATTAAGAAGTTCTCCAAGCGTTTGAAGCTGATGGAGGCATTCGTCAAATCGGGTAATAAGCCCGAATGGATGATCATGACGGTTCTACCTGTATTGCCACCGGACTTGCGGCCGCTGGTGCCACTGGATGGCGGGCGTTTTGCTACGTCAGACCTGAATGATCTATATCGACGAGTCATCAATAGAAATAACCGCCTGAAGCGTCTTTTGGATTTGGCTGCGCCAGACATCATTGTGCGCAACGAAAAGCGCATGCTTCAGGAATCTGTGGATGCGTTGTTGGACAACGGTCGGCGCGGTCGGGCCATTACTGGTTCGAACAAGCGGCCGCTTAAGTCACTGGCCGATATGATCAAAGGTAAGCAGGGTCGTTTCCGTCAGAACCTGCTCGGCAAGCGCGTTGACTACTCAGGCAGGTCGGTGATCGTGGTTGGGCCTACCCTTCGCCTGCATCAATGTGGCCTGCCAAAGAAGATGGCATTAGAACTCTTCAAGCCCTTCATTTTTGGCAAGCTCGAGGACCGACAGCTTGCGACAACAATCAAGGCTGCGAAGAAGATGGTTGAGCGGGAGACCCCGGAAGTATGGGACATCCTGGCTGAGGTGATCCGCGAGCATCCGGTGATGTTAAACCGAGCACCCACTCTGCACCGCCTTGGCATCCAGGCGTTCGAACCTGTGCTCATTGAAGGTAAGGCAATTCAGCTGCACCCCCTAGTCTGCAGTGCCTACAACGCAGATTTCGATGGCGACCAGATGGCGGTACACGTGCCGCTGACCCTTGAGGCTCAGTTAGAAAGCCGAGCCTTGATGATGTCGACAAACAACATTCTGTCGCCGGCAAGCGGAGAGCCTATTATCGTGCCGTCCCAGGACGTTGTATTGGGCATCTACTACATGACTCGAGAAAACGTCAATGCGCGAGGGGAGGGCCTTGTATTCGCCAACGGCGACGAAGCGCACCGTGCGTATCACTCTCGGCAGGTAGACCTGCACGCCAAGGTGAAGGTTCGTATTCAGGAGCAGGAAGTGGACGAGCATGGTGAAATGCATGCTAAAACCACGTTGTACGACACTACCGTGGGTCGAACCTTGCTCTACGGCATCGTGCCCAATACCTTGCCCTTTAGCATGGTTAACAAGGTTATGGACAAGAAGTCGATTTCTAACCTTATTAATGATTGCTATCGGCGATGCGGCCTTAAAGAGACTGTCGTCTTTGCCGACCAATTGATGTACGCGGGCTTTGCACACTCCACTGCGTCAGGCGCCTCTATCGGTGTGGAGGATTTTGTAATCCCAGACGCCAAGAGCAGGATCATTGGCGAAGCGGAAGACGAAGTTGCGGAGATTGAGTCGCAGTATGCTTCGGGCTTGGTTACCCAGGGCGAGAAATACAACAAGGTGGTAGATATTTGGTCGCGAGCCAATGATCTGGTGGCGCGATCGATGATGGACGGTATCTCGAAAGAAAGTGTGATCAACCGAGAGGGTGAGGAGGAAGAACAATCGTCCTTTAACTCGGTCTATATCTACGCTGATTCAGGCGCTCGGGGCTCACCAGCCCAGATTCGACAGCTGGCAGGGATGCGGGGTCTGATGACCCGCCCTGATGGCAGCATTATCGAAAATGCGATCACCGCGAACTTCCGCGAAGGGTTAACGGTAAACGAATACTTTATTTCTACCCACGGAGCACGGAAGGGTCTAGCCGATACGGCGCTCAAGACGGCTAACTCGGGATATCTGACCCGGCGCTTGGTGGATGTGGCTCAGGATGTTGTGATAACCGAAGACGATTGCGGCACTCGAGCGGGTCTGCATACCGCAGCCATTATCGAAGGCGGCGATGTAGTGGAGCCTATTGGTGCGCGAGTACTGGGTCGTACCGTTGCCGATGACATCTTTGCGGCGGATGGTAAGACCCTATTGATTGAACGTGGCGTGCTGATTGATGAAGCGCTGGTAGATCGACTGGACGAAATGGGCGTCGATGAAATGATAGTGCGCTCCGCCATTACCTGCGAAACGCCCCACGGCGTCTGCCGCGCCTGTTACGGTCGCGACTTGGCTCGTGGGCACTTGGTTAACGTTGGAGAGGCGGTAGGCGTGATCGCCGCCCAGTCCATTGGGGAACCCGGCACTCAGTTGACTATGCGTACGTTCCACATCGGCGGCGCCGCCTCCAGGGCGACGGCCGTTGATAACATTCAGGTCAAGCACGGCGGAACGATACGCCTGCATAACCTGAAAACGGTATCCAGAGAATCAGGTGAATTGGTTGCGGTATCGCGTTCCGGTGCCATCGCCGTGGCAGACGAGCACGGTCGTGAAAGGGAGCGTTACAAGCTGCCCTACGGCGCGGTGATCTCCGTTGCGGAAGACGATCAGGTGGATCCAGGACAAGTTATTGCTCAGTGGGACCCGCATACACACCCCATCGTGGCGGAGGTCTCCGGGGTGGCTCAGTTCCAAGAAATGGAAGAAGGCCTCTCCACGAACCGTCAGACAGATGAACTAACGGGTCTCACCAATATCACGGTGCTTGATCCCAAGGACCGGCCCAGTGCCGCCAAGGATCTTCGTCCAGCCGTTCGTCTGGTCGATACCAAGGGTGGTGCAGTCATGCTGCCCGGAAGTGAGGTACCCGCAAATTACTTCATGCCTAGCGACGCCATTCTCAATATGGAGGATGGGTCCAAGATCGGTATCGGAGATATCATCGCGAGAATTCCCCAGGAAGGATCGAAAACGCGTGACATCACCGGTGGTCTGCCCCGGGTTGCTGACCTATTCGAGGCTCGTAAACCTAAGGAACCTGCGATTCTCGCAGAGGCCACGGGAACCGTATCCTTCGGAAAGGAGACCAAGGGCAAGCGCCGTCTGGTGGTGACGCCTCCTGGAGGCGATCCGGTGGAAACGCTGATTCACAAGTGGCGCACCATCGGCGTGTTTGAAGGAGAGCAGGTAGAACGCGGTGAAACGGTTTGTGATGGTCCCTTCAGCGCGCACGATATCCTTCGATTGAAGGGCGTTGAGGAACTGGCGAAGTACATTGTGAACGAGATTCAAGAAGTGTACCGACTCCAGGGCGTGACCATTAACGACAAGCACATCGAAGTGATTGTTCGTCAGATGTTGCGCAAGGTGGAAGTCACGCACTCGGGAGACTCAGAATACATCCGTGGCGAGCAGATCGAATATACGAGCGTACGCGAAGCTAACGCAGCACTCGTTGCCGAAGGCAAGGCACCGGCAGAGTTTGAACGGCTGTTGCTGGGTATTACCAAGGCATCACTTGCAACAGAGTCGTTCATCTCGGCGGCCTCTTTCCAGGAGACGACTCGAGTTCTGACCGAAGCAGCGGTAACCGGAAAGCAGGACTTCCTGCGCGGTCTGAAAGAAAACGTCGTGGTTGGACGATTGATTCCAGCGGGTACCGGGCTTACCTACCATGCGGATAGGCGTCGTCAGAAAGAGATTGACCTCGAAGGCGGTCGTGAAAGCGTGACGGCAGACGAGATCGAGCAGGCGCTTAGTGAGGCGCTGTCAGCGCAAGACTCGGAGTAGGCTGCCAAGGGCGAGGGTAAAGAGGCTTGTGAAACGAGCGGGTGATGATTAGAATGCCCGCCCTTCGCCAGCGGAGACCGACATCTCAGCCCAGTGCTGAGAGAGCGGCAAAAACAGGAGAAAGTAGAGAGATATGGCAACAATTAGCCAGCTAGTGAGAAAGCCGCGTAAGCGGAAAGTTGTAAAAAACCTAGTGCCCGCACTTCAGGCGTGTCCGCAGCGTCGTGGAGTATGCACCCGGGTTTATACCACCACTCCTAAGAAGCCTAATTCCGCTTTGAGAAAGGTATGCCGCGTGCGCTTGACCAGTGGTTACGAAGTGACCTCCTACATTGGCGGAGAAGGCCACAACCTGCAGGAACACTCGGTTGTCCTGATCAGGGGCGGTAGGGTCAAAGACCTCCCTGGCGTTCGCTATCACACAATTCGTGGCTCCCTGGACACCTCAGGTGTTGCAGATCGCCGACAGGGTCGCTCCAAGTACGGTGCCAAGCGGCCGAAGTAAAGAAAACCAGTAAACCCGTTCTCAGTAAGGCCCCTCTGTTGGATGAGGGGAAGACCTGAAGCAAGGAGAAAACATGCCAAGACGTCGCGTTGTCGCAAAACGGGAAGTACTTCCCGACCCTAAGTTCAATAATCAGGTCCTCGCCAAGTTCATTAATCATGTCATGGTGAGTGGTAAGAAAGCGGTAGCCGAGCGCATCGTGTACGGGGCGCTAGACCGCGTTCAGGAGCGAGACGGTGCCGATCCAATCGAAGTTTTTGAGAAAGCCCTAGACGCCATTGCGCCTATGGTAGAAGTCAAATCACGTCGAGTGGGTGGCGCAACTTATCAGGTCCCCGTGGAAGTGCGGCCATCCCGGCGCAACGCCCTAGCCATGCGCTGGCTGGTGGACAGTGCTCGCGTCCGAAGCGAAAAATCCATGGCAGCGCGATTAGCGGGTGAGTTGATGGATGCTTCTGACGGCCGCGGTAGCGCCGTTAAGAAGCGTGAGGATACGCACCGTATGGCCGATGCAAACAAAGCCTTCGCGCACTACCGGTACTAGACACTCAACCCAGTAACCCTAGGCTGATCAGCATGTCCCGCAGCACGCCAATAGATCGATATCGGAATATTGGCATTGTGGCCCATGTCGATGCGGGCAAGACGACGACCACCGAGCGCGTTCTGTTCTACACCGGCCTTTCGCATAAGATGGGAGAGGTCCATGACGGCGCGGCCGTCATGGACTGGATGGCACAAGAGCAAGAGCGCGGCATCACCATCACCTCGGCCGCCACCACGTGCTTTTGGCGCGGGATGCGGCAACAGTTCGACGAACATCGCATTAACATCATAGATACCCCCGGGCACGTAGATTTCACCATCGAGGTGGAGCGCAGTTTGCGGGTGCTTGATGGCGCAGTGGTGGTTTTTTGCGCCACCTCTGGAGTGGAGCCGCAGTCAGAGACCGTTTGGCGACAGGCCGACAAGTATCAGGTGCCTAGAATTGTCTTCGTCAATAAGATGGACCGGCAGGGTGCAGATTTTCAAGGCGTTTTATCCCAAATCAAGGAGCGCCTGGGGGCTACCCCGGTCACAATCCAGCTACCCATGGGGCAGGAAGAAAGCTTTCAGGGCGTGATTGACCTTATCGGCATGAGGGCGATTCGTTGGGATGCTACAGATCAGGGTTTGTCTTTTGAAAGCGATCCCGTTCCTGAGGCCTTTGCAGAAGAGGCAGCGCATTGGCGAGAGCAAATGGTTGAGGCCGCTGCTGAGGCAAACGACGATCTAATGGAGCGGTATTTAGAGACCGGCGAGCTTAGTCCAACGGAGATTCAGGAAGGGCTCAGGCTGCGCTCACTCGCCAATGAGATTGTCATTGCGACTTGTGGATCGGCTTTTAAGAATAAAGGCGTTCAGTCCATGCTAGACGCGGTAATCGACTTCTTGCCTGCACCAACGGAGGTGCCAGCCATAGAGGGAGAGCTGCCTAATGGAAGCAAGGCAGATCGCCCCTCTCGGGATGATGCCCCCTTCGCCGCCTTGGCCTTCAAAATCGCAACGGACTCCTTTGTTGGGACCCTAACTTTTTTTCGCGTCTATTCGGGCGTGCTGCGCACCGGCGATCAAGTATTTAACCCGATCAAGGGCAAGCGTGAACGAATCGGTCGGATGGTGCAGATGCACTCCAATAATCGCAATGAAATTGAGGAAGTCCGGGCCGGTGATATCGCTGCGGCGATTGGACTCAAGGATGTGACAACGGGGGAGACCCTTTGCGCAAAGCAGGAGGCGATAACGCTAGAGCGAATGGAATTCCCCGAGCCGGTTATCGCCGTCGCCGTGGAGCCAAAGTCGGTAGCCGACCAGGACAAGCTCACTCAGGCGTTAGCAAAGCTAGCTCAAGAAGACCCGTCCTTCCGGGTAGAAACAGACAAAGAAACGGGACAGACGATTATCTCGGGCATGGGCGAGCTGCATCTCGAGATCATCGTTGACCGAATGAGCCGAGAGTTTGGCGTTGTGGCAAATATTGGAAAACCTCAGGTGTCCTATAGAGAGACCATCCGCGAGGCGAAGGAGCAAGAGGGAAAATTTATTCGTCAATCTGGCGGCCGCGGACAATATGGACATGTTCGACTCAAGGTTGAGCCACTCAAAGACGAAGACGGCAATTATGGCTATGAGTTTATTGATCAAATCAGTGGTGGCGTAATTCCCAGCGAGTTCATTCCAAGCGTGGATCAAGGCATCCAAGATCAGATGCGAAATGGCGTTCTCGCCGGGCACCGAATGATGGGTATTCGCGCAAGTTTGGTAGATGGATCCTTTGATGAGGAAGACTCGTCGGAGATGGCCTTTAAGATCGCGGCAGGGATGGCGCTTCGAGAAGCAGCGCTAAATGCCAACCCGGTGCTGTTGGAGCCGGTTATGGCAGTAGAAGTGGTTACCCCGGAGGACTATATGGGGGATGTGGTCGGCGACCTTAATCGTCGGCGGGGCATCATCATTGGCATGGAAGATCGTTCTGGTGGCAAGGTTGTTAAAGCCGAGGTGGCGCTGTCGGAGATGTTTGGTTATTCCACCGACCTGCGGAGCAGCACCCAAGGCAGAGCGACTTACACCATGGAGTTTCTAAAGTATGCAGATGTGCCAGACGCCGTGATGCAGCGTATGGGGACGCGCCGTTAAGGCAATTGTTGCGACTGGGCAAATGACTCTGTATAGTTCGCTCCCCGCCAAGGGGAGGATTGAGGAAACCCTTGGCAGAACCCTGGTTGTTAGGGTGCTCTTTAACAGGAGGAAATGCTCAAGCTTTGCTAGCAAATGGCAGAGGCGAGCGTCATTAAATTGGGTTGGAGATAGTCAGTGCAGAACCAGCGCATTCGTATTCGTTTGAAAGCGTTTGATCATCGCTTAATTGATGTGTCGACGCAGGAAATCGTAGATACAGCAAAGCGTACGGGTGCTCAGGTCAGAGGGCCTATCCCGCTGCCAACACGAAAGGAGCGCTACACGGTGCTCATCTCCCCGCACGTTAACAAAGATGCGCGTGATCAATACGAGATTCGAACCCATAAAAGACTCCTGGATATTGTAGAACCCACGGAAAAGACGGTGGATGCGCTGATGAAGCTCGATCTGGCCGCCGGGGTAGAAGTACAAATTAGTTTGAACTAGGTCCGTCGTGTAACGCAGTAGCGGCGACTGACCTCATAGGTCATACCAAAGGGTCCCGATAGGGGACCGACGATGGGCGCGAGCCGAGCCTCGACCCTCTCCCCAAACAGGGCAGAGGGCCGGGGTTTTGCACGTTGAAGATTAGGACGGCGGTAGCAAGGCGGAAAGACCAATGGCAATCGGATTGGTAGGAAAAAAGAGCGGAATGACGCGGATCTTCAATGAAGATGGTGTATCAGTGCCCGTAACCGTGATCGAAGCTGAGCCTAATCGCATCACGCAGATCAAAAGCGACGATGTCGACGGATACTCGGCAGTGCAGGTGACCACCGGTGAGCGACGACGCAGCCGCGTCAACCGACCGATGGCAGGCCATTTTGCGAAGGCCAGTGCGGGTACCGGGCGCGGGCTCTGGGAATTCCGCTCCCAAGAAGTGGCCGAGCTTAGCGTTGGGGGCGAATTGACCGTCTCTCAGTTCGCCGTAGGACAGTCGGTGGACGTTCAGGGAACTTCTAAGGGTAAGGGCTACGCCGGCACCATCAAGCGTTGGAACTTCCGAGGGCAGGACAATACCCACGGTAACTCGATCTCCCACCGTGCGCCTGGCTCCATCGGCCAATGTCAAACACCTGGCCGTGTATTTAAGGGCAAGAAGATGTCCGGCCATATGGGAAATGCGCGCGTAACGACCCAAAACCTAGAGATCGTTCGTGTCGATGAAGAGCGTCACCTCATTCTAATAAAGGGTGCCGTACCGGGAGCCCCGGGTAGCGATGTTTGTATTCGTCCCGCGGTGAAGGCACGGGCCGGAACGAAAGCGGCAGGAGAAGCCGAATGAATCTTAGTCTCGCAGTAGATGGCGGCAGCGTAGAGGTCGCCGATACCGCATTCAGCAGAGAGTACAATGAAGCGCTGGTGCACCAAGTTGTCGTAGCCTATATGGCAGGGGCTCGCCAGGGTTCTCGTGCTCACAAGAATCGCTCCGCCGTGAGCGGTGGCGGCAAGAAGCCTTGGCGTCAAAAAGGCACCGGGCGCGCTCGAGCGGGAACCACGCGCTCGCCCATATGGCGAACGGGTGGCGTTACCTTTGCGGCCCAACCCCAGGATCACTCCACCAAGGTCAACCGCAAGATGTACCGTGGTGCGTTGCGCTGCATCGTGTCCGAATTGATTCGGCAAGAACGCCTGATCGCCGTGGAGTCGTTCGAGGTGGATTCGCCGAAGACAAAGGACCTGCTGAGGCAATTGAAGGCGCTGGATATCAGCAGTGCGCTCATTGTGTCAGAGGAGGTCGATCAGAACCTGCACCTGGCCTCGCGCAATGTAAAGGCGCTAGATGTCAGGGACGTAGAAGGGCTTGATCCCGTAAGCCTGATCAGCCATGACAAGGTGCTCATCACCGTGCCGGCACTTAAAAAACTCGAAGGAGTGTTGGCATGAACCAAGAGCGAATGTTTACCGTTTTGCGCGAGCCGCATATCTCCGAAAAGGTCTCGATCTTAGGCGATCTTGCCAATCAGTACGCTTTTAAAGTAGCTACGGATGCGACCAAGGCTGAAATACGAGAGGCCGTCGAGTCTATCTTCAAAGTCTCCGTTACCAAGGTCACCACGGCAAACGTGAAGGGCAAGGTGAAGCGCACGGCACGAGGGCAGTCACGCAAGAAAAACTGGAAAAAGGCCTACGTCACCGTGACCGAAGGGCAAGAAATCGATTACATGATGGCGGAGCAAGGGTAGGACCATGGCTGTTGTAAAATCAAAACCGACATCGGCAGGTCGACGCTTCGTTGTAAAGGTCGTTGACTCAACGCTGCATAAGGGTGCCCCCTACAAGCCCCTGCTGAGCCAGCAATCAAAGACCGGCGGACGCAACAATGCGGGGCGCATAACGACGCGGCACCGCGGTGGCGGCCACAAGCAGCATTATCGAATCCTTGACTGGAAACGCAGCAAAGATGGCATACCAGCAACGGTAGAGCGTCTGGAATACGATCCAAATCGAACCGCTAACATCGCCCTGCTTAAGTACGCGGATGGGGAGCGGCGGTACATTATCGCGCCCAAGGGCGTAGCGCCCGGGGACGCACTGATGAGCGGTGCCTCTGCACCTATTCGAGCCGGCAACGCCATGGCACTGCGAAATATACCGGTAGGTAGCGTGATTCATTGTGTTGAACTAAAGCCCGGCAAGGGTGCCCAGATGGTGCGCAGTGCAGGCGGCTCCTGCCAGCTAGTAGCGAGAGAAGGTTCCCATGCGACGCTCCGTATGCGCTCTGGCGAAATGCGCCGAGTACTCAGTGAGTGCCGGGCAACGCTTGGCGAGGTTGGAAACTCAGAGCACAGCCTGCGGTCCCTCGGGAAGGCTGGCGCCAAACGCTGGAGAGGTGTCCGACCAACAGTTCGTGGTGTGGCGATGAATCCAGTGGATCACCCGCATGGTGGTGGAGAAGGTAAAACTTCTGGTGGCCGTCATCCGGTATCACCCTGGGGCATGCCAACCAAGGGGTACAAGACACGTAAAAACAAGCGGACGGACAACCTGATTGTTCGCCGCCGTGGCAAGCGATAGACGGAGAACGGTAAGTGCCAAGATCATTATTTAAAGGCCCATTTGTCGATACCCATCTGCTCAAGAAGGTGGAAAAGGCAGTGGAGAATAACGAGCGGCGACCGATCAAGACCTGGTCACGTCGTTCGATGATCATGCCAGAGATGGTAGGGCTGACCATAGCCATCTACAACGGACGTCAGCATGTCCCTGTGGTGATCAACGAAGACATGGTCGGACATAAGCTTGGTGAATTTGCGCCAACGCGAACCTATCGCGGCCACGCGGCTGACAAGAAAGCCAAGCGTTAAGGCAGCTAGGAGAAAGGGATTATGCAGGTAAGTGCGATAGCAAAAAGGCTTCAGATTTCTCCACAAAAAGTTCGTCTTGTGGCGGACCAGGTTAGGGGGAAGCAGGTATCTGATGCGCTCGACATACTTAACTTCAGCACTACCAAGGGTGCGGGTTTGGTGAAGAAGACAGTGGAATCAGCGATCGCCAATGCAGAACACAACGAAGGCGCGGACGTAGACGATTTACGGATTTCTGAAATTTACGTCAACGAAGGCATGACCATGAAGCGTATTCGTCCTCGTGCCAAGGGACGAGCGGATCGAATCTTTAAGCGGAGCTGTCACATCACCGTGACGGTTTCAGACAGCGAGTAAGAGAACACTATGGGCCAAAAAGTACATCCAACCGGTATTCGCCTTGGGATCGTTAAAGATCACAACTCGGTATGGTTTGCCGATAAGAAAAATTATGCGAATTACCTGCTTAACGACCTGGAAGTCCGAGACTTCCTGCGCGCGAAGCTTGCAGACGCATCGGTTGGACGGATCGAGATTGCGCGACCAGCCCAGACGGCAAGGGTAACGATACACACCGCGAGGCCGGGCATCGTTATTGGGAAGAAGGGCGAGGACGTTGAGCGTCTTCGATCCCAGCTGTCGAAAATGATGGGTGTGCCGGTGCATGTCAATATAGAAGAAATACGGAAGCCAGAGCTTGACGCAGGTCTTGTGGCACAGAACGTCGCGCAGCAGCTAGAGCGCCGGGTCCAGTTCCGCCGAGCCATGCGCCGTGTAATTCAGAACGCCATGCGCCTGGGGGCCGAGGGCATCAAGGTGCGCGTGGCTGGCCGTCTTGGAGGGGCTGAGATTGCCCGCTCCGAGGTCTATCACGAGGGTCGTGTGCCGCTGCATACATTGCGCGCAGATATCGACTATGCCACCTATGAGGCAGAGACCACCTACGGGATCCTCGGTATCAAGGTTTGGATATTTAAGGGTGAGGTGATTGGCACGCAGCCGCTCGCGACCACCACACAACAAGCATAGGCATTGGTGAACGAGCGACATGTTACAGCCAAAAAGAACCAAGTTTAGAAAGCAGCATAAGGGCCGTAACCGCGGTCTGGCGCTTCGCGGATCAAAGGTGAGCTTCGGTGAGTTCGGACTAAAGGCCGTGGGCCGTGGTCGTATGACGGCGCGTCAGATCGAGGCCGGTCGTCGAGCCATGACGCGACGTATTCGCCGTGGCGGAAAAATCTGGATACGGGTTTTTCCAGACAAGCCGATTACCAAAAAGCCTCTTGAGGTGCGCCAAGGTAAGGGTAAGGGAAGCGTCGAGTACTGGGTGGCCCTGATTCAGCCAGGGAAGGTGCTTTATGAAATGCAGGGCGTGTCCGAGGAGGTAGCTCGCGAAGCGTTGACGCTAGCCGCGGCAAAACTGCCCTTTAAGACCGTATTTGTTAAACGGACGGCGATGTAATGAAGGTTCAAGAATTGAGAGAGAAGAGCCAAGAGGAACTGCACGCAGAAGTCCTGCGTTTGCAGCGTGAGCACTTCTCATTACGCATGCAGCGGGCAAGCGGCCAGCTTGGGCAGAGTCATCTGCTCAAAGAGGTTCGACGAGACATAGCCCGCGTAAAGACGGTGATGAAGGAAAGCAGCAATGTCTGAAGTAAGGCAAGAAGAGCAAAAGAATCCGCGCACCGTCTCTGGCGTCGTGGTGAGTGACAAGATGGAGAAGGGGATAACGGTCAAGGTCGAGCGCCGCGTTAAGCACCCGGTGTACGGCAAGTACGTTCGGAAATCCTCCAAGATCCATGCTCATGACGAAACCAACGACTGCAAGGTTGGGGATACGGTGACGGTTGTCGAATGTCGGCCGCTCTCAAAGACAAAAACCTGGACGCTGAAGAGCGTTGATGTTCGCGCCACGGAGGTCTAGCAAGCAATGATTCAGACAGAAACCATGCTAGAAATCGCCGACAACAGCGGCGCGCGAAAGGTCCAGTGCATCAAGGTGCTTGGCGGAAGCCACCGGCGCTATGCGGGCATTGGCGACATCATCAAGGTCACGGTAAAGGAAGCGATTCCCCGAGGTCGGGTGCGTAAAGGCCAGGTGATGGATGCGGTGGTTGTACGGACGCGAAAGGGCGTGCGTCGACCTGACGGATCGTTGATAAAATTTGATCAAAACGCAGCCGTGCTTCTGAACCAGCAAAAACAGCCGGTAGGCACCCGGATTTTTGGGCCTGTGACCCGTGAGCTTAGAACAGAGAACTTTATGCGCATCGTTTCCTTAGCACCTGAAGTGCTTTGATACGAAACGGCGAACAAGAGTAAGGGTAAGAGATAGTCGGCATGTTGAAGATCAAAAAGAGTGACGAAGTGGTTGTGATAGCTGGGCGCGATAAAGGCCGCCGCGGTGAGGTGCTGCGCGTCATGAAGGATGGCCGACTGATGGTGGCCGGCATAAATATGGTCAAGAAGCACAAGCGGCCAAATCCCAATGCAGGGGAGCAGGGTGGGATCGTGGAGCAGGAAGCACCCATCCAGGTATCCAACGTGGCTATTTGGAATCACGAGGACGAAAGGGCGGATCGCGTAGGCTTGCGTGTCGAAGACGGCAAGAAGGTGCGTTTCTTTAAGTCAAACGGCAAAGAGATCGAGGACTAAGAATGTCCAACCTATATCAGCATTATGTCAGCGAGATACAGCCACAGCTGAAGAGTGAGTTGGGGGTTGCGAACCCCATGGCTGTGCCAAAGATCACCAAGGTCACCCTGAACATGGGGGTGGGCGAGGCGATTGGCGACAAGAAAATTATGGATGCCGCAGTAGCGGACATGACCGCCATAGCGGGGCAGCAGCCGGTCATTTGCCTGGCACGCAAGTCAGAAGCCGGGTTCAAAATCCGCGAGGGCTACCCCATCGGCTGCAAGGTCACCCTTCGCAAGGGACGCATGTACGACTTTATAGAGCGATTGGTTGGCATTGCTATCCCGCGTATCCGTGACTTTCGTGGACTGAATCCTAAGTCCTTCGATGGACGTGGGAACTTTAGTATGGGTTTGACGGAACAGATCGTCTTCCCAGAAATCGACTACGACAAAATCGACAAAATTCGTGGCCTAAATATTTGTATAACCACGACGGCAGCAACTAACGAGTCGGCACTGGCGCTACTGAAAGCGTTCAAGTTTCCGTTTCGAAGCTAGGGAAAGAAAGAGCTATGGCAAAGCGTTCCATGATTGAGCGAGAGAAAAAGCGCGATCGCACGCGCGCGAAGTTTGGGGCCAAAAGAGACGCCCTGAAAGCGATTATTGCTGATCGCTCTGTCTCCGACGACGAGCGCTGGGAGGCCCAGCTTAAGCTTCAGGCGCAGCCTCGTGACGCGAGCCGTGTCCGTCAACAGCGACGCTGTGGGCTGACCGGTAGGCCACACGGGGTATATCGAAAATTCGGACTTTCGCGCAACAAACTTCGCGAAGCAGCCATGCGCGGGGACGTTCCTGGATTGGTTAAGGCGAGCTGGTAGGTAGTAATCATGACAATGCAAGATCCCATAGCAGATTTGTTGACACGAATCCGAAATGCCCAATCAGCCGGGCACGTATCCGTCTCCATGCCGAATTCAAAGGCCAAGCGTGCCATTTTGGACGTGCTGGTAGAGGAAGGCTACGTGCTGGGATACGAGGCCACCGATGACGCCAAATCAGTAGTCACGGTGAGTCTGAAATATTTTCAGGGGGCTCCGGTTATTGAAGAGATAGATCGCGTGAGCCGGCCAGGATTGCGTATTTATCGGGATAGCGACGCCATACCACAGGTTCGAGGGGGGTTAGGCGTGGCCATCGTAAGCACCGACAAAGGTGTGATGACGGATAAAGCAGCTCGTGCCCAGGGTATTGGTGGCGAAGTGCTGTGCACGGTCTTTTAGGAGAACAAAATGTCTCGCGTAGCGAATAACCCGGTAAAAGTACCCTCTGGTTTAGATGTGAAGCTCGACGGCCAGGATGTCTCTGTGAAGGGTGCCAAGGGGCAGATGGCCTTTGCCGTTCATGAAGCAGTTTCGCTGGTTCATGAAGGCGATGTCCTGCTGGTTAAAGCAAGGAACGAGGACACCCAGTCCAAGGCACTTGCGGGCACCATGCGCGCCCTGGTGCAGAACATGGTTACCGGTGTTACCCAAGGGTTTGAAAAAAAGCTCGAACTTCAGGGCGTTGGTTATCGCGCACAGGCCCAGGGTAAGAAACTGACCCTGCAGCTCGGGTTCTCTCATCCAGTGGAATATATGTTCCCAGAGGATGTGGATGTCCAGACGCCCAGCCAAACAGAAGTTGTTGTCTCCGGCGTGGATAAGCAGCGAGTAGGACAGATTTGTGCGGAAATACGCGCCTATCGTCCGCCTGAACCCTACAAGGGTAAGGGTGTCCGGTATGCGGGCGAGTACGTCCGACGTAAGGAAGCGAAAAAGAAATAGGGGTTGATGGGCCAAGCCCAGAGCGGGTCAAGGTCGCCAGCGTGAACACGCTAAAGCTGGCGCAACCAATATTGAGGAAAGTGGTTTTACGATGAACGAGAAAAAGGTTAGCAGACTGAGGCGGGCAAGACGCGGACGCATGAAGATGCGCGAGCTAGGCGCCACGCGGTTATCCGTTTGCCGCACGCCGCGTCATATCTACGCCCAGGTGATTTCCCCGGACGGAGACAAAATCTTGGCTCAGGCGTCTACGCTGGATAAGTCCCTGCGCGGCGAGAAGACTGGCAATGTAGAGACGGCAACTAAGGTCGGAGTACTCATCGCCGAGCGGGCGAAGGAGCAGGGTGTCACAAAGGTCGCCTTCGATCGTTCAGGGTTCAAATATCACGGTCGAATCAAGGCGCTAGCGGATGCGGCGCGAGAAGGTGGGCTGGAGTTTTAGATGGCATATACAGAAGAAATTCGAGAAGAGGGACTGGTCGAAAAACTGGTCCAGGTTAACCGTGTTGCCAAGGTCGTAAAGGGCGGCAGAATCTTCGGCTTTACCGCGCTAACGGTCGTTGGCGACGGAAACGGAAAGGTTGGATTCGGGCGCGGTAAGGCCCGGGAAGTGCCTACAGCGATTCAAAAGGCCATGGAGGCAGCACGCCGCAACATGGTGGATGTGGATTTAAACGGCAACACCCTATGGTATGCGACCACTGCGCGCCATGCGGCGTCAAAGGTCTATATGCAGCCTGCATCAGAGGGTACCGGCGTCATTGCGGGAGGAACCATGAGGGCTGTGCTTGAAGCCGCTGGCGTTCAGAACGTACTGGCCAAGTGTTATGGCTCAACTAATCCGGTAAACGTCGTACATGCGACGTTTAAAGCGCTCACCGGCATACGGTCGCCTGAGCGGGTCGCGGAAAAGCGCGGAAAGGATGTCGACTCAGTAATCGCCTGATGGCGAGAGCGACGTATTAAGGAAAAGCTATGAGTGACAAGACAGTAACCGTAACCCTGACCAAGAGTCCCATTGGTAGGCTCAAGAATCACAAGGCTTGTGTTGCTGGGTTAGGGCTGCGTCGAATAGGGCATACCGTCACCGTGGAAGATACACCATCGGTCAGGGGCATGATCAATCGCGTCAACTACATGGTGCGCGTAGAGGGAGAATCCTAATGCATCTGAACGATTTGCATCCCAATGAAGGCAGCCACAAGGCCAAGCGCAGAGTAGGCCGTGGGCCTGGGTCAGGCTGGGGTAAGACTGCTTCCCGAGGACAGAAGGGGCAGAAGGCACGCTCCGGAGGCGGTGTCCGCCCAGGGTTTGAAGGTGGTCAGCTGCCCTTGCAAATGCGAATTCCCAAGTTTGGTTTTCGGTCGCGCATCGGTCTGGTGACGGCTCAGGTCCGTCTCGGTGAGTTGAATAAGGTAGAGGGGGACTCTGTGACTCTAGAAACCTTAAAGCAGGCCAACGTAGTACGTCGTGACATGAAGCGCGCACGCATCATGTTATCCGGTGAAATTAGTCGCGCGTTCAAAGTAGAGGACGCCAATGTGACGGTCACTAAGGGCGCGAAGGCCGCTATCGAAGCCGCAGGTGGCGGCGTAAGCCAAGAGACGTCGGCATAGGGCCGGCGAAGCTAGGATTGAAGTAGACAGTTAAATGGCACGAAATCAGCAAGACATGGCCAACCAGTTGGCAGGGAATCAGGCAGGGACAGCGGAACTCCGCAGTCGCCTGCTTTTCGTGCTGATCGCGCTGCTGGTGTACCGAATTGGCACGCACATCCCGGTGCCCGGTATCGATCCTGCTCAGCTGCAGGCTCTGTTTAATCAAAATCAGGGCGGCATCCTAGAACTCTTCAATATGTTCTCAGGTGGTGCCTGGGAGCGCATGAGTATTTTGGCTCTTGGCGTTATTCCCTATATCACCGCCAGCATTATCATGAATCTTCTGACGATGATGTGGCCTGAATTCCAGCAGTGGCGAAAGGAAGGGGAGTCCGGTCGACGAAAAATCACGCGCGCGACCCGTTTTCTGACGCTGGGTATTGCGCTGATCCAGGCGACCTCCTTAGCGGTCACGCTGGGGAATCAGGGTTTGGCCTTCGATACCGGTTACGGCTTTGTATTTGTCGCCACGCTGACCCTGGTGACAGGTTCGATCTTCATGATGTGGTTGGGCGAACAGATCACCGAGCGTGGGGTGGGCAACGGTATATCGCTGCTTATCTTCTCGGGCATTGTTTCGGGTTTCCCTGCAGCAATCGGCCAGATGTTTGAAGCAGCACGTCTCGAACGCATCAACATCATTGCCCTGCTGGCCATGGCTGCACTGGCTATCGCCGTCGTTTGGTTTGTTGTCCGGGTGGAACGAGGCCAGCGGCGCATCACGGTAAATTATGCGAAGAAGCAGCAGGGACGCCGCGTCTATCAAGCACAAAGCAGCCACCTGCCCCTCAAAATCAATATGGCCGGTGTGATCCCAGCGATCTTCGCGTCTAGCCTACTCCTGGCACCCGCATCTATGGCCACCTGGTTTGGGAATAACCCAGGCATGGGCGCCCTCCAGCAGGTCGCGCTCGTACTCTCTCCGGGACAGCCCCTTTACATCATGATGTTCGCAGCGGGCATAATCTTCTTTAGCTTTTTCTACACGGCGATCATGTTTGACCCTAAGGATGTCGCGGACAATCTTAAGCGTCAGGGTGCCTATGTACCGGGCATTCGACCCGGACAGCAGACGTCCAAGCACATTGATGATGTGATTACGCGCTTGACGGTGTTTGGGTCTTTGTACGTCACGTTAGTGTGCCTGCTTCCCGAATTCATGGTCGTATTTTTTGATACCTCGTTCCAGCTTGGCGGGACCGCAGTGCTGATCGTTGTTGTTGTGGCCATGGACTTTATGTCCCAAGTGCAGTCGCATCTCATGAGCAGCCAGTACGCAAAGCTAATGGAGAAGTCGAAGCTGCAAAATTATGGACGACGCAAGTAGGCGTCAGGCGAGTGGAAATATGAAAGTCAGAGCATCAGTTAAGAAAATTTGTCGTAACTGCAAGATCGTCAAGCGCCACGGTGTCGTGCGAGTGATCTGTAGTGCCGAACCTCGGCATAAGCAACGCCAGGGTTAGGGAAATGCCACTAAGTTTAAGACGGAGCGTATAAATGGCACGTATCGCCGGAATCAATATCCCGGATAACAAACACGCACGTGTTTCGTTGACCTATATTTACGGAATAGGGTTCACATCTGCAGATAAAATATGTGCAGAAGCGGGTGTAAAACCAGACGCCAAGATGGGCGAGCTGGACGAAGCGAATCTGGATGCGCTCAGAAATGAGATCGCCAAGATGACGGTTGAAGGGGACCTTCGCCGCGAAACGTCAATGAATATCAAACGTTTGATGGACCTGGGCTGCTACAGAGGGATGCGACATCGCCGCCACCTGCCAGTGCATGGACAGAGAACGAAAACGAATGCGCGCACCCGGAAGGGACCGCGTAGACCTATCCGCAAGTAGGACAAAAAAATGGCGGAACGAAAGAAAGCAAAACGTACCGTGGTTGATGGCCTGGCGCATATCCACGCCTCCTTCAACAACACGATCATCACGATAACTGACCGTCAGGGCAACGCGCTGAGCTGGGCAACGTCCGGGGGCTCTGGATTCAGAGGCTCAAGGAAGAGTACGCCCTATGCGGCCCAGGTTGCGGCCGAGCGGGCAAGTCAGGTGGCCGCTGAATTTGGCATGAAAAGCGTAGACGTCTTTGTTAAAGGGCCAGGACCTGGTCGCGAGTCTGCAGTTCGTGCGATCAACAGCGCAGGATTGAAGATCAACAGCATTGCTGACGTGACGCCAATTCCGCATAACGGATGTCGTCCCCCGAAGCGCCGTCGCGTATAGCCATCGCAGCGACCAAAGAATTCGAACGGAGAAATAAGGTATGGCTCGCTATTTAGGCCCAAAATTAAAGCTCAGTCGCAGAGAGGGAACGGATCTCTTCCTAAAGAGCGGCGTTCGCCCCATCGACTCCAAGTGCAAGATAGACAACGCACCTGGTCAGCACGGAATCCGTCGTGGGAGGCTGTCTGATTACGCAGTTCAGCTGCGTGAAAAGCAGAAGGTAAGGCGGCTTTACGGGGTGTTAGAAAAGCAGTTCCGTAATTACTACAAGACAGCGGATAGGAAGAAGGGCGCCACGGGCGAGAATCTGTTGAAGCTGCTGGAGAGTCGTTTAGATAACGTGGTGTACCGTATGGGGTACGGCTCAACTCGAGCGGAGAGCCGCCAACTGGTTTCCCACAAGTCGATAACGGTCAATGGAGGCTTGGTAAACATCGCCTCCTATCAAGTTAAGCCTGACGATGTAGTCGCAGTAGCGGAGAAATCTCGCGGCCAGCTTCGTATAGCAGCTGCGTTGCAGCTCGCAGGCCAGCGCGGGGGGGTTGATTGGGTCGATGTGGACGCCGCTAAGTTTACCGGCGTCTTTAAACGTTTACCGGATCGCGAAGAATTGCCGGCTGAAATCAACGAGAACTTGATCGTCGAGCTCTACTCTAAGTAATTGGAAGCGCCTAGCGCCTGCAGGAGACACCATATGTCACAACTGGCAAACGAATTTCTAACGCCAACAAATATTGAGGTTGAGTCCAATAGCGCGTTCCGCGCGAAGGTGACCTTGCAGCCCCTGGAAAGAGGGTTCGGCCATACGCTAGGGAATACGCTGCGCAGGATTCTACTGTCCTCCATGCCTGGGTGCGCCATCACAGAAGTACAAATAGACGGTGTTCTGCATGAATACAGCGCCCTAGACGGCGTACAGGAGGATGTCATTGATATCCTGCTTAATCTCAAAGATATCAGTGTGCTTATGCACAACCAGGAAGAAGGGGTCATCACGCTGGTGAAGGAAGGCGCTGGCGCTGTAACGGCCGGTGATTTCCAGCTTTCAGAGGATATCGAGATCGCAAACCCAGACCACGTTGTCTGTACCCTGAATGAAAAAGGGTCCATTAGGATTGAAGCGCGCGTGACTCGCGGTCGGGGCTATGTGCCCGTGGACGCTCGTGAAACGGGTGAAGAAGAAACCAAGCCCATCGGTGTCCTTCGGCTCGACGCATCATACAGCCCGCTTCGACGAGTCTCCTACAGCGTGGAAAGCACCCGAGTAGAGCAAAGAACCGACCTGGATAAGCTTATTCTGGATTTGGAAACTAATGGAACCCTCGACCCAGAGGAAGCGATTCGTCGGGCAGCCACCATCCTACAGCATCAGCTGGCCGTGTTCGTCGACCTAGACAATGAAAGCGAGCAAGTTGTAGAAGAGAAGGAAGACGAGGTTGACCCAATCCTGATTCGTCCCGTAGACGATTTGGAGCTCACGGTACGGTCAGCGAACTGTCTCAAGGCAGAAAACATTTACTACATTGGTGACCTGATCCAGCGCACGGAAGTGGAGCTGTTGAAGACACCGAATCTGGGCAAGAAGTCCCTTACCGAAATCAAGGATGTACTAGCGTCACGCGGTCTGTCCCTGGGCATGCGCCTTGAAAATTGGCCCCCTGCAAACCTGCACGGCGGCAGAATCTAGTAAGTTTGTGCCGTCGGAATGAACCCGGCGGCGATAAGAGAATCAGGAAAGAAAAATGCGTCATCGAAAGAGTGGCAGACACTTAAATCGCACGAGTTCTCATCGGCAGGCCATGTTTAGAAATATGGCGACGTCGCTGATTGAGTGCGAAGTGATAAAGACCACCTTACCAAAGGCGAAGGAACTGCGACGGGTCGCAGAGCCGTTGATCACACTAGCTAAGGAAGATTCCGTCGCAAATCGGCGCTTGGCTTTCTCTCGCACACGAAGCAAGTCTGCGGTGGGCAAGTTGTTTGGCGAGCTGGGCCCTCGCTATCAAGATCGGCCTGGAGGCTATACGCGCATTTTGAAGTGTGGTTTTAGGAGCGGTGACGCTGCACCCATGGCATATGTGGAGCTTGTAGACCGCCCGATACTTGAGGACGAAGCGCTTGATGAAGAGTATGCAGCAGCGGAAGCGCTGCCTGCGGAAGAAACCCAAGCCGAGGAGCCCCAAGCCGAGGACCTGAAGGCCGAGGAAGAAACAGAGACGGTAGCAGAGGCCACCTCATCGGAGACAGCAGAATCCGAAACACAGGCTGAAGCAGCCGATCAAGAAGCGTCCTCTCAAGAGGACGAAGCCAAGAACGAAGAAGACAAAAAAGGCTAATAAAACGCCAATGAATACAAGTTTCCATCCCACGCCGCGCACGCTAATGGGTCCTGGGCCCTCAGATGTTCACCCCCGAGTGCTCGGCGCCATGGCAAAGGCCACGATCGGTCACCTGGACCCAGAATTCATCGGTCTGATGGAAGAAATAAAGGTGCTGATGCGTCAGACCTTTCGCACGCAAAATAAACTGACGCTGCCGCTGTCCGCACCCGGATCGGCTGCCATGGAAGCGTCTTTTGCTAACCTGCTAGAGCCGGGCGACAAAGTTATTGTCTGCATCAACGGCGTCTTTGGCATGCGTATGGCGGAAAACGTCAGGCGTATGGGCGGAGAGCTGGTGACCGTTGAAGATGAGTGGGGCACGCCAGTCGACGCTGAAAAGCTCAGTGCAGCGCTGGCCGCAAACCCTGAAACGAAGATTGTAGCCATGGTCCATGCGGAGACCTCAACTGGCGTCTGTTCAGACGTCAAAACGCTCTGCGCCCTGGCAAAGAAGCATAACTGCCTGACCATCGTAGATTCCGTGACGGGGCTCGCCGGCGTGCCCCTTGAGGTAGATGCCTGGCAGGTAGACGTTGCGTATTCTGGCACTCAAAAGTGCCTCTCTGCGCCTCCGGGGATCAGCCTCATCACCTTTAGCGAAGCAGCTGCAGAATGTGTTCGGGCTCGCAATGCGCCGGTACAGAGCTGGTTCCTCGATGTGTCTTTGCTGATGGCCTATTGGGAAGGGGAAGGTGCCCGCACCTATCACCATACGGCCCCGGTCAATGCGATGTATGGACTCCATGAAGCGCTGCTGATGGTGCAGGAGCAAGGGCTGGAGCAGTCTTGGCAAAAGCACCGCGACATGCATGCGTCTCTTGCCGAGAATCTGACCGGACTGGGTTTGGATTTTGTTGTGCATAGCGACTGCCGGCTTCCCCAGTTGAACCTGGTCAAAGTGCCCGAGGGCGTGGACGAAGCCAGCGTGCGGAAGCAACTTTTGACAGACTTTAATCTGGAAATTGGTGCTGGACTGGGCGCGTTCGCAGGTAAGGTTTGGCGAATCGGTCTGATGGGCTACTCCGCTCGCCAAGAGAATATCCAGCTCTGCACAAGCGCCCTGCGCGCCTGCCTGTAGCCCCAGCCGGCCTAGGCGAGGACGGACTTCAAGAATCGTCCGGTATGAGACTTCCTGTTTTTCGCGACCTGTTCGGGCGTGCCGGTGGCGACAACCTGCCCACCCCCTGAACCGCCCTCTGGACCCATATCGATCACCCAATCCGCGGTTTTGATGACATCAAGATTGTGCTCGATAACGACGACCGTATTGCCGTCGTCACGAAGCCGATGCAAGACTTCTAGAAGCTGGGCGATGTCGTGGAAGTGGAGGCCCGTTGTCGGTTCATCGAGGATGTAGAGCGTAGATCCGGTATCTCTTTTGGACAGCTCTCTGGACAATTTAACGCGTTGCGCCTCTCCGCCCGACAGGGTTGTCGCGGACTGGCCCAGGCGGATATACGAAAGCCCTACATCATTAAGCGTTTGTAACTTCCTGGCCAGCATGGGGACAGCGGCAAAAAACTCACTGGCGTCCTCCACGGTCATCTCCAGCACCTCATTGATATTTTTGCCCTTGTAGCGAATATCCAATGTTTCTCGGTTGTAGCGTTTGCCCTTGCAGATATCACACGGGACATAAATGTCAGGCAAAAAGTGCATTTCGACCTTGATCATGCCGTCGCCCTGACAGGCCTCGCAACGACCACCCTTCACGTTGAAGCTAAAGCGTCCGGGTTTATAGCCTCTGGCCCGGGCTTCCGGGACTTGAGCGAAGAGCTCACGAATGGGCGTGAAGAGCCCCGTATAGGTGGCAGGATTGGATCTCGGGGTTCGGCCAATTGGGCTCTGGTCAATGTCCACAACCTTGTCCAGGAGGTCGAGACCCTGGATGCCTTCGTAAGGCTGCGGCTTGAGTGTCGTTGCCTTATTTAGCGCGGTGGCGGAGATGGGGTAGAGGGTGTGGTTAATCAGCGTCGACTTCCCGGAGCCCGATACGCCGGTGACGCAGGTCATCAGACCACACGGAATGGCCACCGTGACGTCCCTAAGGTTATTCCCCGAGGCGCCGGTTAACGACAGCACCCGCTCAGGATTCAACGCCGTGCGCTGGGCGGGAGTGTCGATCTTTCTGACCCCGCTCAGAAATTGTCCCGTGATCGAATTTTTGTTCTTCGCCACGTCTTCGTAGCTACCGTGAGCAATGACCTGGCCGCCATGAACGCCGGCACCCGGCCCGATGTCAATCAGGTAGTCAGCTTTGCGCATGGCTTCTTCGTCGTGTTCCACCACGAGGACCGTATTGCCGAGATCACGGAGATGCTCAAGGGTGGCAAGCAACCGCTCGTTGTCTCTCTGGTGCAGGCCAATGGACGGCTCATCGAGGATGTACAGAACACCCACCAGCCCGGCGCCGATCTGGCTGGCCAGTCGGATACGTTGAGCTTCCCCGCCTGATAGGGTTTCAGCGCTGCGGTCTAGCGTGAGGTAATTTAGGCCAACGTCCACCAAAAATTGCAGCCTGGCCTTAATCTCTTTCAGGATTTTGTCGGCAATGGTGGCCCGCTGACCCCGAAGCTTGAGCTTATTGAAGTGGACTAGCGTATCCGCCACGGACTGGTGGGTGACAGAGGGCAGATTGGTATCGCCGATAAAAACATTCCGGGATTCCTCCCTGAGTCGAGTCCCAGAGCACGCTGGGCAAGCAGAAACACGCATATATTTCTGCAAATTCTCTCGCACCATAGAGGAGTCAGTTTCATGAAAACGGCGTTCCATATTCGGGAGAACACCCTCGAAACGATGGGTCCTGCGAATAATGTCTCCCCGATCGTTGCTGTAGCTGAAGTCGATTCGAGTGCGACCGCTGCCGTAGAGAATGACCTGCTGATTTTTTTTGCTCAGTTTTTTAAAAGGTGTTTCCACATCAAAATTGAAGTGCTTGGCAAGCGACGACAGCATGTGGAAGTAGTAAATATTCCGGCGATCCCAGCCTCTTACTGCGCCCTCGGCCAAGGTGAGGTCTCTGTCGGCCACGACCAAATCTGGATCAAAAAACTGAGTCGCGCCAAGTCCATCACAGCTGGTACAGGCTCCTGCCGGGTTGTTGAAGGAGAACATTCTCGGCTCAAGTTCCGAAATGCTGTAGCCGCAAGTGGGGCAGGCAAATCGAGAGGAAAAGACGAGGGCGTCATCGTCTTTTTCGTCCATGCGCGTCACCAGGGCCACGCCGTCGGAAAGGCCAAGGGCAGTTTCGAAGCTTTCGGCAAGGCGTTGACCGACGTCTTTTTTCACACGAAGGCGGTCTACGACCGCCTCAATGGTGTGTTTTTTGTTCTTATCTAGGTTCGGAGCATCATCCAGATCCACGATCAGGCCGTTGATTCGGGCTCTGATAAAGCCGTTAGCGGTCAGTTCCTGAAAGACGTGAAGATGCTCCCCCTTGCGTTCGCTGACGATGGGCGCCAGCACCATGATCCGCTGGTCGTCTAACTTTTCCAGGACCTGATCCACCATCTGGCTTACCGTCTGAGCATCCAGAGCCAGGCCGTGCTCCGGGCAGCGGGGTTCGCCTACGCGCGCATAAAGCAGACGGAGATAGTCGTAAATCTCCGTAATGGTGCCAACCGTAGATCGAGGATTATGGGACGTGGACTTCTGCTCGATGGAGATGGCTGGGGAGAGCCCCTCGATCAAATCCACATCGGGCTTTTCCATCATCGACAGAAACTGCCGCGCATAGGCAGAGAGCGACTCCACGTAGCGCCGCTGGCCCTCTGCATAGAGCGTGTCAAACGCCAGCGAAGACTTCCCTGAGCCGGAAAGTCCGGTAATGATAACGAGCTTGTCTCTGGGGATATCTAGATCAATATTGCGTAAATTGTGGGTACGCGCACCACGAACTGAAATGGTATCCACAGGTGAAGCCTGGTTGAGACAAGCGAAAAAACATAACGTGATCCGCTGCCCCGAGCAAGGTAAACAGTCCCGCGTTCAACTTAAATCCAGGGACTAGGGACGTAGCTGATGTCTGCAATGGGTTCTTTCTAATTGGGTCGGCCAGTGCTTTGCTCTACACTGCACGAGAGAATTTACTTGGAGTACGAGATGGCTCGTGGAATCAACAAAGTCATGCTGATTGGGAACTTGGGCAGAGACCCTGAAACGCGATACGCGCAAAACGGCAACGCCGTAACCCGCTTCAGTATTGCCACATCGGAAAGCTGGAAAGACCGCACCTCGGGAGAGCAGCAGGAGCGCACCGAGTGGCACAACATTGTCTGCTTCGCTCGACTTGCTGAGATCGCAGGGGAGTATTTGCGGAAGGGCTCAAAGGTTTATATCGAGGGCAGCCTGCGTACCTCCAGCTGGGAGGCCAACGGGGAGAAGAAGTACCGCACCGAGATTAATGCGCGAGAACTACAGATGCTGGATAGTCGCGGCAGCATGGGCGGCGGCGATATGGCCCCCCCCAGCGGGATGGCTGGCAGCGCACCCCAGAGCTTTAATGAGGCACCGCCCACATCGGGTTTAGGGCTGGACAGTGGCACAACGACGCTCTCAGATGATATGGACATCGAGGACGATATTCCGTTTTAGTAAAAAACCATGACGCCAAGCAGCGTCAGGCCCAGGGCAACTCGATAGACCACGTAAGGCAACATGCCCGTTACGTTGACCAAGCGGATAAAAAAGTGAATGCCCAGATAGGCACTGATACCAGCAATCAGAGCCCCACAGGCCGCCTGCAATAGTTCAGAGCTATTCGGTGCGCTGACCAAGTCCAGGGTCAGCAGTAGCTGGGCACCTGCAATGGTTGGAATGGCCAGCAGGAAGGAAAATTCGGCGGCGCGAACTCGGCTGATACCGAGCAGCAGCGCGGCAGTAATGGTGATCCCCGAGCGCGATGTGCCGGGTATGAGCGCCACGGCCTGAGCAAGGCCGATGATCAAAGCATCTCGAAGGTCTAAGGTTGCCCGCGTACCCGGACGCCGGTCTGCGTACCAGAGCATGCCGGCGAACAGCAACGTAGCGGCGGTGATCACCGGCAGGGTGCGTAAGTTCGACGCCACAAAGTCCTTACTTACGACGCCAATGCCAACGACGGGTAGCGTTGCGACGATAAGCAGCAGGACATTGCGGCGGGCCTCATCGAGGCGCCCTTTGTCCGAGGGTGGTCGTCTAATCAAGGCCTGGGGCGTCACCGACGTCACCATGGTGAGCAGTGGCCCTCGAAAATAGGCGACTACGGCAACCAGGGTTCCGAAGTGAACGGCCACATCAAACGCAAGGCCCTGATCGGGCCACTCGGTCAACAGGCCAGGGAGAATCAAATGTGCCGAACTTGAAATCGGCAAAAACTCCGTGATGCCTTGAATGAGGCTGAGAACGATGACCTGTATCCAATCCATAGGGCTGAATTCCCAAACGATATTTTGATCGTCACGGACCCAGCAGCCCGGTCCGGTGATAGTTTATTCTCCCTGATTGGGCGACAAAGCGTAACGGCTATTGGCCACCGCGCTCGCTGCTGGATATAGTGGCAGCACGGGCGAGTATCAGGCTGTGAGACAAGGTAGACGAAGAAGACTATGGCAGAGGTGAAATTAGGTTCGGGTGATCGTCAGTTGGCGTCCCAAAAAAATATGCCGCTGTTTCCGTTGCGAACGGTCCTCTTCCCGGAGGGTATCTTGCCGCTGCGCATCTTTGAGCCCAGATACGTGGATATGATCCGCTGGTGCATGCGCGAAAACTCCCCCTTTGGCGTTGTTCTGCTCAAGTCCGGCAGTGATGTCATGAAGGCCGCAGGTCAGGAAGACCAGGGGCCTGCTGTCCCAGACATTTTTGGCTTCGGTACCCAGGCCGAAATCGTTGACTTCAATCAAGCAGATAACGGGCTGTTGGGCATCATTGCCCAGGGTGGACGCAAGTTCAGCGTAGAATCTACAACACAGCAGCCAGATGGCCTGTTACGAGGGCAAGTCACCCTAGTGCCGGAAGAGCCGAAGGGTGAAATGCGCGATGACTACGCGCCCTTAGTTGGGGTGCTGAAGGACCTGATGGAACACCCACTTATCCAACAACTCAATCTCAACGTGGATATGCAGCAGGCGCGCTCTGTCAGCTATCGCCTGGCCGAGTTGTTACCTATTGAGCCAGAAATAAAGCAAGCCCTGCTTCAGCTCAACCGGCCAGCAGAACGGATGGCCGAACTCCAGCGTCTGGTCGAGAAATTCTGTCAGCAATAGCCGACGCAAGCACCATCGCGCAGACTTAAAATGAAGACGTTAGCCCGTATAATGAAGCCATGAAACAAGATTTAGTTAACTACATGCAGGGGGTGGGTAGCGCCGCTCGAGATGCATCCCGGGTGCTCGCTGCCGCCAGTTCCGCAAGTAAGTCCCAGGCGCTGCAGGCAGTGGCCAAGGCTCTGGATGGGTCCCGCAAGGAGATCATTGCAGCCAATGGCAAAGACATGCAGGCCGCCGAGGGGAATCAAATAGATCAGCCTCTGGTAGAGCGGCTGGCGCTAGATGACCGTGGCATCGACAAAATGATTGAAGGCGTGCTTCAGGTGGATGCGCTAAGGGATCCCATTGGCGAGATGTCTGATTTCAGCTATCGGCCGACGGGTATCCAAATTGGAAAGATGCGCGTGCCCTTGGGTGTGATTGGCATGATCTACGAGTCGCGCCCGAACGTGACTGTAGATGCGGCCAGTTTGACTATTAAATCAGGGAACGCCTGCATATTACGTGGGGGCACAGAAGCCTTTCATTCCAATCAGGCCATTGCTGCCTGCGTCAGCCAAGGCTTGGCATCTGCCCAGCTTCCATCCGCCTGCGTTCAACTTATCAATACCACGGACCGGGCAGCGGTCGGAGAGCTCATCAGGCTAGACCGCTACGTGGACGTCATCGTGCCTCGGGGCGGCAAGAGCCTTATTGATCGTATTAGTCGAGAGGCCACGATTCCGGTGATCAAACACCTAGACGGCGTTTGCCATGTTTACGTGGATGAATCCGCAGATCAGGAGATGGCGCTTTCCATCGCGTTCAACTCAAAAGTAGAAAAATTCGCGGTCTGCAACGCTCTTGAGACCTTGCTTGTGCATGCCAGCATGGCGTCGACCCTGCTGCCTAAGCTTGGCGAGCAATATACCGCAGCAGGCGTGAGCCTTTGCGGGTGCGAAAGAGCCCAGGCGGTATATCCCATGGATAATGCCAGCGAGGCGGATTGGCTGGAGGAATATTTAGGCCCTCGGCTTGCGGTGCGCGTCGTAGACGATCTAGACATGGCCGTAGCGCATATTAACCAGTACGGATCAGCCCATACCGATGTCATCGTCACCACCAATTACGAACATGCACGGGATTTCATCGCCCGAGTGGATTCTGCATCGGTCATGGTCAACGCCTCCTCGCAATTTGCGGACGGCTTTGAGTACGGGCTTGGGGCCGAGGTCGGAATTTCCACCGACAAGATTCACGCACGGGGGCCAGTGGGTCTCGAGGGGCTCACCTCTCAAAAGTACGTGGTCTATGGCAACGGCGAGATACGCCATCGTTAGGTTTTCTAACGAACAGGTGGCGGGGCGATGATGCCAGCACCGCCGCAGCGTCTGGGACTCCTTGGCGGTACCTTTGACCCAATCCATTGCGGACATATTCACGCAGCGCGAGTGGCTCAGCGAGAGCTGGGTCTAGACCAGGTACACATGATTGTTGCCGCACGCCCTGGTCATCGCCACCCACCTGAGGCTACTCCAGAACAGCGTCTAGCCATGCTTGAGCTGGCGTGTGCGGGCGAGCAGCACCTGATTGCCGACCCCATCGAGCTGAATCGTCCCGGTAAGTCCTATGCAGCGGATACGGTAGCCTGTATCAAAGGGCAGTATCCAGACGCCGAACTTTTCTGGATTTTGGGCGAAGATGCCTATGATACGCTGACAGAGTGGCATCGTTGGGCTCAGCTGATATCCCTGTGCCATATGATTGTTCTTCAGCGGCCGGGCTACAGTGGCTGCGAGCCAGCGGCCCTCACGGCACTTCGGGAAGCGCCAGATCACACCCAGATAGCAAAGTTATCTGAAGCGATGCTGGATTTGTCGGCAACACAGATTCGCGATGCCCTAAGGCTTGGCCGGGCGGTTGATCATTGGCTTAACCCAGCGGTAGCCGCCTATATTGACGAACAAAAACTCTATGTGAATCAGGAGGATAGTCTTTGAACCCCAGCGACCTGCGCGATCACGTGATAGCAGCCTTGGAGGACATGAAGGGGGTCAATATTGTCGCCCTTGATGTCGCAACCATGACGCCCATGACCGACTTCATGGTGCTCGTTAGTGGCAACTCAAATCGGCACGTGAAAGCTCTAGTGGATACCACCAGCGAATCCTGTAAGGCGGTAGGCGTGCAGCCTATGGGGATTGAGGGCAGGGAAAGTTATGACTGGGTGCTGGTCGATCTGGGAGATATTCTAGTACATGTTATGAACGATGAAGCCAGGGAGTTTTACCAGCTGGAACGTCTTTGGTCGACCCTCGCCAGCGACAGTGAAACTTCCCCAACCTAGGCCCAAAGGGTGCATCTTCGTGTGATTTGTATTGGCAGTAGGATGCCTCCGTGGATCAAGACGGGCTTCGAGGAATATGCTCGACGGATGCCCCGGGAAATGCCTCTGAGTCTGCATGAAATTCCGGCGCCCAAGCATCGCGGTGATGGGCGAAAGAGTCAGCAGCTTGAAGCCGAACGCTTGCTGAAGCTAATTCAGACTGGGGATTGCGTCATCGCCCTAGACGAGCGGGGAGAGAGCATGTCCAGTGCCGGTCTCGCAAAGGAAATGTCCTTTTGGCGGAGCGCGGGACGTAATGTGGTCTTCGTTGTCGGAGGTGCCGATGGCCTGGCGGACAGCGTATTGACGCGTGCGGATCGTAGGCTATCGCTCTCCGCATTGACCTACCCCCACTATATGGTGCGTGTGATCCTGGCAGAGGCGCTCTATCGGGCATGGAGCATCGTGTCCGGGCATCCCTATCACCGGGAGTAACGGTTTAGAGCGCGTGATCTTGCTGTTTAAAGCAGTCGTTAAACCGTTATCATAAAGCGTCGCGCCGTGCCCCTAATGAGAGTGAACCTTGGCTGTAGAACTCGCCATAAAGGATCAGAAGCAGGAAAAGAAACTCTTCGTCGCGAGAGCGATAGTTCTTTTCGTTTTGACGCTCCTGTTGATGGGCGTTCTGGTAGCGCGGCTCATAAAGCTCCAGGTCTACGATCACGCAACGTATAAAAACCGTTCTGATGAAAATCGACTGCAGGTGCAAACCCTAGCGCCGCCCCGAGGCATGATTTTCGACCGTCAGGGCACCATCCTCGCGGACAATCAGAACTCTCCGCTGTTGGCCGTCGTGCCTGATCGAATCGAGGATATGGATGCGTCGCTGGCGCTGGTGCTCGAGCTACTTGAATTACCGCCCAATGCGAGGGAAGGGTTTCAGCGACGGCTCGAGGCTCGTAACCGTCCGGGTACGCCGGTGGTGCTATTGGACAGCCTGACGGCTGAGCAGGTGGCCGTGCTCGCGGTAAATCGTCACCGGCTCAAGGGGATCGAGGTCATCAATCGCTTGGTTCGCCACTACCCGCTAAAAAGCGTAGCGGCTCATGCCGTTGGCTCAGTTCGGCGTCCAACCGTTGCGGACTTGCGCGAGCTGCCTACCGTTCAGTACAGCGCCACGGAGTTTATTGGTAAACGCGGTGTCGAGGCGTTCTACGAACCAGAGCTCCACGGAGAGGTGGGTTACCAAAAAGTAGAGAAAGACGCCCATGGTCGGATACGTGAAGCGTTGGAGGTCAAGGAGCCTGAGGCAGGCAAGAATATTAAGCTGCACCTGGATGCCCGGCTACAGGCGGCGAGCGTCGCGGCCTTGGCGGGCCGTCGCGGGGCCATCGTAGCGCTGGAACCCGCAACGGGCGGCGTGCTATCCCTGGTAAGCGAGCCGTCCTACGACCCTAATCTCTTTGTTTCAGGCATGAACACGGCAGAGTTCAGGGCGTTAAGTGAGTCCATTTACACGCCACTTTTTAACCGGGCCATTAGCGGTCAATATGCGCCGGGATCTACCTTCAAACCGCTTGTGGGACTGAGCGGGATTGCGCTGGGAAACACCACCTGGGAAGAAGAAATCGAGGATCGAGGAGAGTTTCGTCTACCTGGTCAGGAGCGAGTCTATCGAGATTGGTCCTGGACCAGAGACGATACGGGTGGCCAGGGCATTGTAGATTTGCGGCGGGCGATTTATCGGTCCTCGAACGTCTATTTTTATGATCTGGCCAGTCGCATGGAGATAGAGGCCTTCATCGAATTTGTGAGCCAATTTGGACTGGGGTCGAACTTTGCTTTGGACCTACCTCAAGCAGCTCAAGGCTTACTGCCGAACCCAGACTGGAAGCGGGAGAACAAAGACCTGCCCTGGTACCCGGGGGACTCGGTCAACTTAGGTATTGGTCAGGGCGACTTACTGGCAACGCCAATGCAAATGGCGACGGTGGCGGCCATCATCGCAAATAGGGGTCGCATTGTTGAACCCCAAATGCTCATGCAGGTGGGCAACTATCCGCCCGCAGAACGGAGTGAGCCTCGCTATATTGAGGGCTTGACCGGGGCGGACTGGGACCTCGTTGTGAGTGCTATGGAGGATGTAGTGCATCGTGGTGGCCAGGGCTATAGAAACAACGGGACTGCATGGGCTTATATTGGGCAAAACTTGGAGTATCGTATGGCGGGGAAATCTGGAACCGCCCAGGTGGTGGAGATTTATCAGGGAGAAGAATACGACGAAGAGCAGCTGTCGGAACTCAATCGAAAACACGCCTGGTTCATAGCCTTTGCCCCCGTTGAGGATCCGAAGATAGCGGTTGCAGTCCTGGTTGAGAATGGCGGCGGCGGAAGCTCTGTGGCTGCACCGGTGGCGCGAGAAGTGATCGATGCCTATCTGAACCCCCAATTCCTCGAGCAAGCGAGCAGATAATGTACTCCCAGGGCACTAACGGAAAATGAACCAAGACTTTCAACGCCAGGTGCCCGAACTTGCCGCTGCGGCGGTACCGCGTTGGTATGACCGAATCCATATCGATCCCATTCTTGTTGGACTCCTAATCTTAGTCGTGCTTTTTGGGCTAACGGTTTTACGCAGTGCCGTAGACGGAGACGACGCCCTTTTCATGGCCCAGGCGAATCGATTCGGACTGGCTTTCTTGGTTATGGTTATCATGGCCCAGGTGCCGCCCAACCTCTATATGCGTTGGGCGCCTATGCTTTACCTGATTTGTCTAATCCTACTGGCATTGACCTTTTTCTTTGGCGCTGAGGTTAAGGGCTCCAGGCGTTGGCTAGACGTTCCGCACCTCCTGCGATTTCAACCCTCAGAGTTGATTAAGATCGTCGTGCCCATGTCGGTGGCCTGGTATCTGCATCAGCGCATTTTGCCGCCGTCGGCAAAACACGTACTGATCAGTTTGCTGATTATCTTGGTGCCTGCCATCGTAATTGGCCAACAGCCAGACCTTGGGACCGGTATTCTTGTTGTGGCGGCCGGGTTGTCGGTCCTGATGTTCGCTGGTCTGCATTGGCGATGGGTATTTTACGCGATGCTGCTGGCCGTGCTGACGACTCCGATTGTTTGGCAGTATGTTCTTACCGGGTACCAGAAGCAGCGCATCCTTACGCTCTTTGACCCCGAAGGGGATCCCCTGGGCGCGGGTTGGAATATCATTCAATCCACCACGGCCATCGGTTCTGGCGGCCTTTTCGGTAAGGGCCTCTTTCAAGGAAGCCAGAGCTATTTGGACTTTTTACCCGAGGCACGGACAGACTTTATTGTCGCTGTGATGGGGGAGGAGTTAGGGTTCTTCGGCATTTTTGCCCTGCTCGCGCTCTATCTCTTGATTATCGCACGCTGCTTATTTCTGGCTGCTGACGCCAGCAGCACTTTTGGCCGGCTGCTTGCTGGCGCATTAACCATGACTTTTTTCGTGTATCTGTTCGTTAATATCGCCATGGTTTCGGGCCTTCTGCCGGTGGTTGGCGTTCCGCTACCGCTGGTAAGCTACGGTGGAACGTCCGCCATAACGCTTATGGCAGGGTTTGGCATCATCATGTCGATGCGAAGCCACAAGGCTTGGTGAGAAGCAGTTTCGAGGTAATGTTCAGGGGGTGAAACAATGCGTGCTGTATTTTTATTTCAAATCTTAGCGATTTGCTGGCTGTACGCGCCGGTTTCTAACGCGAGTTATTTAGGGCGAGACGACGTCGAAACCTATATCGACCAGTTGGTCGAGGACCATGAATTCTCTCGAGCGGCGCTGGAACAGATTTTTGCTGAGGCCAGGCATTCGGAACGAATCATAGACCTGATCTCCCGACCCGCTGAGCGACGATTGGTCTGGCATGAGTATCGTGAGATCTTGGTGGATGAACCCCGAATTCGTCAGGGCCTCTTATTCTGGGATGAGAATTTAGCGATCCTGGAAAAAGCCAGTGATAGATATGGGGTCCCCATAGAGATCATCGTCGCGATCATCGGTGTAGAGACCCGTTACGGACGCATTACAGGTGGATTTAGTGTGGTGAATGCCCTGGCGACGCTGGGGTTTGACTATCCGCCCAGAGCAAAATTTTTTCGTGGTGAGCTTACGCAGCTGCTGCTGCTGGCCCGTGAGGAGGGCAAGGACCCGATGTCGTTGAAGGGCTCCTACGCAGGGGCCATGGGCTACGGTCAGTTTATCCCGTCCAGCTATAGAAACTACGCCATCGACTTCGATGAAGATGGAGTGCGCGACATTTGGACCAACAAGACAGACGCCATCGGCAGCGTGGCAAATTACTTCGCGCGCCATGGGTGGTCGGGTAGCATGCCCACCGTACTCCCGGCAACCGTGGCAACGCCCACCCCTGAGTTACTTGATCTGGCGAATGCCTCCCTGAAGCCAACACGCGCGTTGGGCGAATGGCAGGCGCTCGGTGTCGTTTTGGAACAGACGGAAGGTGTGCGCCCAGAGTCTTGGTGGCCGGCTACGCTGTTGCGGCTCGAGCAGGCTGAGGGGGCTGACTTCTGGTTAGGCTTCGAAGATTTCTATGTCGTTACCCGCTACAACCACAGTCGGCTATACGCGATGGCCGTCCTGCAACTCAGCCAGGCTATCCGTGAGCGCAGGGAGGCGGGATAGATGCAGGCAAGGCGGCCCACAGAGGCTAGGGAGACAGGCAATCTGCGCGCCTTGGCTCTGCGGACACACGTTTACATACTGACCCTATGCCTTGTCAGCACCAGCTGCAGCGTTCAGACCCCCAGCACCGGCACGGGTCAGGTGGATGGCGCGCCGGCAGTGAGCCCCGCCGTGCTCCGGCAACTCCGCAATTTGCCTAATCCAAGGGTGGTCCCCTTACCGGTCGGTCAGCGCGGGAACTCCCCAACCTATACCGTCTGGGGTAAGTCATATCAGGTGATGCCGTCAGCCCAAGGCTATGTGGAGGAGGGTGGCGCATCGTGGTATGGCACCAAGTTTCATGGTCGGCAGACGTCCAGCGGAGAACGCTTCGATATGTTTGCGTTAACGGCCGCGCATAAGTCGCTACCGATCCCCGTCTTTGCTCGGGTGACAAATTTGGCAAACGGGCGGAGCACGATAGTAAGGGTGAATGACCGGGGTCCCTTTCATGGAGATCGCATTATCGACCTGTCCTATGCCGCCGCAGTAAAGTTAGGGTTTGCCCGGCAGGGCACCACCAGGGTGAGAGTCGAAGCGCTCACCGAGAGTGAACCTCAGCAATACCTCTTCGCGGGGTCATTTGACACTGTAAGTGCCGGACGACGGGCTCAAACCGAGGTTGTTGAGGCCACCGGCGTGAGCGCTACCCTGGTGCGCTATACCGACACCGAGAAGCTGCAGCTGAGAATTGGGCCCGTGGAGTCAGATACCAAGCTTGAGCAGCTCAGGGCGCTCGTAACGGTCCTGGGTCTGGGCCTGCCGGAAATCCGTTTGCTGCATGGTCAGCAATAAGACCGGCGCGTCAGCGTACAGGCACCTCACCCCGGGATTGCAAAGTTCCGCGCTCGGGGCGCTGGTGTTAACCTAATGCCTTTGTTCGGATCATGAGCCCATGCTAGAAAAATTTTGTGCCTTTGCAATCCGTCTTCTCGCCCCGCAGAGGAATCTGCTAGGTGCAATGTTCACCCTGCTGATTGCGCCAAGCCTCGTTTGGTCTGCAGCACCTATCTCTCCGCCGCCGCCTGTACTACAGGCCAGCTCTTTCCTGTTGATTGATGCGGATACCGGAACCGTCTTAGCCGAGCACAATGCCAACGAGCGCAAGGCCCCGGCAAGTCTGACCAAGATCATGACGGGCTATGTGGTGGGCCATGAGATGGAGCTTGGCCGGCTGGGGCCTGAGGAAATGATTCAGGTGAGCGTGAACGCATGGCGCACCGGGGGCTCCAAGATGTTCATCCGAGAAGGGACCGAGGTCAGCGTAGCGGACTTGCTCAAAGGCGTCATTATCCAGTCAGGGAATGACGCGAGCGTTGCCCTTGCTGAACACATTGCCGGCAATGAAGCCCAGTTCTCCGAGCTTATGAATCAACACGCAGAACGCATCGGCATGGTTGGGACTCAGTTCCGAAACAGCACCGGCCTGCCGAATGCCGAACACTACAGCACGGCCATAGACATGGCCCAACTGACTCAGGCGCTGATCAAAGACTATCCTGAACAATACCGTTTGTACGCAGAGAAAAACTTTGAATATAACGATATCAGTCAGCCAAATCGAAACCGCTTACTGTGGCGAGACCGGACGGTTGATGGGGTCAAAACGGGCTATACGAGTGCTGCAGGTTACTGCCTCGTCGCCTCAGCCAAGCGTGACGGCATGCGGCTCATCAGCGTGGTCATGGGGGCAGAGAATGACGAGGCGCGTATGCGTGAAAGCCAAAAGCTACTCTCCTTTGGATTTCGCAACTTCGAATCAAAGACCGTCTACACCAGCGGCACCGTGCTCCAAGAAGAGCCAGTATATTACGGCACCCGGGACAAGGTGGGGCTGGGGGTGGCCGAGGATGTGCAGCTCACCATCCCGCGGGGTTATTACGGCAAGCTCGAGCCCAGGCTAACGATACCGGCGTCCTTGGAGGCTCCCCTCGCAGCAGGGCAGGCCGTAGGCCAGCTGGAGCTGGTGTTGGGCGACGAAGTCATTTACCAGGGGGAAGTGGTGACCACTGTCGCGGTGCCCGAGGGCAATTTACTGTCCCAGCTGGGTGACGCAATTTATTTATTTTTTGATGGCATGCAATGAAGGATGATCAAGTAGTTTTTGAGTTTCCCTGCCGATATCCGATCAAAATTATCGCCGCTGCTTCTGCTGAGACCATAGCGCGGGTGGTCGAAATCGTGCGAGCACACAGTCCTGAGGTGACGCCCGACGACATTGGGACACGCCATAGTCGAGAATCCAAGTTTGTCTCTATCCGCGTCAATTTGATGGCGCGCGACGCGGCCCAGCTTGAGCGGCTTTATAGTGAGCTGATGGCGCATGAAGCCGTGCGCCTCATTATCTAGCATGGCAGGCGACACCAGGTGGGTGATGGTGAGGCAATTGGGACAAACTCCCTACGGGCAGACCTTTGAGGCCATGCGCGCCTTTACTCACAGTCGAACGAGCACAACCCAAGATGAAGTTTGGCTAACGGAACATGACCCGGTCTTTACTCAGGGTCAGGCGGGCCAGGCTGAGCATGTGTTAAATCCCGGCAGCATTCCCCTCATTCAATCCGACCGAGGGGGACAAGTGACCTATCATGGCCCGGGTCAGATCACCCTTTACCTGCTGCTGGACCTTCGGCGTCTGGGGATAGGGGTTAAAGCCCTGGTGACGGGTATCGAGGAAAGTATAGGGAGGACGCTGCAGCATTATGGTCTTAGTAGCCACTTGCTACCTGGCGCCCCCGGCGTATACGTCCAGCACTCTAAAATTGCGGCTCTTGGGCTGCGGGTCAGTCGAGGCCGTTGCTATCACGGCTTGAGTCTCAACGTAGACATGGACTTAGAGCCGTTCTCACGCATCAATCCCTGCGGGCTGACGGATGTGGGCGTTACCCAGCTGTCGGACTGGGTGGACGCTCCCATAGCCCGTGTGCAGCAGCGGTTGCTAACCCAGGTTATGCAACAGTTTGGTCTGCATCCCCACACACCGGACAGTGCGCCGAGCGACTGAGCGAGAGACGCCGCCACTCCGCGAATTTACCGTCGTAGAACATCACCGTGCCCACCAGGCTTTCGCCCACTCCCGTGAGCATCTTAATGGCCTCTAGCGCCTGTAGGCTGCCAATGACACCCACGATGGGGGAGATGACGCCGTTTTCGGAACAGGAAAGGTCCACATCCGAGTCCGCCGGATACAGACACTGGTAGCAGGGTCCTTGGTCCAGGCCTGCATCGAAGGCGGTGATGTGCCCCTCCCAGCCGATGGCTGCCCCCGTAACGAGCACGGTCTTACTCTGCCAGCAGGCCTGGTTTATGGCGCAACGGCTGGTGTGATTGTCGGTTGCGTCAATGACCAGGTCAGCCCGCGTACACGCCTGCAGCAGTGCGGAATCCGTCAGGCGGTGAGGGACCACCTCAATAGCCACGTGGGGGTTTTGTGCACGAATCGACGCAGCGGCTGAGGCGGCCTTATTCGTCCCCAAGTCTTCGCGCTGGTGTGCGAGCTGTCGCTGCAGGTTGGAGAGATCAACGGTATCGTCGTCCGCCAGCGTCAAATGGCCAACGCCCGCCGCACCAAGGTAAAGCGCGATGGGTGAACCGAGACCGCCCAGACCAATGATCAGCACGCGAGCCTGACGCAATCTTTCTTGGCCCGTCACATCAAGTTCCGGGAGCATGATCTGTCGGCTATAGAGCATCAGTTCGTCATCATTCATGACCAAACCTCCCTCGGGTCACTCGTTCATGGCCACCTAGGTCCATGATTGAGGCTACGTCTTCAAAGCCATTCCCAACAAATAACGCCCTGACCTGCGCTCCCTGGTCGTAGCCGTGTTCCAGCATCAGCCAGCCCCCGGGCTGTAAGAAACTCGGCGCAGTCTGAGCGATATGTCGGATGTCCGCCAAGCCCTCCTCGTCGGCCACCAGGGCATGTCTGGGTTCCGCCTGTAGTCCAGGGAGGTGGGGATCATCAGGAGCAATGTAGGGTGGATTGCCCAGGATAATGTTCCATTGATCATCCAGCTGTGAAAACCAGTCGCTGAGTACAAAGCGAATGGGCGCGTTGAAAGATGCGGCGTTCCGTTTCGCCAAGGTCAGACTGTCTGCTTGGTTATCCACCCCGGTGACCTGCCAGGTCGGTAGTTCCCTAGAGAGCGCGATGGCGATGGCCCCACTGCCGGTACCCAGGTCTAGGAGTTTCCTGGCCCTATCGCTGGAAGGGCTATGTCTGACGATCTGCAGCGTCTCCTCGACCAAGAGTTCTGTTTCAGGCCTCGGCACCAACACCGAGGTATCGACTTCCAGGGTCATGTCCCAGAAGCCATGCTGCCCCGTAAGATAGGCTAGAGGCACGCCCTGGCGCAGCGCCTTAGCCCAGGTGAGGATTTGAGGGTGGAGACAGGCCGGAACCAGCGTATCTGGGAAGCCAATGATTCGCGTGCGCTCAACGCCAAGCCAGTGGGCCAGCGTGAGTTCCGCGGCGACCTTTTCGATATCCCCCAAATGGGCCAGCCAGTCGCCAACGCTGGATAGAGCCTCCCCAGTCGTTGGGTTAGCCATCTGCAAGGTGCTGTAACAGGTCGGCCTGATGTTCTTGGATCAAGGGCTCAACCACTGCCGCCAGGTCGCCCTCTATGACCTCGTCCAGCTTGTAGAGCGTTAGGTTGATTCGATGATCGGTCACGCGGCCCTGGGGAAAGTTATAGGTACGAATCCGCTCAGAGCGGTCGCCAGAGCCCACGAGCTGGCGCCGGTTGGCGGCCTGTTCGCGCTGTTGCTCGCTCTGGGCGGCGTCCAGCAGGCGCGCCTGGAGCAGGGACAGAGCCCGTGCTCGATTCTTGTGCTGAGACCGCTCATCCTGGCATTCGACGACGGTGCCGGTAGGCAGGTGGGTCAGCCGAATTGCTGAATCGGTTTTATTAACGTGTTGTCCGCCAGCCCCGGAGGCTCTAAAGGTGTCTTCACGTATGTCTTTTTTGTCAATGTCGATGGAATCAATCTCATCGACTTCGGGCATCACGGCCACCGTGCAGGCGGAGGTATGAATACGGCCTTGGGACTCCGTCTCGGGCACCCGCTGAACGCGGTGGGCGCCAGATTCAAATTTGAGTTGGCTATAGGCCTCCTGACCCTCAATGCGAGAAATAATTTCCTTGAATCCACCGTGCTCGCCCGGGCGTTCATTCAGCACTTCGATGCGCCACCCCTTAGACTCTGCGAATTTCGCGTACATGCGAAATAGGTCGCCTGAGAATATGGCCGCTTCATCACCCCCGGTCCCAGCGCGAATTTCCAGGAAAACGTTCGAACGGTCATTGGGGTCCTTAGGTAGCAGCAGGGCCTGCAGCTGCTGGCCTAGCTCATCTAGCTGTTCCTGCCCCGCCTTCACCTCCAGCTCGGCAAGCTCCCGCATTTCCGGGTCCTCGTCACTGAGCAGCTGGCTGTTGTCCTCAATACTTTGCTCGAGTTCACTGCACTGCTGATAGCAGAGAACGACAGGTTCAATCTCCGCGAATTCTCTGGATAGCGCGGTGAATTGTTCCCGATCCGCCATAACCTCCGCATCAGAGAGCAGGGCGGAAACCTCCTCAAAGCGATCACGCAGGGTGTCGAGTTTGCCCATCATGGTTTCCGAAAGCTGCATGATTAGGCGTCCGTGCTGTTAATGTTTTGGTCTTGAATAGGCGATGTCTGGTCGGCATCTTCCGATAGCGCCGGGTCCAAATCATAAAGCTCGCCAAAGTAAGTCAGTAAGTCCTGACGGCCTTCTGCGCTGGCAGAACGAATGGCTGCGGTGGGAGGATGGATCAGTTTTTGAGTCAGGGTCTTGCTGAGCTGTTGGATCAGCTCCTCCGCGTTATCGCCTTTCTCAAGGTTTTTCAGGGTACGTTCAACTTCCTGGATTCGAACGGCATCAGCCTGTGCGCGAAAAGACTTTAGCAGGGCCTGTCCACGCTGCAGCCTGCGCTCTCGCTGATAGGCATTGGCACCTTCGGCGACAATGGATTCGGCGGAGTCCGCTGCTTCAACGCGCTTTGCCTTATTCACCTCGATAATCTTGGCCAGGTCATCAATGGTGTAGAGATAAACGTCAGCTAGAGACGATACGCCGGACTCGATATCTCGAGGGACAGCGATATCCACCATCAACATGGGCCGCCTCTTTCTCTGCAAAATCGCTGCTTCTACAGCGCCCTTGCCGACCACCGGTATGGTGCTGCCCGTGGAAGCAATGACGATGTCAAAATTCGCCAGATGCTCGGGCACCTCGCTTAACTGAATGGCCGACGCCCCCACTCTCGCGGCTAGGATTTGGGCATTCTCAAGGGTGCGGTTGGCAACCCAAATTTCTGCGATATTTTTAGCCCGCAGGTGCTCTGCAACTAGGGCGGCTGTTTCGCCGGCGCCCAGGAGCAAGGCGCGTCGTTGATTCAGATTGCTAAAAAGCTGATCCGCTAGCGATACGGCGGCGTAGGCAACGGATGTTGGGTTCTTACCGATGTCGGTATGGGTTCGAATTTTTTTTGCTGCGCGGAGCGTCATGCGCGACAGCAGGCTTAGTTCCGGCCCCACGGTACCGGTTTTTCGAGCGACCTCATAAGCAGACTTGAACTGCCCCATGATCTGCGGCTCGCCCATCATCTGGGAGTCAAGGCCCGAGGCAACGCGGATGGCGTGGCGCGCGGCGTCCTGGTCCCAATGCCCGTAGCTGGCGCCCTTAAGCTCCGACAGGGTCACTGGCCGCGTGTCGGTGAGCCAATGTGAAATATCTTCCTCTCGTGAGGCATCGGTGGCACAGTAAATCTCGGTCCGGTTGCAGGTCGAGATGATGGCCGCTTCCTCGATGCCTTGGACCTCTGAGGTGAGTGCCTGTAGCGTCCGATCCAGGTCTTCCGGAGAAAACGCGACCCTTTCCCTCAAATCAAGGGAAGCGGTTCGGTGATTTAGGCCATATGCCAGTATGCTCATCAACGAAGTCAGACAAAAAAGGGTGGCAAATGATACCAGATATCCATAATCACCATCAGCCCGAGGCCCTCAGTCTGGGCAGCCGGGGCTTGGACGTCACTTGGCATTGACGCAACCCACTATGGCCTGCCCGAGGAAGTTGACTTGGAGCCTACTGCTCCTAGTAATCCTTGGCCACCTGGCAGGGTGCGCCGGGCGACTGCAAACATCTCCCCCGGCCTCAGATCAGAACTTAGATTCAAACTTCTATCTCGCGGGCAAACTAATCGTTCGCAGCGGCGAGGAAGCCACCAGCCTTCGATTTAGCTGGCAGCAGGCTCAAGATGAGTACCGAATAAGACTTTGGGGGCCCCTGGGTGCTGCAAGGACGGAGCTGGTGGGAGATCAAGCTGTGCTTCAGGTCTCTCGCCAGGGAGAAGTGGTGGCGGCGGGGCCGGCCCAGGAGATCATGCAAACCGAACTAGGCTGGCAGGTGCCCCTTTCTGCCCTGGGCTATTGGGTCAGGGGTAGGCCGGATCAAAAGTCTCCTGCCTACGACCTCAGGCGAGATCAGGCGCAGCGGCTGATTGCCTTTTCTCAGCATCAAACCGATATTGCCCTGGAACAGTTTGAAGGGAGCGGGGAGCGGTGGGTGCCTCGGCGTATCACCGTCAGCCGTGGGTCCTTAACGATAAAGCTTATGATATCCCAGCGTGGTTAGCCGTCTTCTGGGGCGGAGGAAGAACGCGAAGTTTGACACGTTACGATTCGATCAGGACAATAGCGCGCTCAAAATATTCAGTGGAGCCTCAGCTTCATAAGAACGCTGAGAAAAGTAGCCCAAGGGCAGGGGAGTCAAGGTTATCCCAGAGCAAGATGGGTGCTAGGCTCGTCCCAGAGCTTCTCAGCTAGGAATGGGTTAGCGTGCCGGCGCGAATCTCAGCGGGGGACTGTGACGGCATAAACATATTGGGGTGTCGCCAAGCGGTAA
>DKNY01000045.1:0-18249 GCA_002470275.1 Gammaproteobacteria bacterium UBA7376 | reverse complement strand
ATGCGCAGGTTCGAATCCTGCCACCCCAGCCATCTTTAGCATTCAAATCCGAGCATGCTGAAATCGCCGTGTGGGGGGTGAAATGGCCAACTTGATGCTTTTTTCGGGCGGTTCAAATGCGGCGTTGGCAGGGCGTGTCGCCCATGAGCTGCATGTAGAGCTGGGCAATGCGGACGTGGACCGGTTTAGCGACGGCGAGGTCACCGTAGAGATACATGAAAACGTGCGCGGGAAGGACGTTTTCCTGCTGCAGTCTACCTGTGCACCCACCAGCGACAACCTAATGGAACTGCTAATCATGGCCGATGCACTGCACCGCGCCTCAGCTCAGCGGGTCACGGCAGTGGTCCCGTATTATGGTTACGCCCGCCAGGACCGGAGGCCGCGTTCGGCCAGGGTGGCGATCAGCGCTAAGGTTGTGGCCGACATGATCAGCACGGTCGGCATCAACCGCATCCTGACCGTGGACCTTCATGCAGATCAGATTCAGGGTTTCTTTAACATCCCCGTGGACAATATCTATGGCTCACCCGTTCTGGTGGACCACATTTTGGCTCAGCATTATCCGAAACCCATTGTGGTGTCCCCGGATGTGGGCGGCGTTGTACGTGCCAGAGCTATCGCCAAACAAATCGATGACTTAGATCTAGCCATTATTGATAAACGGCGACCTCAGGCCAATGAAACCAAGGTAATGAACGTCATCGGCGACGTGAAAGGGCGCAGCTGCATTATTGTTGACGACATCGTAGACACCGCTGGGACCCTGTGTACGGCGGCTCAGGCGCTAAAGGAAGAGGGCGCGGACCGCGTGGTCTGTTATATTACCCACCCGGTTTTTTCTGGTCCGGCCATTGAACGCATTGCGAAGTCTGAAGTCGACCTGATGGTGGTAACAGATACGATCCCGCTATCAGCGGAGGCCACGGCCTGTACGAAAATTCAGCAACTCAGTTTGGACCGGCTTCTAGCGGAATCCATCCGACGGGTGAGCAACGAGGAATCCATCAGCGCCATGTTCAGATAAGCATCTGGGCCTGTCGCAGAGGATAGTCGTCTATAGATTGGTCGCAGATCTACAGACACGATCATTAACATTTGGAGAAATATGATGTCAGATTCAATTCAGCTGACGGCGGAACTCCGAACAACTGTAGGGAAAGGTGCGAGCCGCCGCCTACGACGTTTGGAAGATAAGGTGCCCGGGATTATTTACGGCGGAAAGTCGCAACCGCAGATGGTGAGTCTCTCCGCTAACGAGCTTGGGAAGGCCATGCAGCAAGAAGCCTTTTACTCCCAGATTCTCGAGCTCAGCGTTGAGGGTAAGGTGGAGCAGGCGGTTGTTCGCGACCTTCAGCGAAACCCCGCGAATGAGCGAGTCCAGCATATCGACTTCTTACGTATCCTTACGGATCAGGTCATAAACGTGAACGTCCCGCTTCACTTCATCAATGAAGAAAGCTGTGTCGGTGTGAAAATGCAGGGTGGCACGCTGACCCGAAGCCTGACCGAGGTAGAGATATCTTGTTTGCCTGCGAACCTACCCGAGTTCATCGAAGTTGATATGGCAGAGATTGAAGCGGGCTCATCCGTGCACCTGAGCGATTTAAACATAGCGGAAGGTGTCACTGTCGTGGCGCTTACCTTTGGTCCAGATCGGGATATTCCCGTAGCGAGCGTAACCGCTCGTCGAGGAGGCCAGGATGGTGAGGACGACGACCAGGCAGAATCTGTACAAGAGGACTCCAGCTCGGAAAGTGCAGACGAATAGCCAACCCTAGGGGTCATGTTTGGTGGGGGCATTAAGATTAATTGTTGGTCTGGGTAATCCCGGGCCTCAGTATGCTCAAACTCGACACAACGTCGGTGCTGATTGGGTTCGTGAACTGGCCCACAGCCAAGGGATTTCCCTGGCCCTGGACGCCCGTTTCAAGGGTGAAATCGGGCGAGGGATAATCCACGATGTGGATCTTAGGCTGTTGATTCCGACGACCTATATGAACAACAGCGGCGAAGCCGTGGGCACGCTGGCGCGGTTTTTTAAGATTGAGCCGCAGGCCATACTGATAGTGCATGATGAGGTGGCCTTCGCGCCCGGCATCGCCAAACTAAAAAATGGTGGTGGTGATAACGGCCATAACGGGCTGAAGAGCATTCGCGCCAGCCTTGGGAACCAGGACACCTTTAATCGCCTAAGAATAGGGGTTGGGCATCCGGGTCAGCGCAGTCGCGTGAATGCCTATCTCACTCAGCAGACGCCGACTCAAGAGGAGCGAGGGTTGATTCAGGCCGCTGGACTTACGTCGCCAGAGATTTTGGCAGATATCGTGGCAGGAAGGTGGCAAAGCGCTATGACGGCGTTCCATGCGCCGGAGCCTGACGCTACAACAAAGCAGCCCGATGAGTCAGCAGGGCCAGATTCACACCTTGGAGAGAGCTAATGGGATTTAATTGCGGCATTGTTGGTTTGCCCAACGTTGGTAAGTCAACGCTGTTCAACGCGCTGACCCAGGCCGGTATCGATGCTGAAAACTTTCCCTTTTGCACCATCGACCCCAATACCGGCGTCGTCCCTGTGCCTGACCCGCGGTTGAACCAACTGAGCGATATCGTGAATCCGCAGAAAGTCATTCCTGCGACTATGGAATTTGTCGACATTGCCGGCCTGGTGGCCGGAGCGTCCAAGGGCGAAGGCCTGGGGAACCAGTTCCTAGCCCATGTGCGGGAGACCCATGCCATTGCTCACGTGGTGCGCTGTTTCGAGGACGAAAATATCGTCCACGTCTCGGGCAAGGTGTCGCCCCAGGACGATATCGAAATCATCAATACAGAGCTGGCGCTGGCGGATCTAGAAACGCTGCAAAAGGTATATGACCGAATCATCCGAGTGGCCAACGCTGGCGATAAGGACGCAAAGCGCAGCATCACGTTACTCGAGCGCGTGCGCGAGGCCCTGGATGCGGGGAATGCGGTACGCTCAGTTGAGTTCAGCGATGATGAGCACCGAGTCCTGCAAGAATTTCACTTCATCACGGCCAAACCCGTTCTGTACATTGCCAACGTGGCCGAGGACGGCCTCGAGAGCAACCCCTTGGTAGACCAGGTGCGAGAGATCGCTGACGCTGAGGGTGCCGAGGTGGTGGTGGTAAGCAATAAGATCGAGGCCGAGGTGGCCGAACTGGATGCAGAGGAACGCGTAGAATTTCTCCAGGCGCTGAATCTGACAGAACCAGGGCTGAATCGGGTGATTCGCGCAGGTTATCGGCTGCTGGGCCTGCATCAATATTTCACGGCGGGACCAAAGGAAGTGCGAGCCTGGACCGTACCCGTGGGCGCAAAAGCTCCTCAGGGTGCGGGTGTGATTCACACAGACTTTGAGAAAGGTTTCATTCGTGCCGAAGTGATCGGCTTTGAAGATTACGTTTCGCTGGGTGGTGAAGCGGGTGCAAAAGATGCGGGCCGATGGCGCTTAGAAGGAAAGGAGTATGAGCTGCAGGACGGCGACGTCGTGCACTTCCGATTCAACGTCTGAAACGGCGCACCCCCAACACCAGGGATACGCCGGGCAGCGAGTTTAGCTCGCCGCCTTGCGCTCCTTAACTTCCTGAACCACCTGATCCGCCACGTTGGATGGGCAGGGCATGTAGTGTGAGAACTCCATGGAGAACTGGCCACGCCCTGAGGTCATGGTGCGCAGGTCGCCAATGTAGCCAAACATTTCAGCGAGCGGGCAGTCAGCCTTGACGCGAACGCCCGTGATGCCAGCTTCCTGTGATTTGATCATGCCGCGACGTCGATTGAGGTCGCCGATGACGTCGCCGACATGATCATCTGGCGTAAAGACATCGACCTTCATGATCGGTTCCAAGAGCTGAGGTTTCGCCTTGGGGACCGTCTGACGATAGGCGGCTTTGGCCGCCAACTCGTAGGCAATGGCCGAGGAGTCAACGGCGTGGAAGCCGCCGTCGGTTAGCACAACCTTTACGTCCAGCAGTGGGAAGCCAGCTAGCGTGCCCTCCTGCATAGAAACGCCAAAGGCTTTTTCGATGGCCGGCCAGAATTCTCTGGGGACATTACCGCCGCTGACCTGGGACTCGAATTCATAGCCGCTACCCACTTCGCCAGGCTCGACGATGTAGTCGATTTTCGCGAACTGGCCTGATCCACCCGTTTGCTTCTTGTGGGTGTAGGTGTCCTCTACCCGCTGGGTGATCGTTTCACGATAAGCGACCTGAGGTCGGCCAACGTCAACATCAATGCCGTGGGTTCGTTTCAGGATGTCGACCTTAATATCCAGGTGCAGCTCGCCCATGCCTCGCATGATGGTCTCACCAGACTCTTCGTCGGTCTCCACGTAGAAGGACGGGTCCTCTTGAACCATCTTCGATAACGCAACGCCCATCTTTTCCGCACCAGCCTTATCACGCGGTGCGATAGCAACCGAAATGACGGGGTCCGGGAAAACCATGGGTTCTAGCGTGGCCGGCTTGTTGGGATCGCAGAGGGTATGGCCCGTCTGAGTATTCTTCATGCCCAGCAGCGCCACGATATCGCCGGCCTGGGCGACGTCCAGCTCCTCTCGGGAGTCCGCATGCATCTCAACGATGCGGCCGATGCGCTCGGTTTTGCCGGTATAGGTATTCAGGACGGTGTCGCCTTTTTGCAGCTTTCCTGAGTAGATTCTGGTGAACGTGAGCGCACCGTACCGGTCGTCCATAATCTTAAAGGCAAGTGCGCGCAGGGGACTCTCGGGATCGACTTCAGCGCGTTCACCGGTTTCATTGCCCTCTAGGTCAACTTCCGGCTGAGCTTCAACTTCCATGGGGTTTGGCAGGTAGTCCACAACGCCGTTCAGTACATTTTGGATGCCTTTGTTTTTAAACGCTGAACCGCAGAAGGTGGGGAAGAAGTCCAGGGCGATAGTGCCTTTGCGGATGCAGCCCTTGAGCGCCTCAACGCTGGGCTCGTTGCCCTCCAGGTACGCTTCCATGAGGTCGTCGTCCTGTTCCAGAGCGGTTTCCACCAGCTTCTCGCGATACTCCGCAGCCTTGTCCTGCAGGTCAGCGGGGATTTCTTCAACGGTAAAGGCTTCTGGGTTGCCGCTGTCGTCCCAGATGTAGGCCTTTTCTTCCAGCAGGTCGACGACGCCTGTAAAGCCGTCTTCTTCGCCGATTGGCAGCGTCATCACGAGGGGGTTGGCGCCCAGTACTTTTTCTACCTGACCGACAACGCGGTAAAAGTCTGCACCCAAGCGATCAAGCTTGTTCACAAAGATCAGACGCGCGACCTCGGATTCGTTGGCATAGCGCCAGTTGGTTTCGGACTGAGGCTCAACCCCGCCGGAGCCGCAGAAAACGCCAACGCCGCCGTCGAGTACTTTGAGTGATCGATATACCTCGATGGTGAAATCCACGTGTCCAGGGGTGTCGATGATATTGAGCCGGTGATCGGCCCAGCTACAGCTCGTTGCAGCAGACTGGATGGTGATGCCGCGCTCTTGTTCCTGCTCCATAAAGTCGGTTGTAGCAGCACCGTCATGCACCTCACCAATTTTATGGATTTTACCGGTGAGCTTTAGAATGCGCTCGGTGGTCGTCGTTTTGCCGGCATCTACGTGAGCAAAAATGCCAATGTTGCGATAGCGGGTAAGGTCTTTCATCTGTTCTCTCTGCAAGGCGGTTGATCAACGCGGCCGCATGATAACCCATTGATAAATAAGGAAAAATTTATTGGCTTGGAATCTCGATGGCGCAGAATACCATTGAATCGGAAAAAGCTCACGCAAATTATATGTTGCACTGAAGGCGACCTGGGGGATGCCACTGGAATTATGCTCAGATATCGATATCCGCGTACACCGGGGCATGATCCGAAGCTGTCAGCTCCCCTATCTTGCGCCGATAATCCCGGTCGATAACGACATCTTGAGTTCGACTGAGCAGCTCCTGGTTGCCAAGCAGGAAATCGATACGCAGGCCATGTTTGCGATGAAAAGCGCCGCCCCGATAGTCCCACCAAGAGAAAGCCTGTTCCTCCGGGAAACGCTCACGAAATAGGTCATACAGGCCCTCATCCATGAGCCGCCGTAGCTGGCGTCTTTCTTCCACGGTGTAGAAGATGCTGCCGTCGCCGGCTTCGCCACGCCAGCCATCAATGGGCTGCGGTACGATGTTGAAGTCTCCGCAAAGAATACGCGGCCGGGAGGCGTCAACATTTTTCCAGTGGTCAATCAGGCTGTCGTACCAAGCCAATTTGCCCTGGAAGTCTGCATGCTCGAGCGTCTTGCCGTTGGGGCAATACACGGTAGTGAAGCCCAGCTTGCCGCCGATGTCCGCTGAAATCAGGCGGGCGCCAAAGTCAGCCTGCTCCGCCAAACCTAAGCAGGTCGTCTCAGCGGGCACCTTGCTCAATATCGCGACCCCGTTCCAGCTCTTCTGGCCATGAACCAGACACCGGTAGCCCAGCTCGGCAAAGTGTTCGTGGGGGAAGAGTTCATCGGGCGTCTTCAATTCTTGAAAGCCCACCACATCGGGCTGGCGGTCCGCCAGCCAAAGGTCGATATAGTTCAGTCGGGCACGTAGCCCGTTAACGTTCCAGGTGGCGATGCGCATGCCTTGGCAGCCTCTCTCGTAAAACTCAATGAATCATAGAGGGATGGGCGCTTCGATCATAGATACACAGCTTAGAATCAGGGGCTTAGGCTAAATCCGACGGATGCGCTGGCACCGGGCGCACGGAAACCGAAGACCTCCGAGTACTCGCGATCAAGCATGTTCTCGGCTCTCGCGAAAACTGTAATGCCGGGGCGGAGCTGGAAACTGACCCCCGCACCAACGGTGGTATAACTGCCTAGGGCGACGCGATCGGTAGCTGTGGCGAAGATAAATTCGCTATCGGGCATAGGGCCATTGTGAAACAGCCGCACATCGCCCCGGCCGCGACCCTGGAAGAAATCGAAGAACAGGGCAATAGCCCCGCTTTCCTTGGGCCGCCTGACCTCCTCCCGCCCCGAGGGGTCTCGGCTATTCAACCTCGTCCAGTTCGCTTCAGCGCTCAAATTATCCAGGAGACTCACGTTCAGCGACCATTCCCAGCCCCGGCGATGACTGTTCTGATCGCCATTGATCGGTGATGAGGCGAAGGTGAGAGGGTCGAAAACAGTAGTGATTTCATGGCGCAAGTTCGCCTTGAAATAAGTGGCCCCCAAGCTGATACGGTCATCCCAGAACTTGCCGCGCAGCCCTAAATCCCAGCTCACGGACTCCTCTGGGCGAAGTCCAGGGTTGCCCTGAAAACTGTCCGGGATGAAGCCGAAAAGTTCAAAGAAAGTTGGATTGGCTGTTCCCTCACCCCAACTCCCGTGAACGTTCAGCTGGGCGAACAGGTCCCTGCTGGCAGTAATCCGCCAGCTTGTGGTATCCGCAAAATCCTGGTTTTTGTCATGGCGCGTACTCAGGGTGAAGCTGCTCGCGGGACTCGCATAGACGTACTCCACATATATGCTGCGATGCCGGTCCTCGGCTGAATGATTGGCGGCGGCGGTGGTGGCCGAAAGATTTCTAAAGGAGCGCCCTTCATACTGGCCACCCAGCAGAATGGAATGCACGGCGTCTGCGATCTCAAATTGTCTGCTGCCCTGCAGCTCAACCTGATCTCTTTCGCCGCGCAGGCCACTCATGGGCACCCCCTCTTCGGTAAAGTTGGATACCGTTCTGGTATGGGTCATAGACAGTTGGTAATACCAATTGCCCCAGCTATGGCGACCGAGCAGCCGGCTCAAGCTTTGGGCAGAGGCATTCGTGTCATTGGCGTCAATCACTAAGCCCTGGGTGGGCGTGCTCGGAAAATCGAAGTCCTGCTTATCGCTCTCGGCGAGCAGGTCGGTGTAAAGGAACTGCAGCCTAAGCTCAGAGCCCTGGTCCCAAGTGAGGCCTGTGCTACCCCGCAGCTGGGTGCTTTGAAATCCATCGCGTTCAAAGCCTAGACCTGCCGCGTTCTCTCCATCGCTTATCTCGCGTCCACCAGCAATCTGCCCGGACCATCGCGCGTTGCCCGTCTCATGAGAGGCGTCCAATCTGCCATTGATGCGATGGGTTTGATGGGAGCCGCTGGAAATGTTCACGCTGCCGGCAAGCGCTTCCTCGGTATTTGCGCGGGTTTGGATAGCAATGACCCCACCGATGGCATCTGCGCCGTAGCGCGCACTCTGCGCTCCCCGCAGGACTTCAATCCTGGCAATGTCTAGGTTGGTAAGATGCGCATAATTAAACTCAGAGCCATTCGCCGCATCATTGGCCTCAATGCCATCAATCAGCACTAGCGTGTGATTGGCCTCGGAGCCTCGCAGCCGGACCTGGGAAAGACCGCCTCGCGGTCCCGATCGGCTGACCGACATATTCGGCACCAGCCGGAGTAAATCCACGGCATCTTGGCCTGGCGTAAACGCCGTTGCGTCGATAACGCTGACGCTGCTGCCCACCCGATCCACCGGGTTATTCAGGTGGTTGGCCAAGACGGTCACCTGCTCAACTCGGCTTTCGTTAGCAGGTTCAGAGCGAGCATGATCAGTCCACAGAAGAGAACCCAAGAGCAGCAGGCATGCACCGCAGGGTGCTGAGAGAACCAAAGGGTATCGCATGGCCAATATCCGATATAAGAAACCGCTGCAGGCTAGAGGCTAAACCGGGGCAGGTCCAGCCAGATTGTTCATGGATTAGGTGAAAATCCCTAGGGCGGGGTAACCGAAATCAACGCGACTGCATTAAACTGTAGCCTTTTTGAGGCAAGAGAAAAGCGTGAGCCACGCCCCCCTGGCCAAACGAGTGCTGCTGCGTGATGAAGAGACCGGCCAGTGGTGGTCCTACGGTGATCTCCAGGCGAGTTACGCCACCGATGACCCACAAGCGGTGCTGCCCGTTCTGGAGCAGGTCGAAGGGCAGGTTCAGGCGCAAGGTCTCTATGCCGCGGGATTTTTAGGCTACGAGGCCGCGCCAGGCTGTGATCGCGCACTGCCAAGCTTGCCCGACACCTTTCTACCCCTGCTCTACTTTGGGCTGTTCCGCAGTCGTGAAACGGTCATCCTGCCCGAGGCCGAGCCCGGGCACCACTATGCGGCATGGGTGCTCGACGAGTCGGCGGCAGAGCATGAGCAAAAACTGGAGCAGATTCATGCCTTGATTGCGGCCGGGGACGTTTATCAAATCAATCACACCCTACGGTTGCGTGGCCGGGTTGATGATCCGTGGGCACTATTTCTGCAGATTGCAGAGGATGCCCGCTTCGGAGCCTACATCGAGACCGAGGCGTTTAGCATTGTCTCGGCCTCGCCTGAATCTTTCTTTCGTCTGCGCGGGGATGAGATCGTCAGCTCGCCGATGAAAGGGACAGCGGCTCGTCAGGACCACTCAGAGGGAGATCAAGCCCAACAGCAATGGCTCTCCGGATCGGCTAAGAACCGGGCGGAAAACCTGATGATCACCGACATGGTGCGTAATGATCTCGGGCGTATCGCCGAGCGAGGCACGGTACGTGCCGATGAGCTGTTCAACGTACAGGCCCATCCGACGGTGTGGCAGATGACCTCAGCCATCAGCGCTCAGAGTAAGGCCCCGCTGGCGGAGATATTCAAGCATCTGTTTCCTGCCGCCTCGATCACTGGTGCTCCCAAGCGTGCCGCTATGCAGCATATTGCCGCGCTAGAGCGGCGCCCGAGAGAAGTTTATACCGGAGCCATCGGGTATCTGGCGCCTGGTCGCCAGGCCCACTTCAGCATCGCGATCCGCACAGCCTGGGTGCGGCACGATACCGGCTATGCGGAGTATGGCGCGGGTGGCGGCATCGTATGGGACTCAGAGCCTCAGGAGGAATACCGAGAGGTGCTGATGAAAACTCAAATCCTACAGAATGTTCAGACCGATACCGGCCTAGGGCTATTCGAAACTCTGGCTTGGCAGCCAGGAGAAGGGCTCGTTCACCTGGACGCACACCTAGAGCGAATGGCTGGCAGTGCAGCGTTCTTTATGCTGCCCTTTGACCGTGCAGCAGCCAAAGCCAGCCTGGATCAGGCGCTCACAGATAATCCGCTTGCTTGCCGAAGTCGAGTGCGACTATCTATGGCCAAGGATGGCCATTTTCAGACCGTGCTGGCGCCGGCGCCTACCGCCAATGCCGCGAACAGTCCCGCACAAGCTGACGCGAGCCCAGGTCAGCCCGTCGCGTTAGCCAAAACACGGGTCAGCCCGGGTAACCCCTATCTTCACCACAAAACAACCGCGCGTGCAGCCTACACGCAAGCACGTGCAGAAGTGGAGGCAGCATTTGGTCAGCACACAGAGCCTGTGCTGGTCAACACAGGTGGTGACCTCACCGAGACGGATATCGCCAACATCGTTTATCGGCTAAAGGGCAGGCTCTACACTCCACCGGAGCGATGCGGCCTGTTGCCAGGGATTCTTCGCGCCGAGCTGCTTGAGGCAGGCACGATCAAAGAGAGGCCGCTGAGCAAGCAAGAGCTGGGCAAGGTCGAGGCCCTCTATTTGATAAACGATCTGCGTGGCTGGCGAAAAGCCGAGCTAAAGGGTTAAAAACAAAAGAGGACCATCCAGGTGCCCCGACGGATTGACAAGAAACCTGGAGCTAAGGACAATTCTCAACCCTTCGGGACATACCGTGGCTACGTAGCTCAGCTGGTTAGAGCACAGCATTCATAATGCTGGGGTCGGTGGTTCAAGTCCACCCGTAGCTACCAACTTCATGGCTCGCGCAAAGCACAAATCTGTGCCGCTACATCGCGCGCCCAGCCATCGCTGAGAAACGATTGTCTTTGGCTAACAATGGCAACGTCGTTATCGCCTTGAAGACGCCTTACGGTGATGGCACCACTCATGCCGTGCCCAGCCCCATGGAATTCATGGGGAGGCTGGCGGCGCTGGTACCCAGACCACGGGTGGATCTAACAAGATTCCAAGGGGTGTTTTCGCCCAATAGTAAACTGCGTAAAGACGTTGTCCCGCAGAAACCCGTAGAAGAATAAGATAACCCGAAACCAAAGGCTTATTCGATGACCTGGGCGCAGCGACTCAAGCGTGTGTCCTCCATAGACATTGAGAAATGTGAAAAGTGCGGTGGACCCGTTCGAATCATCGCATCGATTGAAGATCCAGATGTTATTCAGAAGATCCTGCAGCACCTGGGATTGGATCAGCCAGGTGATCCACAAAACCGCTCGCCGCCAGTAGACCTGACCGACCAACAAACGACGCTATTCTGAATTCCAGTGTGCTGATAACACATCGGTGACGGTCGCGTTCGGCCAGCGTCTGGATTCGGTAACGAGTGCGCCAAGTTTTCGATCCCTTAACTCATGTGTAAGGCAGTCATTAGGGAAATGCTGGCAACACCCCAGCCCGACGGCTGTACATGTCGGCAGGCATGCAACAGACCGGACGGCGCAAAGGCTACTACCCATCGGCCAGTGGCCGCGAGGACTCGATTTTGATGGGTCTGACGCGGATGCCAAAGGTCGTCTAACAGAAACCACCACTCGTTAAGAAATAGATGCTGTTGATCGGAGGTCGGAAGAGCCGGTGACCTTGCCGTCGTAGCGTCAACCCAATAGTCCGCAACGGGTGAGTGGGATGGGTTTTGTGATCAGGCATCGTCTGTGCGTATACCTAAGTGCTACCTTGATGGTTTTTGGTGCCGCCAACGCTGCGGTTGGGGCTAGCCTTGATCCAACATTTGATCCCGCACGTGACGAAGCGCTGAGGGAACAACAGCGTCAAATTCAACTGGAGCAACAGCGTCTCGAGCAAGAGCGTCTTGCACGCGAGGGTGCAAGACAAGCACCACCGCCTACGGATCTGAGCTCACCTCAATCGGCCGACGAAACCAAGGGCAGTGACTCTGGGCCTTGCCAGAACATTGCGCAAATCGATCTCGTTGGCACGACGCTAATAAATGAAAATGAACGCCTGCGACTGGTCAGCCCGTTTCTCGACCGCTGTTTAAACGCAACGGATATCAATGCGCTGCTCCAAGCCGTGGGCCAGTGGTATTTTGAGCGAGGTTACATCAGTTCTCGTGCGTATTTGCAGCCCCAAGATCTGACCGATGGTTCTCTTGTGGTGCAAGTGATCGAGGGGTCCATTGAAGGGATCGATGCCGTAGACCTATCCCATCGAAACCTGCGCCAAGCTTTCCCTCAAGCAGCAGATGGCCTGCTCAATCTTCGGGATATCGAGCAAGGTCTCGATCAAGTCAATCGGCTGAGCAGTAAGCAAAGTACCATGCAGCTCATTCCCGGTGCAGGTGCCGGTGGCGACATTGCCCAGATCGGCAGTCATGTGGCCGCGGGCAACGACGCAAGCTATGTGGCGGACGGTGATATTCAAGTGATTTCCGCTATCGGCCAAGTCGATCAGCACGGTCAGCGGCGCCATCTGTTCGTGAGCAGCCTAACTAGCCGGGTTAGCCCCATTATCGCTAGACCAACATGCGCGAGTGGGGTAGTAAGGCTCGTTCATCAAGTTTTCGGTCTCGCAAACCCCCGGAAGCGACCGCTCAGGGTCGCCGATGCCATGAACACAAGTCGTTTACGATGGCCGTGGTAGACTACGCCTGCACAATTGATCGACCTATTTCTAGCTGTCATTTTTGTTTGGCCAGCTGACCGGTCATTTTGCAGACCCACAGAAAAAGAGAAGAAAATGAGTTCATTTAGCGATTCATTGGAAGGCCGGACCGCTATCGTTACCGGGGCCTGCGGCGGCATTGGACGCGCCACCTGCGAGCGGCTTGCTGCAGAGGGTGTCCGAATAGTGCTTGTGGATATCGAAGAGGAGTCGGCGCAGGCATTCGCTGCATCGCTCGGGACGGAAGTCTACGTGGCAGCCGTCGATGTGGGTGATCCGGACGCTGTCTCCAGCGCGCATCGACGTATTGCGAAGGATTTTGGGGATGCCGATATCCTGGTTAACTGTGCGGGGATACTCTCCAACAATAAGCTCAAAGCAACCAGCGCAGAAGAATGGCGCAAGGTCATGGCCGTCAACCTGGACAGCGCGTTGTACTGGAGCCAGGCGGTTGTGCCGGCAATGCAGGATAAGAAATTTGGGCGCATCATCAATATTGCGTCCTTTGCATGGAAGGCCGGCGGCCTCACAGCGGGAACTGCCTACACCGCCTCTAAGGGCGGCATGATTTCATTAACCTTTTCTGTGGCTTTGGAATTTGCGGCGGAGGGAATCACCGTTAATGGCATCGCCCCGTGCTACGTCATGACGCCCATGGTCACGGAACAACTCTCTGCGCAGCAGCGCAGCGAACTGCTAGAGAAGTTGCCCGTCAAACGCTTTTGTACGCCTGAAGAGGTCGCCCATTCGGTGCGCTACCTGGCATCGCCCTTATCGGGATTTATCACCGGTGAAATAATCGATATGAATGGCGGTCTGCAGTTCGACTGAGGGGATTGGGTTGTCGGGCCTTGTCGGCGACCGCCCGCTCATGGACCGCGGCCTAACCGAGCAGCTCGGCGTCAGCCGTTGAACTATTCGCGCAAGGATACTTCCCTGACTATGCCAAGAACGTTTGCGATACGCGCTGGATTTGGCATTTCTATGCTTCGCAAAGCGCCTTTATCGAACTAAACACATCCTGTGCCTGGTGCTGGGCCCCAGGAGTGTCTTGAACTCGCATGGCTATTGAAGGAGAGATAGGCGTGCGATGCACACGCGGTTGAACCGGGTTATGCAAAGGGTTGCATAAGCCCCATTCTATTTCAGCTGGTGGGCCTGGATTTTGTCGCGTTATGACGCAGGGGATAATGGATGCCAGGCTTAGTGTCATGTTGTAAGAACACCTGGCTCTGGTAGCATGGCGCGGATAAAGTTTTTGGTTACCTGACTTAGTGAAAAAAGTTGGGACCACCCCTCATCCTCGGACATTGATAAATGAAGCAAACATGGCGCTGGTTTGGTCCAAGCGATCCGGTCAGCCTTGAAAACATCATTCAGGCTGGCGCGACGGGCGTTGTAACTTCTTTACACCACATTGCCACAGGTGATCCCTGGCCGATCACTGACGTCAGGGAGCGTAAGCAAGCGATTGAGGACGCCGGGCTGGTTTGGTCGGTGGTCGAGAGTATTCCGGTACACAACGATATCAAGACACGTTCTGGCGACTTCAGAAAGTGGATTGAGCACTATAAAGAATCCCTGCGGAACGTCGGGGCTGTGGGCGTCGATACGGTGTGCTACAACTTTATGCCGGTTGTGGACTGGACGCGCACCAACCTCGATTATCAATTGCCCAATGCGTCTAAAGCCCTGCGTTTTGAAATGACAGATTTTGCTGCCTATGACGTTTTCGTTTTGGAACGAGAAAACGCCGCTTCGGATTATGCGCAGGATGTTTTGGAGGCAGCTCGCGCCAGGTTCAGCACAATGACTGAGTCTGAGATCGCGCTGCTGGAAAGCAATATTATCGCTGGCCTGCCGGGCTCCGCCGAGTCCTATGATCGAAACAGTTTGCGTAAAACCATTGCTGAATTCATCGACATCGGCACAGAGGGCATGCGCGCCAACCTGATCCACTTTCTCGAAGAAGTCATACCGGTCGCTGAAGAGGCTGGAGTGCGCATGTGCGTACATCCCGATGACCCGCCTTTCTCGCTGTTTGGCCTACCCAGAGTTCTTTCAACCGCTGACGATGCTCGCATAATGCTGTCTGCAGTGCCCAGCGAGAGTAACGGCCTGACGCTGTGTGCTGGCTCATTCGGCGCGCGCGCCGATAACGATCTTATCGATATGGTTAGAGAGTTTGGCGATAAGCTGTACTTTGTGCATTTACGCAATATCAAGCGCGAAGCCGACGGGTCCTTCTACGAATCCGAACACCTGGATGGCGATAATGACATGGTGGGCCTGATCGCCGCTTTGCTCGATGAGGAGCGCCGGCGAAAAGATCTGGGTCAGGCCCTAGAAATTCCTATGCGCCCGGATCACGGTCATACCTTGGGCGATGAAATCGGACAGACCAATGTCAACCCTGGTTACTCCTTTGGGGGCAGGCTGAAAGGCCTGGCCGAACTGCGTGGTGTCATTCACGCTTTGGAATCTTTGCGGCATTAGTCAAACGGCTCAGCTGAGGAATATTCGATGTCCACATCCCAATACCTGACCGACCTGTTCGGCTTGGGCGGAAAGACTGCTGTGGTGATCGGCGGTACCGGCGTATTGGGAGGTGCAATTTGTAGTGCGCTTGCTGGTGCGGGCGCATATGTTGTGGTGATTGGGCGCAATTCAGATCAAGGTCGGATACGCGTTGAGCAGATTGAAGCGGCCGGAGGTGAGGCGGAGTTTCATTCGGCAGATTCAACCAGCCGGGCTGAACTTGAATCTATCGTGGCCGCTCTTGCAACCCAACAACGGCAGACTCACATCTTGGTTAACGGTGCCGGCATTAATTCAGCCACGCCCTTTTTAGAAATTAGCGACAGCGAGTGGGATAGCATTTTCGAGGTGAATCTCAACAGTGTCCGGCTTGCCTGTCAGGTATTTGGAAGCGACATGATCGATCGGGGTACCCAGGCTTCGATTATCAACGTGGCATCATTGAGCGGTATGACACCCTTATCCCGCGTCTACACCTATGCCGCGACCAAGGCCGCAGTTATTAATCTATCGCAAAACCTGGCCCGCGAATGGGCGCCAAATGGGATTCGGGTGAACTCGATTTCCCCAGGATTCTTTCCAGCAGAACAAAACCGCAAGGTGCTAACGCCAGAGCGTATCGAAAGCATCATGCAGCACACGCCAATGTATCGCTTTGGCCACCCTGAAGAATTAGCGGGTGCCGTGCTGCTGCTGGCATCTCCCAAGGCGGGTAGTTTTGTGACCGGTACCAACATCGTGGTGGACGGCGGGTTCATGGGTATGACTATCTGAAGCACCTGTGGCTCAGTATGGGCCTGTGCAGTCGTGTCCAACGGAGTCCGTGCGGCCTAGCGGGTACATATATTCTTATCTCTCATCTGCAGCTCACTTTCGTTCCTAAAGAGGGGCCGAGGTTCGTGATCTACGACGGAGACATCGATAGCCAGGCGTAAGATTGGTCACGTCGTTTGAGTGACGCCATAGGTTTTTCAGCCCAAATAAAAATGCTCGCCAGACGATTAGTCTGACGAGCGGTTTCTTGGTTCTCAGCAGGTTATAGTTACTCTGCGTTCTTTCGAACCCTAGGTCATCGCGTCTTTGATAGAAGATCGGAGTCGTTAGTCAACTCAGTGACTCTATTAAAAATCCCTGCGTAGCGTCAGGCCTACAGTACGGGGTTCTGTGTGCCAATCGCTGAGAGATCCCTGTCGAATAACCGAGTCGAAGGGACCGCCACGATAGGTTTCGTCAAAAGCGTTCTTGGCCCAAAGTGAGATGTCGGTCTGATCGCCACCGAATCGGTAACCCACTCTGATATTCGCCAGGCCAAACGCATAACGCATTTTGTTTGGATCGGCGTTCGTACCCGTCACGGTATCATCGCGCCAGGTATAGTCGAAGCGTCCGTACAAAAAACCGTCTCCTATGGGCCGTTCAGCCGTTAAAGACGCGTAGTAAGACCACTCTGGCGTGCCACCAACCCTATTGCCTGAGGCATCGCACACTGTTGGGAAAGCAGGATCGCCTGCGTCTGGCTCTGCGCCGTACGGCGTGCGGATGCAGCCACCGCCAATGAATGACTCATACTCGGCGTCAACGTAGGCCGCGCCGCCCGAAAACGATAGCCATGGGCTAATCAAGGCAATTACGTCCGCCTCAAAACCTTTCGTCGTCATAGAACCCGCATTCTGGAGTACGAATCCGGTGCCCACAAAGGTGTTTTCCTGGAATTCATCAAAGTCGGTCTGATGCGCAGCGAGATTCACGCGCAGGCGCTTCTCTAAGAAGTCGCCCTTCAGGCCAATCTCGATTGAGTCTGACGTTTCCGGATCGAATAGCTGCGGTGCGCCAGTATTTGGCGCTATGCGGTCTACGTTCGTTCCGCCTGACTTATAGCCACGCCCTACGGCAGCGTAGGCCATGATGTCATCAGCCAAGAAGTAGGAAAGCCGTACCGTTCCAGTTATCGCCGTGTCTTCATAGGTTTCGTTATCCACATCGGGTACGAAAGGTGACAGCGGGGTCAAGATGGCCCATACCGGCGAGAATATTGACTCAAAAAAGGTCACATTCATCTTTTTCTCTTCGTCCAGATAACGTAATCCGGCGGTCAGTACCAAATCTTCTGTGAGGCCGAAGTCCGCTTGAGCAAACACTGCCCAACTGGTTTGGTCCTGGGTGCTGATGTTGTTGGAGTATTCACCGCCTGGGAAGGCTGGGCCATTACAGACTTCATCGCTAATGCCTACCAGCGGGCATGCTGCAGCGCCGCCGACGAAAAACGACGTCGGTAGGCCACCAGTCAACAGCGTGTTGGCATGGTTGCCCAACCCAAGTGCGTTTTCGTTATTCAGCTGCTGGTCGAAATAATAGGCACCCACCACATAGGTGGTGCTCTCATTCAGACTGCCGGTGAGACGAAGCTCCTGGCTAAAGGTGTCTTGCCGGGTAGGACCTCCTGCAATGTTTAGAATATCCAGAGAGTTAAAGTCGGCGTCGATGTTGACGTCTGAATCGTAGGTGCGGTGAGCAGAAATTGAAGTTAGCGTCATTACGTCTGAAAGATCCCAGTTGAGCTCGAGGGATACGCCAGATTCTCGAATGTCGGCAAGAGGATCGATATCCTGTGCGACGATGTCGTCTCCGTACTGGCTAGCGAGTACAACAGGTGTTCCCGTGAATCCAACCAGCGTGCTCAAAAAGTCCAGTGGAAGCAGAAAGCTTGTTCCGGGAAGGTTCCCTGCGGGCGGCAGCGTTCCGCCTGCGGCGAGATAGCCTGCTGTAGTGTCGCCAGGACCGTCAAAAACATTACTTCCCGCACAACAGCTCTCTGTGAGCTTCGCGTAATCCGCAATCAGTCTGGCGTTGAAGCCTTCATTGTTGTCATAGAGGAATTGGGCACGAAGATTGTAACGGTCACGATCATTCAGATCGCCACCCGTTGTGAGGTTGTGGATGTACCCATCCCGGCGCGTGCTTCCTGCGGAAAGTCGGAAGGCGGACTCACCCTCGACTATCGGAACGCTGACAACACCTGTGAAGTTGCGATAGTTCTCAGAACCACCCTGTGCAGCGAACGACCCCTCCGCCTCATTCA
>DKNY01000066.1:11328-18877 GCA_002470275.1 Gammaproteobacteria bacterium UBA7376 | reverse complement strand
CTGGTGGTCCTCTTCGTCTTTGCTGCTTTTCGCAGGCCTGGCCACTTTTTTTGGCTGGGCCGCTTACTTTGAGATTGATCAATCCGTACGCGCCACGGGAGAGGTGATTCCCACGGCCAGGAATCAACGCATACAGGTGGCTGACGGCGGCATATTGGCGGAACTGCTCGTCTCGGAGGGGCAATACGTTGACGCTGGTCAGCGGTTAGCGGTGCTTGAAAAAGATCGGGCAAGAGCGGCTTTTGAGGAAAGCAGAGCCAGAGTAGCTGCCCTGCGCATTGCCTTGGTTCGCGCCCAAGCTGAGGCGCAGCAGCGGCCCCCAAGCTATAGCGGCGAGGTCGCGGAGCATCCCGAGTTTGTCGCCGCCCAGCTACAGCTTTATCAGCAAAGACGACGGGCTTTGGATGAATCGCTCGCGCTCGCCCAAGAAAGCCTATCCCTGGCCCAACGGCAGCTGAATATCAATCAGAGGCTCTTTGAAACCCAGGATGTAAGTCAGCTGGATGTGATGAGTGCCCAATCCAAGGTGGCGGATGTTCGGAGTCGCGTTGTTGACCTGACCAATACTTATCTTAATGAAGCGCTCGAAGAAGTTGCTCTGCTTGAGGGGGACCTGGCGCTGGCTGAGCAACAGTTCAACGAGAAGCAAAATATCCTGTTTCATACCGATGTGGTTGCCCCGGTAGAGGGCGTGATCAAGTTTCTAAATTTCAATACCCTCGGTGCTGTCGTCCGTCCCGGAGAGGATTTACTCGAGATTTCGCCCAGTACCAGTGAATTGGTCGTTGAGGTGAAAATCGATCCTGCGGATGTTGCCCAGTTGACCAAGGGGCTTCCGGTCAGCATTGCGCTGGATGCCTTTGACCCCACGATATTTGGCCGTCTTCAGGGCGAGCTGCTTTATCTCAGCTCTGACACGCTTCAAGAGCAGGGACCTGATGGTCGAAGCATGACCTTTTACCGAGCCCGGGTGCGCCTGAATCAAGAAGCCAATAAGGACAATGCGCGTCTTGCCGGTGCGGTCCTGCGGCCGGGGATGACGGCGACCGTGGACATCAGAACCGCCAAGCGAACGGTGCTGCATTATCTGAGCAAGCCAATATTGCGGGGTTTCTCCGGCGCACTAACCGAACGCTAGGCACGGGAGAGCGGGTTCTCCTGCCTCCAATCGGGTAAAAATGCCAATAGTCCAGAAATTTGTACATTTCGTCGGCTGCCGCTCTGCTTCTTGCGCCCAACAGGCTCAAATGGGGCCGTCCGCTGAGTTCAGCAGTGCCTGCCGACGGATCCCCTGCCCATCTTTTACTCTCATCGGTATGTGGCAGTCCCAGAGGCGCAACAGGTGATTGATGGCTCAGAGAAGCGTGATTTAGCGTGGACTCTAGGGCGGCCTTCGGGCCGCCCCGTTTTTCCCCCCCTTGATTCAATAGGCCTCTCGCCTGGTTCCCGGTTGCGCCTCCACCTTAGCTCGCGTCGGTGCAATGGGTTATCCTCCCCGCTTTATCGGTAATGCCCGCTAATCAGGAATAGCCCATGCACCCTAGTAAGAATGAAAGTCGAAAGCCCTGGCAAAACCCGATTACGCTATTGATCCTGATGTCCGTTGCCATGCCCATTGCCTTCAATGCCTGGTCTGCACTGCTGAATAATTTTGTGGTCGAGCGAGCGGCTTTTACCGGGATTGAGATTGGCATTCTGCAGAGCCTTCGCGAGGTGCCGGGTTTCCTGGCCTTTACCGTGGTCTTTGTCCTGTTGGTATTGCGGGAGCAGACCTTTGCTGTCTTTGCCCTAGCGCTGCTGGGGCTCGGCGTAGCGTTAACCGGCTTCTTTCCCTCAGAATATGGGCTGTACTTCACCACCGTGGTCATGAGCGCGGGCTTTCATTATTTCGAGACCCTCAAGCAGTCCCTTAGTCTGCAGTGGCTTAGTCGAGAAGAGGCGCCACAAGTGCTGGGCCGACTGATTGCCGTCGGTGCGGTTACCTCCCTAGTGGTCTACACCTTGCTCTGGTCTGCCCTAGAGCTACTGGGGCTGGACTACGTTTGGAACTTCGCCATCTCCGGTGGCATTTGCCTGGTGCTGGCGGTGGTCATGTGGCTTGCGTTCCCGCACTTCCCCTCCAAGACAGCCCAGCATAAAACGCTGATCCTGCGGAGGCGATATTGGCTCTACTACCTGCTGACCTTTCTGTCCGGGGCTCGACGGCAAATTTTCGTGGTCTTTGCCGCCTTTCTGATGGTTGAAAAATTCGGCTATAGCGCCTCTCAGGTCACGCTTCTTTTCCTGATCAACTATGCCTTCAACTGGCTGTTTGCGGAGCGTATTGGTGCGCTCATTCATCGCATCGGCGAACGTCGTGCGCTGACGGTGGAATACATAGGGTTGGTCTTTGTCTTCACCGCCTATGGCCTGGTTGAGAACGCGACTCTGGCCGCGGTGCTCTACGTGGTTGACCATATGTTCTTTGCCCTGGCTATCGCCATCAGCACCTACTTCCAAAAAATCGCTGATCCAGCAGACATGGCCAGCAGCGCGGGCGTTTCTTTCACCATCAGCCATATCGCGGCCATTGTGATTCCGGCAGCCCTCGGCATTGTTTGGATGGTATCGCCATCCATGGTGTTTTTTATTGGTGCTGGATTCGCGCTGCTATCCCTCTTGGCGTCCCAGCTCATACCCAAGAACCCTAGACCAGGGCAAGAAACCCTGGCTGGGAATGCTCAAACGAGCCCGGCGGCTGTGGGTTAGATGGCGTCGGCATCCCCGGGACATGACGGCCGGTTTCAGAACATGGATATGCTTTTGGGGTCAATTTGCCCACAAAAGCCCCCACCCAGGGCTTGGTATTCGGCGTCGATAAAATGCTCCCCACGGAACATTCGCGCATAGTGGGTGCAGCGTTCCATTTCATCCTGGATTTGATCATCGGCCGCCAGCTCCGCCTTCATAGAGGCTAGCGTGACTTCCTGGTCATCCATAAAGATGCCCTGATCATTGAGACTATCGAGAATGAGTGAAGTTTTGCCTCGGTCCTTCCAGCCCAGCCACGCCACTTCCTTACCGTCTCGGCCGCGGCCTGGCCTGCCATGGTAGGCAAATGCCGTCCAGTATGAGCTCATGCTATCGGCTAGTGCCTGTTGAGCATCATCAAATGGGTAGAGGTAGCCAAGGCCAAGGCCGCCCGCAAAATCATTGAAGACGAAAGGAATTTCTAGGGCATGGGCAGCGCCCAGCGCCACGCTGAGATCAAAGCCTAGCTGGGAAGGCTCCTCATCCCAGTCGAAGCGATAAGCATAGACGTTCCTATTCCCGGCAGCCCGCATAGCGTTCGCCAAGCTATCCACCCCCCGGTACTTCCAGGCGAGCGCCCCGTACCTCACGGTTCGTAGATAGGCGGCCTCATCTTTAAGGCGAGGAAAGAAACCGAGAAAGGTCTTCACGTAGCGAGGGTCTCTGGTCATAAACAATGAAGGTTCATCGCGATTTGTGCCCAGGATGACCGGTACCATATTGTGCCGTTCCGGGTCGCTAAATATGGCCTCGGTACTTAGGTCAGGCAGCACAAAGCCATCCCCCAGGACCATGGGCAGATCGACCATGCCAAATCCGCCGCCGTCAAAGAGCGCGAACAGCTCCTCTGGTGCCTTACTGTAAAGGTAGTCGCGCATAGCCGTCGTACTCATATCGTCCGCATAGCGGCCCGCGTCTTCAACGGACCCCGCGCGACCATCACGAACCAGCAGTTTTTTTACGATCTCTGCAGAACTGAGTGGGTGTCCGCCATCGGCAACGCTACTGCGAGCTATCGGGAGTGGGGTTGTTTCAAAGCCGCCGCTTTGCACGATGGCGCGATGAAAGAGCCCCTCGGCCAGCGGCGAAGCCATCATGGCCAGCGTGTCGTAGGCCCCCGCTGATTCGCCGAACACGGTAACGCTGTCCGGATTGCCACCAAAGGCTGCAATATTGTCCCTTACCCAGGCCAGGCCCTGGATGGCGTCAAGGGTTCCGTAGTTGCCTGAATCATCTCGGGGATCGCCTGTGGTTAACGCCGGGTGAGAGAACCAGCCAAAAACGCCCAACCGATAGTTTATGGTCACGACAACAACATCTTGGACTAGGGCCAGATTGGCGCCAGAATAGCTACCGCCTTCGCCGACACTGTTACCGCCGCCGTGCAGCCAATACATTACCGGCAGGTTGTCAGCGTCAGGTGGGGCAAAGATGTTGAGGTATAGGCAATCCTCGCTGCCCGTAACCACGCTCGTTGGGTCCGCTTCCGGGGTTAGGAGCGAAGGCAGTTGAGGGCACACGTTCCCCGGGGCGAGGGCTTGTAGGACTTCCTCTTGCTGGGACGAGGGGGCCAAGAGGGGTAAGGGGGCTCGCCATCGAAGGGGCCCGATGGGCGGCTGTGCATAGGGAATCCCCTGCCAAATATGGGCACCCTTTTGGCCTATATAGCCCTGGACGATCCCGCTGGCCGTTTTCCTTAAGGCGGCTGGATCAGCCTGAGGTTCAAAAACCTCTTCCCCCGCCGATGGCCAGAAAAAATAGGCCATAACCACGAGTAAAATAATGACGCCCAAGATGCCAGTACGCATGCTCCTTCTCCCTGCAATCCCGCTGTAGCAACGTAGTTAAGGCGCAATAGGCTTGCAAACATTCCAGGATATTGGGGTCTATTCACCCGACGAGAGTAAGGTTTTCAGTTTGGCGAGGCAGGCCATCATCCCCTGGCGAATAAAGGGTTCTACTGCCTCTGGGGTGACCTCTGTCGTCCAAGTAAGGCGCGTGCCCTGATCCTTGGCCTCAAGCGTAATGGTCGCTAGGTGGGCGGCGAGCGGTGGGGTAGATTCGACGACCGAGTAGGCCAGGCGGTAGTTCGCCTCATTGCGCTCGACGATCCGTTCTGCGAGTTCTCCAGCGCCCACCATCTTAAAACGACGAACCTCACCATCGAATTCGGCGCTGGCGACGCCTGCGACCCAGTCAACGCGCCCGGGGTCGCCGACGATGGCCCAAATTATCTCAGGAGCGTAATGAAAGAATTCCTCGATTTTGATGGCCATGAGCAAATCTCAACGGATAGGTCCCCAGGATCATACTCGGAGGCGCCGCGACATGCAGACATCGTTTCCTGGATATGAATGTGGTAGAACCCTGGCAGCAGTAGGGGGCAGTGAATGAGTCAGCCGAATATCAATCAGGACCCTGCGGGGAGCGGCAGAGCGGGGAGGAAGAGCGTCGGTGTTGGGGCGCCGCCACTCACTCGGAGTGTTAGCTTGGGGTATGCCCTGGGCGACCTGGGCATCAATCTTTACTTCATCTCGGTGATGACCTTTCTACTCAACTTCTATACCGACTCGTTGGGCATCAGCGCAGCCGCCGCAGCGGGCGTGTTGGCCTTTGCTCGCTTCGTGGACGCGATAACAGATCCCCTGATGGGTGCCCTAGCGGAGCGCACGCGCACTCGTTGGGGTCGCTTGCGTCCCTATCTGTTGCTCGGGGCGCTGCCCCTCGCAGGCATTACGGTACTGACCTTTTACGTGCCGGATTTGGATGAACCAGGACGGGTGATCTGGGCCTACGTCACCTATACCCTGTTTGGCATCCTCTATACGGTGGTGACCATTCCTTATTCCATGCTTACCGCGTCGCTTACCGATGACCACGATGAGCGTACCAATCTCTCGGCGCTGCGTATGGGGGGCGCCTTAACCGGGGCCGCCATGGTTTCCGTGGGGGTGCCGCTGTTGCTCGGTGAAGTGGGTTCCGAACACCAGAGTATGGCAACGATCATGGGCGGCTTCGGCGTGATTGCGACGATCCTGCTGGCGGTCACCTTTGTGACAACCAAGGAAGTTGTTAATCCGCCGCCGAAACAGCGATTGGGTATCACCGACAGCCTTCGCGCCGTAGTTCTGAATCCACCCTTACTAGTCGTGATCTCAATATTTTGTCTCGGGATGCTCAGTTTTACCGTGCGCCAGAGCATCGCCGTGTACTACTTTATCTACAATCTGGGAAGACCAGATCTTCTAAGCTGGTTTTTTGGTCTCACTCTGGCGGCCATGTTTGTCGGCCTGCTCGGGGTGCCCTGGCTCGCCAGCAGGCTGGGCAAGGCTAGAGCCATCCAGGCCGGTGCCTTGCTCTCCATATGCGCCTGCCTGGGTCTTTATCTCACGCCGTTCAGCGATCCGTATTGGGTCATCTTTTGGAGTGCCTGGGTGGCCTTTGGCGGGGCACCCATCGCCGTACTCGGCTGGGCGATGATCCCGGATACCGTGGAATACGCTCAGTGGCGGTTTGGTAAGAGAGCAGATGGCGCGATTTATTCCATGGCCAGCTTTTTTCAGAAGCTCGCTAAGACCCTGGGCGGTGCCGGGGTGGCCGCAGGGCTAGCGGTAGCGGGCTATGTAGCCAATCAAGAGCAGAGTCTTCAAGCCCTAGAGATGATCCACGCCATGATGTCCCTTGCGCCTATGGCCTTCATGGCCCTGGCCCTGGTGATTGCAGGCCTTTATCGTCTTGATGCTCAAACCCACGACGATATTCGACGCCAACTGGCGAGCGCTCAATCAGGCGAGGAAGCCGCTAGCGCCTAGGCGAGCTGCCGACGCCACTCCAGCAGCAGCATCTTGGTCGCCATGGCCACGGCCACGGGTTGGTCGAACATGAGATGGTGATAGGTGCCTGGGATGGTCACCACGGGCAGGCTGTGATCAGTGAGAGTGAGCATGTGATCGCCAAACAGGGCAGCCTCGTCCTCGCTGCGTTCCCCCAGCATCAGGGCCATCGGGCAGTCAATGTTTAGGAATTTGTCCTGTTGGTCGGTGCCCATTTCTAGGTAGTCAAATAGGCCAGGGTCGAATTTCCAGGTCCAGCCTCCGGGAGCCTCCCTTAGGCCATATTCTGCCATGTGCTGGAGCAGGGCAGGGTGCACGCCAGGCTGCTCGGGGAGCAGGCGGAAGCGCCCCAAGGCCTCTTCCTTAGTTGGATAAACTCGCAACCTGCGCCTGGGCTGAACGCCTTCACGCGCCACGCGCAGTCCCCACTCATTGGCCTGTTCTGGGGGTGCGACGGTGAAGTCCATAAACAAAATGCCGCCCAGCTCGCCGCCGTAGTAGTGGCCTGTTTCTAGCGCCACAAAGCCGCCGAAACTGTGACCGACGATCATGGGCTGCGATCCAAGCTGGGCCGCCTCGCAAACCGCCATGACCTCATCGGCGAAGCCCTTACCGGTATATTTCTCTCGCCACTGGCTATCGCCATTGCCCGAGAGGTCCAACGCCGCCACCCGGAAGCGATCTGCTAGGAAGGGTGCCAAAAAGCGCCACCATTCTAGGTGTGCGTTGCTACCGTGAATTAACACGACCCCTGGATTGCCAATGCGACCCCAGGTGACATAGTGGATAGCGGTATCGCCAACGCGCACCTGAGCAGACTCAGATTCGGTCTCCAGGGCCTGGGTAAACCAGAACGGCAGGCTCTCGCTCAAGGGTCTCTCCTTTTTATTCCGCTCGTTTTTTGCGCTCGCTTTGTGCGCTCGCTT
>DKNY01000066.1:4462-10999 GCA_002470275.1 Gammaproteobacteria bacterium UBA7376 | reverse complement strand
GTGCGCTCGCTTGCTTAATGGTCGCGCACACTATCACCCTAGGGTGGAGATATCACGATGCGCGTATCCGTCAGCAGTCTAGATTGGTTAAACTTGGGCATGCGATTTTTTACCGACAGCGCTCAGGTTCATTGCCCCTATTGCGGTGAAAGCTTTGAGCTGATTGTGGATACCAGTGCCGGTGATCAAAGCTATATCGAAGATTGCTATGTGTGCTGTGCGCCCATTCACTTCAGCATCACCGTAGACTTTGAGGGCGAGTTGGTGGTGCTGGCGCAACACGAGAACGACTGTTAGGCGCTGTGATCCTGGCGGAGAGGATCATGCCCCAAGAGACAGGGTGCTGTCTGGAACACGCTGCGGTTGTTGACGCGGCCTCTGAGCTGGCTGCGCCCGGCAATCATCCTCGCCTAATCTTTGCCCAAATCACGGGCTCGGGCGCTGACGGGTCGTATGCAGAGCGCCGGACCTTTTGGGGCAGGGGGGTGCCCAAGGGAGCACGCCCTAGCCACGGCAGCGGGGCGGTTGGCCCTGACTGGCGGCAAAGGCCTCGGCATCTCGCCAGACCCGCATTAGGTTCTCGCCCAGGATTTTACGAATATCCGCCTCGCTGTAGCCGCGCCGCTGTAGGCCGGCGATCAGGTTGGGAAAGGTAGACACGTCCTTTAAATCCGTAGGCAAACTGTCACCAACCCCGTCGTAGTCCGAACCGATACCCACGCCGTCTATCCCCGCGAGCGCCACGGCCCGATCAATATGGTCCAGTACGTCGTCCAGGCTAGCAAAGGGGTAGGGATTCGTGTCTCGATAGGCGGCGGCAAAGGCCTGTGCCTGGGGGTCGTCTACCGTGATGCCCGCCTTGGTCGCAAAGCTGGCGATGGCGGCCCGTCGCGTTGCGCCATAGTCCTGGGCGGCCTGGGTTAAAAACGCGCTGCCGAAGTTGATCTGAATGACGCCCCCCTGAGCGCCGAGGCGAACCACCATGTCATCGCTCATGTTGCGGTTAAAGCTTGGCGTGAAATGGCGCAGGCTGGAGTGCGAGGCGATGACGGGCACTTGGCTAAGGGTCATCACATCATTAAAGGCGGCATCGGTGATATGCGAGACGTCAACCATGACGCCCAGATCGTTCATTCTGCGAATCAGGCCCTTGCCGTAAGGGGAGAGGCCACCGTGCATTTGATCGATGTCGTAGGAGGAGTCAGAAATTGCGTTGGCGCGACTGTGCGCCAGCGTGATGTAGCGGATGCCGCGTTCAAAAAATGCGTCCAGGGCCTGGGGGGACGTCGCGACGGGCCCACCGTTTTCCATGCCCAGGGGGAGGGAGATAAGGCCTCGATTCGCCTGGGCCGAGATATCCGCGCTACACGTGGCGATAGCGAATTTATTGGGCGCGTCAGCGGCCAAACGCTCCATGCCGTCAATGAGCCTGTTAGCGAGATCAACGCCTTGGCCGGCCTGGTCTACTTGGGCAGGGATATAAATCGACATAAAGGCGGCGTTGAGTCCACCCTGCACGGCTCTGGGGTGGTCGAACTGCCCGTCCTGGGTTGCCTGACTGACGTCCTCCATCTTGTTCTCCAGGCGGTAGGGCACGTCGATATGGGTATCCACAATCAGCGCATCTTGAGCCAGGGCCTGGGCATCCAGCTTCGCAGGCGCAGGGAGCAGGCTGCAGGCGCCCAATGCACCAATGCAGAGTCCCGCAAATAGGACGCTAGGCAACAGGTTGTGATGAGACTTGGGAAAGCCCTCGGGGGTGTGGTGAAACGGCATCCTGGCTCCGGCGTAGGGTGATTTAAGCAAGTTACCACAGCAGATCTCAGCAGCAAGGTGATCGCCCGCGTCCGTGGGCTCGCGCGCTCGCGGGTTAGGGAGTTGGAGGCGAGGCGAGGTGGGTGTACCTTATGCCTTAATCACGCCGCACGAAGGAGCCCGCTGCCGTGCGCGCCCTCGAGATTCCCGCTGGAGTAATGCATGACCACGATAAAGCAAGAAGACCTGATTCAGAGCATTGCCGATGCGCTGCAGTTTATCTCCTACTATCATCCGACAGATTTTATACGCGCCATGCGTGGAGCCTGGGAGCGCGAAGAATCGGCTGCGGCTAAGGCGGCGCTTACCCAGGTGCTGGTCAACTCTAAGCTGTGCGCCATCGGTAAGCGCCCCATCTGCCAGGATACGGGCATCGTCAACGTGCTGATTTCTGTGGGGATGGATGTGCGCTGGGACGCCGAGCTGGCCCTGGAAGATATGATTAACGAGGGCGTTCGACGGGGCTATACCCACCCCGACAATGTGCTTCGCGGTTCTGTGCTCGTAGACCCGGACGGTGCGCGGACGAACACCAAGGACAATACGCCAGCGGTGGTGCACACCCGCATCGTGGCTGGGGATACAGTCGAGATCGAGGTCGCGGCGAAGGGCGGCGGCAGTGAGGCCAAGGCGAAATTCGCCATGCTGAACCCCTCGGACTCCATCGTCGACTGGATTTTAAGCGTCGTGCCCAGCATGGGCGCAGGCTGGTGTCCGCCGGGCATTCTTGGCGTTGGCATTGGCGGCACCCCTGAGAAGGCCATGCTGCTGGCCAAAGAATCCCTGATGGAGCCGCTGGATATGCACGCGCTTCAGGCACGCGGGGCGCAAAATCACAACGAAGCCCTGCGTTTGGAGCTGTTTGAAAAGGTCAACGCCTTGGGGATTGGCGCTCAGGGCTTGGGCGGTCTGACCACGGTCCTGGACGTTAAGGTCAAGGACTACCCCACCCATGCTGCCAATAAGCCGGTGGCTCTGATCCCCAACTGCAGCGCGACCCGGCACGTGCACTTCACCCTGGACGGCAGCGGCCCGGCCCAGTTCACGCCGCCGGATTTATCCGAATGGCCGGATATCGACTTTGAGCTGGGGGATGACGTTAAGCGAGTGAACCTAGACAGCCTGGACCCGGAAGCCGTGAAGGACTGGCAGGCAGGCGATACGCTGTTGCTCTCCGGCAAGATGCTCACCGGCCGTGATGCGGCGCATAAAAAGCTGGCGGACCTCCTGGAGAAAGGCGAGCCGCTTCCCGTGGATTTCACCAACCGCATCATTTACTACGTGGGCCCTGTGGATCCTGTGCGTGATGAGGTAGTCGGTCCTGCAGGGCCAACGACCGCGACTCGCATGGATAAATTCACTCGAACCATGCTGGAGCGAACGGGTCTGCTGGGCATGATCGGCAAGGCAGAGCGTGGACAGATCGCCATCGACGCCATACGCGATCATCAGGCTGTGTCCATGATCGCAGTGGGCGGTGCGGCATACTTGGTCGCAAAGGCGATTACTAAGTCCGAGCTGCTGGCGTTCCCGGAACTGGGAATGGAGGCAATTTACGAATTTACGGTCAAGGACATGCCGGTGACGGTGAGCGTCGACGCCACCGGCCGCTCGGTGCATATCGACGGTCCCAAGATTTGGTCCGCCAAGATCGCCGACACCATTCCCACCAAGGCCATCTAGTCCTGGGTGAGGGCATCCAGATACCGTTCGGCATCTAGGGCGGCCATACAGCCAAAGCCTGCGCTGGTAATGGCCTGACGGTAGACATGATCCGCAACGTCGCCGGCGGCGAAAACCCCAGGGGTAGACGTGGCGGTAGCATTGCCGCCGCTGCCGCTCTCTACCTGAATATAGCCGCCCTGCATCGCCAGCTGACCGGCGAAAATATCGGTGTTGGGCGTATGCCCGATGGCTATGAAGACACCCGCCAGGTCGATCACCTGCTCGACGCTCTCATGATTCGCAATCCGCATTCCGGTGACCCCCATCTCGTCGCCCAAGACCTCGGTCAGTTGGTGGTTCCAAATGGGCTGAATATTGGGTTTCGCGAACAGGCGGTCCTGGAGGATTTTTTCGGCACGCAGGGCATCGCGGCGATGAACCAAATACACTTTCTCGGCAATATTCGATAGGTACAGGGCTTCTTCAACGGCGGTATTGCCACCACCGACTACGGCCACCTCCTTGCCTCGATAAAAAAAGCCATCGCAGGTGGCGCAGGCACTCACGCCCTTCCCCAAAAAAGCTTCTTCGCTGGGGAGCCCAAGGTATTGGGCCGATGCGCCGGTGGCAATGATCAGCGCATCGCAGGTATAGCCCCCCCGGTCCCCCAGCAGGGTCAGAGGCTGTCCGGGCGATACCAGGGTGCTGGTATGGATATGGTCATGGATGATGCTGGCGTCAAAGCGCTCCACATGCTCGGCCATTTGCTGCATCAACTCGGGTCCCTGAAGGGCCGCATGGCCGCCGGGCCAGTTCTCAACCTCCGTTGTGGTGGTTAACTGGCCGCCGATCTCTATGCCGGTAATGAGCGCGGGCTGGAGGTTTGCTCTCGCTGCGTAGAGCGCGGCGGTATAGCCTGCGGGGCCTGACCCCAAAACAATGAGTCGGTGATGCTGCATGTCTGCCATAAATGAATTCCAGCCAGGGTTGTCGTGCTTTTGCTTGAGGCCATTCTAGACGCCTGGCCCCAGCAGACAACCAGTCGCGCTAAATCGGCTAGATTAAACCGCCGTCGCGAAAGCGTGCGATATCGGATGCGTTGAAGCCAAGCTCATCCAGCACCTCAAGGGTATGCTCGCCCAGGGTCGGGGCTACACCCGATGCCTGGGGGCGGTCTTCGTCGCCCTGATGCGCGGCACGCACCACATCCACCAATTCCCCAGACTGAGGCGGGTATTCCTGCTGGACAAAGGCCGCCCGGTCATGCACCTGAGGATGGGCCACCAGGTCGCCATAGTCCTGGATGGGCGAAACCGGAATGCCAGCATCTGTCAGGGCCTCAAGCCAGTAGCGCGTGGGCTGGCGGGCAATGGCGGGCTGCAGAATGGCGTTGACCGCCTTGGTTTCCCGGAGCCGAATATCCGGGTTGTTAAAACGGGCGTAGTCGGCTCCCTGTCCAATCACGTCGAACAGCCGCTGAACGTGCTTTTCCTTTAGCGCGACGATTTGAACAAAGCCGTCCTTGCTCTGAAAGACATTGCAGGTCGGCTGCCGCGTGGGGGACATGTTGCCGATCAGTTCAGGAAGCTGGCCGCTAACGCAGTAGTTGCTGAGCTGCGGGGCCTGCATGAATAGAGCGGTCTCCAGCATGGAGACATCCAGGCGCTGGCCCAAGCCCGTGCGTTCTCGTCGCAGCAGCGCAGCACTGATGGCGAAAGCCGCATTCAGCGCCGTGCTCATGTCTACGGCGAAATAGCCCGTCCTCAAAGGACCGCTGGCCGTGTCGCCGCTGACGCTCATCATGCCGGAAAAGGCCTGAATGGCGCCGTCAAAGGCTGGCTGTTCAGACAGAGGCCCAGACTGACCAAAGCCGGAGACTGACGCAAAGATCAGGTCGGGTTTGATCGCCTTGAGGCGCTCATACTCAAGCCCTAGGCGTGCCATAGTGCCGGGCTTGAAATTCTCTAGCACCACGTCCGCCTGAGCCACCAGGCGGTCCACTACGGTTCGGGCGTCCGGGTGTTTCAGGTCCAGCCTAATGCTGCGCTTGCCGAAGTTACCGGCCAAGAAGGACGGGGAGGTGCCATGTTCGTTATGCCAAATGAGCGAGCGGGTCATATCGCCCTCAGGGGGCTCGATCTTGATCACCTCGGCCCCGAGCTGGATCAGCTGCTGGCTGGCAAATGGCCCGGCGAGGACCTGACTGAAGTCAACAATGCGAATCCCTGAGAGGGCGCGTTGGTCCTCCTCGCTCATTCGCGTGGAGGCACCAGCTCGAAGACCCACAGGTCCCCACGTTCAACAATGTCGTCAGCAACGCGCCCGCCGCCGAAGTATTTCCGGTTGAGTTCATTGAGTACGTCATCCAGGGCAGGATCGTTCATGATACGGACCATATGTCGAGGGTATAAACGCCCGTCCACGCGCAAAATGACACGGCCATCTCGCTCGGCGTCCATGGGCCAATGCTTCCAAATTTTGCCCAGCGTGCTGTTCATGTAGCCCGAGGGGATAAAGATGCGCCCATCGTGCTCAGCGATCCAGGCCGTCCGAGAGCCTACGGGGTTGAGCAGCTGGAATTCTACCTCTTGACGGTCCTTCAAAAAGGACCAGTCTGGCTCGCCCTCCACCAGTTCCCCGGTTTGAAACGCACCCCCGGGAACAATGCCTCTTGGGCCGTCAGCGAACCCCATGGCGAATAGAAAGCCAAAGGTAGCGATGGCACTCACCACACCGAGTTTAATCAGGAAGACGATCAATGATTTAATCAAGCCCATTACATTCCTCCAATGGCATGGGAAGCTTGATACTACACCAAGCGCCTAGACTGGGGAGTCTGATCTTCCGCGCAAGGAGCATCTCAAACCAATGAATTGGAGCACAAAAAAATGACAAGAACCGCGTTAATTACTGGCGCCTCTGCGGGCCTGGGGTTTGAATTTGCCCGGCAGCTTGCTGCCCAAGGGTATGATCTTGTGCTGGTAGCTCGACGTGAGCACAAGCTAGAGGAGGTGGCCCAGGGGCTCAGGACGGCCTTTCCCAGCGCCACGATTCGAA
>DKNY01000066.1:0-4083 GCA_002470275.1 Gammaproteobacteria bacterium UBA7376 | reverse complement strand
GCTGTCAGGACCTCGCCATCGAGGTTGATTATTTGGTGAACAACGCCGGAGCCGCAGGCCCTGGCCTTCTCAGCGATGTGCCCTGGCCAGAGCAGCAGCGCTACTTGCGCCTGATGATGACCAGCGTCACCGAGCTGTGCCATCGGTTTGTGCCAGGCATGGCCCAGCGCGGTTTTGGGCGAGTGGTCAACGTCGCCTCGGTGGCAGGGCGAATTGCCACCCGAGGAGACTGCCATTATGGGCCCTCCAAGGCCTATCTCATTGCCTTGTCTGAGGCCCTAGCCTTAACCGTCAAGCCGCAGGGCGTGCATGTCAGCGTGCTTTGTCCTGGCTTCACGCACACGGATTTTCATGAGGTGGCCGGCATGCTGGACATGAAGCGAAGCCTGCCAAGCTGGATTTGGTATGACGCAGAGGTGGTGGTGCGAGAGGGACTGCTTGCCGTCGAGCGAGGTCAAGCCATCAAGTTAAGCGGGCGGGTCTATCGCTGGATAGACCCGCTGCTTCAGTCGGTCATATTTCGTCCGCTGATTAAAGCGTTTGGCCCGGCGCCCCTGGATGACCGCTAGTTCGTTTCTGCGGCAGCGAGCAGCCCAGCGATCCGCTGCCAGGAAACGATTTTGAAATTCTGACTGGCCGCCTCACCGGCTGCCGTCCGGTTGGTGCCGTCCTGAGCGACCAAGATGCCCTCAGGATAGCCGGGTAGGGCGCCCGCAAAAGCGGTGATGCCGTCAGTGTCTTCGGTCCCGTCCAGCGCCCCGTCTTCCGAGTCGGTGATGGTGAATTTCAAACGAGGCGCTGCTGTCGCTATGTCGTAGATCACGTAGGTATGGTCACCCTGGCTTGAGGCTACCAGCAGGGCTTCATCTCCGCGCCGGTAAATCGTCAGACCCTCAACATCTGCAGCCAAGACGCCGTCGCCAATGAGGGCAAAGGGCTCAACCTCCGAGGTCGCTAGGTTGATGCGCCAGATGCCCACGTTCTCCTCGCCGACGTAGAGGCGTTGCCCTATCGGGTCATAGACGCAGCCCTCTGTTTGGCTGGATAGCTGGATGCTGTGCACCGGTCCTTGGCCGGACCAGTCCCAGGACTGCACCAGGCCCGTTTTATCGTTCACAAAAATGAGGTCCTGGCTGGCGCAGAGTCCATAGGGCTCTTGCAGAGTGACCGGGGCACGGAGGGTGAGCGATATTTGGTAGTCGGCCAGGTTGACGTCGAAGATATCCAGGGTGTTGAGGCTGCGATTACCTGCGGCCACCTGGAATCGGCCACTCCCCAGGGACCGCGCGTCCACATTATTCAGCGCCCCCTCGTCCAGAGCGTTAATTCGAGCGCCGTCTAGCGTGTAGAGTTCGATCCCTCGACGTTTGTTGGTGCCGATGATCAGAGCGCGGTCTCCATCAGCGAGAATGACGGCATCATCGGCAGCGTCATCGTTGGCGCCAGGGTCCTGGATCACGGGCTCCGTCTCTGCCGAAGCAGAGACGCTGGGCAGATTGCGTGCGGGCGGGGCGCCGCAGGCCGTCAGCATCAGGCAGCCGATAAGGAGTAGAGCAAAAAAAAGCAGGGCCCTAAGGCCCTGCTTGTCGATCCGATTTGATTGCAACATTAGAGCTTGTACGTTACGCCAACTGAGTAGCTTTCGCCATATTCGTCGTACTGGCTCAAGCGAGATGAGTTGCCCCAGTAGTAGAATTCAGGCTCGTTACCAATGTTAATGGCTTCTAGCTTGATGGCCAAGTTGTCGCTGTAGTCATACTTAATCGTCAGGTCGAGCTGCATGTGTTCGTCCACGAAGCGAGAGTTGAGGAGGGAGACCTCATCGATGTCGTCTTCCTCGTCCGCCAGCCAATCAAGGTAGACGTCCCGGTAGCTCAGTGCCAGTCGGATGTCCCAAGGACCTTCATCGTAACCAACGCTGACGTTGGCGGTGTTGTCCGCCAGCTTTCTGAATGGCGTGGTAAAGGTCGAGTCATCACCGTTCTGGAAGGTGCTCTCATTGTCGAGCATATGGGTCACGTTGAGCGCGGCAAAGAGGCCATTATCCAGGCCATACTGCAGGTTCGCCTCCAGGCCGGTGACGGTCGTGTCATCGGCATTGATCCATGTTTCAACGCCATCGTTAAAGCTGATGCCGTTGATGGTGGCCGTGGTCTGGATCGTCCGGTAGATGGCGTTCTCGATGTCTTTATGGAAAAGGCCAACGCTCGCAAAGGTCATGCCCTCACCGTAAAACTCCAGAGCCAGATCAAGGTTAGTGGCCTCAAGCGGCTGAAGATCGGGGTTGCCGATGCTGCCCGAAATGTCTTCACCATCGATTTCCAGCTCCAGGCTGGGTGCGGTCGCTCCGAATCCTGGGCGTGACGTTGAGCGCCAGGCTGCAGCACGCAGGACGAGGTCCTCGCTTAGAAGGTATTTCACATTGATGGACGGCGCCCAGAACGAATGGTCGCTAGAGGCTGACGTAGCATTTCCATCGGCGTCGTAGGCGCTGCTGTCCGTTTGGACGTTTTCATACCGCAGGCCAGCGACGATTCGAGCTTGGCCGACCTTGAAAGTCCCCATGCCGTAGAGGGCGAAAACGTCCTCTTCGGTGATGTAGTCCTCTACCGTGGTTTCTGCCTCGTCAAATTCCAGGCTCGCCGTGCCGTCCTGTAGAGCGATGATCATGCTGGGGTCCGCTTGCTGACCAAAAACCTGGTTCGGGAATGGCCAAGGCAGCGTCTGGGGGTTGAAGTCCGCAAGGGTCAGGTCTGCTCCGTAGAATTCTTTGTTGTTGTCGACATCAACTTCCCTCATGCGGAATTTTCCGCCGAACTTAAGGGTGCCGAAGTCGAACTCTTGCTCAGCGTTAAAGGCCAGCGCAGTTTCAGAGTCTTGCTTAACCGAATTTTCGATTTCTAGCTCATCAAATTCCATAGATGCTGGATCTCTGAGCAGAGTGTCGAATGACTGCAGAAAGGGCTTCTCGTTGTCACGCCAGTAAAGGTTACCGCCGAACTCTTCATCGTCGCGCTCGAAGGTCACATCGGCGTTGTCAGAGTCATCTTCCTCTGCAAAGGAATAGCTCACCCGGAAATCGGCGTTCCAGCCCGACAACATGGTTTCAGCCCCGAAGGTATAGGCCTGAATAGTTCTCACCTCAGAGCGGACGCGCGTTTCTGCGTGGTGCCGGACGCGTTCGGACATCATGCCCTGGTTCAGCAGCATATCCGGATCTAGCTTTCCGTACTCATCTTTCCAGCGAAGCTCATCGTCAGTGTACTCATTCCAGAAGGCGCTCATGAACAAGCGGGTCGTGTCGTCAACCGCATAATCAAAGTCATAGGTGGCACCGACGCGTTCCCGGGTGACGGCGTAGTAACGCATTTCCCAGTCATCGTTCATGTAGCCGTCGTCGTCCCAGCCAAAGCCAGTCTCGTTGTTATAGGTCACGATTTCTTTCTCTGCGTAGGTCAGGCCGAGCACGTGAGCCGCTTTGTCGTTGATCGCGCCGCCGTAGGTCAGCGACAGTCTGGGGCTGTTCGCGTTTTGGGTTTGTGCGTTGTAGGTCGTGTCGAGCTTGACCTTAAGCAGAGTGTCCTTGATATCAGAAGGATTCTTAGTATTGAAGTCGATCCTTCCGCCGATAGAGTCAGCGTCTTGATCCGGCGTAAGAGATTTCGATACCGTAATGGAGTCAAGCAACTCGGTGGGCACGCCGTCCAGCAAGACAGATCGCTCGCCTTCAGGCGCCATGACCGCCGCGCCGTTGATGGCGATGGCGTTCAGGTCTGAAGAGAGGCCGCGAATCGTGACGTAGCGACCTTCACCCTGGTCGTTTTCGATAGAGATACCGGGCAGACGTCGAATGGCCTCTGCCGCCGTCGTATCTGGGAAGTCGCCCAAGGCGTCCGAGTCAGAGACGGAGATGATGGAATCTGATGCTTCCTGCTTATCGATGGCAGACATCAGAGAAGCGCGCGTGCCGAGCACCAATTGTTCTTCTATTATCGTGGTGGATTCAGCAGCAACGTTAGCTGCGGTTGCCGTCAGCATAAGGCCAAGGCCCAATCTCAGGGACATAGTCACTCTCCGGGGTTA
>DKNY01000039.1 GCA_002470275.1 Gammaproteobacteria bacterium UBA7376 | reverse complement strand
TGGGCCACCAAGACATGCAGCCCTGCGTACATCAAGAACAAGGCAGCCCACTCCCAGGACTGTGGGTTGATCGCACCCGCCAAGTAAGCCAGTAAGGGCGGTGCGGCGCTGATGATCGCTAGACCAACGCCAGTCAGAGAATTCGCCGGCAGTCGATGCCAGCCGCGCTGCACCAACTCTTCAAAAATCAGATTATGTAGATGATTGTTGTCCGCAGCTAAGGGCGAAAGTCCCACAGACAACCTTAGAGCGATCACGCGAACTATTTCCACGCAGGGGTAGCCAAGAAGACAGCCAAAAAACCACGCCGAGTGGTTTCCTTGAGAATACAGCTCGAGCGAACCCAGCCCAATCAGCGCCGAGAGCCCGTAGGAGCCAAAGTCCCCTAGGAAAATCAGCCCGGTTGAAACATTAAACAAGGCAAAACCCAGCGTCGCGATCAGCATCACCGCATAAAATAAGGACTGGGACTCCAAATAAGCCACAAGAAAAAATATCGTCGCAATAACGCTCAGCAAACCGTTTGCCCCATCTGCCATATTGCCAGCGTTAACGAACCCAACAACCAGGATAAGGGATACCGCTCCAATAATCGGTGCCGTTTGTAGCACGGCAGGCACGCCCGGGAAATCAAGGTTCAACGGCAAAAGGTAAGGATTGGTGTAGAGCGCAACACCGAGTATGGAAAAGGTCAGCGCCAGCCTCGTCGAAGCGCTGGCCCTGGCGCTGTAGTCATCCCAAAGGCCTATGAGTGCCAACAATAGGGCGGCCCACTCGTACCCGCTAAAATAGGCTCGCGCAGTCTGCCCCGCTACCGTCCCAGGCACGCCTGGTCCAACATCACCAAACAAAGGGGCGACAAACAAGTAGGCCAACATACTTAGGAAAATGACCACGCCGCCCAGTCGTGAAGCCTTTTCTTCAGAAATGCCGTGCTTATCCGACTGGTCGAGCATCCAGTTGCGATAGCTTAACCACAGCATGGCGAGGACTAAGGCAACACCGACACTGCCACCCACAATGCTTGCAACTAAAATGTTGAGCGCAACAAGCTTAGGATTAAGCGATCTGCGCAGTTTTTTTGGGATACGAAAGGTCACCGTGGCTACCCCCTATAACCGTTAGCGAAACCGCTCTATGACCGCACTCTGGCGGCCGAGCCTTCCTGAAACGCCGATTATCAATCTCTTCAATTTATAGCCTCAATAACGGGAAAATTGAGGCCATGCTCTGGAAGACGACCGACGTCACTTCCCGATACTTTGCCAGCGCTGGCTGATAATCCTCGTTGACGGGCACAACAATTGTGTCACCAGGACGGATTTCACGGCTCCCCCGAGGGTCGAAGCGCAACAAGGACCTGCGCGTGCTCAACTGCTCTACACCACCGTTTGCTCTAACGAGATAAATCTCTCTTTCTAGGGCTCTAATCGTGGTCCCTGCTGCAAGTTCCAAGTAATCATTGAGGCTTAAATCCTCTTGGTGGCGAAAGGTCCCGGGTTGCCGGACTTCACCGATGACGGAGATGGTTCTGCTGTACTCAGGCACCGTTAGCGTATCGCCTCCCTGAAGCTGTAAATCAGCATCGGCGTTGCCCGCTATGATCTCCCCAAGATCAATAACAACCCGCCCACCGACGTCGGCCTCGAGCAAGGCCTTCAGTTGTTCCGAATCACTCAGCAGGCTGCCTGCTTGCACTCCGGAGGTGCCCGTGTCCTCTCTGGTTCTAACTCTAGAGAGTTCCTTTTTTTGTATCGACTGAACCAGTTTTCGAAGTTGCTCCTGCTCTCGTGCTTTAGCAGAAGTTTTGATGAGCACAGCCCCATCGGCAAAGGCGGTCTCTTCTAGGCCGCCTGCTCTTCGCAACACCGAAGACAGGGTGTCGCCCGGGGAAATCGGATATTCACCGGGGAAGGTTATGGCACCACTCAGAGTAACGGTATCGCCATAGGACCAGTTTGGTATTCGGCTAATACGAAGTTGATCTCGGGGCTGTAGTCGGAAGTCATTGTCTCCCGCGAGCACCGATTTGAGCGGGATATCTATCGTTCTCATTCTCGCCGTACCGTCATCAGAAAACTCTATCCTGCTCACCTCAGCTCGCTCCAAGAAGGCCGACGACTCAAAACCTCCCGCCAAGGCTATATGCTGTGTGAGGCCTTGACCCGCAAGCAGAGGATAAGCGCCTGGCAAACGCACATCCCCGGTGACTGAGATCACCATCGTGGTCGCAGGCGTTTGAGCCTGAGCCTGAAGCCGAAATACCACTTCCCCGATTAAGTCGCTCCTATCCTCTTTGACATCACTTTCCGAATCCTCGTCACCGTCCTGCTCCTGAGACCACTCCAGCACCCCGGTGTACCCTTGTTCGCCTTCCTCTTCGGGGCTCTCGCTTGAGGAATCAACCCCATTCTGATCTTCTCCCTCCCCCTTGGCCGCGAGCAGTTGGGTATAGCTGTCATTCAGGTAAGGCAGCGTAAAGATCAAAATTTCGTCTCGGGCCTGGAGTACAAGATCATGCTCAGAGCCAGGCGATGCCACCGCCAAGCCAACATTAAGCGCTAGCGGCTCCACTTCTAGGCCACCGCCCACGCGACGAACGATCAACCCCGTGGACAAATCGGTTTCGGGCAGCAAATCGGCATCCACATCTGTGATCAAGTCTGATATTCGCTTGCCCTCAGACCAAGCGTACCCCCCAGGGCGAGCAACGGCTCCTCTTAGGGTCACTTCATTGACTACTTCTCGCCTAGCCTCTTGAACAAGCAGCGCATCGCCGTCCATCATGCTCATCTTAAGCTTGGCATTGTCCTGCAAATTCGCTTCGATTCTGATAAAGCTCGAGGTCGCCTCGACAAAGCGGATCAAAGAGACAGCCTTTGAAAATCCACCTGTAGAGACGCCTCCCGCCATTGCCAAAACGTCGCCCAACGAGTCCCCTTTCTGAAGCTCGTAAATCGCTGGTCTGTTGACCTGACCGTCCACTGACATTGAGGCTTCAACTAACGGCACAAATACCGTATCTCCGGAAGAAAGCCTCACATCCTTGGACGTATCTCCCCGCATCAGTACGTCGTAAAGGTCGAATGTCGAGACAACCTCGCCTCGCCGCATGACCTGTATCTTGCGCATGCTGCCGATATCCGTCACACCCCCTGCGGCATAGAGTACCTGCATGATCGTCGACAGCCCGGACACGGAGTAGCTGCCCGGCGCTTGAACCTCACCCGCCAAAAAAACGTTGATGCTGCGTAACTTCGCCAGGCTGACGATGACGTTTGTGCCCACGAATTGAGTCCTTACTCTCTCTTCAATCAGCCTCTTTCCCTCGGCGAAGGTTAGGCCCGTCATTGCCAGAGGCCCTAGCTGAGGGAAGTTAAGAGCGCCATCTCGGCTTATCTTTAATGACAGCTGCCTCTGCTCCTTGCCGTAGAGCAGGATATCCAGCTCGTCACCGGGACCCAGGGCATAAAGTTCTGGTGCCGGCATATCGTCCACCGGCGCAAAGGTGCTGATCTCTCTATCAAAAATGCGGGCGCCAAAGCGCTCCAGCTCGCCGCTATCTTTGTCCAGGTCCTGCATGAGGTCGTACAGGGCCATTGAACGGTCAAATTCACTAAGGCCCCCTAGGTATCGATCTTCGAAGGGAACAATTACTTCGCCAGGCGCACCGACTACATCCGCTTCGAGACCTGCTTCGCTTGAAAGGAGGGTGCCGGGGAGTTCAATGCCATACTGTGCGGCAAGCGCCCTTTGCTGCTCCAAGGGCAGGCGTTTGAGCTGCTCTATCATGGCGGGGGAAATAGTCGGTACTGCGGCCAAAATCGAGCCAGACCAAACCACCAAAATAAAGGCTAATAAAAAGCTTGGAAACTTGAGTCGCTGCATCGGTAAATGTACCTCTAAATTTTTGTCCTAAGCCCATGACCGTTGTCCTAAACCTCTGCCGGGGCACCCTTTAGGAACGAAGCCGAATCGTGACGCCGGGCATGCCTGGGGAGACGAGAAAGTCCAGTCTACGGATCAGTCTGGTGTCGTCCAGCCATATCTTGTTTTCGTAACCGCCCAGCTCACTACGGCAGGCTTGTGACCATTGCGAGCTTGCACCTTCGACTGGCCTGGCTAGCTCTATTGCCACCCAAGAACCGCAGCGGTGGCGCCTCTGGTCAGCAAAAACCTGCCCCCCTCGGTAGGTGAGAGATATACCCTCTTCCGACTCTGATACGTCAATGGTGACGTCTCCATTCAAGGCCGTCACGTTCCGCGCTTCAACGATCTGCCACCCATCAAATCTGATGAAGAGATTAGATCGGTCAACAAATAGTATTTCGTTGCCTCTTTGCACTGCAAAGACAGACGTGGAAGTACCGTTGACCACTACTTCCCATGCCGCTGTAGGACCGTCGGACCCCTCGGTAAAGAACCCCTTAATCAACTGATATTGAGAGGAATGAAAGCTACATCCCGGGAGCCACAACAGCACGAGAATACTGATCAGTCTTTTAGCGCTGAGTCTCATCTTCATCTACCTAGCCTATCTAAATTGCCCTCTAAGGCATCGTATCTCATGGCTCGCCGATCGAACCACAGCGCACCGTTAAATCCCTCCATTCTCCTGCCCCCATCTCTTTCCAGGGGCCGGAGGGTCACCGAATAGGCAGATCGTGTATTGCCGGGCAAAAGGCCATAGAACGGGATTCGAAAATAGAGTCCTTTATCGAAGCTCCCCTCGCCGAAGTCCTCGGCAGACACATTGGTCCGCGTGAAGAATCCACCCAGCGAAAAACCATTGGAGAACGTGCGCCGCGCTTCAAACGTATACCCTCGGTCGCCGGCCAAATAACGACCCACATGGAGCGCAAGGTCGATATCGTAAATGGGCATCGCGTAGTACAGGTTCAGGTGGCCCGTCATCGTTTGATAGTCCAGAAGCTCAAAATTGCGTTCAAAGCCGCGACGCCGGACGGCATTCACGGTAACCCCCGCAGCCCAACGGTTCTTATAAGGCGAATATAGCGCTTCAGCTCCTACGCCAGCAAACATCTGTTCCAGAATGCCCGCATACCCTCGCACGTGCACGGCAGACCCCAAGCTTGAGCGGTACTCGATATAAGCAGACTCCAGGCCAGACTCGCCCTCAGTCAAATAGCGGACCACATCTGATCGGACATGTTCGAGTACCGAATTAGATCGTCTCGCCGTTGAAAAATCGTTCTTGATGTCCTGATCATATCGCAGCCATATATTCCAGTTATGGTTAAACACCACGCGACCGGTGACTTTGGCAAAAATCTGGGAACGCAGAGGATCGTCAGGGTCCATGAGCTGGGTTTTTAGATCAAGATCGGCACCCAGAACAAACTTTGGGTAGCCATAGTTAGTTCTGTTGGTCGGCGCATCTAACGCCCTGGGCTCTAGGATTTTTACGTTTGCCTGCCTTGGGCGCCGATCATCACGCGATGGAATACGCGCTGACGCTTGGGTCGCAGTAAGCCGCCGAAGGTCGTAAGACACTGTAGGCCCTCTCAGCCCGTTTTCCGTCAAGAGGACATCCACAGAATCGATCGAGGCAGGTAGATGTACTTCGGCAAAGGACAAGACCCGCTCCACCGCATCGATGGTCATGGGGTGATCTGTGTTTTCAACGACGAGCACTGCTTTTTGTTGGTCCGAGTTTAATCGCCCTGAGTGCATTCTCGTTCCAGAGCGTTCAACATCGTAGAGAAGCCTGCCATACCAGGACTCTAGGTTCGGCAACTTGGTAGCGCCCTGTGCCGAGGGGCTGCGCTTCGCAAGGTCTGCCGCGGAATAGAAAACGCTGCTCTTTCTTGGCGGCGCAGTCTTGGTATCCACCTTAGAGGAGAGCGTAAGGCCGAAGGTGTCTCCGCGAAGCCAGGCGGCCCGAAGTTCTACGGTTGCCAGGGGGCGCCAAGCGAGCGCGAAATTCCAGGGCGAGGGTTCGTCCAGAGAGCCCAGTCTTTGTTCGCGCCGGTAGTCATCTGAATTATATTCTACGATGCCGCGCAGGTTGAAACGTGGGAAGCGGTAGGCTAGCCCGCCAAAAACAGCAGCGTCGCCCCGGAAAAAGCTTTCGCCACGAGACTCGCCTCCGACCTGTCCCCCAACTCTGCGGGAGGGCCGCTCTGCAAAACTGTCGCTGATGCCCCCGAGTGGATTATCGAAAGCCCCGTGACCTGCAAGCCGACCCCAGCCTAAGCCCAGCGTCGCGTCTAAAGCCCCTAGTTTTTTTGACGTCACTAAGTATTCGGCTTCCCAGGCTCCAGTCCCCAAAATGTCGCGCACTCCAATCGCCACCTGTGGTACCCACTTCCCCTCGCGGAAAAGCTCTGTCTTTATCTCGTAGCTGCGATCGCGCAGACCGTCCGTCGATCCCCGAATATTGCGTGGATTAAAAATAGTGTACCGGAAGGTGCCCTGGACTCGAGGCATAACTTGATAGGAGATGTTATAGACATCGGCAATGTCGTCTCGAGCAACGGAAACAGCCATGGTGCCGTCCACTTCCATCCTCGCGTCTGGGATTTTGATTAAGCCGGTGGTGCCA
>DKNY01000009.1 GCA_002470275.1 Gammaproteobacteria bacterium UBA7376 | reverse complement strand
TCGCCGCCTTACAACGAAAATAACAAGGGCTTAGACGCCATGCCAAAACTGCTTATCGTCGAGGACAACGAAATGAATCGGGATATGCTCTCTCGTCGCCTTCAGCGTAAGGGCTATGACATAGAGATCGCAGAGGATGGCGCGCAGGGCGTTGAAGCCATGAAACAGGGCACGCCTGACCTTGTGCTCATGGACATTGGGCTACCGGTCATGAACGGCTGGGAAGCCTGCGAGCTGGCCAAGTCCACAGACTCAATCAAGCATATTCCCATTATTGCGCTCACCGCTCACGCCCTAGAGGAAGACCGGGTGAAGGCCCTAGAAGCCGGCGCAGATGACTTTGACACCAAACCCGTGGACCTCCCACGACTGCTCTCAAAAATCGAAAAGTGGTTGCCCGCCTAAACGTCATCCCCAGACCGTAACGGCGCCTCGAACGGCTGCCCTAGAGCCGCGTAGCCAGAGCCCTAAGCTGGCTCTCTATGTCGGTATCCTTCTTGTCGATAAAGCCCGCATGAACCCCGCTCAACGTTGCCCGGAGCGTCTCATCCAGCTCCATACCCGAGAAAATGATGATCTTTGGCGGACTCTCGTACTTTCGGGCATTAAAGTGGGTCAGGAACTCAAAGCCATCCATCACCGGCATAGACAGATCCAAAACAATCAGGTCGATGCTTTCTTCCAGCTGCTCAAGGGCCTTGGCGCCATTGATGGCCTGGGTCACGCTAAAGCCATTTTGTTCCAGGGACCGGGTCACCAGTTCCCTAGCCTCGGCGTCATCATCCACTACGAGGGCAGTCATGCCCTGGGTTTCCCCAGCAAAGATTTTTTGTATTTCCTGCAGCAAGACCGTTCGATCAATCGGCTTGGTCAGGTGCAGGCTCGCGCCTAGGCTCTCAGCCCGATGGCCGGCCTCCAACATGCTGACAATGATCACCGGAATATCCGACAACTCCGGATCATTCTTTATTTCTGAAAGGACCGACCAGCCGTCTTTGCCGGGCATCAAGATGTCCAGGAGGATCGCGTCGGGCCTATCTGCTCTGAGCATCTCTAGCCCCTGCTCTCCACTCTCCGCAAATTTCATTGAAAAACTCGCGCCCAGATTGCGCTCCACCAGCTCATGCACGTTCACATCGTCATCAATGATCAACAGCCGGCGCTGGGCCTTTGGATTAGACCAACCCTCATTGGCGCTTGAGCTTTGAGCCGCGTCGGTTTCCTCAGGGCCTGGCGCCTCGCGATGGTTTCTCGGTACGCGGAGCCTGAACATCGACCCCTTGCCGACCGTACTCTCTGCACTAACGTCGCCGCCCATCATCTCTACCAACTGCTTTGTAATACTCAGTCCCAGTCCGGTGCCCCCAAACTTGGACGCGGTGCTGCCTTCAGCCTGGGTGAATTCCTTGAAGACCTTGTTCAGCTGTTCCTCAGACATGCCGATCCCGGTATCCGACACCTCAAAGCTCAGCCACTCCTCTCCAGCCAAAAGGATGCTCTGTCCTGTCAGGGAAACCGTACCGTTTTCGGTAAACTTGCAGGCATTACTTAAAATGTTGAGCAAGCACTGTCGCAGGCGCGTTTCGTCGTTATGCATGACGCCGATGTTATCGGGCACGTTCATGACCAGCGCGTTGCCATTTTTCGCGGCCAGCGGTTCGCCAACGCTCTGCAGGACGGTGATGACCGAGCTGACCTCGAAATCGGAAATGAAAAGCTCGAGACGCCCTGCCTCGATCTTGGAAAGATCCAAAATATCGTTGATCAATCCTAGAAGGTGCTTGCCGGCATCATTGATCTTCTTGAGGTCACCGAGCATGGTTTCTAGGCCATCGTCCTCAGCTTCCTCAGCGAGCAACTCGCTGTAGCCGATAATGGCGTTCAACGGAGTTCGAAGCTCGTGGCTCATATTGGCTAGGAACTTACTTTTCGCAAGATTAGCCTCCCCTGCTTCGTCTCTGGCTATTTCTAGTTCTTCCGTTCTGGCCTCAATCAGCACGGCCACCTGATCAGACATCTTTTCAAAGGCCAGAGACATCAGCTCTGCGCCGTCGGCCCCCTGGCCCGCATCATCTTGCTGGGACACTGCTAACTCGCGCAGGCGCTCGATATCCGTGAGCAGCAGCGCCTTAGCTTCGCCCTCAAGTTCTTCCGCGAGGCGACCCATTTTTTCGATAATGATCGCGTCTCTGCGGTTTCGCTGCTGGCGCTGTTCTCTCCGAATAGAGTTAATTTCGTCAAGGCTCTGCTTGTAGGTCGTCAGCGCAGAAACCAGCTGCCCCACTTCATCCTTGTCGCTTTGTAAAAATCCGTTTCGCCGTCGAATCTCTACCGCAGTATTGCCCTCGGTCAGCTGCTGCAAAACAAAGATGGCGCTGCCGAGCCCACTCAGTAGAGACCGCTGAATCAAGAAGATTAACAGCACGATGACCGTTACCGTGGCCACCGTAATGGCGACCATGGTCCGGGTATAGCTGATTTTTTCGTCTAGCAAGGAGCCCACGTCACGCACCAAGGACAGCGCTGGAGCACTACCATCGGCCGCTCTGCCCTCTCCCTGAAGCATGAAGAACATAGCGTCCAGGCCGAGGTCTTCGAAAGTCATGTAGTTTTTAAGTGGTCCATCGCTAAGGCTTGGAGAAATGCGCTCTAGAATGCTGGCGGCCTGGGGATCACTTTCCTGATAAAAATCAGGGCTTTGATTGAGATTAATGACGTGGGCCTGGATGCTCATGTCTTCAGCTATTTTCTCGATCATGGGTGCCAAAGACCGCCCGACCTGAACGATAAAGCTTGCCTCCTGACCCACAATAATCGGAAACGCCAGCACATAGTTATAGCGTTCTTCCGTGGGGGTGGAGTGCACCATATGGCCCGTCCAGCCACTGCCGTTTAACAGGAGCTGTTCATAGAGCTCAAGCCTGGAGCCGACGCCCAAATATTCTGTTTCGAAAATACCGCTGCACGGATTGTAGTCTCGGGAGAAGAGCGATTTTTTACAGACGATCTGCTCAAAGGTGCGCGCGTTGATGATGTTAAAAAACAGAATTTCTCCCCGCTGCAGGGAGGGACCAAAGAAAATCTTAAGGTTCTGCTCTGCCTCGGCAAAATCCTTGCTCTCTATCAGCGACTTGATCATGGGGTTCGCGACATCACCAGTGGCGACAGCGCTGTAGTCCTGAAAGTAGTTTGAGCGATTTTGACTGCGAGTAAAATTCAGAGGCTGAGCATTTTCTGGCCGCCAAAAAAGCGCCCTGCTGCCATCAAGGCCAAACTCCTGCAGCCGTTTCTTTTCCTCGTCCAGGTACCGGCTCCAAGAATCTGAGTAAATCTGCCATCTAACGTCTGCATCGGCAGCGGTCTGAACATCCTCTCTTTGAAAGGAAAGGGTCATCACCACGGCAGCCGTCAGCGCCGAGCCGATAAAGGAGATGATTAAGATGAGCGTGCGAATTTGCATTATACCCCCTCTTTAAACCGTTAGATCGCGCTACTGAAAGAAACGATCCGCGACCTCGTCCATTTTTTCGGTCAGCGGATACCGCGTGGGAAAATGCTGGGTCATAAAAATGCCGCTCACGCCGCTGCTTGGATCAATCCAGAATTGAGTATTGAAGGCACCCCCCCATCCCAGAAAATCGTATCCGGTTGAATCGTCCAGGCCTGCGCCAGGCTCTAACTTGATACCCAGCCCAAAGCTGAAGCCCCAGTTCTCCATTTGAGGCCCTAGGTTGCGCGTCATAAAAGCCGGGCCGAGCGTGCGCCCGACCTGATCCTTGAGCAAATAATCAAAGCTTGCCTGAGACAAACCCAGGGCGCTCCCCTGCCCCCGACGCACCAGAAAGCTGAGGAACTTGGCATAGTCCTCGGCGGTCGTCAGCAGCCCATTCCCGCCGCCAATCACATCTACCTCTATGCCGAAATTTTTCAGCGGTTTTGGAAGAATGTTGGCCTCCTGGTACATCTTAGGAGTACCCGGTACTTGGTACGTCCTCCTGAGCGGCGCGTAGAGCCTTGCCAGACGATCTTGCTTCTCTTCGGGCACGGTGAAAAAAGTGTTCACCATGCCCAGAGGCAGAAAAATTTGATCCTGCATGAAGGCGTCGAAAGAGGTCTCAGCGACCGCCTCAATGACCTGCGCTAATACGCCATAGCTGACGGAATAATTGAATTCGCGGCCGGGTTGCGAGATCAGCGGCAGCTCGCTCAGCTGCTCAATATGGCCCGCTAGATCACCAATCTTGCTGGAAGCGCTGGACTCAATGGTGAAAATGCCCAGCTCCTTGTAGGCCTCCGCAATATCGCCGACGCCCGTGATCCCTGTGCTATAGGTCAGCCCGGAGGTATGGGCCAGCAGGTCGGCGATAGTGATGCTTCGCTCGCTGGGGACCAGCTGATTGTCGTAGGAACCGCCAGGCGCAACCAACAGCTTGGCCAAGGACGGAACGTATTGTTCCAATGGATCACTCAGCGCCAGCTTTCCCATCTCGACAAGTTTGATGACGGCTAATGCGGTGAGGGGTTTGGTCATGGAGGCGACGGCATACAGCGTTTGTCCTGACGGCGGCAGCTGGGTTTTCTCATCCGCAAAGCCTCGGGCTCGCACCAGGACAGGTAGGCCGTCCCTGTAGAGCGCGAAGTAATATCCAGGGAGACGCTTTTGATCAACAAACGGATCTAGCAGCTCGGCGTAGGCTTCTTCCAGAGCCTGAACGTCGACGCTAGAAGCCGCCGCCTCCTCCTCACCCGCCCAGGCCGGGGAACTCAACCCGCTGAGAATACACGCCACCAAGTACCCGGCGAGTCGTGTCACAGCCGGGCCTCGTCTACGATTTCCTCTAGCTGGTCTGAGATGTTGTATTGCACCGGCCAGTGCGCGGTTAAGAAGAGCCCGATAGAGTTATCCTTCGTATCCACCCAGAAAAACGTATTGAAGGCGCCGGCCCAGAAAATATAGTCAACAAAATCATCGTTATCCGGCTCTCGCTTGATCCCGAATCCGCCGCCAAAGGTCATGTATTCTGCGGCATCGCCAAAGGCCGAGCGGAAGGCGTCACTGGTGAGGCCTGGCACCAAGGAGGCTTGGTGCATACTCGCGTACTCCTCGTCTAATATTCTGACCCCGTCTATTTCGCCACCGTTTGCGATCATGGTCAGGTAGCGTGCGTAGTCATTCGCGCTGGACAAAATCCCGCCGCCGCCAGAGTAAAAGCTGGGCTCTTTCACAAAGTTGCTTGCCGGAATAACGCCTCCAATTTTCCAGTCCGTCGCATCGGGCTCCGGTGACAGGCGGCCTAGTATCTCAAATGGAAATTGCGGCGCTACAGGCTCCATACCAAAGATTGACGCCATATTTTGGGCCTGATCAGGCGTCAGATAAAAGGCCGTGTTGCTCATACCCAGCGGATCAAAGATGGTTTCCTTCAAATAGGCGGCAAGGGTCTTTTCCGTAATTTGCTCAATTATGGCGCCGAGCACATCGATACCCACAGAATAGTTAAACTCGCTCCCGGGCTGGGCAACCAATGGGATCTCTGCCAAGACATCAATGTGCTCTACCAGGGTACGTTGCACTCCAGCAGAAAAAATGCCGAGTTCCGAATATTGACGCCCCACGTCGCCAAACCCGGCAACCGTCTCGTTATAGGAAAGACCAGAGGTATGGGTTAATAAATCCAAAATGGTAATTTCTTTTTCAGCAGGCTCAAATTGATTGCTGAAGTCGCCCTCCGGCGCGACCATCATTAGCGAGAATTGGGGAAAGAACTTAGTCAGCGGATCGTCAAAGCTGAGTTTCCCTTCCTGTATCAGACGAAAGATAGCCGTTGAGACGATCGGTTTGCTCATGGAGGCCATGTGGTAGATCGTGCTTCCGTCAACAGGCTGCCCCTGAGCCAAACCGGTCAAGCCCTTCGAGGCCTTATAGAACTGCTTGTTGTCTTTGTAGAGGGCAATGACGTAGTTAGGGATACGCCCATCTCTATACAGCTCTTCAGCGATGGCATTCAGGGACGCGAGCTTATCCGGGTCATAGCCGGCAGCCTCTGGGGTGCTGACCTCGAATTCGTAGGTATACCCCAGCGTAGAGAGTGCTAACAGAGCCACTAGCGCCAACCGGCGCAAAATTGGATAGAAAAGAGACATAGCCATTCCTTCGTTCTTTTTATTTTTATCGACCAGTTAGCTGGTCTCCCGCTGTTTTGGGTTTCAGCTTACTCACCGCCCCCGTAGGATATCTGAAACCTATTTCGCCACCCCTTTATTGTCAATCACCCGGCGCGGCAGCCGGTTAGCCTGGGGGGCTCCAGAGAAAGGTTTGCATGATGCCCTTGCCCTTAACCTCCATCTCCCCGCGTGGCTGGAGGTCAAAGCGTCCCTTAAGCAACTCAGCCGTTGCGGCTGAAACGTGAACAGCGCCGGGCAGACCATAAGATTCCATTCTGCCGGCGGTATTGACCGCATCTCCCCAGAGGTCGTAGACAAACTTCTTCTTGCCAATCACGCCCGCGACGGCTGGCCCGGAGTGGATGCCGATCCGCATCTGCAGCTGGCTCCCCTCTATCGGCGGATAATGCGTCACGAAATCCAGCATGCGGACGCCCATCTCCATAATTTTTGAGGCATGGTCGGCATCGGGCGTCGGCACGCCGCTGGCGACCATATAGTTGTCGCCAATGGTCTTAATTTTTTCTAGCCCGATGTCTTCGCAGTAGTCATCGAAGCACGTAAATATCTGATTCAGCATCTCCACAATTTTGACGGCGCCCAGCTTTTGACTGAGCGGCGTGAAGCCAACGATATCGCCAAAGAGAATAGAGCATTCCTCTACTGCATCCGCAATGAGGTATTCGTTGGCCTTCATCCGCATGGCGATGGGTTGGGGCAGGATGTTTAGCAGCAGCTCTTCATTTCGTTGTTTTTCAGATTCGATCCGGGCGAGATGCTCCTCTTCTCGATCAAGCAGGTATTTCCTCTCGAGCGCAGAGTTAATGCGCGCCGCCAGCACCATAAAGTTAATGGGCTTGGTGATAAAGTCCTCGGCGCCGGCCTCAAGACATCGATACACCGTATCCTGCTCATCCAAAGAGGAGACCACCAACACCGGAATGTTACGTTCTCTCAGGAGGTCGTGATTGCGGCCCAGCACTTCATAGCCGCTCAGCCCGGGCATCAGTATATCCAAGAGGATCAAGTCCAGCTCCCGGCCAGCTGCAATCTGCGCCTCGGCCTCCTGCCCTGAATTCGCCATAATGACCTGGTGTCCAGAGGCCGTCAGTTTCCGCCGAAGATATTCTGTGTTGGCCGGATTATCGTCTACGACCAGAATGGTAGACGGGTATTTGGTTTCCAGCGCGTCCGGGGTTTCTTGAAGGGAGTCAGACAAACTGGCCACGAGTTCCAGGTCGCTCTGGGATAAAATGCCGTGGCCCACCAGGGATTCCACTGAATTCACTTTATCGCTCAGCAGGCTTTTCAGGTTTTGCTGAAGCCCCCGGGTGGCTCCATCAATGCGCTGCAAATCCTGCTCGAAGGCCTGTAGGAAGACCTGCTCGTCCAGTGCTCGAACGTGCAAAAGCGCCTCGGAAATCTTGACGATTAAGACCGCCGCCTGTCTTTCGAAGACCGCAGCCTGGGCATTCAGTTGGGCGAAGACGTCTTCCAAGGTGAAGTGATGGGAGGCGAAAACCTGGTCGATATACTTAACGATATCGTCGCCCTTGGCCTTAATGGTCTCGAGCGCCTCCAACAGTGCAGCTTTTTTCGCCAGATCATCGTCGCTAAAGTCTTCGATCTCCTCGCAAAGAAGCTCCGAAAAACCACAGATGATATTGAGGTGCGTCTTGAGATTATGGCGCACCTTCCCAATCAGAAGTTCATTCAGCCGTTCCCCCACAAGCCTCTCACCCTATTATTATTCTAAGCCTGCCTCGGAGCGCTATGCCGAGCGGGCCGAAACCCGCTCTTAAGACCCGGCTGCTCATTCAGATCGTACTACAGCCCCAGCACCAGCTTGGACATAATATTCCGCTGAATCTCATTGGAGCCAGCGTAAATGCTGACTTTTCGGGTATTGAAATAATCCTGGGCCACGCCGTTAGACGCTTCAGGCCCAACGGGCAAGAAATTATCCCCCGGTGCGGGCGTGGATTGATCCAGCGGCATTGCATAATTGCCGCTGATTTCCAGCGCTAGCTCCGTGACCGCCTGAGCGAGCTCGGTCCCCCTAGTTTTTAGCATGGAGCTCTCTGGTCCAACGTTCTGCCCTGCCGCCAGAGCGCCCAAAATACGCAGTTCGGTATATTCCATGGCCAGGACCTGCACTTCTACCTCGTTGAAGCGACGCTGAAAATCCGGGTTCTCGGAATAGGTCTGTCCCATGCCATCGTGTTCTGCCGCCGCCGCATGCTTGAGGTGCTCCATGGCACCCTTCAGCCCAGGGGCATAAGCATTGCCACGCTCAAATTCCAGTAGGTACTTGGCACAGGTCCAGCCCTTACCCTGCTCGCCGACCAGGTTGTCCTTGGGGACTTTCACGTTCTCCAGGTAGACCATATTGATCTCCTGGTAGCCATCGGCAGGTTGATCCAGCGTGACAATGGGCTTAACGCTAATGCCCGGGGAATTCATGTCGATCAGAATGAAGCTAATGCCCATTTGACGAATGTCTTCGTTGCTCGTTCTAACAAGACAGAACATCCAGTCGGCATACTGGGCCATGGTGGTCCAGGTCTTCACGCCGCTCACTAGATAATGGTCGCCCATATCTTCCGCCTTGGTTTTCAGAGAGGCTAAATCTGAGCCAGATCCTGGCTCGGAATACCCCTGACAGAACCAGATATCTGAATTCAGAATCGCCGGCAGAAACTTCTCTTTCTGATGCTCAGTGCCGAACTTCATAATGACCGGGGCCACCATAGTAATGCCGAAGGGGACCACGCCTGGCGCCCCAACTCGAGCACGCTCGGCATCAAAAATATAGCTTTGAGTCGGCGTGAAGGCTGCACCCCCATACTCGGCGGGCCAGTTCGTCGCCGCCCAGCCTTTTTCAGCCAGGCGCTTCTGCCAGGCCACCAGGTCTTCCTTGGAGAGCTTGCCCAAGGCGCTGCGCGCCTGCTTGTCACGCATCTCCTGAGGCCATGCGTCATCCAGCCAGGTACGCACCTCCTGTTGAAATGCTCGATCCTGTTCTGAGAATGTTAAGTCCATGATGACTCCTCGTCTTCGTTGGGAACGTTGGTTATTACTCGCGATTTCTCGCCTGCTCAATCAGAGCCTTGCCCACCACGCGAACGGCAAGCGTTTCCTCGGCGCCTTCAAAAATAGACAGCACGCGAGCATCAGCGAAATATCGACTCACTGCAACTTCTTCGGCATATCCCATGCCGCCGTGCAGCTGCAGAGCCTCTCGGGTTACCCATTCCGCCGAGCGGCAGGAGAATAACTTCACGAGACTCGCTTCCATCTGGCCAAGGCCGCGATCCATCAAAGCCGCCACGTGAGCGGTAAAGGCGCGACTGGCCGTAATTAGGGCGCCCATTCGCGCAATCTTCGCCAGGGACAGGGGATAGGCGGCAATCGGGCGTCCAAAAACCTGCCGATCCTGGCTGTAGCTAATGCTGTCCTCAAGGGCGGCACGCATCAACCCGCAGGCCCGAGCGGCCGTCTGCAGACGCCCGCCCATGAATCCTCGCATAGTGAAATAGAAGCCCTTGCCCTCCCCGTCCGGACCGCCAATGAGACAGTCATCGGGCACAAAGAAATTTTCGTAGAACATCTCGAAGGAATGCATGCCGCGGTAGCCCAGCGTAGCGATGGCGCGCGCACTGAGCCGACCACCCCCAGGCTGCTGATGGTCAAAGCTACGACCGTGGAAGGCTGGTTTTTCCACGACAAAGAGCGATAGACCCTTGTGGGCCGGTTGAATATCGGCGTTGGTTCGCGCCAAAACCAACAACGCCTCCGCTGCGCCGGCATAGGTACACCAGGTCTTTCCGCCGTTGAGTAACCAGCCATCGTCCGTGGGCGTCGCTTTCAGCGCCACGGACGCCACGTCGGAGCCGGTATTGGGTTCGGTCACAGAGACGGCGCAAAGCGTCTCCCCAGAGGCAATTTGAGGCAGCCAACGACCCTGCTGGGCATCTGTTCCCCCCTCGAGCAAGGCTCTTGCCATGATTTCCGGGCGAGTAATCAAGCTACCCGCAGCGCCCAAGGAGCCCCTGGATAGCTCTTCGGTGACGACCACCATACCCATGCTGTCCTCTGTCTCATCGGGCTTGAGTCCACCGAATCGCTGGGGGACGCTGAGACCAAAGACACCCATCTCTTTGAGCGGGTTTAGAATTTCGGCGGGCACCAGACGGTCTTCGCGATGAATGCCCTCCGCCAGCGGCTTGACCACCTCATCGCTAAAGTTTTTAAACGTGTCACGGATAATGCCCTGCTCTTCGCTTAGGGCAATCTCTGGCAGGCCCTGTTCCAGGTAGACCTTGCCCAGGGCCTTCAGCGCTGCGGGTCCGGTATGCTGGCGCAGTCCGCTTGTATCTGGCAGCTCCGCATCCACCAGCCCATAGGTTTGGGGACAGGCTGACAGTTTTTGCACAACGGACAGCGCGGTGTCCGCGGCGAAGAACAGCGTGGTCGCATCGACCTCTTCCCCGCCAGGTATGAGATTGAGAAGGGTTCGTGCCGCCATCAGTTCAGCCTTCATAAAGGCCAATTCGTAGAGCTCGATCTGGTCCTCGTCCAGATCCCCGCCCACGGCAGCACAGGCCTTGCGGACAAGCCCGTCGATTTCGGTCATGGCCTGCTCTAAACGTGCTCTGCCCATGTCCAAAGTATGCCCTCCTACGCCCGGGACCCCAAATAAAGGGTGCAAAATGTCTCACCCTCGTGGTCATTTAAGTTAGACACCAGGTACCCTTCTCCTATGGGCTCTTGAGCCAAGAACCGTATCAGAGATAGTGCCTCATTTGGAGTTACCGCCATGATCGACCAGGTCGTCACGTTCTTTACTACCCTCCAAGCGCAAATCTGCGCCGCCCTGGAGGCGGTCGACGGTGTTGGGACCTTTTCCCTTGAACGAATCGAACCACCAATGGGGGGATTAGCCCAACCACGGGTCATGGCGGGCGGGCAGCACATCGAAAAGGCGGCGGTACAGTTCACGCACTCCGTTGGGGCGTCGCTGCCCGCTGCGGCCACGGAACGCAACCCTCACCTATCGGGACTGCCCTTCCAGGCCGCAGCCATCTCTCTGATCGTTCATCCGCAAAACCCACTGGTTCCCATCACCCATATGAACCTGCGATTTTTCTTCGTGGATGCAGAAACACCGCATTGGTATTTTGGCGGAGGCTACGACCTAACCCCCTGCTACCCCTTCGACGACGACATTGTCCACTGGCATACCTGTGCCGCCAAGGCCGTGGGCAGCCACTATCCTCAGATGAAGACCGCCTGTGATGACTATTTTTATCTGCCCCACCGCCAGGAGTGCCGGGGCGTCGGCGGGATTTTCTTCGACGACTGGAACCAGCGGAGTTTCGAGGAGAGCTTTGCGCTGACGCGCGCCGTTGGCGATAGCTTTTTGCCAGCTTACGTGCCGATCTTTGAACGCCGGATGGAGATGCCCTTTACCGACGCTCAACGAGCCTTTCAGCTTTATCGCCGAGGTCGCTATGCAGAATTCAACCTCGCTATCGATCGAGGCACCAAATACGGGCTGCAGAGCGGCCGTCGCGTTGAGTCCGTCTTGGCCTCCCTACCGCCCCAGGTCACCTGGATCTATAACTATCAACCCGAACCCGGCAGCCCGGAAGCACGCCTAACTGAGCACTACCTAAAGCCTCAAAAATGGATTTAAAACAACTACTTATGGCGTACTTATGAATTTATTATCGATTCATTCAACAATGGTCAGGCGGTCCTCGACCGAGACTACGCTGCCAGTCTGGCGGGCAATGTTGAGGGCCTTCTCCTTGGCGTAGGCCGAAGGGACGCGTCCCTTTAGCGTCACCACGCCGCGCCTCACATCCACATTGATCCGCAGCCCCTTGACCTCAGGGTCATCCACCAAGCGCGCCTTAACGGACAGGGATATTTGAGAATCATCCGCAACTTCGCCCAGGGTTCTCTTTGACCCATCCACATAGGCCTGACAGCCGATCAGCATCACAGCCATTAAGAACGCCGAGATGGGGCGGAACATACTCATTACTCAACCTCTCTTTGGGGAATTGACGACAGCGTTCATTGAACCATTGATCAGAATAAATGCAAGGTAAGCCACTGGCATCGCGGCAGCGCATGACTTAACATTCTTCCTCCTGAGGTTTAGGGAAGGACTGATGAGAAGACCATTCGGGCGCGGACGCGGGGACGAGGACAAGTCGGCGATTAATTTGACCCCCATGCTCGACGTGGTGTTCATTATGCTCATCTTCTTCATCGTGACAGCCACCTTCGTTAAAGAGGTCGGCTTGGATGTCAACCAACCCGATGAAGACAAGCCCAAGACCGTCGATCCCGACAAGAAAAGCATCGTGGTGAAGATCACCAACCGAGATCGCATTCTAATCGCCCAACGGGACGTAGACCGTCGATCCGTCAGGGCGAATATCGAGCGCCTGCATGCGGAAAACCCCGAGGCGCCCGTGATCATCCAGCCTCATCCTGAATCCACGACAGATGTGATGATTCACATCATGGATTCGGCACGGCAAGCTGGCGTCTATAACGTCTCCTTGGCCGCCCAAAACTAAGATAGCTGGTCCCTGAAATCGGGCATTATGCGCGGCCAACCTAACACTCCAGCGGGCTAACCCGCATGGCTGATGCACCGGCAGTGGACCTGCGAAGCGATACCGTCACCCTCCCCTCTCCGGGCATGCGGGCCGCGATGGCCAGCGCTGCCGTAGGCGATGACGTTAAGGGAGAGGATGCGACGGTGCGGGCCTTGGAACAGCAGGTTGCCCAGCACCTGGGCAAGCAGGCAGGTCTCTTTGCGCCATCAGGCACCCAATCCAACCTCCTGGGGCTGTTCGCACATTGCGAGCGTGGAGACGAATACATTGTCGGTGACCAAGCCCATACGTATCAGTACGAGGGGGGCGGTGCTGCAGTGCTCGGCAGCATTCAGCCTCAACCGGTTGCGATGTCCCGAGACGGGACGCTCTCTCTTTCGGCCATTGAGGCCGTCATTAAACCCGAAGACTTCCATTTCGCGAAAACCCGAGTTGTTTGCCTGGAGAATACCCACGGCGGCGTGCCGCTGCCCCTGGACTATGCGCCACAGGTCCGCGACCTGTGCCAACAGCACGGCCTCAGTCTTCACCTGGACGGTGCGCGATTGCTCAACGCCGCGGTGGCTCAGGGGTATCCTGCAGCACAACTCGCAGAACCCTTTGATTCCATTTCACTGTGCCTGTCCAAGGGCCTCGGAGCGCCCGTGGGCTCGGTTCTCGTGGGTGACGAGTCCTTCATCCAGCGCGCGAGGCGTTGGCGCAAGGTATTGGGTGGCGGCATGCGCCAGGCGGGTATCATCGCTGCAGCGGGCATCTACGCCCTCGAACACCATGTTCAGCGCCTGGCGGAAGATCATCGAAGGACCGCTGAAATAGCGCAAACGCTGGCCGAGAAATTCGGCGGCGAGTATGTTCGTTATGCCACGAATATGGTTCATCTCAGCCTGGATACCCACATCTATCAGGCCTTATGCGAGCAGCTAACGCAGCGGGGCATCGTGGTCGGTCGCCCTCGCTGGGTCGTGCATCGAGATATTGACGACGAAGGGGTTGCTCAAATTTGCCAGGTGATCAGGGCGTTCTCACTACAGAGCGCTGATTAAACCGACCAAGGCCCCAGTGACCAAGGTCACTGCCGTACCCGCGAGGACCGACTTAGGCGCAATAGCCAGATATTCGGCCTTTCGCTCAGGCACCAGTACGGATAAGCCACCAATTAACACCCCCAGGCTCCCTACATTGGCAAAGCCACAGAGCGCGTAAATCAGAATCAGCTGGCTCTGCGCAGAGAACTGCCCGGATATTTCGGCAAGCTGTATGTAGGCCACCAGTTCATTCAATACCAGCTTGGTGCCTAACAGCCCGCCTGCAGGTATGGCCTCATGCCAAGGAATGCCTATCAGCCAGGCGATGGGCGCAAACAGCATACCTAGCGTGCCTTGGATGGTCAGGGTCATTCCGCTGGGACTAAGATGGTCGAGGATGATGTTCCCCAGCGCAACGAAGCTGATTAACACCAGGAGCATGGCGCCCACGTTCACCGCCAGAGCGAGCCCATCCTTGGTGCCCTGGGCTAGGGCGTCCATTGACGAGATATAGCCAAGGTCGATTTCAATATCTTGGGTACTGATGGTCCGATCCTCTGGCACAAGGATACGAGAGATATAGAGCGCACCGATCGCATTAATCATTGATGCGGTCAGGATATGACCGATCACTCCCTCCATAACGTCGGCAAGCAGGGCCGCAAACAGCACCATCACTGACCCCGCAACCGTGGACATACCCAAGGTCATGACCGTAAAAAATTCAGATCGGGTTAGGCGAGCCAAGTAGGCCCGAATAACCAAGGGCGTTTCAATCATGCCCAAGAACAGACTCGCGGCAGCCGCCGTTGCCACGGTGCCGCTAACTTTTAACGTGTTTCTGAGGGCCCAACTCAGCCCTCGAACAATGATCGAGAGTACTTTCCAGTGCCAGAGCAGGGCGACAATGACCGAGAAGACCACAACCTGGGGGAGAACTCGAAAGGCAAAAAGATAGGGCCCTTCCGGGGTGTCCAGCGCAATGGGGAAGCGATCGCCCCCAAGAAAACCAAAGAGAAATACCGTCCCCGCCCGGGTTGCTTCTTCTATGCTCTCTATGAGGACGTTTAAGCTCAACAGCAGCTCTGCAACCCAGGTGACCTTCAGCAGCAGCAAGGCAATGACGGTCTGAAAGAGCAGGCCCATCGCAACAAAACGCCAAGAAACCTGACTTCTTGCTTCGCTGCCCAACCAACAGACAAAGAGAAGAACCGCTAACCCAAAAATAGCCTGCATATTAGTCCAACAAAAAAAGCGTCATCACGTGCTCGTGACTTTGTCTCCAGTAACCGACACCGCCCTCCAAGCGTCTGTTCGGAGCATGGGAACCCAGGTATCGAATGGTAAAGGATTGTTCGGTCCAATGATGAATAATTTCGGCCTCCTGGAAGCCGATATATTGATTCGATAGAGGAAATATCGCCTTGTAGCCCGCTTCTTTTGCAGAAAACGTTACTGCGGCCGCGGCACTTGGGAGCCCCTCGAGGTCGGCACGTTCTCGTTCAGTGAAAATTTTGCCGTGGAGCTTGGGCGTGATCCGCTCAGATCTCTCAATATCCACCCCCATTCCGGCCAGGGAACACGAAAGGCCGGCTACCGCGAGGTCGCTGCAATGACTGATGCTGCCGACCGTTCCCGCAGGCCAGATGGGGACTCGTCCCGCTCGCCCAATAGCATCATCAGACAGCCCAAGACAGTGCTGGGCTGCCCTCACGCAGTAGCGTCCCGAACTGAACGTGCGTCGACGCTCACCGCGCATGGCAGACAGCATCGTGCGCTCGCTCCCTCGCAGAGCCGTATCCCGATCAGCGAGCCCAGCCAGGGCGATCGCTGTTGAGGAGACCCCGGGTAAGTCCTTCACGAGCGAAGTTAGACGTTCACTTTCACAGTGCCACAGCACGTTGCCGCCCCCATACCAAAGCGCCGATGATACATCTTTATGCACCGTGTACCGTTATCGACGCGAATGGTTAGCGAGGCGCAGGTTATGAAGAGTGCGCGGGAGCCGGGAAAGTCTCTCGATAAGGCCACACCAACCTGCTCTGGGATGTACAAAGACCAAACGATTGGCTACCGTCTAGCGCTTCGAGCTTGAGGCCCAGCCTAGATAAAAACCCGTCATGTCCAAGGTCATTTTACTCAACGGCTGCTCCAGCGCCGGGAAAACAACGCTCGCCATAGCGCTTCAGAACCAACTCCAGGAACCTTTCCAGCATATTGCCTTGGATCAGTTCAGGGACGGCATGCCCAGTCGGGTCCGAGGCCTCAACTCACCACCCGGCGACCCTGGGGCGTCGGGCTTGAACGTGGTGCCCGCAGTCCTTGACGGCCAACCGGTTACACATATTCAGTTCGGCGAGTACGGAGAGCGCGTTCTGTCGGGCATGCGCAGGGCCGTTGCTCATTTCAGCGACCTCGGCTGCAATGTCATCGTGGACGACCTCCTCTTCAAACGAGACTACCTAGAGGATTACATCGCTGTCTTAAACCCAGATACAACCTGGTTTGTCGGCGTCAAATGCCGACTTAGCGTGGTGCTGGAACGAGAGCGCAAGCGCCCGGGACGCTTTCCCGGGACCGCGACCTCTCATTTTGAGCAAGTGCATGAACACGGAATTCCTTACGACCTTGAGGTGGACACCAGCTCAGCTGGGGTGGAGGCCGTAGCGGAACAGGTCATCAGCCGTCTGGCGCACCCACCCCTCGCCTTTCGCGCTTCTCGGCCACACATCAGCGATCCTTAATCTCAATCCGCAGCAGGGAAGCTTCTTCTTTCCCATAACGCCGCTCGTGGCTGACGAATGCCACGTTTTCGCTCCCTGCCGCAAAGACGATGGCCTCGCGCTGTCCGATGCTCGGCATCGCAATGCGTTGCGGTGGGCTCAACAGCCTGGCCAGTGAGAATAGGTAGGCATCCTTGGGCGTGGTCACCAGTAGGCGGTCGCCGCTGAGGGTCATGCCGGTGGGCATATGCATCCATGGTCCAGCCTTGCCATAGAGGTCCATATCTTTCGCCGACACGCGAGGCAGGCCATCCAAGTCGGCAATTTTCTCGGCAACGAAAACGTCTGAGTGGGCGTTATCCAACACCAGGGGCAGCGCGTAAACCTCAATGGGCACCACTCTCTTACTCATGAGCAGCAGGCGCTGACCCTGGACATCCACGGTCACTGCCTCACAGTCTCGCGGGCCGTCCGGATATCGGAATCGCAGGTGGCTTACAGGTTCCAATATCGATTCCGCGCTATTGAACACATCCGGTTCAGCAACAACGGTATAGCTCACGGTATCTCGCCAGGCCGTATTGTCGCCCACGTCGGCCACCACGAGGTAGGAGGTCCCGTTCACTTGAACGGACGTCATAGCCTCCCAATCGATAGGGTCCGGCATATCTATTGACCAAGATCCCAAATGACGCCCCGTTAAATCCATGGCGTAGAGCACGGCCTTGGAGCCAGAGTCATTGATTGACCATAAAACGTTGGGGTGACGATGGCTGGCCGCCAGACCACTCGATTCGTTGAGGGCGCGAGCCTCAAGCCCCCCCTGCCAAGTAACCGTCGCCTTCAACTCCTGTAGGGGAGATGCACCCGAGTCCTCCTGAGCCAGTGCCCCATGAGAACTCACGGCAAGAGCTGAGAGCACCAACATCAGGCGCAGGCTTCCTCTGATCCGAATACTGTCTCGAATTATGCCCATGGGTACATAGCGCAGTAGGTGCATGATTGGGTCTCCGCAGTGGACTGTGAAAGATGAAAGGAACGGCACAAAGGACTAGCATACCGTCACGGTGTCACTGAGCGAATGATGAACGATCAGCAAGAACTTGACCATCTCTGCTCGCTGCTGAGCGGGTGCTCCCGGGGCGTCTTTTTCACCGGCGCCGGCATCAGCACAGAGTCCGGCATTCCGGATTATAGAAGTCCGGGCACCGGGCTGTGGGAGACGATGAAGCCGATCCCCTTTCAAGACTTTGTCTCCTCTGCAGAGGCGCGTGCAACATCCTGGCAACGTAAATTTTCGAGCACGCTGATGACCAGCGCGGTGCCTAATAAAGGCCATGTCGCCCTGAAAGCGCTGTGCGATACAAAGCGATTTGTTGGGGTCATCACTCAAAATGTGGACAACCTGCATCAGGTATCGGGGCTGGCATCGGAACAGATCATCGAACTGCACGGCAATGCGACTTACGCCCGCTGCTTAAGCTGCCAGCGCAGATATGACCTTGAACCCTTGCGAGCACTCTTCGTCGACACCGGAGAAGTACCGCCCTGCGAAGCCTGTTCGGGTTTGATCAAAACTGCCACCATTTCCTTCGGTCAAAGCATGCCGGAACATGAGATGAAGCGGGCCGAAGCCTGGCTTCAAGGCTGTGACCTCATGATTGTTCTGGGATCGTCATTGACTGTCTATCCAGCAGCAGGCTTTCCAGAGGTGGCTGCTCGCATGGGTGCGACGCTGGTGATCATCAACCGGGAAAGCACGGGGCTTGATCACCTGGCAGACCTGGTGATTCGAGAGCCCATTGGCGAAGTCATGTCTGCCTGCCTAGATCGCCTGTCTGACGATCGTCGGCCAACATGATCCCCGAGGAAGAGACCCATCGGGCAGGGCCTGTGCTCGACGAAACGCATCCCTCCATGCCCAAGCGAGACGCGATCATAGGGCGCATCCTGGCACTGTCCCCAAGCTGGCAGCACAGTGAACTCCAGGACTTTGAATTCCTGAGCGGCGGATTTAGCAATCTCAATATCGCTTTCAATAGAGTCCACCAACACAAGACCGAATCCTACGTTCTGCGAATTGCCGGAATCCCTCAGCCCTTTGTGGATCGACACCACGAGGATATCTGGTACCAGAACCTGCCCGAGCCCCCAGGCATTCGACCCCTTGCGCTGAACCGGGCCACCGGGGATATGCTCTCCAAGCGCCTGTCAGGCGAGGTGCTGGCTGACGTATTTAGCACACGTTTCAACCCCGAAGATCTTTTACATTTCACGGCAGGCCTCCATAAAGCTCTGCCGGACAGCGGCAGAGCGTATTGCCTCGCCGACCTCTTAGGCGACTACGGCGTGGCCCCTGACCCTCGGTTAACCCCCGTGGAGGCCAAGCATTCAACGACCTGCCATAACGACCTGAACCCTTGGAATATCCTGGTCACGCCCGAGGGCTGGGTGACGCTTGATTGGGAATTCGTGGGCAGCAACGATCCTCTGTTCGACTTGGTAACCCTATGCCTGGGCCTCGACCTGCCCCAGGAGGACCTCGCGTCATTGAGCGAGGCCTTTCTTGGGGGCCGGGACATGCCGAGACTCAAGCGCAACGTGCTCGCCTTCTGGAAACGCGAATGGGCGTGGGCAAGCTTTCAGATTGCCCGTGGCAATGAGCGGGCAGAAATTCGAGACCAACTGCTGACCTCTGCCGACAGGTTGCAGCGGTTAGGGTAACGCTTCGCGCTTGCCTTGGAGCTGCGTTAGGCCCGCAAGCGCACCCAACAATCGGTCTTCACCGTCACCCTGGACAATCCGATAGGGCACCTGACGCAGGCGCATTTCATACTGATAGAGGTCGAAGAGTCTATCTCGATCCAAGGGGTTTTCACGCAGCGGATCAGGCTCCCAGGGAATATCAGGCCTGCAAAGCAGGTACACCCTGGGAGAACGTCTGTGCCAGGCGTCGTTAAAGAGGATAGGCAGAGGTCCGTATTTTTCTCTCCACCAGATCATCAGAGTGAGGATGTCGGTATCCAATATCGCGCCAGGGGCGTCAGCCAGCGCCATCTCTCTCTGGCTCTGGCGTTCCTGGATACGAATGAGATCGCTGGGGAGATAGCCGCTCTGACCTCCGAGATAGCTACGGGCCTCCTCTTGCTGTAAGGGCAAACCTAGGCGTTGGCTCAACCACGCCGCGAGGGTGCTCTTGCCAGAGGATTCCGGACCTGTGATAACGATGTCCATCAGCCGGCCGCATGCATTGGGGCGTTATCCGACACCATCGTCCGCCGCCAGGCCCGCCAACCGATGACCGCCATGCCCAGATAAACAGTGTATAAGCCCGCGTAGAGGTACAGCCCTGGATCCGACGTAGCCCCCTTAACGAGATAAACCGCTATTTGAACCACATCAATCACAAACCAGGCCGCCCAGCTGGCCAGCAGCTTGCGGGCGGTCATCCACATGGCAACAAAGCTGGCGACGGTAGTAAAGCTATCGGCATAAACCAGATCTGCTGCGGTGAAACTGCCGAGAACATAGGCCATGCTGAGGCTGCCCAACACGGTTATAGCCATCAACGCCAGGCAGAGGTTTCGAGAAATGGGCTGAGGCGGCAAGTGCCCGTCATCACGAATGGCCTCTCCACCATAGAGCCAGTAGTACCAGCCATAGGCGTTCATGAGCACGTAGTACGCGTTCAAGATCACATCAGCATAGAGGTTCGAGCGAGCTACCACGATGACCGTCACCAGCGCATAGAGCAGGCCTAAGGGAAAGGTCAGCGCATTCTGTTTGATCAACAGCAAAACGCAGAGCAAGCCGCTCACAACGCCAATCACCTCCAGCCAATTTGCAGCTAAGTAATCCATATGGTTTTGATTCCTTCATCGGTGTGAGAAGGTTGCGTCGAGTGGGATGCAATGACAACCCTTCTAGGCGTTGTCAATCGTCTTCGTGGTTTGAGCATAAAAGTCGGTAGACTATGCCCAGCAGGTACTAGGAGGAAATTTTGGCTAAAAGCATTGTCATCGTGGAAGACGATCCTGATCAGCGTTCCAACTATGCTGATGCCATCAGCAACAAGGGTTATCAGGTACGCGCCTATGGCTCCAGCGAAGAGGCGCTGGCTGGATTCGATGCCGCCCTCCCTGACCTCGCGATCCTCGACATCATTCTCGGCGATGAGGTTGATGCAGGCTTTCAGCTCTGTCGGGATTTGCTGACACGGTCACCAACCCTGCCCGTTATCTTCCTCACGGAACGAATTGACGAGATCGACAAAATTTCGGGGCTGCGTCTGGGCGCCTGGGACTACTTACCCAAGCCCATCTCTCTTGATTACTTGGCCGAACGAATTTCTAGCTTGCTGCGTATCAACGAGGCCAGGAGCGCACCCACTCGCAGCGAAAACAAAGCCGAGCGCATGATCGGTCACCTGGCCCTGGATCTAGACGCGCTCTTGGTTTCGTGGAAGGGCGAGCGAATCGACCTGTCAGGCACCGAGTTCAGGATGTTGTCAAAGCTAGTCCGTGCGCCGGGCCACGCCGTGAGCTATGAGACTCTAATGAACGCAACCATGCAAAGTTTGGTGACCAACAACACCATCAATACCCATATGCGGAACATTCGGAAGAAGTTTGAGCGGGTTGATGATTCTTTTTCCTGCATCAAGAGCGAATACGGCTTCGGCTATCGCTGGTCGAAGCAGTAAGGGCGGCGATATGCCGGGGTTTTTCCGCAAAATCAGGGGGCCGCGCCTCGGCACCAAGCTGGCGATCATGGGGCTAGCCCTGTTAATTATCCCCTGGTTCAGCTACCGGCAGTTGGTGGAGATGGAGCGCCTCCTGATCCAGGGCCAGTCCCAGGCCCAGCTCCTGACCGCCGAGGGCATCTCCACGCTGTTCAACGGACGGGAGGATTTGTTTAACGATATGCCCGTCAATCTGGACGACTTTGAACCACTCTATGCCCAGCCATTAGAAAATACGATCCGGCTGGATGGACAGGTAGACGATTGGGGAGAAGAAGCCCAGGGAGAATATTTAAGCTTTGGTTCACCAACCGGCGGCCAGGATGCGGATTTCTCGCTGATCCTGGGGGAGCGAGCAGACTTCCTATACGTTCATATGCGGATCAGGGACGACATCCTCATCCATCGAGACTCGGACTATCTGCGATTGGATAACGCGGACCACATTCGTCTTAACTTCGTTAGCAGCGACGGCGAAAATGGCCGCTTGGCCATCATCTTCGAGCAATCCGGGGTGGTGACGGGGTATGCGATGGATGAACAATGGCGTTACGCAGCCGTTGGCGCTGCGGAAAATCGCGTGCAAGGGGTCCTCCTGCGAAGCGCAGGCAAGGACGTTACCGAGGTTGAGCTACGCATCCCCCTAGCGCTGCTGGGCTCACGCCGATTCTTTGGCCTGACCTTCATTGATGTGGACGACGCCGTCGCCCGCACCATTGACCGAAGCACGCAAACGCTTCCGAAAAATAACAAGCAAAGCTTCAATCTGGTGGTCCTGCGCACCCCTGAGGTGCGTAACATCGTGAAGGGTCTCGGGTACGCGGGGGCTCGAATCCTGGTCATAGACGATATGCAGCGGGTACGGGCCGAGGTGGGGGATATTCGACAGGATATAGATGCCCCGGTCTCTTCAGGGTTGTTGACCGAGTTATCACAGGTCTTCGAAGCCATGCGCCCTTGGATACATGAGCTAGTCATGCGCGAGCCGATCGAGGCAGGCGGCGACCAGGAAACGGAGGGGATGACGCCCTCAGAGAGGGCCTTGCGCGTTTCCTTGACCGGAGAACCTATTGCCCTCAGGAACCCCCTCTCGGAAAACGCCGAGATTATCCTAGCCGCCCATCCCATTGTTTCTGATGAATCCGTGATCGGTACCGTGATTGTTGAGCAAAATATTGACGATATCTTGCGTTTTCAGCGATCTGCGATGGAACAGGTGTTGGCGTTGTCCGTCCTTAGCTTGCTCGCTATTTTTACCGCTCTCCTGGCTTTCGCGGGCCGCCTGGCTTGGCGCATTCGCAATCTGCGCCGAGAGGCTTCAGCGGCGATTGACGCACGCGGTCGCCTGAAAAAAGCACGGCTGTCTAACGAAATGGAAGCCGGTGACGAGATCGGTGACCTGGCGCGGAGTGTTTCCGGAATGCTTGAGAAGCTCAAGCAGCACAATGCCTTTTTGGAGAGCATGCCCAGAACCCTACGTCACGAGATCAATAACCCCCTCAATACGCTCAGCACCTCTCTGCAAAATCTTGCCCAGGAGCATCCGCAAATTGATCAGAGCAAATATTTGGATAGCGCCCAACGGGGCGTTCACCGTATTGGATCAATCGTACAAAATTTGGCCGATGCCGCAAACTTAGAGGAGTCGTTAGAGGCAGAAGAGCTGGAGCCCATCGACCTGAACGAACTGCTGTCCAGCTACGTGGCAAATTGCTCTTTCTCCCAGCGGGGCGTGCAGTTTAAATATCGGGGCACGCCCTCCTCTGCCTATGCCGAGGTCTCGGATTTTCGCATCGAACAAATGATGGATAAGGTCATTGATAACGCCGTAGATTTTCATCGCACCCATACCCCCATCCGCGTGCAGCTGGATCGGTTGGATGACTTCCTGCAGATCAGCGTCGCCAACCGCGGGCCGGTGCTGGCACCCGAACTCTTAAAAACGATCTTCGACTCGATGGTGAGCCATCGTGGCCAGCAGAATCGCCTCCACTTTGGTCTGGGTCTGCATGTGGTTCGCATTATCGCCGAGCATCACGGGGGTAGCGTCGATGCCAGAAATTTAGAGGACGGCAGTGGCGTTGCCTTCTTAATTCAGCTGCCTGCCGCATACTCGGCGACACAGGAGGCTGCTCCGCTGATCACGGAACCCAAGGCCGTCAAAGCCTAGCAGAAGTCCCTAGGGCAATCGGTAGCGCGCGCCCATGCTGGCGACACCACCCTCTTCAGCTTGAAGCGCCTGGATAGAAACCAGATATTCAACCGCCGCCAGCACGCTACGCGCCGCAGCCGGATACATAAATTCCGGGGTATCTCGGTACATCAGTGGCACCATCTGGCTGATTAGCTGGGTCCCACCGGCCACACAATCCAAAATTTGCTGTTCACGTTCACGGCGATGCTCGATGAACGCCCTAACCAGCGCTCGCGGCTCAGATATTTCCGGGCCATGAGTGGGCCAATAGGTGTCATCATCGCGCTCTAGCAGACGATGCAAACTGTCCATGTAGGCCGCCATGTCACCATCTGGGGGCGAGATAATACTGGTAGACCAACCCATGACATGATCTCCCGTGAACAAGGCACGCTGTTCTCTAAGCTGGAAACACATATGATTCGAGGTATGACCAGGGGTATAGACACATTCCACCGACCAGTCTCCGCCGGCGATGATGTCCCCATCGCGCACAAGGTGGTCGGGGACAAAGTCCATGTCGCCGCCCTCTTCCACTTGAACACCCTGCTCAATTTTGCCCGCCCCGTGAGGGCCGTAAGCATAGGTCGGTGCCCCACAAATGGCCTGTAGCGGGCGCGCCCCTGGCGAGTGGTCCATATGGGTGTGCGTGATGAGAATATGACTGATCGATTCATCGCCCAAGCCCTGCAGGATCGCCTGGATGTGCTGATCATCATCCGGGCCGGGATCAATCACCGCCACCTTTCCGGTTCCTAGAATGTAGGTGCCCGTGCCGTGGAAGGTAAAGGGGCTTGGGTTATTGGCGACCACTCGCCGAATACCCGGCGCCACGCTAACGACCTTGCCGTACTCGAATTCAAGCTTTCGGCGAAAGGGAATCTCAACTGGCATGGTCGCTCCTCTCTGAGTTCGGGGGTCTCCGGCGGCAATATAGGAGCCGGTTCGGGCAAAAGCAACAAGCCCTAACGCAGGCCAACGGTATCCCTCTCGTCCGCCTCATCGCGCCATTCTGCCCGTAGCTGAATCCACTCTCCACGTTCCGGAAACAGAGCCAACGCGAGCCCTAAGTATTCGTCAGCCTGCGTTGCCAACCCGGCCCGTCGTGCCTCCCGGGCAACCTCTACCAAACGCCGAGCAGCCTGTAGCAAGAGCGCTTTCGCTTCGGAATGATCGCTCTCAAGCGCGAGGATTTCTCTCAGCAGGCTGGTTGCATTGTTATCCGCGGGTTGCGTGATAAACCCTTCCGCCAGCAGCCCCCTGGACCTGCTCAGCATCGCCTCAATCAACGCTAAGCGCTGTTTTTCTGAATCAATGCTGGCCCGCATGAGGGCCACGGACGAAGCCGCTAGCCCCACGCTAACCGCCTGCTCAAGCAGCGACTCCGCTTGACGCATGTTGTTGACCCCAAGGGCTTCCTGGATTTGCATTCGTGTTTGAGAGACCAGCTCCTCCAGCCCTTGAGCGGCGGTCGCGTTGTCTGGATCCGTAGCTAGAACCTGCTGATAAAGTTCTGCTGCATTAGCGCCAGGAGGCGTAAGGGTTCGACCCTCGGCACGGAGGCGGCGAGCATTATCCAGCAGCTCCGCTAAGGCGCTTTGGATGCTCGTCGCCTCGGAGATCAGCTGCCGAACCCGATCCAGGTCTCGTAATTCGTTATTCGCGGCGGTCGCTCTTTCGAGCAGCATGATCGCAAGGTTGACTTCTCCAGCCAGCGCAGCATCCGCTGCGAGTTGGCTGTAGTGCTCGGCGATTTCCTGAAGGCCTGCTTCCGCCCCTGGATGGCGAGGTGCGATCCTCATAATTTCTTGATAGGCCTGAAGCGCAGCAGCGGCGCTGGGCAGGTCAGACAGCCCATTTTCAGCCAATAGAGTTCGGGTACTGGCCAACAGGCGCTCCGCACGAAATCGGTTTTGCAGCCGCAAGGACAACACCATCAAGATAGGGTCTTCACCCAGCACCTGATTGGCCTCTAGCAGGCGAGATTCGGCCAAGGATAGGTCATCTTTTTGCAGGGCATCTTCGATCGAGGCCTTCCAGTCTTGGGCCAGGGTCTGAATGGCTTGCCGAGCCGCCGCATTGTCGGGAGACAGCACCAACACGCGCTGGTAGGCGCCGTAAATGGTCGCTAAACTTTGATTGGGATCCTGTCTCAGAGAGTCCGCCTCATTCCACGCCTGATTCAGTTGTCGGTCCTCAATAATGCCCAACTCGAGTGCAACAGCAGAAACTGTCGGCATCCAGGCGTCTCGCACCAGGAAGGCCGTGCCCGTGGCCAGCAGCAACGCAAGGCCCACACCGGTGACCTGGAGCGCCTGACGGCGGCGACGCTTTCGCCGAAGCCGGCGTTGTATTTGCTGCCGCTCCCCAGGCAGGGAGCGCAGCTGATCACTGATGCGTAAAATTTCGTCGGTTACGATCGCGGCTGATCGTATCGCGATAGAGGCCTGCAGGTCGTCTGGGGCACAGTCCTCCAGCGCCTGACGCACGGCGTCGGCGTTGGCGAAACGATCTGCAGGCCGCTTCGCCATCAGGCCATTGACTAAGGGCTGCTGCTTCGAAAAGTGAAGGGGCAGGCGCGGTATCGGATCATGCAAATGCATCTGCAAAATCTTTTCGCGATCTGAAGACTCGAACGGCAGCCGGCCACTCAACAGGTGAAAGATCATGACTCCTAGGCTGTAAAAATCCGCTCGACCGTCCGAGGCATCTCCGCTCAACCGCTCCGGCGCAAGATATTCCAACGTGCCGCTGTCCGGCCTAGACGCTACCAACGCCTTTTGATCAGTTAAGGTATGAAAAGGGCGAGCGGCATGCAGATCGATAAGCCTAACGCCGCCGTTTAGGCTGAATAAAACATGCTCGGGCTTGAGGTCCCCGTGAATGTATTCCAGCTCATGAATGCGACCCAGCGCAGAACAAATTTGGTTTAGCGCCGTCCACAAAAATTGAACGGGGAGCCCATACTCGAGCTGCTCATCTAGACTGCCGCCCACAAGATTTTCGAGGATCAGACACTGGACCCCGCCCATGTCGCGCACCCCCTCTAGCTGCACGATGCCCGGATGTTTTAGTTCAGCCAGCAAACCCGCCTCAGCATCGGCTGTCTTTTTAAGCTTCAGAACGCGCCAAGCGCCATCCTTCCTCCCCTGAACCCGCGCAACGGCACTCTGCTCCTTTAGGCTTATCCACTCAAGAACCTGAAAGTCGTCGGGAATGTAGTTCAGAAAGTCATTCACTGTGGCGCACCAAGATCGGCCGTCAGGCGTGCAGGCGGCAGCGCGATGATGCGCCCAGCCTGGTACCTGCCCAGGATAAACGCTCCATCCGGGATGATGGATGTCCCGTCTAAGCTGGCCGCAAGCCCGCTGCCGTGAGCCAGGCCGTTGATGCAGGTTCTGCTTCGAAACATCCATTCCTTACCCTGGTAACGCAATCCGCACGCTGGGTTAGCCACCAGCGGATACTCCATTTTGAGCTCGGTCTCAGACCAATATTGAACAAATGCTTCGCCTGCCGGGTTGACTAAAATACCCCACCCAAGCTGCTGACCTTGGTTGAAGGCACCTCGATAGGTGCTGCCGTCAAGCCAATAGAAAACCCCCTGGCCCTGTCGCTGATCGTCAACAAAGTCCCCCACATACCGATTTTGATTGGGCCAGACCAAGGTACCCCGACCGGTTCTCGCGCCCGCACGAAATTCACCAATGTAATACCGCCCATCGCTAAAGGTCAGATGACCCTGGCCATGGGGCCGGTTTTTCCGCAGTTCACCCTCAAAGCGCTGACCGGTCACCCAGCTAATTTGGCCCTGGCCGTGACGCTCGTTGTTCACAAAGCCACCCTCATAGCGCTCACCCTTCGCCGATGTAAAGGTGCCCTGACCCTGCATCAGGTTATCGCTGAAATCACCCTCGTACACATCGCCATTTGGCCAGGTCAAGGTTCCCTGGCCCTCGCGCCTTCCCGCAACGAAAGACCCGCTGTACCGTCTCCCATCCGGCCAGCTATAGCTGCCGGTCCCATTGGGCTTATCGTTCTCGAAGGTTCCCTGATAGCGTGCCCCATCAGCCCAAACGTAAGAGACGTCGCCAGATAGCTCGCCATTCACCAATTCACCGATATAGCGGTCGCCATTGGCAAGTTCCACCATCTCTTCCTGTGCCTGGGCAACACCGACTGGGATGACCAGCAATAGGCTGAACAGGAATTTCACCAGGTTGCTTTCGAGATGGTTCTGCATGAATAAGAACTCCGCTACACTCTCTCGCCGGCGCGCTGTCGCGATCATAACCTCAATAAGAAACATGCCAGAATACATTGCACTCTATCTCCTGCTCGGCGTGTTCAGCGGTTTCCTGGCGGGCATGCTAGGCATTGGTGGAGGAGTCGTCATTGTGCCAGCGCTCTACCTGATTTACACCGCGTCAAATAAGTTCTCCCCGGAGCTTGCCCTGCTTGTGGCGCTGGCTACATCGCTCACCTGTATCACCCTCACCTCGGCCTCGGCGGCGTGGGCCCAAATTCGCGCGCAGCGGGTACACTGGGACGCCTTTTCTGGGCTGCTGCCCTGGCTGCTTGTCGGCAGTGCCGCTTCAGGATTTATTGCACCGCTATTGCCATCCGACCTGCTCCGAACATTGCTGGGCTGTCTGTTAGGCTGCGTGGCCGTGGTGATGCTGCTCAGCTGGCAGCCCCACCCGCAGCGAACGCTGCCCGGACGCCTTGGCTATCTAGGAGT
>DKNY01000028.1 GCA_002470275.1 Gammaproteobacteria bacterium UBA7376 | reverse complement strand
CTGCAGGGTGATGAAGACTCTGACGCTGATGATGAGGCTATCGTGTTCTCAATCGGTAAGTCATTCTAGGCTTGGTTCTCAAGCAGGTTGACGAAGGGGCTCTTTGGGAGCCCCTTTTTTTTGCCCTCAGCGCTTAGCCCTGCAGAGCTGCCTCCCAATCAAGACTACGATAGCTAAGCGCCTCAAGGAAGGCAGCCTCACCCGGATGTTCTTGGTCCGCTAAATCCGCGATGGTTCTGCTCACCCGCCAAATTTTATGATAGCCGCGAACCGATAGCTCAAGCCGTGCGACGGCTTCTTTAATGAGCGCGCTGCTCACGCCGCTGGCCGCTATGATGTCCGGTAGGCTATCCGCCCGCAGTTCAGAATTGAACAGGCCTTGCCGATGCAGTTGGCGGCCGCGCGCGGCATGGATGCGCTGGCGGATAGGGTCCAGGGAAGTTGCAAACTGAGGCCTATCCGGAACGGGTTCTAGGCCAAGCAATGCAGCTTCTCCGGGTTGATGAACTGAAACATAGAGGTCAATCCGATCGATTAAAGGTCCGGGCACTCGGCCTTGGTAGCGCTGCACCTGCTGCAGGCTGCAGCGACACTTTCCCTCCCGGCAAACCCTGCCCGCTGGACAAGGATTCATTGCTGCCACCAGTTGAAATCGGCTGGGAAAGGCGACGCGATAATTTGCCCGGGCGATGACGGCTTCTCCTGATTCCATGGGTTCCCTGAGCAGGTTTAACGTGGCCGGGTTAAAGTGCGGCAGTTCGTCCATGAACAAAACGCCTCGGTGTGCCAAAGCGACCTCTCCAGGTTGTGGATAGGTCCCTCCGCCCACCAAAGCGGGCCCGGTGACTGAGTGGTGAGGGTCGCGAAAGGGAGGACGCATGGTGTCGGACCTTTTTATCGCGCTGGCAGAATAAACGGCTGCCACCTCCATGGCGTGCTCCGCTTCCAGGTCTGGAAGCAGGTCGGTGAGCGCACGTGCCAGCATCGTTTTACCGGCCCCTGGAGGGCCAACCATGATCAGGTGGTGATTCCCGGCAGCGGCGATCTCTAGCGCCCGTTTGGCCTGGTGTTGCCCGATGATCGCGGGGAAGGTTTCCGGCATCGGTGATCGTTGATCAACCCTGCCCGACCCCAACATACTGGCCTGCCGATGTAGATCTGCGGTATCTGGTTCCGCGCTGATCGCAGCAAGATGATTCAGGGGTACAAAGTGGCCCGAAACCAAAAGCTGAATGTCGGGCATATTCTGAGCAGGTAGATAAAGTCGCTGGTCGCTCAGCTGACATGCGCGAGCACAGCTAAAAATGCCTTGCACCGGACGAGTGTCTCCAAACAAGCTGAGTTCGCCAATGAATTCTGTGTTCTCAAGAATACTGGCCGAAAGTTGCTGGCTTGCGATCAGAATGGCAACTGCGATGGGCAGGTCGAGGGCGTTGCTGTGAGCGGCCGTATAGCCCGGAGAAATGTTGATCACCAAACGACCCGGAGGGTAGCTGAAGCCACTGCGCCGAAGGGCGCTTTTGACGCGGTCGCGGACATCTCTGGCGGCGCTCTCGGGCAGGCCAACGATGCTGGTGCCAGGCAGGCCCGGGCTCGTCGCGCATTCTATTCTGATCCGCTGGGTTTCAAGACCGAGGGCCGTTCGACTATAGACAACGAAGGAAATGAAACCGCTCGTCTAGGTGATGGTCGAGACCAGGGCAGCCTGGCCGGCGTTTCGGAAAGGCTTCATGACGCGTTGCTAGGGCGCGTTGGTCCCTCGGTGCTCCAGGGTATCAATACGTTGCTGAAGATCCTGGGCTTGCCGTTCGAGGTTTTCTATCACCGCAACCTGGGCTTCGAAATCTGCTTTGGGCACCAGGGCAAACTGGCCAAGAAAGTCATGCACCTTGTCCTCGATGGCAGCCTGATGCTCCCTAGGAACAGATTCTCGCAACATTGCGAGTAAGGCACTGAGTGGGTCTGTGGCAGCCATATTGCGCTCCGTAAGATTCTAGGAGAGGTCGTCCACCAACACAATGGAAGGTGGCAGCACATAGTTTAACGGGTCAAGTGAGAAAGGGCGTAAGAAATCTCACTGGCAGGGGCGAGAAAGAAGGCTGTCTCAGCGTCAGCCAAAACGACGGATACCGCCCGGAACTGGGGCACTTGCCCCTTGAGCTGGGGCTCAACATGGGGCAAGCAACTTCAATTCGCACCGCTTTGGTGCGGCTGACGGTAGTTCCGGGAAACTTTTCCATTCTCCATGCACTTGGGGCCAGCGAAATAAGCCCCAGCTGACTCTCTCATCGCGTAATTGAGGGTACTTCCCCCATTCTCCTCTCATGAAAGCGCGGTTCTTTAGCGAGATGTCGACTTTCGAGACAAAGTCTGACTTTCAGGCACGCTTCTTGCTTTTTCAGCACTGAAACGCTTTGGGAAGAGTGGGGCCAAGCTTGGTGATCACGGGATCGGAGCTTGTATCCAAATGGCAGAGATTGGTAGAGAATCTCGAGGAACGGCTGAACATTTGATCTTCCACGGCAGACCGTTCTGCCTGACGTCAGGGACGCCAGGTGTGTTTCAAAAAAACTAGGAGAATATGATGAAAATGATTACGGCGATTATTAAACCGTTCAAATTGGATGATGTCCGCGAGTCGCTGTCGGAAGTCGGCGTCCAGGGCATGACTGTGACTGAGGTCAAAGGGTTTGGTCGTCAGAAGGGCCATACCGAACTGTATCGGGGTGCGGAGTACGTGGTTGATTTTTTACCGAAGGTGAAAATCGAAGCAGCGATCGAAGACGATCTGTTGGATCAGGTTATCGAGGCGATCAGCAAATCCGCAAACACCGGAAAGGTCGGTGACGGCAAAATTTTTGTCACTAATTTAGAAGAAGCAGTACGAATTCGTACGGGAGAAACGGGAGCAGGCGCGGTATAAGCGTTTCCCAAAAACGGAGTAAAGGTTGTGGAAGATCTTGTTCAATTAGCTTACGCAGTAGACACGTTCTACTTTCTTGTGATGGGTGCCTTGGTAATGTTCATGGCACCTGGATTCGCGATGTTGGAAGCCGGTATGGTTCGATCAAAGAACACGTCAGGCATTTTAATCAAAAACGTTGGGCTGTTCTCAATAGCCTGCATCATGTACATGGTCATCGGCTACGATGTGATGTACGCAGGTGGTATGTTCTTAAGCCCTGATAATACTGTAGAAGACGTTCTTGCATCTGGCGGTGATGTTTATTACTCCGGCAAGTCGGACTTCTTTTTCCAGGTGGTTTTCGTGGCCACAGCAATGTCAATCATATCTGGTGCGGTTGCTGAGCGGATGAAGGTCTGGTCATTCTTCCTTTTCGCCATCGTCATGACGGGCTTCATTTATCCTCTCCAGGGAAGCTGGAGCTGGGGTGGTGGTTTCCTAAGCGAGGCAGGCTTTGTCGACTTTGCTGGTTCTGGCATTGTTCATATGTGTGGCGCTGCTGCTGCACTGGCAGGCGTTTTGCTCCTTGGACCGCGTTCTGGAAAGTACGCTGAGGACGGATCGGTCAATCCCATCCCTGGCTGTAACATGCCCCTAGCGACTCTAGGTATGTTCATCCTCTGGTTCGGTTGGTTCGGCTTCAATGGCGGATCAGAGCTCAAGCTCAGCAATATTGAAGAGGCCAACGCCGTTGCGCAGGTCTTCGTCAACACCAACATGGCTGCCGCATGTGGCGCCGTCGCTGCGCTTATCCTGTCTCAGATCATGTTCGGCAAGGCTGATATCACCATGGCGCTAAACGGTGCGCTTGCGGGCCTCGTCTCGATCACTGCAGAACCACTCTCGGGTACTCATATTGAGTCCATGCTGATTGGCGCGGTTGGCGGCGTCCTCGTCGTGCTGTCCATCATTGGGCTGGACAAGATCAAAATTGATGACCCAGTGGGCGCAATTTCCGTTCACGGAACCTGCGGTATTTGGGGTCTGCTCGCAGTCTTGATCACGAGTGATGACGCTACAGTGGATGGTCAGCTGATGGGCTTGGCTGTGATCTTTGTATTCACTTTCTTAGTGTCCTTGGTTGCCTGGTTCATCATCAAGATGATCATGGGAATCCGAATTTCTGAAGAACAAGAGCTTGCCGGCCTTGACGCTGCAGAAGTCGGTATCGACGCTTATCCCGAGTTCTCCAAGTAGGAAGACTTCGGAAAGCCATACAGAAGCCGCCTTCGGGCGGCTTTTATGCGTTTTGGTGAATGGCCAAAACAGTGTCAATGAAGTCGACGCAAAGGGCGTTGGCGAATCGGGGTGACGCGCTGGCCCTGTCTAACCCCCTACGGAGTGGATGTTGTGGAAGATCTTGTTCAATTAAGCTACGCGGTCGATACCTTCTATTTTTTGGTGATGGGCGTCCTCGTGATGTTTATGGCCCCTGGCTTTGCAATGCTCGAAGCTGGGCTTGTCCGGGCTAAAAATACGTCAGAAATTCTCACCAAGAACGTGGCGCTATTTTCTATCGCCTGCATTATGTACATGGTCGTCGGGTACGAATTGATGTACGGCGGTGGGCTATTCTTGAGCCCAGACAACTCTACCGCAGATGTCCTAGCCTCTGGTGGTGACCTTTATTATTCCGGTAAGTCAGACTTCTTTTTCCAGGTCGTCTTTGTAGCGACGGCTATGTCTATTATCTCTGGGGCGGTTGCTGAGCGGATGAAACTCTGGGCCTTCCTAGCTTTCGCAGTGGTCATGACTGGATTTATCTACCCCTATCAGGGCAGCTGGAGCTGGGGCGGTGGTTTTTTAAGCGACGCAGGTTTTGTTGACTTTGCTGGTTCTGGCATCGTTCATATGTGTGGCGCTGCTGCTGCACTGGCGGGCGTTTTGCTTCTCGGACCTCGTTCTGGAAAGTACGCAGAGGACGGATCGATCAATCCTATCCCCGGCTGTAATATGCCCCTAGCGACTCTAGGTATGTTCATACTTTGGTTCGGCTGGTTTGGCTTTAACGGCGGTTCAGAACTTAAACTGAGCAACGTGGATGAAGCCAACGCGGTGGCCCAAGTCTTTGTTAATACGAATATGGCTGCAGCTAGCGGAGCCGTCGCGGCACTGATTATGTCCCAGCTCCTGTTCGGTAAGGCTGATTTAACCATGATGCTTAATGGGGCTTTGGCGGGGCTGGTATCGATTACCGCTGAGCCGCTTTCGGGCACTCATTTGGAGTCTATGCTGATCGGGGCGATAGGCGGCGTTATCGTGATCTTTTCGATTCTTGGTCTCGACAAAATAAAGATCGATGATCCGGTGGGCGCCATATCGGTTCACGGTACTTGCGGCATCTGGGGCCTGCTCGCAGTCTTGATCACGAGTGATGACGCTACAGTGGAGGGTCAGCTGACGGGGCTAGCCGCGATCTTAGGATTCACTTTCCTTGCGTCCCTAGCCGCGTGGTTCATTATCAAGATGATCATGGGAATCCGACTGTCGGAGGAACAGGAGCGTATAGGTGCAGATCGGGCAGAAGTGGGCATCGCGGCTTATCCGGAGTTCACAAAGTCCTAGGGCTTTAAAATCGCGGATCGAGAGCTGCCTCAGGGCGGCTCTTTTTTTGCTTGTTTGAATAGGCTTATGGGGTCCCAAGGGATTCCTGAGGGTTTACCATAGGGCCCTCGGTAATACGGCGACGGTTATGAAATATAAGAGCACCCGAGGTGACGTAAACGGCCTAGGATTCAGTGATGCCTTGCTGATGGGCCTGGCCTCGGACAATGGTTTGCTAATACCCGAAGAGATTCCCGACGTTTCTAACGCCCTCGCGGAATATCGGACGCTGGATTTCATCGGTTTGGCCCAAGCGCTCATGCCGCTCTTTATCGATGACATAGACAGGGCCACCCTGGATCGCCTGGTCAGCGAATCCTATGCGACCTTTGCGCATGATGAGGTCATTGGTTGGCGTCAACTGGACAATATTGCGGTGATGGAGCTATTCCACGGCCCAACGTTAGCGTTCAAAGACATTGCACTCCAACTCCTGGGGAAGCTTTTTCAGCACGTTCTCAGTGAACGTGGAGAGCGTTTGAATATATTGGGGGCAACCAGCGGTGACACGGGTAGCGCAGCGATTGCAGGCGTTCGCGGCCAGGATAATGTGGACATCTTCATCCTCTTCCCAGAAGGCAGAATCAGCCCGCTCCAAGAGCTGCAAATGACGACCGTGCCCGACGCTAACGTGCACTGTATTGGCGTGCAGGGTAGTTTTGATGACTGCCAGCGCCTGATGAAAACGGTTTTTTCTGATGCTGCCTATAAGGCCAAGTACAGCTTGGGGGCCGTGAATTCCGTGAACTGGGCTCGCATCCTGGCGCAGATCGTTTACTACGCCTACGCGAGCCTGCGCTATCCTGATGGGGCTAGGTTCTCGGTGCCCACGGGCAACTTTGGAAACGTTTTTGCCGCCTACATCGCACAACATATGGGATTCCCAATACGGCAGCTGTTGGTCGCTACCAACGATAACGATATTCTCGCACGCTTTTTCGCCACCGGTACCTATGCCCGTGGCGACGTCCATCAAACCCTCTCACCGGCCATGGATATACAGGTTGCCAGTAATTTTGAGCGTTTTCTTTATTACCATTTTGATGAAGATAGTGCGCGGCTTCGGCGCTTTATGGAGGAATTCGCCCAACATGGTGAGGCTTCCGTAGGGTCTCCGCCGGCGCCTTCTCTATTAAACGCCATGGCTATCGGGCGTCATGAAACCCTAGCGGCGATGGACTCGGTGCAGGCAAAGTATGGCTATACGCTCGACCCCCATACCGCGGTGGGGTACGCGGCTGCGCAAAAGGGTGGCCTTGAGGATGCCGTTGTTGTTGCGACCGCTCATCCTGCCAAGTTCCCCGATGCGGTCTCTGAAGCAACGGGTGAGCAGCCTACGCATCCCACGCTGGAGGCCTTGGTCAATCAACCTACACGAAAGGATGACCTTGCAGCAGACCTGGATGCGGTGAAGGCATATGTCGCGTTACGCGCGACCACTCAGGGATAACCCATTGCGAGTGCTTGAGCTAGGCCTCGAGCCGCGCGACCGCTTCGGGCAATTGTCTGAGGTCTGCGATCTCGGCGGAGGGGGTGGCGTCTTCTGGCCGCCTGTTATGTCCTCGGTGGTTGACCCAAACACTGCGTAAATTAGAGGAATGCGCGCCGGCAATATCATCTAGGAGGTTATCACCCACATGGACGGCCTCTTCAGCGGAGCAGCCGGCTTGCGCTAGCGCATGTTGAAATATCCTGGGGTCTGGCTTTTTGACGCCAACGTCCGCACTGGAGACAGCCCCGATGAAGTATTCACCGATGCCAACGGCCTGAATGCTGGCGTTTCCGTTAGTGACTGCAAACAGCGAGTACTGCTTCGCAAGGACAGCGAGCACATCTTGGGCGCCGGGGAAGAAGGCAACATTGTTGCGCGCTTGAAAAAAAACGGAGAAGGCCTGCTTTGCAAGCGCTCGAGACTCAACGTCTTTAATGCCGGATCGCAGCATGGATCGATAAAGCACCTCGGTCCTCAGCAGGCTCAGGTCATGGCGTTGCTCCGGGAAGGCATTGAGGACTTCATTGCGTATCTCCACCACCTGATTGGACCCGTAGATGGACAGTGCGTCCGGCGTATGATCCGACATCCACTGGCGCAGGCTTTGCTCTGCGGCTCCAATGGTCGCCTCGACATCCCAGAGCGTGTCGTCTAGATCTAGGGCAATTAATCGGATGCCTTTCTTCATTGATCTTTTCCTGGCGTGATGTGTTTAGCAGTGTCCTTCCCCGGCTTGGCGCCCTGTCGTGCGCGAGGGTGAGCCTTATCGTAAACCTCGGCTAAGTGCTGGAAGTTGAGATGGGTATAAACCTGCGTGGTGGCAATGTCCTCATGGCCCAAAAGCTCCTGGACACTGCGCAGGTCGCCAGACGACTCTAACAAATGCGTTGCAAAGCTATGTCTGAGCATATGCGGGTGGAGGCTGTTATCCCCTAACTGTCTTACGGCAATGCGTTTAAGCCTGTTTTGCACCGTCCGTGCGGTTATCCCGCGGTTGCCCCTGCCGGGAAACAGCCACGCCTCCTGATTCCCTGGGTCAGGATGAACGGTGAGCCATTGTGTGACTGCGGTAACGCTCATTCGGGACATGGGTAGCATTCGCTCCTTGTTACCCTTGCCCAGGACCCGCAGCTGGGCGTCCTGCAGGTTTAGGTTGCCCAGGCGCAGCGCGATTAGCTCTGCTAGTCGGATGCCGCTGCCGTAGAGCAGCTCCAAGGCGGCCTTATCGCGCATGTCCAAGGGCGTTCGAGGGGTGAAATCCAGAAGTCTATGGGCTTGATCTGTATCCAGCACCTTGGGTAGAGGTCGGCGCGCCTTCGGCCCAGAGACAAGGTTTGCTGGATTAGCTGACACAACGCCCTGGTCCATTAGGTACTGAAAAAATTGTCTTAGTGCCGATAGATTTCGCTGGATACTTCTTTCGGATAGCCGGGCATGCTTCATCTTCGCGGCATAGGCATCAATGTCCCCGCTGCTTAGGTGATGCAATTTGGTGGGGTTAAACTTGATAAAACGTCTTAGATCACGGCCATAGGCCTCAACGGTAAGGGGTGAATAGCGACGTTGTTGACGCAGGTGATCAAGGAAGCCGGCCAGTTGCTCAACAGCTTTCCGCATCAGCTGGCTAATCGATTCATGACCTTAGCCAGGATGTCAGCGATGTAGGTGACGAATAGGGTGTCCATGTTCTGAGAAAAACGCCCAGGGTCTCGACTGCCAATACAAAGCATTCCCAGTCCTCGCGTGAGAGAAAGATTCAGCATCACGGCGCTACCAGAATCACTGTGGCGCGACATGGGGAACATCTGTCTGAGCTCCTCTTCTCGCAGGGCGGTACAAATCGCCTCAGCCCCATGTTGAAGGCTTGCAAAGGGCATTTCTCGAATGTGGTGCTGAATATGATCCATGGCCAACGCAAGATCCGCATCGAGCATGTGCGCGCAAACGAAGTCTGCCTCAAAGTCGACCAGCACATGGGTTGCCAGTACCTCGTTGAGCTCATGCCAGGAGCGAACTTCAAGCAGCGCAAGGTTGAGGGACCGCGTTTTGGCAAAAATTTCGTCGTTGTTGCGGGCCGCCTGCAAAAGCTCATTCATTCGTTTACGCATGGTGACGTTTCGCTCACGCAATATGTCTACCTGTCGCTCTATGAGGGAAACGGCGCCGCCGGCCTCATGGGGAAGGGTGAGTTCGGTCAACGCGCCAGGATAACGAATGAAAAAATCAGGATGCAGGCGTAGAAAGTCCAGCACCATTTGATCATTGATTGGGGATTCCGGCTCCCCTTGATAGAGCTTCATAGATCCTCATCCAGTTTCATTTGTCCTTGGTAGACTAGGGTGGCGTCTCCAGAGAGCTGAATCGGCCCATCTCTGTCTGGCCATTCAACCCGTAGTTTTCCTCCAGGCAGCGAGATTTTAATCCGCTCTCGTCCACGGCCGCTGACCATTGCGGCCACGCCTGCGGCACAGGCCCCGGTGCCACAAGCCTGGGTTTCGCCCACGCCTCGCTCATAAACGCGCAGGCGCATGAAACTCTCGTTAACGACTTGGCAAAACCCCACGTTTGCGCGATTTGGAAAGGCCGGGTGATGGGTCAGTTCGCCGCCGATGGCCGCCACATCAAGATCTCGAATCTCGTCAAGGAAGACAACCGCGTGAGGGTTGCCAATGGAAACCGGGATCACGCTAAAGGTCTGACCCGCTGCCTCAAGAGGGACCGCCAAATCTGTGCATGGGTGCTCAAACGGAATTTGCGCACGGTCAAAACTGGGCCCAGGCATTCGCGTTTCGATAATGCCCCCCTCCTTGAATTCGGTGCTAACGCGCCCCCCTAAGGAGGACCAAGTGATGACGTTCTGGTTGGTCAACCCCGTTTTCCGCGCCAGCAGGGCAACGCAGCGAGTGCCATTGCCACACTGCTCCGAGCGCGACCCGTCTGCATTGAATATTTGATAATCGAAATCCACATCGTCATCCTCGGGCAGTCCAATACAGAGGAGTTGATCAAAGCCGATGCCTAGATTTCTGTTCGCCCAGATGCTGATCGCAGCCGGATCGGCAGAAAAAGGCTCCCGAACAGCATCAACGACCATGAAATCGTTACCGAGGCTGTGCATTTTATAGAAGGTGAGTGGGTTCGACATAAGAGACTAAGGCAGCTCTGTTATAAGTTGGTCTTGAAGATTTTCTCTTCGGCGCACCAGCCTCCAGTTATCTTTGTGGACCAGGACCTCCGGTGCGCGCCCACGTGTATTGTAATTCGACGCAAGGGTCGCGCCATAGGCCCCGGAGGACAAAATGGCGAGCAGCTTCCCCTGCTTTAGCGTCAGTGTTCGCTGCTTGGCAATAAAATCTCCGGACTCACAAATAGGCCCGACGATATCCCAGGGAAGCCTATCGCCCTGCAGATCATTACATACCGGCACGACCTCATGCCAGGCGCCATAGAGTGCGGGTCGAATCAAATCATTCATGGCAGCATCTACTACGGCAAAACTTTTGGCGTCTTCCACGGCTTCCTTCAAGTATTCAACACGACTCAGCAGAATACCGGCATTCGCGGTGAGAAAGCGGCCTGGCTCAATAGAAATACGCAGTCCCGTTCCGTTAAGAAGGCGGGCGACCTCGCGTCCCCAAAGCCCAACGTCAAATTCGGGCTCATCACGGTAGCGCACGCCAAAACCACCTCCCAAGTCGAGGTGGTCTATCTCGATCCCCTGCTGTGCCAGCTCTCTCCGTAAACTCAACATTTCCTCGAGCGCCTGGATCAGCGGTGTCGGCTCGGCGATTTGAGAGCCGATGTGGCAGGCGATGCCGTAGACTCGAAGGTGCTCACTTTCCGCAGCCCGCCGGTACAGGGCCAGGGCCTGGTCTTTGAGAACGCCAAATTTATTTTCCTTAAGCCCAGTAGAGATGTACGGGTGGGTTTTGGCATCCACGTTAGGATTGAAGCGAATGGCAACAGGTGCCACCACACTAAGCAGCGCTGCCCGCTCCGCAAGTCGGTCAAGCTCTCCGGCACTTTCAACGTTAAAGCACTCGATACCGGCCTTAAGTGCTAGGTCGAGCTCGTGGGTGGCCTTTCCGACACCGGAGAAGATCACGCTCCCGGGGTCTCCTTGAGCGCTGAGGACCCGGCTTAGCTCCCCCCCAGAAACAATGTCATATCCCGCGCCGAGGTTCCCTAGGAGTTTGAGCAGCGCCAGGTTTGAGTTGGCCTTAACGGCATAGTGCACACGGTAATCTACTGCCTTTAGAGCCTCTGCGAGCTTCTTGTATTGCGCCTGGATATGCGCCTGTGAGTAAACGTAGGCAGGCGTGCCCACCGCGTCTACGATGCGCTCAAGAGACACGTCCTCCATGAAAAGGCTCTCGTCTCGATAGCTGACGCTGAAGTCGCTAAGTGTCTTGGGGAACTCTTCCACCTGCTTGGCTCCTGCCCATTTTAAGTCTTTTTGTTTCAACCAACGCTATGAGCGTTGATCCCTCGCTGAGGATATACGGGGCGAGGGTGCCCGTGTAGCGTCTTCTACGCTAATCAGCCTGGGGTAAAATTTGCTCACGCGCCCGGGCAATGGCCAGCCTTACCTGCTGGGGCGCCGTTGCGCCATCGTGGTTGCGCGAGGCAACCGAACCCACTGGCGTCAAAACCGAATAGACGTCTTCCTCGATGATCCGTGCGCCGTCGCTGTTAAGCTCCTCAAGGGTTAGCTCGTCGAGCTGCTTGTCATGCTGTATCGCGTACTGAACTGCTGCGCCAACTAGCTCGTGGGCATCGCGAAACGTGATCCCCTTGTTGACCAGGTAATCCGCCAGGTCCGTGGCGGTTGTGAAGCCTCGGAGCGTGGCGTCGAGCATCTTTGCCTCGTTGACCTGGATGTTGGGAAGCATCCCCTCTAGCGCCGTCAGACATCCTTTGAGGGTGTCGATGGAATCGAATAACGGCTCCTTGTCCTCTTGGTTGTCTTTATTGTAGGCAAGGGGCTGGCTCTTCATCAGGGTGAGCAGCGAAATCAGGTTTCCATTAACTCGGCCGCTCTTGCCTCGAATCAGTTCTGGAACATCTGGGTTTTTCTTCTGGGGCATGATGCTTGAACCAGTGCAAAACCGATCCGGGAGGTCGATGAATTCAAACTGTTGGCTCGACCAAAGCACCAGTTCTTCGCACCACCTTGAAAAATGCGTTAGCGTGAGGGAGGCGACGAAACAAAATTCGATAGCAAAATCACGATCGCTGACTGCATCCAGGGAATTTTCACAAATACCTTCGAATTCCAGCAGCCCGGCAACGTATTGTCGATCCGGCAGATAGGGCGTGCCCGCCAGGGCGGCTGCGCCCAGGGGCAAGCGGTTAACGCGCTTTCTGCAGCTTAAGAGCCGTTCTCGATCTCGCGCCAGCATTTCAAACCAAGCCATCAGATGGTGCCCGAAGGTGATGGGCTGCGCGGCCTGTAGGTGCGTAAAACCGGGCATGATTGTTTCCGCATGGCGTTCTGCCAGGTTGGCAATGGCTGTGAGCAGGCGGTTCTCCTGTTCTAACACTTCGTCGATCGCGTTCCGCAGATGCAGACGCAGGTCCGTTGCCACCTGATCGTTACGCGATCGACCGGTGTGAAGTTTTTTGCCCGTAAGACCAATGAGCTCGGTTAGCCGATGTTCGATATTCATGTGCACGTCTTCAAGGTCGATGCGCCACTTAAATTCACAGGTCTCGATTTCTTCCCGGACCAGGTCTAGTCCGCGCTGGATATCTTTTAGCTCGTCTGACGAGATGATGCCGCTAGTAGCTAACATTTGGGCGTGGGCTAGAGAGCCTAGTATGTCCTCTCGGTAAAGCCGTTTGTCAAAATCAACCGATGCTGTAAAGATTTGCACGAAACGGTCTGTTGTTTCGCTAAAGCGACCCCTCAGTAAACTCGTCTTTTTACTAACTTTGGGTTGATCGTTTTCTTCCTTCATGTTGTTATCACGGCCTGTACGTTTGTGGGGGGACGGCGTGAGTATACCAAGCAACTTTCCAATCTCTGCCATGCGTTGCGCTCTTTTTCAGCGCCGCGCCGACACGTTTTTTATTTCGCATAACTAGCCGCCGAAGGTTGTCAGGGTGAAGCGCGGCGTCATCCAAGCCGTGTGGATGAGCGCGGCGGGAATCTTGTTTTTCAGCACGCTTTTGGATGCAAGTTGGGATTTAGGTCGTCTTTTAGAAGGCACGCTCGTTGCGGGGTTCGTGGTTAGCATTCTCTACCTCGCCTTCATAGTGTCTAACCCTTTTTTTAGAAAACTTAATCGCGTCGTTTTCTCCCTTGCCTTGATCGTTTCGGTGCAGATCATGGTGTTTATTGGCCATTATTTGGTGCCGTTTTTGTCAATCGTGGACGTGGCGCTGGATGCCGAGGCCCAGGACGTTCTGTTGCGACGACGCCTGGTTTTAGGGTTCATTCTCTCTCTGATCTGGATGCGCTCCATGCACATACGAAACAGAATGCGAGAACGGGAAGCTTCAGAGCTTCAGGCTAAAGTCCAGGCTTTGCAGTCACGCATACGCCCCCATTTTTTATTCAACAGCATGAATATCATCGCGGCGCTTATCCCAGTAGATCCTGACCGTGCAGAGCGAGCCGTTGAGGATTTGTCGGAACTTTTCCGTGCCAGCCTACAGGAAGCGGGGACCTTCGTGGCAATAACGCAGGAGTTAGACCTGTGCCGACGTTACGCGTATATCGAATCTCTGCGCCTTGGGGATCGCCTGGAGGTTTTTTGGGACATCGTTTCAGGCAACGAGGAAGCAAAAATCCCTTTGTTGTTGTTCCAGCCGTTGATTGAAAACGCCATTTATCACGGCGTGCACACGAACCCAGAAGGTGGCAAGGTCGAATTTCTGCTTAACTATTCTGGAGAGAAGGTTAGACTGAAAGTAACAAACCCTGTCCCCCAATCCTTGCCGCAACAAAAATCAAAGGGAAAGGGGAAGTCAACTCTACCGATGCATGCAAGTGGAAATCATGTGGCGCTGGAGAATCTCAAAATGCGGCTAGATGTGATATACGGGGGAAAGGCAAGCTTTACGACCGGATTGGAAGATGGGCGTTTCGTTGCTCGGCTGCAATGCCCGCTATCGCCGACAGCAAGTCTTTCAACGGGAGTCTAACAAACCCAACCGGGCAGCAGTTAGGTTGTTAGTACAGGGGTCAATTGAGGTACTGGAACAGATAATGCGAATACTCATTGTTGATGATGAAACCCTAGCGAGGGATCGCCTGCGCAGAATGCTGGAAGACGACGAACGGCACGAGGTGATCGGTGACGTTGGGAATGGGATTGAGGCGCTGACCGTGAGCAGTACGTTGTATCCTGACCTGATTCTGCTTGATATCCGGATGCCTGGAATGGACGGTGTCGAGACCGCCCGTCACTTCAGTGCGCAGAAAGAGCCCCCGGCGATTATTTTCTGTACCGCCTACGAGGAGCATGCGATTCAGGCCTTCGAACTCCAGGCTGTGGGTTATTTACTTAAGCCAGTGAGGCGAGAGAATCTCTATACGGCTCTCGCCAATGCCTCCCGACTGAATAAGGTTCAGCTGTCGGCGCTTACTGGTGTCGATGACTCCAGGCGCACTCACCTTTGTGCAC
>DKNY01000061.1:35089-42404 GCA_002470275.1 Gammaproteobacteria bacterium UBA7376 | reverse complement strand
ACCTCAAGGAGCATTATCCGATTTTTTTACAAAATCATGTAATCTCGATTATATATTTGTGACATCTGTCCTTTCAATGGGTTCCCGAGAGTCTTTACAGCAAGGCATCGCGCTGACCCCTATCAGCCAAGCGTCCCCTACCAGCCAAGCGTTCCCTACCAGCCAAGCGTTCCTGGCTCGCCCTTGAACGGCCCCAAAACTTCCTTCGTTACCCAGCCACCGTAAAAAGATCCGGGCTGGGCGGATACCCGCTCACCGGAAACGAAGCACTGGACCCGCGAGGGATAGAAACTCAGCCATCCAGCGATAGATGTAAAACGTTGGCTCGGAGAGGGATAACACCAGCCCACGATCTCGCCATCAAGCTGAAAATAGCTGGCAGGCCCCTTCCACTCGCAGTGGGTATTGCCTACCGCCAAACTGAGATCCAGCGTGAGCGCCTCAGGTGCCAGGTAGAAGGTAGGCGGACTGGCGGTCTCGAGTACCCGCTGGCTGGCGCAAGCTTCAGCGATCAGGTCGCCGCCGGCACTGACAACCCTGACTTCTCGGTCATCATGAACGATGGCCGGTGGCCGAGGATAATCCCAGACAGACTCTTGGTCTGGCCCAGGTGTCTGGGCAAAGGGTGGATGCTGTTGCCCCTTATATCGCCACACTGTTTACCTCCCGGGCTGCCGCCCTCTTTGGATCATGTCGAGCCTTAGCTACCCTGCTAGGGTGAAGCCATCGCGCAGCACCGGCCTTACCCCGCCAATACTGATCAATGATTCAACGCAGTCGCGGATCGATTGGTCCAGGGGCCGAAAGACTATGCCCGTTGCCCTCACCATGCGGTCATTGCGAAGCTCACACTGTGCCCAAATATCCCTAAATTCTCTCTCACGAGCCTGAATACGCTCCGGGAAAGGGTCTACCAGCGTGGCCGCGGCAACGCCCAGCTCGGGCAGCAGTCTGTCTATCGAGGCACAAACGTCCTCGACATTCCGGGTCTCCGTGGACCAAGCGATAAACCGCTCCCCATTGTGGACATCTAGATTTTCCAAGAGGCGTATATGGCATTCCGCATTGTCACGCACATCCACGGTCATCCAAGGGCGATAGACGCCGTTTTGTTGATATTCGCCCAGCAACATCGTTTCGATGTTGTGCTGCCAGGGCCCGGATTCTTTTTGATGGGCAGACAAGATGGGCCCCACGTTATCCGCAGGGCAGACTCGAAGACAGTCCCAACCGCCATGTTCCGCAGCCGCCTCTGTAAACATTCGCTCCAGTTCCAGCTTACCCATGGAATAGCCCTGACCCCGCTCTGGCGTGCGTTTTGGATTTGCCTCATCTGGATAGCGGTCCTCGTATAGAACCGGCCGCCGAATCAGCTCCTTGAGGTCCATTTCCGAAATAATGGCCGCAGTGCTGGAGGTGACGACTACCCGAGTGACTGTACCGGATTGGTTAACGCTGTTGATGACGTGTTCGCAAACACCCCGCATATAGTCTGGATCGTCATACCCACTCACATGAGAAACGTGGCATACGCCGTGGCAGCCTTTAAAGATGTCATCAAAACATCCTGGATTGTCCAAATTGGCCTCATGGAGCGTCAGCCGCCCCGAGGCATACCCGCCCATGCCTCGGAGAAAGCCCGTTTTCTTGTGATCGTCAACGTCCCGGACACAGGCTCGAACGCGATAGCCACGATCGAGAAGGAGTGTGACCACCCAACCCCCGATGAACCCCGCACCGCCAGTTACCGCAACCGTTCCGCCCCTGGGTATGGGTGCCATATTCTCTCTCCCTTCGATTTATCTTCAGCAAATTCGTCCTGCCGGACGACCCGTCGGTGCTCGCGGAGCCATCATATTCAATGCCATTTTGCATTCCATTGCGACCCCGGTGCTTTTAAGATTACCCAAAACGGAGGTCCCTATGAATAAGACAATTGACTGGTACTACTTTCGCGGCGGCTGAACCAGCTGCGTCAAAGCATCCAAGTTTTTGGAGGCACGTGGAATTGATGTTGCTGAAAAAATTCCGGCCAGCCGGAAGCTTCAGCGGGAAGATGCCCAGGCTCTGCTGGCCAAGGCGTCCACGATGGTTGTCGCTAAGGGCAAGAAAATTCAGGCCTTTGACGGCGGCCGAAAGGCCAGCGACGAAGCGGTCACGGCCATGTTGGGGAGTACTGGCAACCTGCGAGCACCGACGATGATCATCGGCAAGCAAATATTGGTTGGCTTCAACGAGGACGCTTTCGCCCAGGCCTTCCAGCCGTGAGGCCTAAAAGGGCTCCTCGAACCAGGGATCCCGGCGGATGAAGGTTTCGGATGCCGTCGCCCAGCGCAAATCGATACGCGCCTTCCTCAAGACACCCGTTGACAATACGTTGATCGCGGACCTTTTGAGCAGGGCCGCGCGTGCGCCATCCGGCGGCAATCTACAGCCCTGGCGTCTCTTCATCATTAACGGCAAGGCGATGACAGATTTTCTTGCTCATCTTGAAGACCGAGATCCTCGGGAACAGCCCGCCTATAGAATTTATCCCGAGAACCTGCCCTCCCCCTACCGGGATTCGAGATTTAAGGTCGGAGAAGACATGTATGCCTTGCTTGGTATTCCTCGCGAGGACAAGGCCGCGCGCCTAAAACACCTGGCGAGAAACTTTCGTTTCTTCGATGCGCCAGCCGCGTTTTTCTGCTTCGTGGATCGTCGTATGGGGCCGCCTCAGTGGTCAGACCTGGGCATGTTTCTTCAAACCTTTATGCTGCTGGCAGAAGAGGCGGGGCTGTCCACCTGCGCTCAGGAGGCTTGGGCCTCTCGACCGGAAGCCGTCTCCTCCTTTGTAGCCGCTCCACCAGAGCTGATGCTCTTTTGCGGCATGGCCATGGGCTATCCCGCTGACGCTCCCGTCAATCAACTTGTGACGGACAGAGAACCGTTGGACGCCTGGGCGACATTCGTCTGACCCTGGGGCGCTAACGTACCGGCTCACCCCAAGGCGTCAAAGCCCCTTGCTCCATGGGCACACCGTAGCGGCTCCGAGCTCGTCACCTGATAATCCCGATCCAAGACTGTGCTGACGAAGTGCCAACAACTTTCCACGTATTCCCTGTTCAAAACGACTTCAGTCCAGCCGCGCTGAGCGGTGTCTGCTGCGACCAGTTCGGGGCTCGCGTCCTTCAGGCGCTGGACCAACAGGGCAGAATCCACCATCAAATAATTCTCCATGCCTGGGCTGTTGATGCCCGGGGTTCCGATCTCAACACCCACCGCCTGTCCTTGCTCATCCTTCAAGTTAAATGCCCACGCGTTGTGTGTGTCCCCTGCGAGGACCACCGGATTGCTCTGGGACGCTCGCAGCCCGCTAAATACCCTAGCGCGACACGCGGGGTATCCGTCCCATGCATCTAAATTCAGGGGCAGCTGATGCTGCTCAAGCTGCTGCATGGTCTTGAGGCGACGCCTGTAAAAGGTAGGCACCTGATCTGACTGGATCTCCGCCATGGTGAGCTTTGGGATGCCCAGCTTACCCATTAGTACCTGCTGACCCAACACCTGCCATCTAGCACCCCGCTGAGCGCTGCGCTCTACCTCACCAACAACCCAATGCTCTTGATCAGCACCCAGCACCGTGCGCTCAGCGCGCCCAAGTGCCTCTACCTTGAACGCTTCGGCATCGTGCATATAAAACCAGCCATCAGGTAGGTTCGATGGCGTTAGCCCGTTTATTGTTGAGAAATCGCGGATGGCTGCAGGGCTGCCGTCTACGAGATCGAAGGGTACAGGCAGCGTAATCCGACTGTCCTCCGGCACCTTTGCGAACTCTGATGCAGAGACCTCCAGACCGCTCCGAGCATCAAAGGTAGCACTGATCAGAGGCAAATCTTTATCGTACTCCAGTCCTCGATCACGACCATGGAGACGGGTATCCAACATAATCAAATCTGCGAGGTCGCCAATTTGAAAGCTTCTGAATATCGGGCCTTGGTCCCCGGTCGTTCCGGTGCGGATCGGCATCCATTCGTGATACGCCTGTCGGGCAGCCGCGATGCGCTGATGGAAATCACCCTCACCAGGATTATGATTCTCCCCCCCTTCTTTCCAGGTGTTGTTCATCAACTCATGGTCGTCCCAGACGCAGACAAAGGGGTGACGTTGATGGACGGCCTGTAGGTCCGTGTCTGTTCGGTACAGGCCATAGCGCATGCGATAGTCTTCTAGCGTCAGAAGTTCATGTGCAGGCACAACGCCCCGCCCCAATTTTTCTAACGCTATCGGGTTGGCATAACCCCCTTGGGGATATTCGTAAATGTAGTCTCCAAGGTGCAGCACCAGATCAAGGTCTGTTTCCGCCATGTGCCGATAGGCGTTAAAGAAGCCCTGAGGATAGTTAGAGCAAGAGGCAACGCCAAGCCGGAACTGGGAGACAGCGCCCACGGGCAGGGTTCGCGTTTGGCCAACAGCACTCACGGCATCCCCGGCCTTAAAGCGATAAAAATAAGGCGTATCTGGCTGGAGTCCTATTGCGTCGACTTTGACCGTATAGTCGCGTGCCTCTCCCGTAATGAACTGTCCAGACACCACCGGGGCTTGAAACGTGCGTTCTGTGGCCACCTCCCATGTGGTCTCTACTGGGGCGTGCTCGCCGGTACCCGGCAGGACGCGCGTCCAAAGGATGACGCGGCCGGCCAGCGGATCCCCGCTAGCAACGCCGTGGGTAAAGTAGTGGCTTCCAATGCCGTCCAGCGCATAGCCCCTCAGAGATAAGGCCCCCAAAGCCATGCCCATGGTTTTCAACGCCTCGCGACGCCCCAGTCTTATCGCCACGTGAATCTCCTCAACTAAAACCGTTATCCTATGCCAACAGCGTCAAAACTAGATGACAATCACCAAGGCAGCATGACATTTTCGTCATGAATTGTGGCCTCATGGCTTATTTCGTTTGATCAACGATCCGGTTGCAGCGTTTCTGGCGAACCCAGAGCCATGGTGTCCAGGAATTCCGGAATTTTCTTTCCCAGCTGGAAAAAACCCTTTCGAGCATGGGGCCAAACCATGCGGTCATAGTCGGACATAAAGCTGACCATGGCGATACCGCGAGCGGCGAGATGTTGTTGCAGCTCGAGTGTATTCATGAGCGCGGGCCCCATGGGCACGTAGGCATGCACGACCAGGTCGATCTTCTCGTTAGCCAACCACGATGCCAGCGCTTCAGGATCCATAGGATTCGACTTTTTGGCCGCTGGCAAGAGCACCGTTGCATGCTCCAGACCCTCCACCACGGCTCGCCTGCGAAAGTCAGTGACCAAACTCGAATCCTCGCCGATGGGGCTCAGGTTCCCTGGGCTGAGCGCGACAACAGCATCGACACGCAGCGGGCAGTGGATGGCCAGATCCTCCTCCGTGAGCAGCAAGGCCGTACGCTTGCCCCGGTAGTCAGGGCACGACCCCATCAGCGGCGCTGGCCATTCAATCCCCGTGACCTGAAGAGCGCATGCCGTCAGCTCCTCTTCCACCTGCGCCGTGCGCGCAGCCAGCCGATTCAAGCCCAGATCGTAATCCGTCCAATCGTCAAAGCGTCCGTCGGCGCACTGACGAATGTTTGTAGGGGTTGCCAGATAGGTTTTTCCCTGGGTGTGCAGGCCTGCCACCCAGCGCCACCCTAGGGTATTGACGGCGGGGTCACCGTCGAGCAGATGGCGCATAAAAAAGTCGGCCCCTAGCTGCCAGGGCAGACCCAGTGAAAAGACCCAGATCGACGCAAACCACATCCGAGCATGGTTGTGCAGGTACCCAGTCTCCTGCAGCTCTGTCACCCAATCATTAAATGGGATGATCGGAGTCGATGCAGATACCGCCTGTAGGTACGTCCTATAGGCCCTATTATTTCGTTTCAAATCCTGTTCCGCGTCCTGCAGGCCCGCCTGATATTCGGGCCAAAGACGCTGGCGGTGTTCGAGCCAGCCCTTCCAGTAGCCCCGCCAGAACACCTCCTGTACGAATTTGAAGGCATCTTCTCGCGCGTGTTCGGACAACACCGCGTCGAGGACTTCCTGCTCGCTGATCAGCCGATGTCTAATATAGGGCGACAGGCTGGACACGCTCCAGTGCTCGCCACGCCCGCGGTCAACGTTTCTAAAACGCTGGTAGTCCCGCCCTGCTTGGGGCACAAAACGCTGGAGCCTCTGCAGACCGTCCTGACGAAGGCCCATGCGTTTTTCGGTAGCGACCTCGGTGGGTGGCCCAACCACATCCCCATCGTCGAAGCCCAAACCTTCCAGTGACTGCATAGCTACTTCCTTACGTCTGACAACATGATACTTTTGTCCAATTTCAGAATACTTCTGACCATCTTGGATAATAATTGTCTCTTGTTTTCGGCATATATTTTTTTCTGGCTACTTTTCGTCTATATTTATATGAACAATCCGACGACAAGGAAAAATCCGCGATGACTCATGGAAAATGGCGTATCGAGAATGAAGAGGGAGGACGCGTGCCGCTGAGCATGCTCAACCTCCAGCCGGTAGATCCCGTTGCCTATCGAATGAAGGATGTCTGGGGTTTTGACAGTGAAGAACTCCCTGTAGAACCCTTCGACATCGAGATCCGCATCACCGCGCCCACCGTGCGAGAAGGTCTTCAGGTCTTTGAAACGGCTGTGCGCGAGTACCTGGAAGAACACTTCGATGCCTGTCTGCGGGATCAGTTTTTAGAGCAGCTCGTTTGGTCCGATGACTATGCCGAACCACGAGTCTGCGAAATCGTGATGGGGGACTGCTAGCGGGGGTTCGGCTTGACTAATCTCGGCCCCAGGCACTTGCCCGTCTCAGCCGGATTAGGACCTGGTGCAGTGAGGCAGCCTCAAGGTCATTTTGGTTGACTTCCCCCGCGCTAAACCCCACGCCTGCAAAAAAAGCGCTGGCGCGACTTTGTTCGCAAAACTGGCTCAACGCTTGCTGTATCTGTTTGCTATCAGACGCTTCCACATCAGCCACGCACGGCTGAAGACGCCCACCGAGAAGAACCTCGCAGGGGATTTCACCAACCAGGTTCTTCCACCACACCCCAGAGCGAGCCGTCATGCACCAAATTTCTTCGCCCCCGTCTAAATAGCTCACGGGAATGCGATAGACTCTTCCGCTTTTCCTTCCCTTAAACACCAGCACCACCACCCGGTTCATCAACAGCCGATGCAGCGGCGACGCGGCAATCCAAACCACGGCCCAATTCACCATAGAAAAAATAAATTTCACCTTCTGCTCCGTTAGCGGCTGGCATTGAGATTACAGTCCCCTGGCCGTCATCAAAATGCCCGCATGGT
>DKNY01000061.1:28081-34693 GCA_002470275.1 Gammaproteobacteria bacterium UBA7376 | reverse complement strand
GGGCCTGCCTCGCGCCCTAAATCACATGTCCTAGCGCAGCCCCTCGCCGTCCTTAAAGTCGGATCGATGAGGGCTTCTCATCACCCCAGCCGGCTAGCCCGGGTATTCACGACGAGTTCACGGCCTCGGGTTGAGCCTAGGCAGATGGATGCCATAGATACCGTAAGAAACGAGCTTCGCCCGCAACTAGAGGACCTCCTCACTCACCTGGGGAACACCGAGCAAATTGCAGCGGCGGCCTTCTTCACCCAAATCCTGATGGGCTTGAATAAGGTAGAGCGCGAAGAGCAACTGCTTGAGCTCTTTATCGAGTTATCGACCACGGCGTTCCTGGGTCTCGAATTCGATGCGGCGGCCCTGACTATGATCGACGATTTGCTGGCAAATGCCGAATTAATTGCTCAGGCGTTCTCTGCAGACAGTGCCAACCCCCAGTAATTCAAACACCAGAGATGCCTCAGTAGCCCTACCCCGGTACCGCTTCAACCCGTAGCGCGCTAGGCCAAATTTGCCTATGGTGCCGTCTTTGCTGGAGAAGCCGATGAGAGCATTAAAATCACTGACCCTAACCGATGTCTTTCCCATGCGTCGTGGCACGCTTAAAGCACCGACAATCGCTTACGAAACCTGGGGTCGATTGAATGCGAACAAAGATAACGCGTTGCTCATTTTCACCGGGCTATCGCCCTCGGCGCACGCGGCATCCTCCCTGGATGACCCCTCAACGGGCTGGTGGGAGGATATGCTCGGCCCGGGTAAACCCTTGGATTCTGAGCGTTACTTTATTATCTGCGTGAACTCCCTAGGGAGCTGCTTTGGCAGCACGGGACCAGCGAGCGTTAACCCTGAGACCCATCAACATTATCGGCTCGGCTTTCCCGTGCTGACGGTGGAAGACATTGCTAATGGCGCCATCCCCGTCCTGGACCACCTAGGGATTGAAGTTCTGGATACTGTGATCGGTGCCTCTATGGGCGGTATGACCGCCTTATCCTTTGCCCTCTCACACGGGACCCGTTGTCGACGCCTGCTCTCGATTTCATCAGCATCGCGAAGCCTGCCTTACTCCATCGCCCTGCGATCACTGCAGCGAGAGATGATTCGCAATGACGCCGATTGGGATAACGGCAACTACCCTCTGGAGGAATCAGGTCCAGCCAGCGGAATGCGACTGGCCCGTAAGTTGGGCATGATCAGCTATCGTTCCGCAGAGGAATGGGCAGACCGTTTTGGGCGCGAACGGGCAACAGACTTCGGTGAATCTGACACCGCATTCGGCATCGACTTTGAGGTGGAGTCTTATCTTGAAAATCACGCCAACCGATTTATCGGCACCTTTGACGCGAACTGCTACCTCTATCTGTCGAGAGCTATGGACCTATTTGATGCTGCGGATCATGGCGGTAGCCTACGCAACAGTTTTGAAGATTTAGCCTTAGAGGCCGCCATGGTCATCGGCGTGCGAACAGATACCCTATTCCCCCTCCACCAGCAGCAGGAGCTGGCGGATGCTTTGGCAGCCGTGGTGCCGGAGGTTCGGATGGTCTCTTTAGACTCCATCCAGGGCCATGATTCCTTTCTAGTGGATATGGATAGATTCCGACCCGTGATCGCAGATTTCTTTTAACCCCATCAGAGAGGGTTCATTGGGCCCTTTCCAAGGTCAAAATTTCCAGCATGGTGCAGTCGATGTAGCCGCCGGCCAATAACCTGAGAGCACCGGGCCCTTGCGCATCAGAGACAGCCCCAGGCTCATTCTCTGCTTCGCCAATTAAAATGGCCGGTAGCCCGCCAGAGCCAAAGCGTCGGGCATTGGCAAACTGAAAATCAATCCGCTGGTTGAGCTTCATATCATCGAAGACGCCAGGGCATAATGACCCGTCATCCCATTTTTCCAAAAGCGAAACAATCACCCTAGCGTCCGAGAGGTCGCGCCCGTGGACAAAAAAGGCTTGCTGAAAATGATGTAGGGCCTCCAGCGCAGCCAATTCCTGATGGGTTTGACGGACCCATTCCAGCCCCAAACAGGCCTGCCGAGAATTGTGAACGTAGGCATCCGGCGGGGCGTTAAACGGCTGCCCAGTAGTCTCGGCAACAGTTGACCAGAGCTTGATAAGGTGCGCTCGACCTCGGGCGCTGACCTCCTGGGTTGAGTTGACATTGATACCCCCAAGCAGCAGCCCGAAGTTAAAGCGGGTTTCATGGCGGGTGGCAAATTTTGCAAACTCCTGGCCCATTCCCCAGCACCAGGAACACATGGGGTCGCTGACTAGGACCATGTCGCGAAGGCTCGCCGCCACGATTAGACAACTTGCATAGTTGGTTTTGCCTGGATGCGCCCAACCAGGGCAGCATCAACGCCAGACTTGGCCAGCGCGTGCAAACAGGCCGTCGCCGTCTCCGCTGACACTGCGGCTAGCATTCCCCCAGAGGTTTGTGGATCGGCGAGCAAAGCTAAGGCAGGGTGATGCTGGTGCTCCTGGGCGATCTGATACTGGTCGAGAGCCCTCGCGTTGGCCGATTGAAGCGAACTGCGGACGCCCTGGGCGACCAAATCGGTAGCCCCCTGGAGCAGAGGCACTTGTTCAAGCTCTAGGGTGACGCCGCAGCCCGACGCACGCAGCATCTCCCCTAAATGACCCAACAATCCAAATCCGGTGATGTCCGTTAACGCATGCAGGCCATGCTCCCGCAGAACCGCGACTGCTGGCTGATTGCTGGTGTCCATCTGTGCAATGCAGGCCGCTACCGCCTGAGCCTTGGCCAAACCCTGCATCGCGCCAGCGAGCACCACGCCGGTGCCCAGGGGTTTTGTGAGCAGCAGACAGTCTCCAACGGCAGCGCCGCCCTTGACCATCACTTCTCCCTGAGCGTGCCCCACTATGGTCAAGCCCAGGGACAACTCCGCTGCCTCGGCCGAGTGGCCACCCACCAAGGGGGTCTGGTGTTCATTAAGAACGGCAACGGCCCCGCTGAGCAGTTGAAAGAGCTCCTCTTCCATCATGTCGTCTGCCATCAGGGGAATGGCGGCCAATGCGAGGGCGGCCTGGGGCCTGGCGCCCATGGCCAAAATATCGTTCATGCTGTGATGCGCAGCGATTCGACCCAGTAAATAAGGGTCATCCAGCATGGCTCGAAAACCATCCACGGTCAGCAGGGTAGTTGGTCCGGCATTGACGATTTCTGCAGCATCATCGCCCATCCCAAGCGTGACGTTCGCCAGAGGCTGGGCAGGTAGTCGGGCGAGCACTCGGGCCAGGGGGTCCGCAGCCAATTTTGCACCACAGCCACCGCATCGCATTTGCTGATCTGGCAGTAACGCCTGGAGCGATGCATGGACTGCGGGCGGCTTGGAAACCATGTTGGGCAGATTTTTAAAACGCCGCATAAAGCGCCGATCAATGTCATCCTTGAGTCGCCACCAGAAGCGGCCCGTCGAGGCCCAACGACCGCGCAGAGCAATCGCGGTCCCATCGCCCACCCCAATCAGGCTTAGGTGCCTACTCTGAGCCCTGAACTTTCGAGGCCTAAATGCCCCGCCTCGAGCAGCCCTTGCGAGGTTATGAGCTAGCGTTGGCCCGGCGCGAACAGCGTAAACGCCAGCCTTGGGCCGTTCCTGACCCTGCAGGTGCGCTATATCTCCCGCCGCAAACACATTGGGATGAGACGTACTGCGAAGGGTAGCATCCACCGCAATAAAGCCTCTTTCATCGTGAGCGAGACCGCTGTCGGCCAACCACGGCGGCGCCACCACATCCGTCACCCAGAACACATGGTCGGCGACCAAGGGCACACCCGCCCGCTCAAATTCCAGCGCCCTGTTTGCGGCGTTAACTAAACGATCTTCGATATAGGTCACGCGCTGGCGTGACAGGGCTCGCTGTATCACCCGGCGCTGGCCCGCAGTGGCTCCGGGCAGTAAGGTCGTCCCAATCAGCTGAATTTGAGTTTGCTCCGGCAGAGAGGCTCTGGAGGCCAGAGCAAGCTCTATCCCTCCAGCGCCGGCACCGACAACGGCGAGCGTCGCGGCGGAGGACCGTTCCCACAGTTGGGTTCGGACCTGCTGCCAGGCGGGCAGGAAGAGGCTAATAGGTTTGACGTTGATGCCCTGCCCTACTCCGCTAGCGGGGCTGGCCCCACAGTTAAGAGATAAAATATCAAAACGCATAGGGGGACGATTTGCCAAGAGGACCTGTTGGTTCGCCAAATCGATTCCCTGAGCGGTGGCGACAATAAGCCGCGCACCGGCGAATCGGCAGAGGGGGCCCAGGTCGATATGAAGGTCGTCCATGTCATACGCACCGGCGACGCAGCCCGGCAGCATGCCCGAATAAGGACTCTGCGCTTCTTGGGAAATAAGGGTGATTCTTACCCCGGCAGTGGGGTGCATGCCAAAGTACCGCAACACCTGAACATGACTGTGGCCGCCGCCGAGGAGCACCAGGTCGCGTAAAGGGGGTACGTCAGGCTGCATAGAGCGTAGCCAGAGTCACTGACTGGCGCAAATGGGGTTTCCTGCAGTGGGGACTAGATGACGCCGCCATCTCTCAAGGCCGCGATAGACGCAGTGTCGTAACCCAGTTCCCGCAGGATTTCACTATTATGCTCGCCCAGCTCAGGTGCCGGCTTAACCTGCGCTGACGTAAGACCTTCGACGTTGAGCGGATGTCGGATGACACCTTCAAATCCAAGCGCTGAGGAGCCCTCAAGGGTCATCGCATTTTCGATCACCTGGGGGTCATGGGGTAAGTCTTCAATATCTCCCACCAGGGCCACGGGCACACCTGCCCCGGCGAACCGTTCCATCCAGTATGCGGCGGTCTGCGCTGCGAGGGTCGGCGCAAGCAGTTCGAATAGAACGTCGCCGTAGGCAAACCGCGATTCCAAGGTTGCGAAGCGTTCGTCCTCAAGTAGAGCCTCGTGACCCAGGACGGCAAGCAGACCTGCAACCTCGGCGTCAGTGCGCACCATGCTGAATTGCAGCCAGCGCTCATCGGCAGTTTGATAGACAAAACGGGTGAAAACATTTTTTCGCGCGCGGTAATAATGCGAAAAGTCAGCGCCAACGAAGGCAGCCTGCGCCACGCAGGACGCCGACCAGAGGCCATTGGCCAGCAGCGAGGTATGAACGTGACTGCCCTCTCCGGTCTTCAGACGCCTAACCACGGCGGTCACGATTGCGGCATAGAGGCTTACCCCGGTAGGGTGATCGCCCATGCCCGGCAAGCAAGGGGAGGGTGGGGCATCTTCAGTTCGCACGAGTCCCATCATGCCTGATCGCGACCAATGCGCCACCAGATCGAAGCCCTCACGATCTCGCTCTGGACCCTGTTCCCCATAAGCGGTGAGCGAGGCATAAATCAGGCTTGGGTTTAAGGCCGCTAGATCGTCGTAGCCGAGGGACCATTCTCTACGCTTAGGGTGGGTTAAATTTGTAATAAAAACATCACTTTCACGCACCAACCTCGATAAAATCTCGCGCCCTTCCTCGTGCTTTAGATTTAGGGTAAGGCCCCGCTTATTTCGGTTGTCCATGTGCCAGGTATAGTTAATGTCGGATTTTGGCGCAGAAGCCATTGAGGCATATAGCCGATACCCGTCCCCCATGCCTGGCGGCTCGATCTTGATAACCTGTGCGCCATAATCGGCGAGCATTGTTGAGGCAACCGGAGCAGCAATCCAGCTGCTCATATCAATGACCTTCAGATCAGAAAAAAGCGCCTCGCTCACCTATCCTCCCCAATGCTTAGCAGACACGACCATGTTCAGCGTCTTAGTCTAAGCGTCATCTAGCACACTATTCCACTCTTCGACTTGCTCGACCCCCTGTAAAAAAGTCTCCCAATCTCCCTCGATGGTGACACTCGTGATTTCATCTCCTTGGCTGATGGCGTTAACCACCGCCTGATCGTCATCGCTCTGAACCGCGCCAAAAATCGCGTGCGCATCATCAAGCCAGGGCGTAGCCGTGTGCGTAATAAAAAACTGTGAGCCGTTCGTTCCCGGACCTGCATTGGCCATGGAAAACTTACCTGGGGCGTCGTGCCTCAGGGAGTCGACAAACTCGTCTGCGAAGCGATACCCGGGGCCACCGGTACCCGTACCTAGCGGACACCCGCCCTGGATCATAAAGTCGTCTATGACTCGGTGAAAGGATAGCCCGTCGTAGAAGCCCCGCTGGGCGAGATTGACAAAGTTCGCGACCGTTATCGGTGTCTCTTCAGCGAAGAGGTCTAATCTGATCTCACCCTGGGTTGTTGCCATTACCGCCACTAGGGACATGCCTTTCTCCTTATTTTTCTGTCTATTATTATCGTCGCTGTCAGGTTTCACCCCTTCCGCGCATCTCGCACCCTAGGCTGACTGGGCGTGTCGCCTTAAAAAGTCTGCGACAGATCGGCGAGCCAACTCGAGCTTTGGCCCCTCCTTCCATCCCTCAATACAGGTGGAGCCGGTCAGGGCGGCCAGCTTTTTCGAGGCCGAGGCGGGATGGTAGAGGTCATCGCCCTGCAGCACCAGCATCGGAACCGTCATTTGGGCAATGTCCGCCTCCGATACGGCGAGAAAATTCAGATCATTGATAAACATGTTGCGCCTAAGCGCGGCCAGGTT
>DKNY01000061.1:23398-27712 GCA_002470275.1 Gammaproteobacteria bacterium UBA7376 | reverse complement strand
AGGTCTCTGAAACAGAGGCCTGCGACGCGCTGAGGCCCTCAGCCCAACCGTCGAACATCGCCAAGAAAGCAGCGTCATTGTGGTCGCGGCCAATGGTCTGTAGCACGACGGCAGATTTTATGCGCTCCGGTGCACGTTTAATGAGGTTCAGGGTGAAGGGTCCGCCGATACACATGCCCAAGACGTGAAAGCGATCACACCCCAAGGCATCCATAAGGCCCAGCTGATCGGCTGTATAGGTATCCCAACCGTCCTCAGGCCCGATGCTGCCGGTGGAAGCGCCCGCATTGCGCTGGTCCATGGCGATCACCTTAAACGCATCCTCCAGCAACGCCCCCGGATGCCAGGGCGCACTGTCCCACTTGTCCCGAGAAGAACGCATGCCACCCGGTGCGATGAGCAGAATCGGCTCGCCTTCGCCGCTTACGTCATAGTGGATACGGCTCTCTGGGCCGCTAAATTCTGGCATGTGCCCTTAGAACCTCAGGCGAAGTGAAGAAACCGGCTGCTGCCGGCCTCCCTAGTGTGGGTGGAGGACCGTTGGCAAATGGGTATAACCATGCACGAAGTTCGACGGAACGCGACCAGGCTCACCAACGACCTCTACCATGTGGAAGCGTCGTTGAATCTCTTCCCAGAGTATCTTGAGCTGCATTTCCGCCAGCCGATTACCCATACAGCGATGAACGCCAAAGCCAAAGGAAAGGTGGGTACGCACACGATCTCTATCGATGATGAACTCACTAGCCCGATCAATGGCGCGCTCATCTCGGTTGCCCGACAGGTACCACATGATCACCTTGTCGCCTGCGTTTATCGTCTGCCCGCCCAGCTGATAATCACGCGTGGCCAGCCGACGCATATGCGCCAAAGGCGTTTGCCAACGAATAATCTCGGAGACCATGGAGGGAATAATGCCCGGATTGTTCCGCAGCTTGGCGTACTCCCCAGGATTTTCATTGAGCGCGAGCACACCCCCGGTCATGGAATTTCGCGTGGTATCGTTGCCCCCAACAATCAACAAAATCAGGTTGCCCAAATATTCTTGGGGCGACATATCTTGTGTTGCCTCCCCATGCGCGAGCATGGAAACCAGGTCATTTGATAATCCCTGTTTGGCGCGCTCCTCCCAAAGCCGGGTAAAGTACGCCAGGCATTCCAACAATTCTTCCTGCCGCTGCTCTTCAGACTCCACAACACCCGTTTCCGGCCCGCCGGTCGCCACATCTGACCAGCGCGTTAACATTCTTCTGTCTTCAAAGGGGAAATCAAATAGCGTCGCCAGCATTTGCGTGGTGAGCTCTATGGAAACGCGATCTACCCAGTCGAATTCCTCATGAGTCGGGAGGTCATCCAATACCCTTTGCACGCGCGTGCGAATCGTTCCCTCGAGGTTCTTCAAGTTCGCTGGTGCCACGGAACCCTGGACCGTTTTTCGCTGCTCATCGTGCTTAGGGGGGTCCATGGCAATGAACATGGGCAGTGGGAAATCTTCTTCGGGTTCAACAATGGTGATCGCAGGGTCAGAGGAAAAACTCTGCCAATTCGCCTCTACTTCCATGATGTCGGCAAACCGGGTCACAGACCAATAGGGCCCAAACTCTGAGTCCTTACAGAAGTGCACGGGGGCCTCGTCGCGCAGGCGGCTAAAAAACTCCTGCTGTCGATTAGCGACCCACAAAGACCGTTGGCTGACATCAATATCCTCCAGCGGAACTTCCTCTGGGCGGAAATTCACCATCTCCAGACTAGGCATGTATTCCCCCATTAGAACTGAAACTCCGGCAAGCGGACGACCATACCGTCCAGTTCTTCGGTCATGGCAATCTGACAGGACAGGCGAGAATTGCTTTCTCTCTCCGGATTCAGGTCCAGCATGGCATCCTCTGAATCCGCCAGCGATGTCAGCTTACCCAACCAGGCCTCATCGACCATGACATGGCATGTGGCACACGAACATTCTCCTCCGCAGTCGGCGTCGATCCCAGGTACTAAATTATCCAAAGCCGTTTGCATCAAGGACTTCCCAATTTCCGCCTCAACCACGTATTCCGTGCCGTTATGCTCGATAAAGGTAACGCTAGCCATCCGGGATTCCCCCCATATTTTTTTCAGGTGCAAAGGTATCGAAAGCACAGGAGCGGGGCAATATCTAAAATCTCCGACCGTAGTCTGAGGCCCTCTCAGACCAGCCGGCTCACCCGCTCGGCAAAGGCTCGGTCCTTATCTGTGACGATACAGCCAGCATCGTGGGTCTGAAGCCGGATGGTGACCCGATTGTAGACGTTCTCCCAATTGGGGTGGTGGTCCAGCGACTCGGCAATGAAAGCAACCCGGGTCATAAAGGCGAAGGCCTCTTGGAAATCAGCGAAGGTGAATTCTTGGACGAGGAAATTATCCTCTTCGGACCATTGACTCATAGCGAACCCTCAAGGTGGTCTCTGACAACAGAGATGGCGTGAGCATATGGCGTCCTGAAGAATCGAATCCCAGGCGCCCTTGAATGGGACAGCTTAGCAATTAAAGGGAGAGAACGTGAGTGGGTGACGGCTCCCTGGGCCAGGTGCCCGCCTAACGAGCCGGGAACCCTCCGAACAGTCGCCAATCAGACAGGGCGTAACCCCGCCGCTCTCAGTGGCAATCCGATTTAGCTTCCAGAGCGTCTGCCAGCGTCCGCAGATAGGAGGCCGTCTGCCTGCGGGTCTGACTGTGGGCGGCGACGTTCACCAGCTCAAGGGCTAGCGCTCTGGCCAGGGTGGGCGCTTCTATCCACTTCTGCTGGGCTTCCTCGATGCCGGCCGCGATCATTCGACGCGCCTCTTCCAGGTCAGACGCTTGGACACCCTCGATAGCCTCACGTACATCGGTCGTTAGCAGCCCGGGTTTCATGCAACCTTACCGCCTTCGAGCGCAACCGTAAAAAGCGCCTCGTATTGCTCAACGGAGCAGGGCCGGGGATTAGTGAACGTACAAATGTCTTTTGCAGCGTGACGCGCGAGTGCCGGAACGGCCTCGCTTTCAATACCCATTTCTCCAAGATTAGCGGGCAAGCCCAGTGCTTGGTTAAGTCCCCTGATGTGATCTGCTGGATCCAAATTTTCGTTGATGCCCATGGCGGCGTTAAGCCGACCATATTTGGAGCCAACATGATCACGATTGAATTCTAGGATCGTGGGTAAGATGACCGCGTTCAGCGTTCCGTGATGCAGACGCAGGCTTTGGTCTGCCCCGCATGCGTGGCTCATGGAGTGTACCGCGCCCAATCCCTTGGTGAAGGCCATCGCGCCCTCGGTTGCGGCCATCATCATATGCCAGCGCGCGTCCTCGTCGCTGCCATCCGCAAAGGCTCGAAGCAGGTTGCCCTCACGAATACCGCGTTCGATGCCGTCGCATGCCACCGCCTCGGCAGGCGGATTCACCATGGGAGATAGGAGCGCCTCAATGCAGTGCGTCATGGCATCCATTCCCGTTGCCGCCGTTAAGGTGGGCGGCAGTCCCAAAGTCAGCGAGGGGTCACAGATTGCGGTGCGAGGCACGATGTTGGGACTGACGAGCAGCAGCTTCTCACCATTATTCATAATGATCACGGCGCCGCTGGACACCTCGCTACCGGTGCCGGACGTTGTTGGAATCGCGATTAAAGGCGCTATTGCATCAATCTTCTGCATACCGCCGGCCTCAGTAGTGAACTCCTGGAGATCGCCCTGATGAGTCGCCGACACAGCGACGGCTTTTGCTAAATCCATTGAAGAACCGCCGCCGAATGCCACAACGCCATCACAGTCGGCTTCTCGGTATAGCGCCAGCGCTTCCTCAACGGCAGCCTGCGTCGGATTTTCCGGGGTACGATCGAAAATTGTCAGCGCAGCATCGTTGCCAACTACCTTGGTCAAATCCTCAACCATCCCCAGGTTGACCAGACCGCGATCAGTGCAAAGGAGTGGGCGCTGGATACCGTGTTGTGCCAGAACCTTCGCCAACTGCTGGCTCGCGCCATGATCAAAAATAATTTGTGTAATGAAGGTCAGTCTCGTCATCGTGGCGCCTTTGCTTGGGAATCATTCGGGCGTTTTATAACATATAAAAAATGATGTTATAACGTCTCATTTTGTGTTTCGCACGGTGGGAGACGTCCCGCCAATCGCTTCTTCGCCTGGGCTGACTTGGGCACTATGGTTTAGCACCCCTAAACAGATTGGATTAGCCGATCCTGTCAGATGGACACAAGGACCTGTCAGATGGATACGCAGGAATCGCCGCCCGATATACGCCGCTTGGCTTCTTTAAAGGAAAGGGGTGCCAAAAGGGTGCCAA
>DKNY01000061.1:2100-23067 GCA_002470275.1 Gammaproteobacteria bacterium UBA7376 | reverse complement strand
GCCAAACTTAAAGAAGAAAATAAAAACGCTTATAAATCAACGAGATAGGTGGTGGAGCCAGGGAGGATCGAACTCCCGACCTCGTGAATGCCATTCACGCGCTCTCCCAGCTGAGCTATGGCCCCAAAGGAACCGGGATACTAGGCAGCACCCAGGCCCCTGTCAATCCGCAGACTGGCTTAGCCCGGAGCGGACGGCCTGATACTGCTTGTCTAGGCGCTTGCGCTCCTTACCCGATAGCTGAAGCACTTCCAGCGCCCCGCGCAATCGGGCACGACTTAAATCCATGCCCAAAAAAATCCAGGAGTCGAAGAGCGGCAAAGAAACGCTGCGACCGCTGGTGGCAATAAAGAGTGGCCACAAAAAGTCTCGCAAAGGCAGCGCCAGCTGTTCTGCCAAAGCCTTGCACAGCTCAAATAAGTCGTCGCGCTGCCAGTGACGCAGCTCATCGAAGGCGGCCAGAGTGTGGTGCAACACCTGACGGACTTGCCCAGCATCAAGCTTTTTGTGTTCAAAGTCCGCCACCGAAAGGGTTCTGACCGACCCCATGAGGTAGTCGGTGAGCAGCACCAAGTCTGACAGCCGCTCGGCACGCTCCTGCACTAGGGGAATGAGTTGGGACAGACGGGGGGCATTGAGCATCCAATCCGCGACGCGAGCGGCGTATTCCTCGGGGCTCAAACGCCTCAAGTACTGGCCGTTTAGCCATCCCAGCTTCACCGGATCGAAAATCGGGGCGCCCACGGACAGGCGGCCTGGATCGAAGGCCTCAACCATCTGGTCTAGGTCAAAAATTTCAGACTCATCCGGCATTGACCAACCCATCAAGCCCAAATAATTCAGCAGCGCCTCCGGCAGGTAGCCCATATCGCGATAATAGTTAACGCCTGTCGGGTTCTTCCGCTTTGAGAGCTTGCTCTGATCTGCATTCCTGAGCAGCGGAAGATGAATCATCTCTGGCATATCCCAGCCCAAAAAGTCGTACAGCAGCTTGTGCTTAGGAACCGAGCTCAACCACTCTTCACCGCGCAGAATATGCGTAATGCCCATCTCGTGATCATCAACCACTACCGCCATATGATAGGTGGGCAATCCATCCTTCTTCAGCAAGACCTGCATATCGATTTGGCTATAGGGGATGCTGATCTCCCCTCGCAGCCGGTCCTGGAATGTACACACGCCCTCATCCGGTACGCGCAGGCGAACCACGCTGCTCTCCCCCGCTGCCAGGCGACCATCAACCTCAGCCTGATCGAGGCCAGCGCAATGCCCGTCATAGCGCGTGGTTTGTTTGGCAGCCTGTTGCTCCGCGCGAACGGCCTCCAGTCTCTCCGGCGTGCAAAAACACTGGAACGCGTGGCCCCGCTCCAACAGTGTATCGATGTGCGTCCGATAGATTTGCCGGCGCTCGCTCTGGCGATAGGGGCCGGCCGGCCCGCCCACGTCCGGTCCATGATCCCATTTTAGACCCAGCCAGCTCAGTGCCTCGAGAATGGTTTGCTCGGACGCCGCGGTGCTTCTGACCTGGTCGGTATCCTCAATACGCAGCACAAACTCGCCCCCGTGGTGCCGGGCAAAGACATAGTTAAAGAGCGCCATGTAGGCTGTCCCCACATGCGGGTCTCCCGTTGGCGACGGCGCAATTCGAGTGCGAACGGTGGCCTGACTCAAGTCGCTAAAATCCCATTTTGACGACGTCTTCAGGAATCAGCGGATATCGAATGCCAGCCAATTTTTGGGCGACACGGACAACCTGGCATGCATACCCAAATTCGTTGTCGTACCAGACATAGAGCACGATTCGGTCGTCTTTAACGATGAGCGCCTCGCCATCCACTACGCAAGCGTGACGATTACCCACGAGGTCCGACGAGACCAATTCAGGAGAGGCCGTGAAATCGATCTGTCGCTGCAGGCTGCTATGCAGTGCGGTATCCCGCAGAAATTCCCGAATCTCCTCCTCAGAGGTCGTGCGGCCGAGGGTCAAATTAAGGATCGCCAAAGAAACATTGGGTGTTGGCACGCGGATAGCGTTACCCGTCAGCTTGCCTTCGAGCTCCGGAAGCAGCTTAACAACCGCCGATGACGCCCCGGTTTCTGTAATCACCATATTCAGCGGCGCACCACGACCTCTGCGATTCTTTTTATGGTAGTTATCAATCAGATTTTGGTCATTGGTATATGCGTGCACGGTTTCCATGTGACCATTCACGATTCCAAAGCTGTCGTTGACGGCCTTCAAAACCGGCACGATAGCATTGGTGGTACAGCTGCCTGCGGCCAACACTCGATCATCAGAGCCCATGTCTTCGAAGTTTATCCCGGCGACGATATTCTTCACCTCACCCTTTCCTGGCGCGGTCAGAACCACCTTTGAGGCCCCGCGTCCGGCCAGATGCTGGGAAAGGCCCTGCATATCGCGCCAGGCGCCGGTATTGTCAATCACAATGGCATCACGAATGCCCAGGGCCTCGTAGTCCACTTCGGCTGGCGACCCCGCATAAATGACGCGAATGACGTTGCCGTTGGCAATAATGCACTGATTTTCTTCATCCACTCGAATGGTGCCCTGGAACCCGCCATGAACGCTGTCCCGACGCAGCAAACTCGCTCGCTTCATCAGGTCATCCTCACCGCCTTTGCGCACTACGATGGCCCGAAGGCGCAGCTGATCTCCGCTGCCCGTCTTTTCGATCAGCAGCCGTGCCAGCAAACGACCAATTCGGCCGAATCCATACAGCACAATATCCTGGGGCTGACTGATCGGCTGACGACGGGTGCCGATAACGCTTTCACACTCGCGTCGCACAAAGGCTTCTGCATCCGTTTCGTTCTCCGCGGATTCCGCCATAAATTTTGTTGCTAATTTCCCCAGGTCTACGTGGCAGGGTCCAAGGTCCAGGCGAGACATGGCCTCGAGTACGGGAAAGCTCTCAAATTCGGAGAGTTCATTTTTGGCAACCTGACGCACGTAGCGATGCGTTTTCATCAGCTGGGTAACGCTCTGGTTGTACATGGCACGTCCATAGCAGTAGACGACCACGTTCTTACGATAGAGTTTGCCAATGAGCGGGATCATTCCCTCAGCAAGAGCTTCACGCTCCTTCCAGTCAGGAAAGTAATCTTCAAGGTTAGGTAGGGACACAGTTTCTCCTTCCAGCATCAACGGCCAAGAGCACCGACAGCGCTACCGCATCGGGTCGGACGGCCAGGTCTCCAGCGGGCGGAAACTGTAGCCTAGGGTTCCCGCGAAAACCAGTGAAACAGGGCCATCTCGTAGCGGGCTCAGGTATATTTATATTCTTCAGTGGGGTTGAGGAGGTAGAATCACACCTTGGCCGGCGGAGACCGGTCCGGTATCAGTAAGAGCTTTCATTAAAAGTCTGAACGAGAAACATTTTTGAACACTGTCATCCTGCCTGCTGACTCAGGCACCCTCCTCCCCGAAGGACCCGGGCAGCGTCGCTTTTGGCGTGGCCTGCCCGGCGCAGCCGATATGTTGGCGATCCTTGAGCTGGCCAGAAACCATCCTCAGCCAGTCGTGGTCGTCACCGCAAAAGCTGAAGGCACCGTACGGTGGCAGCGTGGACTAAAGTTCCTGCAGACACTGACGCAGGACGACTCAGGCGAGCCGCTGCCCTGCCTGGAATTTCCCGACTGGGAAACCTTGCCCTATGACACCTTTTCGCCACACCAGGACATCATCTCGGAGCGCTTGAAGACCCTCAAGCGCCTCGGTCAGTTTACCGAAGGCATCCTCACGGTGCCCGTCACGACCCTGCTGCAAAAGCTGTCGCCACCCAGTTACATCCAGGGCTCCTGCCTAAACCTGAGCCGTGGTGACACCTTTAACGTGATGACTCAGCGCATGCAGCTGGAAGCCGCCGGCTATCAGAGCATGGAAACCGTTAGTGAACGTGGCCAGTATGCTGTGCGCGGCGCACTCATGGATATTTTCCCCATGGGTGCGACGCTGCCGGTAAGAGTCGATCTATTCGATGACGAGATCGACACCCTCAGAACCTTTGACCCGGATACGCAACGCACCGTCGAACAGATCGACTCTATCGACATTCTGCCGGCAAAGGAGTTTCCATTTGACGACGACGCCATCGCCAGATTTCGCGATTGTTGGCATGGGCTCTTTCAGGGAGACGTTCGACGCTGCAGCGTCTACCAGGACGTCAGCAGCTTCATCGCGCCAAACGGCATTGAATACTACCTGCCCCTCTTCTTCGACAGGCTGGCCACGCTATTCGAACACCTGCCTGAGAACCCAATATTCGTTCTCGAAGGCCATGTTGAAGCCGCAGCGACCAGTTTCCTGCGGGAGGTAGGCGAGCGATACGAATCCCTCCGCCATGACGTTGAGCGGCCCATCGTCGCGCCAGAAAGCCTCTACCTCACCGCAGATGCTCTCCAGGGCGCGCTCAAGGCGGCTCCGAGGATCATCCTGTCTGACGCCTCAGAGCGGCATAACCATGACTTTTTCGGGAAACTCTTACCCAATCTCACGATCAACCACCAACTGCAGGAGCCAGCCCTAGCCCTTCGGGCATTTACTGAAGGACATCCTGCTCAAATTTTGTTTTGCGCGGAATCGGCGGGACGCAGAGAAATTTTTGATGAGTTGCTGACCAAGGCCGGAATCGTCACCCGGCACGTTCAGCACCTCACGGATCTGCAGTCTAGTGATCAACACGGAATTTGCATCGCCCCACTGGAATCGGGATTCCAGTTTCCGGGGTTAACCCTCATCACCGAGGGGGATGTCCTCGGTCGACAGACAGCCCCATCGAAACGGAGCAGCACAAGACGCCTGATTGATCCCGAGCAGATCGTGCGTAATTTGACCGAACTGAATATGGGTGCCCCAGTGGTCCATGTGGAGCATGGCGTGGGCAGGTATCTGGGGCTTCAGACCTTGGCGATAGACGATGCCGACCACGAATTTCTGACGCTAGGCTATGCGGGCGGCGCCAAACTCTATGTTCCCGTGACGTCCCTGCACCTTATCGGCCGATACGCGGGCGCCGACGAGGAGCATGCCCCACTCCATCGCTTGGGTTCAGATCAATGGGAACGGGCTAAAAAGAAAGCCGCAGAAAAAATTGTTGATGTGGCTGCCGAACTCCTCGATATCTATGCGCGACGTGCTTCAAGGAAGTCCCACTGCCTGACGGCCGATCAGGCCGAATACGCCACCTTCGCTGCAGAATTCCCATTCATCACCACCCCAGATCAAGATGCGGCCATTGAGACGACGCTGGCCGACCTCGCCCAGCCTCAGGCTATGGATCGCTTGGTATGCGGCGATGTGGGCTTTGGTAAGACAGAAGTCGCCATGCGGGCCGCCTTCGTCACGGTGCAAAGCCAAAAGCAGGTCGTCCTGCTGGTCCCGACAACCCTGCTTGCGCAACAGCATTTCGACACCCTCAGAGACCGCTTTGCTTCTTGGCCCGTCAGCATCGACATCACAAGCCGACTCAGAAGCAATGCAGAGATCGAAGAGATCAAGCAGAAGTGCAAAAACGGGAAGCTGGATATTCTCATCGGCACGCACAAATTGCTCAGCGGAGACCTCAGTTTCAAGGACTTGGGACTGGTCATTATTGATGAAGAACATCGCTTCGGCGTGCGCCAAAAAGAAAAGCTGCGCGCCATGCGTGCCGAGGTTGATGTCCTCACGCTTACCGCGACCCCCATACCGAGGACCTTGAATCTTTCCCTGAGCGGCATTCGTGACCTCTCTATCATCGCGACCCCGCCAGCTAGAAGGCTGTCTATCAAAACCTTCGTTCAGGAAAAACGCAGCCAAACCATTCGTGAGGCGATCAGTCGAGAATTGATGCGGGGTGGCCAGGTCTTTTTCTTGCACAATGAGGTGAAAAGCATTTATGAGGCCGCCGACGCCATTCAGGAATTGGTGCCTGAAGCACGCATTGGTGTGGGCCACGGCCAGATGCGGAGTAACGATCTTGAGCGGGTCATGAGTGAATTCTACCATCGGCAGCTGAATGTCCTCGTCTGCACGACCATCATCGAGACCGGCATCGACATCCCCAACGCCAACACCATCATCATCGAGCGCGCGGACAAATTTGGACTGGCCCAGCTGCATCAGCTGAGAGGTCGGGTGGGTCGGAGCCATCGCCAGGCGTACGCCTACTTGCTCACGCCGGGCAGCCGCAGCATGACAGCCGACGCGGTTAAGCGCCTTGAGGCCATCGAGGCGTCTGGGGAGCTGGGCGTGGGCTTTACCCTGGCCACGCAGGATATGGAGATTCGCGGCGCAGGCGAACTGCTGGGTGACGATCAGTCGGGACAAATTGAGTCCATTGGTTTTTCTTTATATATGGAAATGCTGGACCGAGCCGTAGACGCCCTCCGCTCAGGCAAGGTGCCTGACCAAGATGCGCCGCTTGAAACGGTGAGCCAAGAAGTGAACTTACACACGCCAACGCTCATTCCCGAAGACTACCTGCCGGATGTGCACAGCCGACTCATTCTTTATAAACGCATCGCTGGCGCCAAGGAGCAACAGGAGCTAGATGCCCTTAGAGTGGAGGTTATTGATCGCTTTGGCCTGCTGCCCGACGCCTTGAAGAACCTCTTCTCAGTCACCGCCTTGAAGCTAATGGCTCAAAGCCTGGGCATCATCCGGCTTGATCTCGGGGAACTTAAGGGCAAACTTGAGTTCAGTAAGACCACGATAGTTGAACCCATTCGAGTGGTTAACTTAGTTCAGCAACAGAGCAGTACCTATCGGCTGGATGGCGCCTCCATCCTGCGTATCGACACGGAACTGCCGACATTTGATGCAAGATTGGATTTCGCCCATGCTTTATTTGACCTGCTCGCACCGAAACAGAGTCATGCTGCTTAACCGGCCCTAAAACATGTTGCCATCAACGTCGTCAGCGCACAGGAAAGGCACCAGAGGCTCGCAGTTAGTGCGATGCATGCCTCTTGTGCTGGCCCTGTTTGTCGCACCCGTATGGTCCGAGACCCTGCCTGCCCAAGCGGCCAATGACCCCCTCGTTCAGGCTGACGACCTAGATGCATTGTTGAGTGGGGCCCGGTACAACATCGAGGTGATCATTTTCTCTAGGCAGGGGGCCCTGTCGCCAGACCCAGAGGCCAGCACGGAACGATTTGGTCACGAGCCGACGCCGGCTTGGCCAGACAACCTGTTTGGGCTTCTGCCTGCCGCCAATAGCCGAGTAGGTGAAGCACCCTTCCCAATCCGAGCCCCGCCGGAGTGCATTGGCTATCCTGAACTACCCGTTGAAGAGCCCGTCCCCGAGGCGCTACGCGTCTTCCTTACATCGGCCATGGAGCCAGAGCTCCAGGGCGTCGGCTCGGCAGGGAAGGAGCTTCCCGACGCATTCCAGCCGTTACCCGGGCCGACTGAGGAACCCCTTGGCCTGCTAGAACCGACGCTTTCCCTAGAACAAGTCGGGACACCGATTCCTATCAACGCGCCACGAATCGTTCAAACGCCGCTGATTCAACTGATCAACCTGCTTGATGGCTTTGATCGTCGACTGAGAGAAACGTCTTATCAACTGCATGGGCCAGCTAACCTCGCGTTGAGCGATGCTGCCAGTCGAATTGACCGGCGCGCGGATCTTAAGGTGCTGAAACATGTGGGCTGGCAGCAACGGGTCCCTGAACGAAGCGCCCCGCAGCCAGTTTTAGTGGGCGCGCCTAACGAACCCCTAAACGGCACCCTTGCTGTCACCCTGGGCCGCTACCTGCATTTCAGCGCCGACCTGAGGCTGCAGGGGCATCCCCTGAGCACGCCGCTAACGCCAGAAGAAACCTCCCTTTCGCCCCTTGAAAGCGCTATCGCCACCCTAGTCGGCGAAGCCACGGATACAGCACCACCGCGCGAACCAACCTTTCTTTCTCTGCGGCAAAGTCGCCGCCTACGCAGCGCCGAACTGCACTATATTGATCACCCGGCGCTGGGCATTTTAGTCAGAATCGATCCCATCGCTCCGCCGCCGGAGTTAGCCCTGGCCTGGGAGAGATGGCAGGATTTCAGAGAAGCCACGACCACAGAGCCGTCAATCAACCCCTAGCCCTCAGCGGCCCGGTGGTAGGAGCGATAGAGTGCGGGGAAGTTGCGCCCATAGCCCTCGAGCCCCAAACCACAACCGAACATCGCGGTGTCTTCCGAGGGCAGGGCGCCTTCCTTAAGCGCACTTAGAGAAAGCGCACTGTAATCGGCTGACGGTTGGCCTAACGCCGAGGGCTCCGCCAGGGCACAAACGTAAACCTCTGCAGCGCCTTGTTCAGTCAGCCACGCCTTTAAGGGGGTAACCTGGGTTGGGTGGGCGATCCCGTCAATCAGCAGGATCGTTCTGCCCGAGAGCGTTTCCAGCCCCTCTTCCAGGCAGCCCGTCAGCGCCCCTTGGAGCCCATCACGCTGGTCCACGGCGCCCAGATATCCGAGCTGTAGCGGGAAAACCATTCTCTGCATCAACATGCCACTCAAATACAGTCCACTTTGAGACAGACAGAGGCAGAGTGGCCTCGCGGCCTGAAAGCGCGCGCTGAGCGCTAGCGCCAGGCGGTCCAGAGCAGTCTGAACCCGTGCCTGTGACGCCACCTCAACCGCGGTGGCAAAAGCACCGCTGACGCGTGGTGGCAATTCGCATTGAGCGCTCACCGCCCCGGGCGTGACCGCAGTCACTCTGAAATCTCGGGCTCAGCCTGGATATGCAGCGTACGCGTTGGGAAAGCCATCTCCGCCCCGTGTCGCGCGACTATCTCCCCGATCTTGAGTAGCACATCCTGCTTAATATGGTGAAAGGCCTGCCAGCCCGTGGTCTTGGTAAAGGCATACACAAAAAACTCAACCGCCGACTCTCCAAACGCATCAAAGTTCACCATGAGTGTCTGCTGTTGGTCGATCTCTGGATGATCCTGGAGCATCTGCCTCACCTCGTTCACGATGCTGTGCATCTGCGAGATATCCTCATAGCGAAGGCCCAGAGTCTCGTAAATACGACGGTTTGACATCCGTGAGGGGTTCTCCACGGTGAGGCTGTTGAAGATGGAGTTTGGGATGTAGATCGGGCGCTTATCAAAGGTCCTGATGCGCGTAATGCGCCAGCCGATATCCTCAACGGTTCCCTCTATGTCGCGATCCGGGGAGCGAATCCAATCACCGACTGAAAAAGGACGGTCTAGAAATATCATCAGCGCCCCGAAGAAGTTGGCCAGTAAATCCCGAGCGGCAAAACCGATGGCGATCCCGCCAATACCGCCAAAGGCCAAGACCCCAGAGATCGAAAACCCAAAGGCCTGCAGCACGAGCAACACGCCCGTGATGGTAATGGCTGCTCGCAAAAGCTTGCCCACTGCCGCCGCAGTGGTTTTGTCAACGCTTACCGAGTGATGGCCATTGATGACGTTGAGTTCAACCTGGCGAATAAAGCGCAAGGAAAACCAAATTAGTATCCAGACCACGGCAACGTCGCGCAGCTCTGAGACCAACGAGAAAATCTCCGCTGGCTGATCCGCACCCACAATCTGAGCCGCGAAAGAAATGCCAATCACCCAGATACCAAGGCTCAGCGGCCGCCTTCCGGCATGGACCAGCGCATCGTCCCAGAGATTATGGGTTTGATCCGCCCGCTGCTGGGCGCGATCTAAAAACACCTTGGAGGCCAGCCGAACAATCGCCGTTACCAGCAAGATGGCAAAAACTTCCAGCACCCAACCAAAGCCAGCAAAGTTTTCAGTCATTTGAATGGTCCACGTTAATCCCCTCAGATTCCGTCTCGGAAAGCATCGATCATACTTGGCTACACAGTCGCCCTGAAGCCCTAGGATGAGCGCGATTCAAATAATACGGCGCAGATATCTGTACAGATAGCCAGTAACCTGGTTATACTGCCAGCACTGTATTTTTTACCAGGTAAGGCCATGTCTACATCTGCTGCGATCCATGCTTCTTTGACGCCTCGGCAAGCCGAAATTTTGAACCTGATTCGGCGACACATTCAGGATACAGGGTACCCCCCAACCCGTGCCGACATCGCTGCCGAGTTGGGCTTTAAGTCTGCAAACGCTGCCGAGGAACACCTCAAAGCGCTGGCCCGAAAGGGGGCGATTGAAATGATTCCCGGCACTTCCAGGGGCATACGGCTTCCAGAATACGAGGACCAAGGCATTCCCCTAGTGGGCCGCGTCGCCGCTGGCGACCCCATTCTTGCAGAGGAAAATATCGAGGATCGCATCGACCTACCCGCAGGCTTTTTTCGACCCCAGGCCGACTATCTGCTTCGCGTTCGCGGCGATAGCATGATCGACGCAGGCATTCTCGATGGGGACCTGCTTGCAGTACACAAAACACAACAAGCCACCAACGGACAAATTGTTGTTGCCCGAATCGATCAAGAGGTGACGGTTAAGCGGTTCCAGCGCACCCGCAACCGAGATCAGGTCCTGCTGTTGCCGGAAAACCAAGCCTACGATCCCATCGAGGTTGATCTAGCGAAACAGGCTTTTGCCATCGAGGGGTTATCCGTTGGCGTCATTCGCCAACAAATCTAGGGGTTCGATCCCACCGGCAGCGCCCTAACAGGCGGAAGACGCCCCTAAAGTCTATGCTGGCGTGAGCGCCGGGATTAAGCCCTCTAGCTCAGGCAACCAGGGTTACTTCGCTGACGCGCGACGACTGCGGCGCTTGGCTGCCTTCTTGCCCTGGTTTTGGGTTGGCGAACCCTCCTCTATCCATTTTGGCTCCACGTAGAAGGCTCGCCATCCACTGGCCTTACCATCGATTTCAGACTGAACGTATTGTTCCTTGGTTTTTCGGCTATATCGCACCACGGATGGATTGCCATCTGGATCGCTCTCAGGTGCACCCAATAGGTAGTGGAACTTGGGATCGAGTTCGTTGGCATGGGGCTTAATCTCTGAAATTTTTGGCGCCCTCGTTTCCCGATGCTTTGGAAATTGGCTCGCCGCAAGGAAAATACCCGACGCACCATCCCGCAACAGATAGTAATCCTCGACCTTCTCGCAGAGCAGTTCGGGCATAGGAACCGGATCGGCCTTGGGTGGCGCAGGTTCCCCGTTTCTCAACAGCTTTCGCGTATTGGTACAGGCCGTACAGCCAAAGTATTTGCCAAAGCGACCGGACTTAAGCTGCATCTCCTCGCCGCATTTATCACACTCCAGCCTGGGGCCGTCGTAGCCCTTGATTTTGAATGCGCCTTTCTCGATCTCGAAGCCAGAGCAATCCGGGTTGTTGCCACAGATGTGCAGCTTTCGCCCCTCATCTACCAGATAGTTAAGCATCGCATGGTCACACTTGGGACATTTGTGTCGCTGGCGTAGCAGCTTGGACTCCGCTTCCTCGTCTTGATCAACGTCAACGGCTTCCTCGCCTGAAATCAAATTGATGGTGTGCGTACAGCGCTCCTTGGGCTTCAACGCATAGCCCGAGCACCCTAGGAAAACGCCCGTCGAACCATTTCGAACCTGCATATGGCGACCACACTTGGGACACTCGATGTCAGTATCCGTTGGCGCGTTGGCCCGCATGCCGTCCTCTGCTTGCTTGGCCAGCACCAGCTTGTCGCTAAAGTCCCCGTAAAAGGTGTCCAGCACCTCATTCCACTGGGTATCGCCCTTGGCAATCTTATCGAGTTCTTCCTCCATATTGGCCGTGAAGCGGTAGTCCAACAGGTTGTCAAAATTCTCGATCAATCGGTCTGTGACCAGCTCCCCAATTTTTTCCGCGTGAAACCGACGATTATTTAACGTCACATAGCCACGATCCTGAATCGTAGAAATAATGCTGGCATAGGTCGACGGTCGGCCAATGCCGAGTTTTTCCAGTTCCTTAACCAGGCTGGCCTCTCCGAATCTTGGCGTTGGTTTGGTGAAATGCTGAACCGGCGTTATGTCGCCCAAGTTCATCTGCTCCCCTTCGCGATAATCTGGGAGCGACTGATCCTCATCCTTTCTGGAGAGCGGTGGCATCACCCGCGTAAATCCGTCGAACTGCAAGATTCGACCTCTCGCCGATAACTCAAAATCGCCTGCCTTGACCTTAATGGAAGTGCTCAGGTAACGCGCCTCGGTCATCTGACAGGCCAGGAATTGGTTTCGAATCAGTTCGTATAGCCTGATAGCGTCCGCATCCACGCCCTCAATGTGATCGCTACGGGTACCCACGTTAGAGGGTCTGATGGCCTCATGCGCCTCCTGGGCATCTTCCTTGTTGGAGTATCTTTTGGCCTCATTGGGTAGATAGTCATCGCCAAAATTTTCCTGGATAAAAAGCCGGCAGCCCTCTACCGCCTCGGTGCTCAAGTTCGTGGAGTCGGTCCGCATATAGGTAATGTAGCCCGCCTCGTAGAGCCGCTGGGCCATGGTCATGGTCTTCTTCACCGAGAAGCCCAGCCGGGTGCTGGCGCTTTGCTGAAGGGTAGAGGTAATAAAGGGGGCATTCGGTTTCGAGCGCGTTGGGCGGTCGTCCCGCTTGCTGACGACGTAGCTTGACCCACCCAGCTCCGCTACCGCCGCGTTGGCCTCGCTCTCGTTAAACGGGCGAAAGGCCTTGCCCTGCCATTGCGTCACCTGAAACTTAACCTCGCCTTTTCCACCGTCTCCCTTGAGATCGGCAAAAACGTCCCAGTACTCCTCGGGAATAAAGGCTCTGATATCTCGCTCGCGCTCCACGATCAGCCTGACGGCCACGCTCTGAACTCTGCCCGCCGACAGGCCTCTTGCAACTTTCGCCCACAACAATGGCGACAGCTCAAAGCCCACCACTCGATCCAGATACCGGCGGGCCTGCTGTGCGCGAACCCGATCCATGTCGATTTCACCAGGATCAACAAAGGCTTCCTGAATGGCCTTTCGCGTGATCTCGTTGAAAACCACCCTGCGGTAACGGTCCTCGTCGCCGCCGATGGCCTCGCGCAGATGCCAGGCGATGGCCTCACCCTCGCGGTCAAGGTCCGTGGCCAAATAAATGACGGGGGCATTCGCAGCGAGTTTCTGCAGCTCCTCAACCACCTTCTCCTTACCCGGCAAAATTTCGTAGGCCGCCGCCCAGCCCGCGTCAGGGTTGACCCCCATTCTGCGCACCAACTGCTGTCGGGCCCGCTTGGTTTTATACGCCTCTCTCTTTGCGGGGCTCAGGGCCTTGGTTTTTTTTGCTTCCTCGGCGCGCGCCCTTGGGTCTACCGCCTTGCCGCCGGTGGGTAGGTCGCGAATATGTCCTACGCTGGACTTAACAACGAAGTCCTTACCCAGGTATCGGTTGATTGTCTTCGCCTTGGCTGGGGATTCTACGATGACCAAAGAACGTGCCATATTTCTCCAATTACACCCAAACTGTAAGCCGCTCAAACGAGGCTTCTATCCTGGAACTGGCTGACCTGACTGAGCATCATGCCGTAATAAGACTGCATTCCTAATGACTTAGGGCTGCGCGAATCGCCGATTTATAGGCTCTCGCTCCCCCACCTGTCAAGAAACCCCGCCGCGAAACGAGAGAAAGGCCTACTCCCAATACGCTTTGAGCGAGAGAATCAGCTCCGTCATCACCTGGTGCAGAGCATCCAACTGGGAGCTGACATGTCCGGTATTTTGCGACGAGCCCCCCCTTGAGAGCGACGCCAGGTCTTCGTGCCAAAAACACGCCAAGAGTCTGGGTTCGAAGCGCAGCGCGACCACATCCGAGGGCAGCAAGGCCAAGGTGCTCGTCAGCTCTGTCATCAGCTCCGGTTTCGCTTGCCAGGCCTTCAGCGCCGACAACTCGGTCCTGGATGGGGTGACCAAACCCCATCCCCCGAGGAACATCTGAATGGGGAGCGCAGGCGCCTCAGGCACCCTCACAACCAACAGAGGTGGCAAATTGCCCAGGTGCACGCCCAAGGGCAGCTGATAGCGCGCGCAGGAAAGGGTGGCGTCACGCACCTTACCCCCAGCACTCACGCGTTGATTGACCGATGGGTCGAGTTGAGGAACCTGATCCAGCTGTATGGTAAAGCCTCTTTCACGCGCAGCAGCACGAAGGGCCGAGAGATAACGGTCCTTGGCTGAGGGCAACAGATAGAGGATTGGCCCCAGGGCTAACGCCAAAACACCAATAATGATGATCCAAGTCATAGTCACCTACACTATTGTTCGCGTAAAAAGACCGTTGTATGTTTCTGTGAAACGGGACGGAGATAACGATGCAACCCTACCAGACAATTATTCTCGCAGTAGATTTGACAGAGGAATCAAACCTCATTGCGGAGCGTGTCCGCGCGCTCATTGGCAGTAACCCCACGGACCTACATATTGTCCATGTCATAGAGCCCCTAAGCTTTGCTTATGGGGGAGATGTGCCCATGGATTTATCCTCGGTGCAGGAGCAAATTCAGGATCAGGCAAAGGCCCATCTAAATGAATTTTCTCGACAGCTTGCAGTGGATGCGAGCCACCAGCACCTGATATTTGGGCGACCGGAGAATGAAATTCATCGGCTTGCAGAAGAGCACGATGCTGACCTCATTATCGTGGGAAGCCATGGTCGTCACGGCCTGGCCCTGCTGCTGGGTTCAACCGCCAATGGTGTTCTGCACGGGGCACCCTGTGATGTGCTCGCCGTTCGCGTGGGTATGGCGTGAGATCAAAGCCTCTGGCTCTCGTCCGCACTCGCTGCCATGATACCGCCCTCCCCTTGGTCGGCTTGGACTGACGCTCGATGCAGAAAATTTTGATGCGGCGCATAAATTGGATCTCGATCTTTCGAGCCTCGCGATTTCTATGTGCCGCTGTCCTGATCCCCTTCTCGCCGGTCACCCTAGCTGCGTCTGAGCAGGTTCTGGAAGATCGCAGCCAATATCGAAAAGCCCTAAACCTCATCGACGCAGGACAAATCACGCGCGCACGCGCGGTGGCCGACCAGCTTTCCCACTACCCTGCCGCCCCCTACATCGAGTACCACATCAAGCGTACAAATCTGAGCCGGGTTTCCGCGGCATCAATGCGGGCTTTCAGGCAGAGTCACGCGGACCTGCCCGCTACGGAACTGCTCTTTCGTCGATGGTTGGTTTACCTAGGCCAGAGTCGACAGTGGTCAACGCTGCACGCCAATGCCGTGACGACCAGCGATCCGGAACTGCTCTGCTACCAGCTTCGAGCTCAGTATGCCGTGGCGGACAAGGGGTCTGCCCTGGATGCAACGACGCCACTCTGGCTTGCCCCGAAATCTCAGCCTAAGGCCTGCGATCCACTTTTTGCCACCTGGCGAAAGAGCACGCGGTTTACCGAGGACGTTGCCTGGATTCGGCTGGAGGCGGCCATAAGGGCCCGCCAGCGGGTGCTTGCCAGATACCTGCTTCGCTACTTTGACACAAAGAAAGCCGCCGCCAACGCCTTCTACGCTCTGTACAGCAACCCCAGCCGCATCCTGCGATATAGAGACTATCAGGCCGATGATCCCGACATCCACGCCGCCATCGTTTACGGCTTAGAACGCCTGAGTCGGCAGCAACCTACACGGGCCGCCGAAGCTCTGGCGCACTACCGAGCGCAACAGCGGCTAACGCCAGAACAGATTCAGCGGGCCGAATCGGCAATCCTAGTCGGACTAGCTAAAATCGGGCGGTTTCCTGACGGTGACGTTTCCTCGGAGTTTTCCGAGAGCGCAGCACAAGGCCTCCTTGACGCCGCCATTGTCAGCCAGACATGGGACCAAGTGCTGATCTGGTCCAAGCATCTTCCGGAACCAGATCAGGCGCGCCTGCGAACTCGATACTGGGTCGCAAGAGCCCTTATGGCAGAAAGTGAGTTGAGTCCTGCGGCCGCGCCCGAGAACTCGGACCACCAAAGGGCGCTCGAAATATTCGGCGAGTTGGCGCAGATGCGCCATTACTACGGATTCTTGGCAGCCGAACGCGCCAGCCTTAAAACCGCCATCAATGGCGACATCCGTCGCTTTTTGACTGAGGAGGAAGAGCTTAGCCTTCGCAGCAGCTCGGGCATTGCGCGAGCCGTGGAACTCTTCGCCCTGGGTGACGACGTCAATGGCCGGCGGGAATGGTATCGGGAAATTGAGGGCGCAGATAACGCGAAACGGCATCAAATGGCGCAGCTCGCCCGACGTCTAGGCCGTCTCTTTCTCTCTATTCAAACTGCCAATATGGCGGATGCTCTGGATGACCTCAGGCTAAGGTTTCCCGAAGCCTATCAAGCCGAATTTGGTCACCATGCCAACCGGCATGGGTTAGAGGCTAACCTGCTCCAGGCCATCAGCCGACAGGAATCTGCGTTCAAGGGCAATGCGCGCTCCAGCGCCGGCGCCCTGGGGCTGATGCAGATGATGCCCGCAACGGCAGCCCTGGTTGCCCGAAGAGTGGGCTTGAGCAAGCCAGACCAAAAGGCGCTGCTGACGCCAACCCGTAACATCGAGTTGGCCAGCGCCCATGTGGGGTGGCTTCTCGAAAGGTATGACCAACAGCGGCCGCCGGCTATCGCTGCCTACAATGCAGGCGAGAACCGCGTTGACCGCTGGTTAAGGGCGTGGAAACAAATACCCGCTGATGTGTGGATAGAGAGCATCCCCTTTACCGAGACCCGTAACTACGTGAAGAACGTGCTGGCCTTCAATGTGGTCTATGCTCAGCTCGCCGGTCGGAGCGTGGATATTCTCAAGCCCTTCGAGCGTCAGCTCACCGGTCGGCAGCGTGATTAACCTTGAGGCAGAACACGCTGGTCCAGCCATGTCCGCAGCGTGGTCGCGGTAATCGGGGAGGTCAGTTCCTCCCCCCCGGCTGCCAGCACAGGAATACACTGGGCATACCGCTCAAAAAGACGATCATCACTGACAATATCCACGACTCGAAGCTCAAGGCTCGGCAGTTCAGGCAAGGAAAGAAGGAGTTCCATTGCTGCCTCACAAAGGTGGCAGTGCTCAGTTGTATACAGCGTCAACACCTGCATTAGGCTGCTTTTCTCTATCGTAGATATTAGGATGTTGCCATGCATGCCACCATACGCCTAGCGTCAGACCAGACTCGCGTCCGCTATCCTCTGGCCGTCAGCGGTGAGCTGGTCTGGCACCATGAGGCCCGAGCCCACGAGGACAGGGCTAAAAGCAGGTGGACGGCCGAAGTCATGCTGCCACCCGTACCCGCCGAGCACATCATCGTGCCAAGCTACGCCATGCTCGGGCAGCCCTATGAGTATCAGTTTACGCTCGAAGACCGGAGCAGCGCCCAATCCAGCATCATGCAGCCCGTACCGGATTCGGCAGCAAGCCCTGCCCAAGGGTGGCCCGCATCCAAGCATGACCTCGCCGCCACGAGCCTGGAAATCGATTGCTGGCATACGGTACAGGCCGCCGATGAGCTGAGCCTGCGGGTGACCGTCGAGGCAGAGGAAAAGCCCCGCTTGGACTTGCTGAGTCTCAGTCTTCGAGCGCTGCACCTCTCAGCGTCTGAGCCACCGCCGATTGCTTTGGAGACCTGCAAGCCTGTGCCGCTGAGCCAAATGCTGGCCAATAAAGACCTGGCCCGACGAATTTGTTCCCCTACGGCGCTGAGTATGGCGCTCTCCGTCAACCCAGCGGAGGTGGATTGGCCCCAGAGCGTCCAGCAGTGCTATGACCGTCATAGTCGGGCCTACGGCAAGTGGCCTCTGGCCATTCATTATGCCAGTGGCGTTGGCACCTTAGGCGCCGTGGAGAGCTTCAGCGATTGGGGTCAAGCGATATCTGCGCTGAGGGCGGGGATGCCTCTGGTCTGCAGCATTCGCTATAAAGAGGGGGAACTAGGAGGGGCTCCGCTCACGAAGACTGCGGGGCACTTGCTTGTTCTCTACGGCATCGATACCGCAGCCGGCGTCGTCAGGGTGATGGACCCCGCCGCCGCCGATACAGCCGCAGTCCCCCGGGAATATGCCATCGACGAGTTTACCGCCGCGTGGCTGAACTACCGAGGCGGCGTCTACGTTTTTGAACCCTCCTGGGCGGAACGATGAAGCAGACCACCATCTTGCTTACTTGGATATTTGTATTAGGCCGAGCATCCCAACTAAAATAGGCAAAAAGGCAGGCGCCCTGAACACAGCGGTCCTCTTTCGGACCTGAGTCAGACCCGCCTCCGTTGAAGGACCATGCCGGACCCAATGATTCAGTAAACGTATGAATATCGATACCAACACGTTTTTACGGAAGGTCAGGAACACGGATGAGAAGGAATTCATCGCTCTGATGCGCGTGAGTGAAGCCATACATCGACCCTGGATACAGGCACCCACCAATAACGTGATGTTCAGGAGCTATCTGCAGCGAATACGCCGCAGCGATCATGAGGGCTATGCGATCTGCCGGGCAGAGGACGAGCGCATCACCGGTATCATCAACCTAAATCACATTGTCCGGGGGACTTTCCAAAGTGCTTCCCTAGGCTACTATGTGGGGGCACCGTTTCAAGGACATGGCTATATGCGAGAGGGGTTGGAACAGCTTGTTCGGTTAGCCTTCTCAAGCCTTGGCCTGCACCGGCTAGAGGCCAATATTCAGCCGGAGAATCACCGCTCTCAGAAACTCGTTCAGCGCTGCGGTTTTGAATTCGAAGGCCTTTCAAAGAAGTTCCTATTTATCGACGGTGCCTGGCGTGACCATGAACGCTGGTGCGTCATCGCCGACCGATTAACGGTCAAACCCTGATGTCGGGCAGACTATTGAGAATCGCCATTCTCTGCGGTGGCTCATCGGCAGAGGCCGAGGTCTCCAGGCAATCGGCTGCGCAAATCGAGGCCACCCTAGTCAGCATTGGACACACAACCCAGCTCATTGAGCTTGATACACGAGCGATACCACAACTGCTCGAGTTTGCGCCGGAGGTGGTCTTCCCCGCGCTCCACGGACCTCCAGGTGAAGACGGCACCGTCCAGGGCCTGCTTGAGATGCTGGCGCTCCCCTATGTCGGTAGCGACGTGCGGGGCAGCGCTATCGCCATGGATAAGGCCATCGCCAAAGATGTTTTTCGACGCCTGGGTTTACCCGTCGCCAACGAGTTGATTATTCAACCCGACGAGGATGTGTCCCTGGCTGCCCTGAGGGTCGAACGCGAGTTGGGTTCTCAGGTTGCGATCAAACCCCTAAGGCAGGGATCAGCAATCGGCGTTGTGCTATTGCCCGAGGGCGGCGACCTGGAGAAAGCGCTCAAAGAGGTTTCTCGCTTTGGCCCCTGCATGGTCGAGCCCTTCATTCAAGGAAGAGAGATTACGGCGGGCATATTGGAGCTTGATCAAGTCCTGACGCCCTTCCCGCTCATCGAGATTACCACTGCCCCAGGGCAATGGTATGACTATGACAATCGCTATACGCCGGGGGCCAGCAACCATGAGTTACCGGCGCAGCTTTCCCCGGAGACAACCAAGAGCATTCAACGGGTGGCCCTGAGCGCTCACCAGGGCCTCGGGCTACGGGACCTGTCCCGAGCAGATTTTATCGTTGACGACGCCGAGCAGGTTACCCTGCTTGAGGTCAATACTCTCCCGGGCATGACCCCGGTCAGCCTGTACCCTGAAGGCGCGGAGGCCTCTGGCTACCCCTTCGACGACCTTTTGGATCGTTTGGTGCGCCAGGCGGCCAACCGCTAGCCCAGGCGGTTCCGAGGCCCGGACGCCTGGGAACCAGCGTTACGCTACCCAGCGGCCTTACAGGTCGTAGCCCCGCTCGTTGTGAGAAATCAAGTCTAACCCGTCAATTTCGTCATCCTCATTGACCCGGTTCCCCAACGCGACATCACATACCTTCAGAATGATCCAGGTCATGACGCCCGTATAGAGGATGGCGGCGACCACGCCAGTCAGTTGAATGCTCAATTGATCCAGAATGTTGATGTCGCTGAATCCGCTAAACACGCCCAATCCATTGCTTGCAAACACTGCCGTCAGCAGGGTGCCCAAAATGCCCCCCACACCGTGGACGGGAAAAACATCCAGAGAATCGTCGATCTTGAGGGTTTTCTTCAGATAGCCCGTTGCGTAGTAACAAACCACGCCCGCACTGATACCGATGATGAGCGCCCCACCGGGGCCCACGAAGCCCGAGGCAGGCGTGATGGTGCCAAGCCCAGCCACCATTCCGGTTACCGCACCCAGGACAGAAGCCTTCCCAAAGTTGATACGCTCCATGATCATCCAGGTGAAAGCGCCCGCCGCAGCCGAGATATGGGTCACCAACATGGCCATGGAGGCATCTCCCCCAGCAGCCAAGGCGCTTCCGCCGTTAAAGCCAAACCAGCCAACCCAGAGCAAGCCCGCCCCGGCCACCGTCAACGTCATGTTGTGAGGCGGCATCGGCTGTGTCGCGAAACCGGTTCGATTGCCTAACACCATGGCCGCCACTAAGGCAGCAACGCCAGCCGTGATGTGAACCACTATACCGCCAGCAAAGTCCATGACGCCTAGGTTGCCCAACCAGCCACCACCCCAAACCCAATGGCAAATGGGCGCGTAGACGAAGAGCAACCACGACGACGTAAATAACACGACCGCTGAAAATCGCATGCGTTCAGCAAAACCCCCAACAATCAATGCCGGTGTGATCACCGCAAAGGTCATCTGGAAGAGCGCAAACAGGCTTTCTGGAATCGTTCCTGAGGTAGATTCCAGGCCAATGCCGCCAAGCAGGAAGTTGTCTAAGCCGCCGATCCAATCATTGAGCGACCCGCCGTCGCCAAAGGCCAGGGAGTACCCCAAAATCATCCACAGTAGGGACATGAGGCAGGTAATAGTGAAACACTGCATCAGCACGCTCAAAACATTTTTCGAGCGGACCAAGCCCGCGTAAAAAAGCGAAAGACCAGGAATGGTCATCAACAGGACCAGCGCCGTCGCCGTCATGATCCAGCCTGTATCCGCCGCGTTAATACCCTCGGCGAACGCAGGCGCAGCCAGGAACACGCCCAAACCACCCCATAATATTTT
>DKNY01000061.1:0-1737 GCA_002470275.1 Gammaproteobacteria bacterium UBA7376 | reverse complement strand
TCCAACATGTGCCTCTCCAAAGCGATGAATGAAGGGCATTTAAACCCGGGAGAGTGATTTACGCCACATTATTGGGCGCAGAGGCAGCACAGCGAAGGCCTATTTTAGTGCATTTATCCCCATAATAATTTCTTGCACAATTTTAGGGCCTTTATAAATAAAGGATGTGTAGATTTGTAACGCACTTGCGCCAGAACTGAGCATTGCTCGTGCATCGTCTGCAGATGAGATTCCGCCAACACCGACGATAAAGCAGGAATCAGGCAGCAAGCGACGAAATGCAGCAACAACCTCCCGACTCCGGTTGGTCAGGGGCCTACCGCTAAGGCCACCCGCTTCGTGACCGTGCTGATGAGCGAGTACCGCATCCCGAGCCAACGTCGTATTGGTCGCGATCAGACCCTCTAGCCCGATGCTGCTCACCTGTTCCGCGATCTGAGTGATTTCGTCATCGGCTAAATCCGGAGCCACCTTCAGCAACAACGGAACGGGGGCCTGATCCGACGCTAAAGCCAGCTGTGCCTCCTTGACCTGATGCAGGAGATTGCGCAGCCCCTCTCCATGCTGCAGCTTGCGCAGCCCCGGCGTGTTGGGGGAAGAAAGGTTGAGCGTGAAGTAATCCGCTAGATGCACCAGACCGCGCATGCAGGACACGTAGTCATCCACCGCATGCTCGAGGGGCGTGTCTTTGTTTTTACCTAAATTAACCCCGATTAACGTACCGTGCAGCCGGCCCCGCTCCCTCACACCAGCGAGTCGACGCGCCATCGCGTCCAAGCCGTGGTTATTGAAACCCATGCGGTTAATGAGGGCCCCATGCTGGGGCAGGCGAAATAGCCTGGGTTTCGGGTTGCCCGGCTGGGCCCTTGGGGTAACGGTTCCAACCTCAAGGAAGCCAAAGCCGCAGCGGGCCAGCCCTTCTACAGCCTCCGCATCCTTATCTAACCCTGCGGCCAAACCCAGGGGATTCAGCAATGCCTTACCGCCCAGGAAGGTTGCCTTACCAAGCAGCGGCCTGACCAAGCCAGGGACCTTGCCCCTAAGCTTCAGCCCGGTCATCGCTACGCTATGTGCAGCCTCAGGAGGCAGCGAGAGCAAGACTTTCTGCAGCAATCGCATCACCTATGTCTAAACTGGATTGGATGTTGTATGAAGAGACCGCTAGAACGTGTCTGGCGGGCGCGCCCAGCGCGTCTGTCCACGTTGCGAAAACTATAATACTGACTGCCGATAGATGGAAGACAGCCACAGGTCATCGGCACCCCAGAGTGATGCGGCTTTGGTATGACAGGCTGCGCGCGAGAGCGGCTTTACCCTCAAGCCGGCCCCCACTTTAGAAACCCTCGTCTTGCATACCCAGGTTCAAGGCAACCTAGCTTCTGAGGGGCTGATTTTCCTACCGATCTTAGCCAGCCTGACTCTCGAAAACAGAAAAAAGTAAGAAGCGCCAACAAAGGGGCACCCCTTGTCATTAAGGTGAGGTACCCAAGGGCAAGCCCGCGCTGCGCCGACCTGCCAACGCTCAGGCAAAATACGACACCAAGGCCTAGAGTTGCTTAACCTCTCCTAAGTCATCAGGCAAATCTCTCACGTTGTCGTTATCGTCCGACCAACACTGCACGGTATTGTCTGTTTTCAGCGCACAGCTCTCAGCATCATGGCTGCGTAATACAATCTGTTTGACCTCACCTAAGTCAGTTGGGACTTCCCTAGCGAGACCCCAGCATTGAACCGTAT
>DKNY01000019.1:3412-19370 GCA_002470275.1 Gammaproteobacteria bacterium UBA7376 | reverse complement strand
CGGGCAGTGCCATCGACCTCGCCTCCATCGCCATTGACGGAACCGATGAGATCAAGGTGCTGGCACCGGCAACCGCTATTTTCTATAGCTCCCCTTCACCCACTGAACCTGAGTACGTTAGCGTTGGAGATGAGATCGATACCCAGCATACGCTGTGTCAGCTGGAGGCCATGAAAATCTTTAACCCGCTCTCCCTTAAGGATTTCAACGGAGAGAGCGTAATCTACGCGCCTGACCGGCGGTATCAGGTGGCGCGAATTAATATCAGCAACGGCCAGCAGGTAAACGTTGGCGACTTGCTATTCGTGATCAAGCCCCTGTAAGAGGCGTCGTCATCACCAGGTAGCTGCCTCTGATCAGGCAAAGGGTGGCAATGCTCAAGATGATCCATTCGCTGGTGCGTCGGAAGGCGCCATCATTCCATCTGGCGAGCATCAGCGTGCCCAGACGGGTGCCGAGAACGGCTGCCAGGATCAAGGCCAATGCCAGCATCATGTCCGTGGTCTCCGCAGCAGAGACCAAGACCCCGTAGTAGAGAATCCGCAGCAGATGGCCAAGGGTCTGTGTGAAGGCCTTGCTAGCAACAATGGCCTGACGGCTGAGCGAGCTCTTAAGATAAAACATATCCAGCAAGGGTCCCGCTGCGCCGGCAAAAAGCTGGGCGGCCGTTACCGCAGCACCGCAAAATATGGCAGTGGGTTGATGGGTGATGTCGAGACCTGACAGACGGCGGCTCCAGCGACCTAGCCAGGGGAATAGGCCAACCAGGATCAATATCACGCCGGGGTCCGGGATCAGGACCAGCCAAGTCGCAAACAAAATCGCCAGCAGGGCGCCAAGAAGGTAGCCGGGGAGGGGCTGCCAACATATGTGGCGCCGGAGAATAAGTGCGCGGGACCCATTGGCCGTGAGCTGGGCAACGGCGTGTAGAATCATGGCGCTGCTTACCGGGAGCAGGGAGACAAGGATCAGGATAAGCAGCGAGCCACCGGCCATGCCAAATACGCCAGATAGCGCGCTGGTGAAGATCGTGCTCAGGATGACGGCAAGCGTTACGAGCATAGGGTTACGGATGTTCGGGTCTGAAATGTGGCATTCAAATCATGAAAAATCCTAACTGAACAGATACTATATATTCTTTTTTGGCACGACTTGCAGAGATGATCGAGAACCTAGAAACCCTGGTCACCCTATCTAAGGCGGGCACCATGATGGAGGCCAGCACGACCCTAAGGATCTCTCAGTCTGCCGTATCCAAGCGCATCGCTGCTCTTGAACGATACTATGATCGGGAGTTGATCGAACGCCATGGGCGACGCGTCGTTTTAACCCATCACGGAACCCGCCTCGTTGAGCGGGTAACGCCGCTGCTGTCGGAGCTACGCAGTGTCTTTCTCGAGGATAACGCGCTCCGCAAAGGCAAAATTATTTTGGGTGTATCCGAGGCTATTCTGGCCAGCTGGGGCTCGACCCTATTTTCAAAGGTGAATGACAGCATGCCCGGCGTTGAATTTGAGTTTCACGCCCAGCGCTCCCCCGTGGTGCTGGACCGATTGCGGTCAGGGGAATACATGGTGGGCATCTGTACAGGCAGCCCCGATGCGGAATCGGATCTGGTCTCCGAAGTTCTGAGACAGGAGCCCATGGTGATCATTCCTTCGGGTCTGGCAAGTCTCAAATACCGCACGGGTGACCCTCTGGATGTGATCACCATTGAATCTCGCTCTGGCGCATGGGGCTCCATTGAGGAGAACATGCAGCGGTTGAACCTGCGTCGGGTCGCCTCGCTGGAGTCTTTTTTCGCCGTGGCCCAAATGGCCCTGGCGGGGTTCGGTCATGGCCTTGTGCCCGTAGGCGTGGCCAAGACGCTTGGTGTTCCCGAGAAACAGCGAGTCCTCTTATCAGAGGCCGGGCTCACGCGACCAGTGCGGTTCGTGGCGCGTAAATCGATGTTTTCACAGACGCTGGTGCGAACCTTCTACCGTGAAGTATCCGATCTGGCGAGCAAGGTTAGGGATTAGGCTGCATCGGATGGGTGCTCTTTGAGTACGTGCTCTCGGCAGAGGTCCGCCAGGCCGGAAACCCAGACCTCGCTATCATTCAGACAGGGCACAAGGGTGAATGAGTTCCCTCCTGCCGCTAGGAACGTTTCTCTGCCCTGCATGCCCATTTCTTCCAGGGTCTCCAGATTATCCACGATAAAGGCGGGACAGCAGACGACTACGTCTTTAATGCCCTGTTCTGGCATCTCCTCAAGCACCTGATCCGTATAGGGGGTCAGCCAGGGCAGCCTCCCCAGCCGTGACTGGAAGCTAACGCTAAACTGATCTTCTTTGAGCGCGAGGGAAGCGGCGATTGCCTTGGAGGTCATCATGACCTGGTGTCGATAGCAGGTTGCGTGGGCGACAGAGGGGTTGTCACAGCAGTTCGGGTGCTGGAGACAATGCTCCCCGGTTGGGTCGGCCTTGGTGAGATGCCTCTCCGGAAGGCCGTGGTAGCTGAAAAGCAGGTGGTCCCAGCGCTCAGGAAGGTGCGCCCTAATGGTCTCGGCCCAGGCCTGGGTATGGGCCCGGGTGTCGTAGAAGACAGGCAGCACGGTATCGTCCATACCCTCAGGCATGGCCTGCTGGGCGGCCTCCACAGAGGTGGCAACGGTGGAGGCCGCGTATTGGCCATAAAGCGGAACGATGCAGACCTGCTGGACGCCCTGGGCGTGCAGCGCTTCCAGCCCATCGGCGATATTGGGGTTGCCGTAGCGCATACTCAGCGCTACGGGCATGGCTAGATGGTCTGCCAGACGAGTGGCCAAGGCCTGGCTGCGGACCAGCAACGGAGATCCTTCCTCTGACCAAATTTTAGAATAGGCATGGGCGCTTTCCTTGGGCCTGAAGGGCAAGATAAAGCCGCTCACAATCAGCTTTCGAAGAGGCCAGGGGACATCGAGAACGTGTTTGTCCATGAGAAACTCCCCGAGGTAGCGCCTCACATCACTCACCGCAGTGGAGTCAGGGGTACCCAGGTTGATCAAGAGAACACCTGTTTGGTTTGGGCTTTGTTCAGACATAAAAGTCCTTGTTGCTGTGTCTGTGAAAAGGGTTAGTGCGCTACATGCACGGCGTCTGCGCTCGATGGATAAACGGCGCCCGAGCGATGCTTGTTTATCAGCGGGGCTGTCTTTTTCTAGTGAAATTACGAACGCTCGGCTAGAATTGTCGGTTCTCCCGAAGAGACCTTATCGTGACGCTAATCCTAGACTACGAGGCCGGTAACTTGGCGAGCGTCAAGCGCGCCTGCAAAGAAGTTGGCCTGGATGCAGAGTTCTGCGCCGATGGAGATCAGCTGAGACACGCCGAGCGCGTAATTTTCCCGGGCGTTGGCGCGGCAGGCAGCGCCATGCGAAGTTTGGCCCATCGCGGTTTGGATGAAGCGTTACGGGAGGTCATCCTGCGGGGCGTCCCCGTCCTGGGTATTTGCCTGGGGCTTCAGGTCTCTCTTGATCACTCCGAAGAAAACGATACGCCGACCCTGGGGTTGATTCCAGGGCGCGTCAGGCGTTTCAACCTGGATCGCACAGATTTGAAAGTACCGCATATGGGGTGGAACGAAGTCGTGCCGTGTCGCCCCCACCCGGTTTTGGCGGGCATCGACCCAGGCGACGAATTTTACTTTGTGCACGCCTACTATACCGACCCCAAAGTGGCGGACTGCGTCTTGGCCCGAACGGAATACGAACATTCCTTCGCCAGCGCCGTGGGGTATAACAGCTATATTGGTACGCAGTTTCACCCTGAAAAAAGCGGTCGCGTGGGGCTCAGACTGTTGGCGAATTTTGCGGCTTGGGACGGTCAATGCTGAGTAAGCGCGTTATTGCCTGCCTTGATGTTCGCGACGGCCGTCTTGCTAAGAGCATCAAGTTTGTCGACACCAAGGATATTGGTGATCCGGTTGAGAAGGCCCGGGCCTACTATCTAGACGGTCTGGACGAATTGGTTTTCTACGACATCACGGCGTCAAGCGACCGCCGCAGCATTATGCTGGATGTGGTGGAGTCGGTGGCCAGTCAGGTGTTTATACCCCTTTCTGTTGGTGGCGGAATTCGCAGCGTGAGCGATGCCACGGACCTGCGGCTGGCAGGCGCCGAGAAGATCAACGTGAATTCTGCTGCCGTTCAGCGGCCGGCGCTGATTGATGAGTGCGCCGCCGCCATCGGCAACCAAAACGTCGTCCTGTCCATGGATGTGCGTCGGGTTGAACCAACCCAAGCCTTGCCCAGCGGCTACGAGATTGTCATCAATGGCGGTAGGCAGCCCATGCAGATGGATGCCTTGGCTTGGGCGCTGGATGGGGAGCGCCGGGGAGCCGGTGAACTTGTGGTGAATTCCATAGACGCGGACGGAACCAAGGAGGGGTACGAGATTGCTCTCACGGCGCTCATATCCAGCTCGGTGCGCATTCCGGTGATTGCCTCTGGTGGGGCAGGGAAGCCTGAGCACCTCCACCAAGTGCTCACCGAGGGAAAGGCCGACGCGGCCTTAGTAGCCTCCATGGTGCACTATGGCGAGTACCGGGTTAGCGACCTGAAGGAATATTTGCAAAGGCAAGGCCTGAAAATGCGGATGTCCTGGTAGGCCAAGCGGAAGCAGGAACAGCATGCACGGGAGGAGACCATGAAGGCGATAGCAATTGACGGAGACCACCTGACCTGGCGGGAGCACCCAGGGGAGGCGTGTGGGCCGGGTCACATTCGCATTCGCGTCGCGGCGAGCGCGGTCAACCGGGCGGACCTGCTGCAGCGTCGAGGCGGATATTCGCCGCCACCTGGCACCAGTGACATCCTCGGTCTTGAGTGCTCGGGGGAAGTGGCAGAAGTGGGTGAGGGGGTGCAGCGTTTTAAAGTTGGGGACGCGGTGTGCGCGCTGCTGGCAGGCGGCGGCTACGCCGACGAAGTCGTGGTGCCAGCAGGACAGGCCCTCCCCATACCCAAGGGCATTGATCTGATTGCAGCAGCGGCTATCCCCGAGGTGTTCGCGACCGCCTATCTTAACCTGTACCTTGAAGCGGGTCTTAAACCTCAACAACGCGTACTGGTGCATGCGGGAGCAAGTGGTGTAGGCACCGCTGCCATCCAGCTGTTAAGGCTGAGTCATAACCCAACGTTTGTGACCGCAGGCTCCTCGGCCAAAGTGGCGCAGTGTGTGGCGCTGGGCGCAGACCGTGGACATGACCGGCATGCAGGATCCTTCATGGCCAGCGTAGAGGCATGGTCGGCGGGGGAGGGAGTAGATGTGATTTTGGATCCAGTTGGGGGGCAATATTTTCAGGACAATCTACAGGTGCTTGGGCTTGGTGGTAGGTTGGTCGTAATTGGTCTAATGGGCGGGGCGCAAACGGATTTCAACCTGGCGACCTTAATGCTGAAGCGGCTGCGCGTTATTGGCTCTACGCTGCGTGCTCGCTCGCCAAGTGAAAAATCTCTGGTGATGGACGCTCTGTATCAAAGAGTGTGGCCAGCCTTTGAATCTGGTCAGGTCCAGCCCATCATCGAAGCAAGCATGCCCATCACCCAGGCGCATCAGGCCCACGAGCGCCTGGCAGGTAACGAGACCGTCGGTAAGATTCTGCTCCTAACCTAACCCGACACGGGCGCACGCCAGCCTGAACACGAGCCTCTGGCAGGTATTCGAGAAACATCTAGGCTAATAGGCTCTTGGTGAGTGAGGGCGTGAGATGCGCCGTATCGGCAATAGAGGTTGGAGGCGGCGGAAAGGGTTCTCTCTTTTGGAGCTATTAGTGGTGCTCGCTCTTCTACTTACCCTGCTTCGCCTCGGCGTCCCGAGCGTTGCCCAGTTTGTTCACTCAGGTGATCAGACCGCGGTGCAGGCCGTCTTGCTTGACTGTATGGCTCGGCTTCAGGCTGAGGGCCAGCTGTCTACTCGGGCCTCTGCCGCAGCGGGGGAGTCATCTCCTCAGGCGGTGGGGCCTCAATCAATACCCGATGAACTGTGCCCGCGAACACGGCACGTAGCGGACCGCTATGCACTCTATCGCGAGCATCAGGCCGATGGCCTTGTGGTGCGAGCCATGCCTCTGAGGGCAACTTCCCAGCCCACCTTTGCCGTGGATGAGCTGGGCATCCGATATCGATTCCAGGGCGAGGTCGGCGCTGATGGCGGCGCGGTCGAGGGCTGGTAACGTGATCAGGACGGCTAGGGGACTTAGCATTCTGGAGGTTTTGGTCGCCGTGCTTCTGGTTGGGGTGGGAGCCCTGGCGGCTGCAAATCTGCAGCTGCAGACGCACCTGGTCTGGCGGGGGTTAGCCCAGGCTTCTGGGGCTAATCGGGTTAGCGCTGAGTTCTATGAGCGCACGCTGGGCTTCCAGCGAGGGGGCTCGGTCCCCGGGCCGCTGCCTGCCTTTCTGGCAGGTGATTTAGGACCCACCGTCGAGGCTGGGCCGAGCTGTATTCGTCGTCTGTGTACCGAGGCTGAGTGGGCTGACTTTGAGGTCCGCTATCTGGACTGCCGCACGGGCAAGGAGGCGACCCTGGGCATCTGCTCCGACCTCAAGCAGGCCTTCGGGGCAGAACTTGAGCGGGATCAGCTGTCAGATTGGGTATCGCTTCGGGAGAGAGCCGTGCGGATTCGAGTGCGGCCAGAGCTGAGTCTTGAGATCGATTGGTCTGACCGGGATGGTTCGGTGAAAACAATTCGTTGGCCTGACTGAGCCCTAGCATGAGGAGGGGGGCGCTTGCTGGGGGCGAAGCCGCATTCACGCTACTCGAGCTGATGTTGGCATTGACCCTGGGTTTGGTGCTGATGGTGCTTATCGGCCCCCTCCTGTCTGCCAGTGCAGCCCTTCAGGGTGGCATCAATCGTGGGCTCGATCAGCAGCGACAGGTCCAAATAGTCACTGCCATCGTCCGACGCGCTGTGAGTCAGGCCGGGGTGGTCGGATGCCCGGGCAGCAGGGGCAACGTGGCGCTCATGCTTAACGGCTCATGGACAACTCTGCCCGAGTTTCGGATGGTGCCAAAGGTGGAGAGCGCTCGGTGGGAGGCCGACGCCTCGGGCCGCCTGGATGCCTGGCCCGTCTCGGGATCATCTCAGCCGCTCTTTCGCTACGGGGGCGGCATTGCGCCGCGCAAGCTAGTGCCAGGCAGTGATCTGCTTGCGTTGAGAGGATATGGCCAACTCTTGGGGCACGTGGTGGACGCCTCATCGGACCATTTCCAGATCGACTTGGCCCCCAGGGCACCAAATATTCGCGATGGACAAATTCTGTTGGTCGCTGACTGCCGCCAGGGGGCTGTCTTCTCCGCAACGGATGTGCGTCAACAGGACGATCTATGGGTGGGATGGCGGGGCGGCGGTGGCACTTTTGACAATGCCGCTCAGGGGGTTCCTATGGCTACGGGGCTAGGTTCTCAGGCTGGGGTTTTTCTGCCTACCGCTACCTTTCTCTATGTGGCGGCTGGGCGAGCCGTCACGGACCGGGGTACGGACACGGCGCTTTGGTCGAAGCTCGCCGGTGGGAGGCCTGTGGAGATGGTGCCCTATCTCGCAGATATGCAAATCCTGTACGGGGTGGAAGTTCAAAATAGCGCGGGGGAACCCTTACGGGGTTATTTTCCCTGGGATGAAATGCCCAGTGGTGCCAGGGTTGTGATCCTTTGGCTTCAGTTTAAAAGTTCGCTGCCCTCGGAGGAGGACGCTCTTCCGGGCCAGCCCACCTACTTCCAACTTAGCCTTTCCCTTTTTTAAATCGTTTTAGGAGCGGGCGAAGCCATGAGCGGCAACAGGCATCATCCCGGTATGGTTCTCTTGAGTAGTCTGGCGGTGCTGCTTTTGATCTGGCTGATGGCCAGGAGCGGCGCTAGCGGGCTGGCGTTGGTGGCCCGGTCAGAGGCCGCTCAGGTGTCCGAGCGCCGTCTAGCCCAAGTGTTGCGTGGCCAATTGAACCCAGGGCCCTTCCATGGCGTGGGAGACCGTGCCTGTAAAACCCTGAATGGCGAGCAAATCTGCTGGCGGGCGGTCACTCGAAGCCTGGACGCTCATGGGGACATCTGGATAGAGGTGGTTTGCGAACGAGGCGCAAAAACGGTCTGCTTCGGGGCAGTCGGGCAACTGGGCTATGCTTGGATATTCCTTCCCCAACCCTGATGGCGCGGAGCGCCTGTTCAAGTTTTATTGAGGGATTGCAGCTGCTCTGAGAGCTTGTCCAGCGTGTTCAGAATATCCTCTGCCTTAGCCCTCTCCTTGGCTACCACGGCCTCGGGTGCCTTAGCGACAAAGGCGTCATTATCGAGCTTCTTGGTCAAGCGCAGACGTTCCTGCTCCGCCTTATCGATTTCTTTTTGAATGCGCTCACGCTCCATGTCCAGATCAATGAGCCCAGTAAGGGGCACCATAACTTTCAGCGCCCCCACTAGGCTCAGGGCATTGAGCGGCGGCTCCTGTTGATCCTCAAGCCAGCTGATGGCACCCACGCTGGCCAAACGCTGCAGCATTTCGGTACTGGCTTCTGCCAGTTTGCGATCCTCTGCGCCGCCACCCTGCATGAGCAGGTCGATCGTTTGACTAGGCTTGATTCCGGCTTCTCCGCGAATGGTGCGGATGCCCGTTATCACGGCTTTGAGCCACTCTACCTCGGTCTCCGCATCGAGATCGTGGTTGACGTCCCCCTCAGTAGGGAAGGGTTGAAGCATGATGGACGTCGCGCTGTGGTCTGCGCCCGCCAGCCGCTCAGCGACACGCTGCCACAAGACTTCGGTAATGAAGGGCATCACGGGGTGAGCAATGCGTAGGAGCATTTCTAGTACCTGAAGCAGCGTGCGCTGAGTCCCATGCCGTTGGCCTGCGCCGCCTTCGGTTTGCCATAGGGTTGGCTTGCTCAGTTCCAGGTACCAGTCACAGTATTCGTGCCAGGCGAACTCATAAATGGCGCCGGCATAAAGATCGAAGCGGTAGGTCTCTAGGGCCAGCTCAGTCTCTTTAACCAATTGATGAGTCTTGCTCAGCATCCAGCGGTCCACGCTGCTGAGGTCCTGTACCTGCTGGCGCGGATCAAAGTCCTCGGTGTTAATAAGGACAAATTTGCAGGCGTTCCAAAGCTTGTTACAGAAATTTCGATAGCCCTCGACGCGGTTGGTATCGAAGCGCACATCTCGTCCGGTGGTGGCCAGGGCCGCAAAGGTGAAACGTAGGGCATCCGTACCGTAGGCCTTGATCCCTTCGGGGAAGTCCCTGCGGGTCTGTTTTTCTATTTTACCGGCCATTTTGGGCTGGGTTAGGTTGCTGGTTCTCTTCGTCACCAGGTCGTCTAGGCCGATCCCGTCAATGAAGTCCAGCGGGTCGAGCCCATTGCCCTTGGTTTTGGACATCTTCTGGCCTTCGAAGTCTCTCACAAGGCCGTGGATGTAGACGGTTTTGAAGGGTACTTCCCGGGTGAAGTGCAGGGTCATCATTATCATCCGAGCGACCCAGAAGAAAATGATGTCGTGCCCGGTCACCAGGGTATTGGAGGGTAGGAAGTGTCGTAGGTCTTCGCCTTCTTCTGGCCAGCCCAGCGTGGCGAAGGGCCATAGGGCGGAGGAGAACCAGGTTTCCAAGACGTCATTATCCCGGCGCAGCCGGAGGTCGGCGTCAAGGCCATATTTGGTGCGTGCTTCGGCCTCCGAGCGGGCAACGTAAATTTCGCCGTTGTCATCATAGAAGGCGGGAATGCGATGTCCCCACCACTGCTGCCGGCTGATGCACCAATCCTTGATGTCGCGCATCCAGGCAAAGTAGGTATTTTCGTACTGTTTCGGGACGAAGGAAATGTGCCCCTGCTCGACCGCAGCGATGGCGGGTTCAGCCAGAGGCGCGATCTTTACAAACCATTGATCGGTTAACAGAGGCTCGATAATGGCATTGGATCGATCACCTCGGGGCACCATCAATTTGTGGTCCTTGATCTCATCAAGGAGGCCAAGCGCCTCCAGGTCAGCAACAATCCGCTTCCTGGCGTCTTCGCGAGCTAGGCCGCGATAGGGCATTGGTGCTTCGTCATTGATCTTGGCGTCTGAAGTGAAAATATTGATCAGCGGCAAATCGTGCCTCGCGCCAACCTCATGGTCGTTAAAGTCATGAGCCGGCGTGATTTTCACGCACCCGGTGCCGAAAGCCATGTCCACATACTCATCGGCGATAATGGGAATATCCCGATCCGCTAGGGGAAGACGAACGAATTGGCCCACCAGATGCCGGTACCTGTCATCCTCTGGGTGAATGGCAACGGCAGTGTCGCCAAGCATGGTCTCCGGGCGCGTTGTCGCTACCACGAGATAATCCTGGCCAGCGTCGGTTTGGGCCTCCCCCTGAAGCGGATACTTAAAGTGCCATAGGTGCCCTTGCTCCTCATGGTTCTCCACCTCCAGGTCAGATAGCGCCGTACCCAGCTCTGGATCCCAGTTCACCAGACGTTGGCCCCGATAAATCAAGCCCTCATCGTAGAGGCGGATAAAGGCCTCGAGAACCGCCGCCGCATAGCCCTCATCCATGGTGAAGCGCTCTCTAGACCAATCGATGCTCGACCCCATGCGCCGTATTTGTTCAGAGATAATGCCGCCAGACTGGGCTTTCCAATCCCAGACGCGCTGGATAAAGGCGTCTCGTCCCAGGGCATGTCGATCCTGGCCCTCGCTTTGGAGCTGCCGTTCAACCAACATTTGGGTGGCGATACCCGCATGGTCCGTACCCATCTGCCACAGCGTTCTGCAGCCTCGCATGCGCTGATATCGAACCAGCGAATCCATGAGGGTTTGATTGAAGGCATGCCCCATGTGCAGCGTGCCCGTTACGTTGGGTGGGGGAATTAAGATGCAGTAGGGCTCACCCTTGCCCGTTGGCGCAAAATAGCCCAGATTCTCCCAGTGGGCGTACAGTGCCTCTTCGATTTTGGCGGGATCGAAAGTGCTGTCTAGCTCGGTCATAGTCGTCTTCCTGCTGGACTGGGTGAGGCTGCGCGTAAGCCGCAGGTGCCCCGACCTAGGTGTCCCAATGCTTTATGTCGTGGTGATGAAGCGGATAGCCCCGGTCCCTGTAAAATTTGTAGTGCTCGCGCCCCAGGACCTTCGTATCCTCAACCAAAATCTCCGCCAGTCGATCGAAACGACCAAAAAAATCAGCGATCTTCGGGGCGAGATTGATTAACAGTCCCGTTTCATGGATTGGCTCACCGAAGGCAATGTGAATAGGAGCGTCACCACTGCCTGGCGTCTCTACCCCCAATACTCTGTGGGGTAGCATACGGTGTCGAGGATAATCCCACATCATGGCATCTAAGGTTTCCGCTTCCTCAGAATCAGCGACCTGGATATGGACCGGCATGGCGTTGTCCAGGGCCCTCAGAGAGAGTCTGCAGGCAAAACGATAGGCCGCATCCAGGCCTTTGTCCTCAAGGATGTAGAAGTCGATCCGGGTCAACGCTCTTCCTTAAATTTGTTGCTGCGCTCATTGGGCCTAGCGCCGCTATTTCTGTCCCTGGGCGGCGAGGAAGTTAAAAAGCATGGGCACCGGCCGACCGCTCGCGCCCTTGGCGGCACCCCCATGGAAGGCACTGCCCGCGATGTCTAAGTGCGCCCAAGGGGTTTTTTTAACGAACCTCGATAGAAAGCACGCTGCCGTGACGCTGCCTGCTCCCTTACCCCCCACGTTGGCCATATCCGCGAAATTGGATTTGAGGGCAGTTTGGTATTCGTCCCAGAGAGGCAGCCGCCAGCTGCGGTCTCCACAGCGTTCTCCAGCGGCCAGGAGGTCCTCTGCAAGCTTGTCGTCATTGGCATAAAGGCCGCTGGCATGGGTACCCAGAGCGACGATACAGGCACCGGTTAGGGTCGCTACGTCAACAATGAGCCGTGGTTTCAGGGTCTGAACATGTGTGAGCGCATCACACAGTACCAGCCGACCTTCGGCGTCGGTGTTTAGGATTTCAATGGTTTGCCCAGAGGCAGATTTAACGATGTCACCGGGGCGGGTTGCGCGCCCGCTGGGCATATTTTCCGCTGCAGCGACCACGGTGATGAGGTTGATGGGCAGTTGAGCTTCCACGGCGGCCTTGGTGGCGCCCAGCACGGCGGCGGCCCCGCACATATCGAATTTCATTTCATCCATGCCCGGGGGCGGCTTGAGAGATATCCCGCCAGTATCGAAGGTAATTCCCTTGCCAACCAGGGCGATAGGAGGCTGGCTCTTTGGGGCACCGCTATAGCGCAAGATGATCATGCGACCGGGGTTATCGCTGCCCTGTGAGACCGCCATGAAGGCACCCATGCCAAGCTCCGTCATTTTTTTCTCGTCAAGCTGGCTGAGGCTGACCTTCTCATGGCGGGCCAGCTTGCGCGCCTGAGCGAGCAGGTAATTAGGCGTACACACATTTGGCGGCTCATTGCCCAGGTCCTTGGTCAGCTGAAGACCTTCGTGGAGTGCATTGCCCAGGCGTACCTCGTGGCGCAGGGGCTTGAGGTCCGCCGGGTCTGCCAACAGCTTAAGACGCTTGATGGCACTGGCGGGTTTGGATTGGCTCTTGTGGTGCTCGAATCGATAGCTGGCGTGGCTCATCGCCTGCATCAGCGTTTGGGCCTTCCAGCCTAGGTCCTGTTCATCGACCTTGGCCTGCAGCAAATAGACGGCTGCCTGAGCGATGGGCATATCAAGGAGCGCCTTGGCCATGACGTTGGCCATGTTGCGGAACTTTGCCGCCGAGCAAGTCTCTGCGCCACCCATGATCAGCAGCCTCGCAACGCGTCCTCCGAGCTGGATGCAAAGGTAATGCCCGGGGTCGTCCTTGAAATCTTGGGTCTCCCGCCGGAAGGATTCGCTGCTCCCCGCTTGCTGCGCGATTTGCTTGGCAATGGTTAGGTTTGTTACTAAACAGGGCGTGCGAAGGGTGTCTAGGTTTTGCGCTGCACTCAGGTAATTCATAGGGCTAGATTCCAAAAAAACTCTGCAAGGGTGAATGGATGTCGACACGGCCGGCGGCAGGTTTGACCCCACGGTATGGCGGGCAAGAATCGTAACGCGATCCTTCGCTATCCGCTATCTTGGCAGGTGGGCGACTAGCGTTTGGCTAAGGTGATCGTGCCACGTTTTACCCGACGGGCTCACGTATATCCAAAGATAGCCCAAGCCAAAACACCCCATAGAGATCGGTGCCACTAGCAGTCGGACCCCAATTTGCTTTAGGGACGCGGGTAAGCCTTGATCGTTGACCAGGCGCAGACGCCAAGCGCGCATCCCCAATGTTTCGCCGGTTCGGTACCAGCAGTAGCCATAGAAAAGCACGATTTCCAGCAGCAGAATCAGCTGAAAAAGTGGACCCGAGGCCGCCTGGCCCGTGGGGATAACCCAGATAAAGCCGGTGGCAAAGAAAATCGCCAGGAGTAGAAGCCCATCGTACAGCATGGCCCCTAGGCGTCGGAGCAGGCCCGCCTGGGTTGCCTCGATCTTCGTTTCAGGTGCTTGATCTGTCATTACGTATTCGCTGGGCCGGCATGTTGTTTAAAAAGACGCCACGTGTTCGCGCAGGCTGACTTGGCGTCCGCAGAATTCTTCTCGGGTCATGGCCTCCAGCGTATCTGAATCTCGGCAGATGCCCCAAGCCCGTTGGCCATCCGGGAGTCGGGTGGCGACGAAGGCCTTATCCAGGCCCGAGGGTCCGTACATCACGCTGTAGCCCTCTACCTCGCCCTGACCCTCGTGCATCATCACGACCTCACGGCGCGGTAGCTGGTCCACTTCAGGCTGCAGGTTGGCATGCTGAAAAGGCTTGGCCGGTGGCTCGCTGCTATAAAGGCCAAAGGCATGTTTTGTGATGTAGCCGCCATTGGCCGTGATCATCCCTCGCTGCCCCGGCTTGTCGCGCAAGAGCTGGGCCATGCGGACGATGGAGTGCATAACATAGTTATTTAGCGGGCCACCCGCCCACGTCAGGCCGCCGGTTATCGTTAGTGGTCGGGTAGTTTCAAGGTTCAGCTCTTTGGCAGCAATCTGCACGGCGCTCGGGAAACAGCTGTATACATCAATGAGGTCAAGATCCTGAGTCGAGAGGTCGCATAGCGTCAAGACTCGATTGCCTGCCAGTCGAATGGCCGGAGAGCTGTACAGATTATCCCTGTTAGAAAGATAGTAATGGTCCTGGGCATCGCTGCCCGCCCAGGGATAAATCCATCGTTCTTTCGGGATTCCCAGGCTTTGGGCCTTTTCCTCGCTGCAGAAAATTAATGCCGCAGCCTGATCCACATTATTGTTGGAGTTGAGAAACTTGGGGTAGGGGAAGGAAACTGGCCGGTTGATGTGCGATTGGGTGCGAATTTCTTCGGCTGTCTTCGCGTCACGAATCCAGGCATTGGGATTTTCAGCTGCGACCTGGCTAAAGCCCGCCCACAGCTCCGATATGGCACCCAGGTGCTCGTCTACCCCAAGTCCGAGATGATGTCGAAGCGCGGTTTCCAAAACGGGATATACCTGGATAGGGCGTCCCAGGCGGATGGCTCGTTCAGCATCGTGCCGCATATCTTTGTCTTCGCCGATGAATCTATCCGGCGTGCCGGGCAGCGTGGCCCAGCTTAGGTCAACGTCGGCCTTCGCAGCCTTGGCCTGGGTATTTCCGCACTCCGCCCCCGTGAGGATGATGATGTCGTGCTGACCCGAATGAATGTCCTGGACGCTGACGTTGACGCAGGTTTGAACGAAGTTGCCGCCGAAGGCAGAGAGCACGGTCTCCGCTCCACTGGCTCCGATGGCTTCCGCAACAGCTTTGGCCGGATTTTGATAGGGCCAAATGCCCCGGCTCACTCGGACTGAACCGGCTTGAAGGACGCCAGCGCTGCCGGCATCTGATGCCGCTTGGCGCACGGCGTCGATCATCAGCTCAACGGGTTCCTTCGCCTCGGCGAGATCTTGAGCACGTTGTTCGAGATGGCTGATGCCTACGAGCACTACATTTTTCATGCGGTTTTCCTTGGTCGTGCCCTGGCGGGGTCGGGAAGGAGCCAAGTATACACGGGGCCTTGGGTCCCGGCAGCCAGGAGGAAGGTTCTTCTCGGCAAGGTCGCGGTGGCAACCAAGATCGGCTAACGTTTCGGTAGCGAATGTTTTGATAGGGGAAATCGGATGAAGCCAGTTTGTTTAGTGCTGGGTGCCGGGGCGGGCATTGGTGGCAACGTGGGTCGACGTTTCGCGGCGGAGGGCTACCACGCGGTGCTCTGCCGCCGCAGCGATCAAGAGGGCCTGGACCGCTTGGTATCCGGCATTGAAGCCGACGGCGGCGTGGCGTCCGGATTTCTTCTGAATGCCATCGAGGAGGATGCGATAGAGGAGCGCATTGCCCAGGTGGAGCGTGAGATTGGGCCGATCCAGGTGGTGGTCTTTAATCTCGGTGCTCAGATCGGTGATCGCAGCCTTTACGATACCTCCTACAAGGCGTTTGAACTGGGCTGGCGCATGGCGACCTTCGCGCTATTTCGCACTGCTCAGGCAGTCTTCCCCCACATGGAGGATCGGGGTCAGGGCACACTCCTGGTGACATCGGCTACCGCAGCCGTGCGTGGTAATGCCGGTCAGCACTCCCATGCCGCAGCAATGGGGGGGCGACGGATGCTCTGCCAATCGCTGAATGCCCAGTTTTCGCCAAGGGGTATTCATGTGGCGCATATTGTGATTGATGGTGCGGTAGATGCGCCAGATACCTTGGGCAAGATGCTGGGCGCCGAGCGCTTTCAGGCATTAAGAGAGAGCAAGGGGATGGAGCATGACGGGCTCATGCTCCCTGAGAAAATTGCGGATACTTACTTCCATCTCGCCCAACAGCATCGTTCAGTTTGGACTCACGAGCTGGACATCAGAACATTCTCCGACCTGCCCTGGTGGAACCATTAGGGCTGGGAGACCTCGGAGGAAGAAGGCAAAACCACAGCCCTGC
>DKNY01000019.1:0-3031 GCA_002470275.1 Gammaproteobacteria bacterium UBA7376 | reverse complement strand
AGAGGCGATAGCCGAGGGCAGCGGAAAAACCGTCATCGCCGTCGATATCAATGTAGCCTAATCCGCCATAGAGGCTCTCGCTAAAGTCCATTTCGATACCCGCGCCCCATAAAAAACCGGACTGATCTTCTGTGAAGCTGAAGTTTTCGCTTGACGCTGTCGCCTCCATCGATGAGTAGCCCAATTTTAAATAGCCTTTGAACTGGTCACCGAAGCGCATCATGGGTTTTAACACGACGCCCACCACATGATCATATTCCAGTGTCACTTCTTCGTAATCATCGTCGCCAATGCCGACAGTCAGAAGAACCTCCGCCGCCAGGTAGTTGCTAAATTGGTATCCCAGGTTGACGCCGAAAAGGCCCAGATTAACCTCTCCCGGGTCAAGTTCCGCGCTGATGCGAAAATAAGTGCCCTCGACGTAAAAATGATCCGCTTCATCTGCCTGGGCAGTGCCTAAGCAACCCAGGCTCAGAAGGCCGCTCAGTAGCACGAAGTAGTGTGATTGCGTCCGCGTTCTCCTCAGAGTGTCTGAGTTTTGAATTTAGCGGATTTGGGCAGTGCCGGAGGTCGACCGAGTCACAATTTAACCCAAAGATGCCAGCCCTGCGGCGGGGGAATGTTCTATCGGCATTCGCCCAAAAAAAAGGGGACTGCAGTAGTCTGCAGTCCCCTTAGCGGGCCTAGCTGCTGAGGCTAGAGCTGGAGGTTAAAGCCTGCCCAGTACATGGTGCCGCGAGGGCTGACCGGGTAAGCATTTTCCGTGATGAAGGGCTGTTCGTCGGTAAGATTCTGCACACCAAAGGATAGCGTGGTGCTATCGTTCACGGTGTAAGAACCACTGATATTGTGAATCCACATATCGCCCATAAGCACAGAAGGCCCGAACAGGGTGGCGTAGGTTTCTTGCTCAACGCCACCGAGCAACATCTCGCCGAGATATTGGCCGCGCCACTTGAGCATCAGAGGCCCATTGCTATAGCGCAGGGAAGCGTTACCGGCCATCTCTGGTGTCTTTAGCTCCTCTAGCTCCGGATCCTGCTCAGTGAGATCAAGCGGGTTGGCGTATTGAATGTTGTCATTTACCTTAGTCGCCATTACCTGCGCCTGGAAGGCATGCTCCCCGTAGGTGAAGTCATAGGAGGCCGTCAGATCGTAGCCGTCTGTCTCGAACTTCGCGTAGTTGAGCTGGCCTGTTCGCATAAAGTTGAAACCGCCGAACTGTAGGCTGGTGCTGTCCGTGTTGCGGGAGAACAGATCACAAAACTGATTGTTAAGTGCGGCACCTTGATAACAGCCCAACACAATATCGTCCGCGCGCACCGTTGTAATCGCGTCATCGATAGTGATGTCCCAGTAGTCCAGGGTGAGGGCCAATCCAGGCACAAAGGACGGCGTAAAGGTTATGCCGTAAGTCAGCGTTTCTGCGGTTTCTTCCAGGAGATCTGGGTTACCGCCAGTGAGTCCGCCAAAGCGTGCCGAGAGTGGGTCAGCGAAGGCATATTCACCATCAACAAAGGGGTCTAAACCAATGCCCTGGAAGTAGGTGACGCAGTTTGCCTGTACGTTGGCAGCGAGGTCAGCTTCCAATCCGGCGATGTAGGTCGCACCACAAGGATCTGTGGGTCTGAACGTTGCACCGGTAACCGGCCCGAACAGCTCGGTAATGTTTGGCGCACGGACCGCCTCAGATACCGTTGCCCTAATTGAGAAATCATCAATGGGCGCATAAACCAGCGTTGCACGCCAAGTGGACGTCGTATCGATGGTGCTGTAGTCCGAGAATCGTCCGGCCAAATCGATCGACAGCTCTCTGGCGCCGGGTAGGTCTGAGATAATCGGCAGGGATACCTCAACAAACAGCTCGGTGACGTCATAGGAGCCGGATTCATTGTTGCTAGCCAGGCCTGGGTCGAAGATCAAAGAACCGTTGGACGAGTAGTCGGCAATGTTTGTTCCCGCAGCGTAATTTGAGCCCTCGGGCAAGATGCCCTGTGACCAGGTAGAGAACATCGCTGTGGATTCTTCTTCTCGATATTCCATGCCGATCGCGTAATTGACGGCTCCGCCAGGCAATACGAAGAAGGCTTCGGAGTCGCCAGTGATGCTCGCGGACACAACCAGCTGCTCAAGTTCGAGCTTGCTGAAGTCATTGGTAAGCACGAAGTCCTTAGCAGCCTGGCTCGGTCCATCCGCGCCACCCCAAAGGTTGAGAGGAGCACACTGGCCATCACCTGGGACGAAGCTGAAGTAGCCATCATCGTAAGAGGGGATGCCAAATGGGGTATTGAGTGCCGGAGCTGTTGGGTCCACGGACGACCGACAGGCGGGCTCGCCGGTAGCAGGGTCGGTGGTGGCATCAATGGCCGCAAAGAAGCGGTCAACGATGACTTGATTTGAGCTTTCGCTGTCCCTCGTATGCTTGCCGTAGTTGATGCTGGCCTCGTATCCCATGCCGTTATCTAGCTCACCTTCGATACCGAAGACCGCCCGAACCGTTTCGCGTTCAGTGATGTCTTGAGAACCGAAGTAAATCGGGTCAACGGTGATAGCGACACCGCCCGTCTCAGCCGCGACACCCTGAATGAATTCGGGGAGGTAAGGGTTATCATCGGCACCGAACAGCAGGTCCCAAAAAGAATTGGAGCCTCCAGAGCTGGTAGTACTTTGTTCAACATACTTAATTTCGGCGAAGCCGGTCATGCTGTCGCTAAAGTCGTATTTGCCGTTTAGATTGATGGCGGTCTTATCGTCCGGGAGTAGGAAAACACCTTCATCCTGGAGAAAAACATCCATTGATGAACCACCGAAGCCATTGAAGTTGCCGGCGACCAGCCCGTCTTCCGTCACATCGAAGGTGCCGTCGGCCTGTTGGGCCCAGCATCCGCCGACAACGCCGAAGGACGCTGCGCCGAAGACAGAGTTATATCCAGCGAACGATTCAACGCAGTCGTTGGTGCCGTTGCCATTGAGGTCAATGGCAACGTCGGGATCAAAGCCAGCAAAGGTGAATGGGTTGCCAGGGATGACA
>DKNY01000060.1:51551-127663 GCA_002470275.1 Gammaproteobacteria bacterium UBA7376 | reverse complement strand
CTAACGTTCCAGGTCAGGGTTCAGCTTCGCATCCAGGAAAGGCGGACGCTCCGTCCTCGGATAATCCCAGCACCAATCCATCTGCGGATTTGCGTTATGGATCGAGCATGCAGGAAAAGAATACAACCCCGCTTCCAGGTGACTCGGCAGACGGGAAGCAGGGCTACGATGAAGCCGATCAAGGGTCGTATGCAGAGGCCAACGGTTCAGATGGGAGGAGCAATGAGACCGATGTAAGCTTTGCTACCCGCCTGGTGCGGCTGCGTGCAGAGACGGGCCTCTCACTGAGGGGGTTAGGCCGGGAAGTCGGGGTGACTGCTAATGCAGTCTTACGCTGGGAAAAAGCGGAGGTGACCCCCACCAGAGCAAAAATGGTCGAACTGGCCCAGTTTTTTGGCGTTGAGCCCGGGTGGCTGGCTTGGGGCCTCGGTAAACGCACGGCCAGAATTGATATGGCCGGTCTCATTGGTCAACTGAAACACTGCAGTGAGACTCAGCTTAACGTTATCTCATCTATGGTGGACGCCTTTCTGAGTGAAAGCCGAGGGTAGCGAGGGTGCCTCTGAAGCGTGCCTCTTCGGTCAGAGTAACCGGCCGTCCAGCGGTCCAATAACCAACCAGTCAACGACGGCAGACGCCACGGCCAGCCCGACGCATACGATAAAAATAATCCCCAAAAGACGCCATCCGTGGAATTTTTGATCCTCATCGGGCGCATAAGGCTGTTCTTCTGGCAGGGAGTCTCTATCTGATTTTTTCACGCTAAACTTCTGTTCCCAATTCAAAACGTTGGATGAGAGAGGTCGGCTCTAGTCCCGCGGTGCTGGCGGAATCTAGAATTTGCCGCAGGCTCCTTTCATCGATATCGACCCCAGCGGCAGTCCGCTGTACATCGGATTCTCTCTCTGGATCCCCCGGCAGGCGGACGCGATCAACGCCGCTAGCGGGACGACTCGAGTAGATATGATCAATCATTGACTCTACCTCCGCCTGAAACGCTTGGACGTCACCAATGGCCTCAGGGTCAATGATGATGGAAAGCATATTATTGAGGGTCGCCCCCTGTCTTGGGTTATTTGGCTGAAGGGTGAAGAGCCCGCCCAAGGCCCCCCCAATGAGCTCGCACATCACCATGAGGCCATAACCCTTGTGTAAGCCAAAGGGCTGCATGGCGCCCGCCGAGTCACGCCCGAAAAGTGCGCGCGGGTCGTTGGTCTCCATTCCGTCAGCATCCACAAGCGAATTCGGCGGCACTGTTGTCCCTTGCATGTAGGCGACCCGCACCTTGCCCGCCGCTATGGTGGTGGTTGCCATGTCCAAGACCACGTGTTCACCGCCGGGTCGGGGCACGGCACAGCAGAATGGGTTGGTGATAAAGCGTCTGTCCCTACCTCCATAGGCGATGGTGGTCGGGTCATGTCCAACCACATTGACATAATGGGTGGAAACGAACCCCTGGTCGGCACAATATTCCGCGAAGGCGCCAATACGACCAAGATGCCCGACATTGCCCAGGGCGATGCAGCTTATGCCGTGTTGGCGTGCTCGTTCCATGCCCAAATCCATCGCTTCCATTCCCACAACCCGACCCAACCCGGTGCCCCCTTCGAGGGACAGTACGGCGCCGCTGTCTTTTTTGATCTGGATGTGGGTATGAGGCTTGATGTGGCCGGCCAGTATGCTTGCGACGTATGCGGGTACCAGCCCAACGCCGTGGGAATCATGACCTTTAAGATTGGCCTCAACGAGATGGTTGGCAACCGCCCTGGCTGTCGCGGGGGGTACGCCAGCGGCCTGCAGAATTTCTGTGGACAGCTGAATGAGCTTTTCGGCCGGAATGAGCATAGCAAGACGGTAGTCGCTTTGTGGGGACGCGATGATAACGCGATTACCCCACAAAGCGCAGTCCGCGACCGGCGAGCGGGCCCTAAGCCTGAGGCCACTTTTTTTGAGGGTTACCCCAGGGCTTGCCCCAGGTCTTCTAAAATATCGTCAATATGCTCGATGCCCACGGACAGGCGAATGGCTTCAGGGGTGACGCCCACAGCCCGCTGTTCCTCGGCGCTCAACTGTCGATGCGTGGTTGAAGCAGGATGACAGGCCAGCGATTTGGCATCACCGATGTTCACCAAACGCTTAAACAACTTTAGAGCGTCGTAGAACTTCACCCCAGATTCGTAGCCACCCTTAACGCCAAAGGTCATGATTGCGGAGGCTGCCCCATCCATATATTTCTGGGCCAGCCCATGGTGTGGGTGACTTTCAAGACCCGCAAAGCTGACCCAGTCTACCTTTGGGTGTGTTTCCAGGTAGCGCGCAACGGCCAGAGCGTTTTCACAATGGCGCTCCATGCGCAGGGGAAGCGTTTCAATACCCTGGAGCAGCTGGAAGGCGCTTTGAGCAGATAGGGCTGAGCCTGTGTTGCGGAGGGGCACCGTTCTCGCACGACCAATATAGGCAGCGGGGCCCAGGGCTTCAGTATAAACCACGCCATGATAGCTGGGCTCTGGTGTGGTCAAACCTGGGTAGCGATCAGCATTGTCGGCCCATGGAAAATTTCCCGAGTCAACGATGATGCCGCCGAGCGTGGTGCCATGACCGCCCATGTACTTTGTGACGGAGTGCACAACGATATCGACGCCGTGTTCGATGGGTTTAAGGAGCGAGGGGGAGGCGACGGTATTGTCCGCAATTGTACAAACGCCGTGACGATGGGCCATGGCTGCTACTTCGGCGATGTCCACGATATTGCCAGCTGGATTGCCAATGGTCTCCATGAAAACGGCCTTGGTCTTGTCATCTATCTGTGCCTCGAGTGCAGCCACCGAGTCGTTTTCAGCGAAACGCACCTGAATACCAAGTTGCGGGAACATGTGGGCGAACAGGGTGTAAGTGCCGCCATACAGCTGGGGCACCGTGACAATATTGTCGCCAGCGCTGGCGATATTGATGATCGCATAATGGACGGCCGCGCTGCCGGCGGACAACGCCAGGGCGCCTACGCCTCCTTCCAAGGCCGCCACGCGCTGCTCAAGCACATCGCAGGTGGGGTTCATGATTCGGCTGTAGATATTGCCGGGAACTGCGAGGTCAAACAGATCCGCTCCGTGCTGTGCGTTGTCAAATTCATAGGCCACCGTCTGATAAATGGGGGTGGTCACCGCGTGGGAAGTTGGGTCGGTGGTATAACCTGCGTGTACCGCTATTGTTTCGTCTTTCATGGGAACTCTTTTGCTCGCTTGTTGTACGGAACGACTCGATTGAGGGCTACGCTCCGTTTTTTGATCAGCGTGAAGTGTAACATCCTGACGGCGATGATCAGACCCTAGCGATGGCCATTCACCCATATAAGGTTTTTAAGGGTGGTGAGACAGCGGATTCAGACAAGGATTTCGCCCCGTGCCGGCTGCACGCGGCAAGAGCGTCGTGAGGCGGTGGCGGATGCAGGCAATCCGAGGATCGTGGTAGTTAATGGCGCACCCGAGAGGATTCGAACCTCTAATCCCCGGTTTCGTAGACCGGTGCCTTATCCAGTTTGGCCACGGGTGCCGTGAGCGACGGATTATCCGTAACATCTTCGCGGTTCTCAAGATATTTACAGAGTTTCTCCCCTGTGCCAACGTATACTGGCGGAGCGGGTCCCTCGGGAAGGTGGCCTGCGGAACAGCACACCCTATTACCGAGAAAAGAAGTATGGACGTGTCGCCAGACGGGATTTTTATGGCTGCGGCAGAGCTGATGGCGATCGGCATGTCCACGGTGTTTTTATTTTTATCGTTGTTGGTGGGCGCGACCCAAGTGATGTCGTGGTCTGTACGTGCACTGTATCCAGCTGATGAGCAGCCAAATCAAGAATCTCCTGATGCGCCCGCATCCGGACAGCAACGAGCCCACCTAGCGGCCATCAGCGCGGCCTTGGCCCTACATCGAAAGCGCGTGGCAAACGAGGAGAACGATAAATGACAATGCTCGGTATCACCGATGTCATCCTAAGGGATGCGCCCCAGAGTCTGCTGGCCACCCGGGTCCGGCTCGAGGATATGCTGCCCATAGCGCCAAAGCTGGATCAGGTCGGGTACTGGTCTATCGAATCTTGGGGCGGCGCAACCTTCGATGCCTGTATCCGCTACCTAGGGGAAGATCCTTGGGAGCGCATTCGAGCACTCAAGGCGGCCATGCCCAATACGCCCCAGCAAATGCTCTTGCGCGGACAAAATATCTTGGGTTACCGACACTACGCAGATGACGTGGTTGCAGCATTCGTGGAGCGAGCGGCCCACAACGGCGTTGACGTATTCCGAATTTTTGACGCCATGAATGATATGCGTAATTTGTCCACGGCGATTAAGGCAACGTTGGCCGTTGAAAAGCACGCTCAGGGCACGCTCTCCTATACCGTGAGCCCCGTGCACTCTCTGCAAATGTGGCTGGATTTGGGCAAGCAAATCGAGGACATGGGCGCGCACAGCCTCTGTATCAAGGACATGGCGGGTTTGCTAACCCCTTATGCGGCCTACGAGCTGGTATCAAACCTGAAGTCCACCGTGGATATTCCCATCCATATGCAGTGTCATGCGACAACGGGAATGTCCACCACGACCTATCTGAAAGCCGCCGAGGCAGGCATCGATAATGTAGATACCGCCATTTCGTCCATGAGTATGACCTATGGCCACTCGGCGACAGAGTCCATGGTGGCCATCCTCGCAGGACAGGATCGCGACACGGGGCTAGACATCTCGCTGTTGGAGGAGATAGCCAGTTATTTCAGGGTGGTCCGCCGAAAGTACGCGGCGTTCGAGGGCTCGCTAAAGGGTATTGACGCGCGAATCCTCGTGGCTCAGGTGCCAGGGGGTATGCTGACAAATTTAGAGCAGCAGCTACGCGAGCAAAACGCCGAGGATAGGCTGGACGAGGTTCTTTCAGAGATACCCCGGGTTCGGGAGGACTTGGGCTATATACCCCTGGTTACGCCGACCTCCCAAATCGTAGGCACCCAGGCAGTCATCAATGTGCTGACGGGAGAGCGATATAAATCGGTGACCCGAGAGACCCGTGGGGTATTGGCCGGGGAGTATGGCGCAACGCCTGCGCCGGTGAATGCAGCCCTACAGCAACAGGTCCTGAACGGCGAGGAAGCGATAACCGGTCGTCCAGCGGACTTACTCCAGCCCGAGATGGAAAATCTAAGGCAGGCCCTGGCGCAGCTGGTTGAGGAAAAGAAGCTGAATGCTGATGCCGAGGTGCTAGAGGATGTTCTAACCTATGCACTCTTTCCCCAGGTGGCAGAGAAATTCTTTGCTAACCGCTTTGATCCCAGTGCATTTGAGGCTCACCCAGAGGAGACATCGGCAGAGCAAAAAGCCCCGACAACTCCTCCGAAGGCTTCCGATGAGGGGGTCTATACCGTCACTGTAGATGGCCATGCCTATCACGTTGAAATCACTGCTGGCGATGCAGAACCGAGAGCGATCGTGACAGAACGAGCGCCAGTTAAGCCATCGACCAGCCAGAAAAGCTGGGTCAACGCTGGCCTGGCGGGCACCATCTTTAAGATCGATGTAGGTGTGGGGGAGCAAGTTCAGGCGGGACAACGATTGTTGGTGCTTGAAGCCATGAAAATGGAAACCGACGTGGTGGCTAGCGAGAGCGGAACCGTGGTCGACATCCCCGTTACCGTTGGCGATCAGGTCATTGTCGGTCAACCACTGATCGCCACTCAGGCCTAAGGACAAGTATGGACGTCCTTGATCATCTATGGAGTGGTTCGGGTATTGCGCAGCTCAGCCTAGGGCAGGGGGTGATGATCAGCATCAGCCTTGGGTTGCTCTATCTGGCCATCGCACGCAAATTCGAACCCCTGCTGTTGGTGACAATTGGGTTCGGTGGTTTGCTGAGCAACATCCCAGGTGCCGACATAGCCAGCGAAGGGGGATTGCTTTATCTGATCTATGGCGTGGGCATCGAGACCGGAGCCTTCCCTCTGATCATTTTTATGGGGGTTGGCGCCATGACGGACTTCGGCCCACTGCTGGCAAATCCCAAGACCTTATTTTTGGGTGCTGCCGCGCAATTTGGCATCTTTGCCACCCTGCTTGGTGCCGCTGGACTCAGCGCTGCCGGCATTATGGACTTCAGCCTGCGTCAGGCTGCTGCCATTGGCATTATTGGCGGAGCGGATGGCCCCACGGCGATCTTTGTCGCCGGCAAGCTGGCACCGGAATTATTGGGCGCCATCGCCATCGCGGCCTACTCCTATATGGCATTGGTGCCAATCATCCAGCCGCCGATTATGCGAGCTCTGACAACCGAGACGGAGCGGGCTATCGTGATGGTTCAGCTGCGTGAAGTCTCCACCTTAGAAAAAATAATGTTTCCGCTGCTCCTTCTGGTGCTGGTAGCCCTGTTGTTGCCTTCGGCTGCGCCGCTTTTGGGTATGTTTTGCTTCGGTAATTTGATGCGTGAGTGCGGCGTGGTCGAGCGTTTGGCGGATACCACGCGCAACGCGCTGATCAATATTGTCACGATATTCCTCGGGCTTGGGGTGGGGTCTAAGCTGGATGCTGCATCCTTTTTGACGCCTCAGACCTTGGGTATTCTCGCCTTGGGGATGGTGGCCTTTGCCATTGGAACGGCGAGCGGGGTGTTGATGGCGAAGATCATGAATTTCTTCTTAGCAAAACCGATCAACCCCTTGATTGGCGCGGCTGGCGTTTCGGCTGTGCCCATGGCTGCGCGGGTCGCCAACAAGGTCGGTCTTGAGGCCAACCCGCAAAATTATCTTTTAATGCATGCCATGGGCCCTAACGTGGCCGGAGTAATCGGTTCTGCTGTGGCGGCAGGGCTGATGATTATGCTGACAACCAACCCCTAACACGGTGTGATGGAGGGTGGCCCCGTCCTGCCCAGCGGATCTATTTCAAAGAAACAGCTAAAATTAGCCACTGCCTAGTGGGCCTGTTAGAATAGTGTCACCTGAATGATGACAAGAAATGTTCCACCGAGTTTTACCCCTCTTGCTGTTTCTGCTACCGGTGGAAGCGCTAGCCGAATACTGGGTTTCGATAGCCAGCCATGAGAATCGTGATCACGCGGAGGCTCAGTGGCGCGCGGCAAGCGAGCGTAGCCCACACCCCTTTGTCGTCATTGGCACAGCGTCCGAAGAGGGGTTCTATTTTCGAGTTGCCGCAGGGCCTATTCAGAGGATGGCTGAGGCGCGAGCAGTGCTTGCCGACGCCAAAGCTGACGGGTTCTCTGAGGCTTGGATTTGGCGGCGTCAGGATCAGTCATCTCTTTCTTTTCAGAACAGTGATCCTTCTGACTTTAAGACAATATTAGTCGCCGTGGCCCCTGAGGGCGCCGATTTGACGCCAGGCCCCCCCCTGGCGGACGCAGACCTGGCGGGGCGGATATCTGATCCTCAGCCACGACTCAAGATCTTTGATCAGTCCACCCCAATCCCTTTGGACCGTTACTCTGAAGACCAGATCACCGTCACTATAGACGGGGTTTTGGATGAGGATATGTGGCAGCGCCAAGCGGGGCTGGATGAGTTCTTGGTCATCAACCCCGAGACCCTGGCGGAACCCGAATACAGCACTCTGGTGAGAGCGTTCTATACCGAGAAGGGAATCTATATCTCCTTTGAAATGGAGCAACCCGTGGAAACCCTGGTCAGGCGCTACACCGGGAGGGATGACTTTGACACGGATAGAGACCTTGTTGGGGTGACTCTGGACACCTCTGGCGAAGGACGATACGGGTATTGGGTCGACCTGGCGTTGGGCGATAATCAGACGGACGGCACGGTACTCGCTGAGCGACAGTTCAGTATGGTTTGGGACGGCGCATGGAGCGGCGCGACGCATGTTACGGACAAGGGCTGGAATGCAGAACTGATTATTCCCTGGTCTCAGGTAGCTATGCCAAAGCAAAGCGGGGATCGATTGATCAACGTTTCCTTCAGCCGAAGGCTAGCGGCGCGAGGTGAGCGATGGACGATGCCGCCGCTGCCCTGGAATCAGCCTCTCTACATGTCTGCTCTCCAACCGGTGTCTTTGAGTCGGGTAGACCCTATTCAGCAGTGGAGTGTGTTTCCCTTTATTTCCGCAACGGCAGATGCGGTGCGGGATGCAGAGACCACCGATATGGGGGCGGATATATTTTGGCGTCCCTCCACTAATTTTCAGGCGACGGCGGCCGTGAAGCCGGACTTTGGTGGCGTTGAGAGCGATGATGTGATTGTGAACCTAGGCGCCTTCGAAACCTTCTTCCCAGAGAAAAGAATTTTCTTCAAAGAGGGCATCGAAGCTTTCTCGGCCACCCCTCGCGCTGACGATTGGAATCCAACAACCTTGCTCAATACTCGCCGAATCGGCGGCAGAGGTCGGGCACCCGCCCTCCCAGATGGGGTGGAAATTGATGATCTTCAGCGACAGCAGCCGGTGCAGCTTGCGGGCGCGCTAAAGACCGTAGGCACCATAGGTCCAGTGCGCTATGGCCTCCTAGGTGCCATGGAGGAAGATGCGGCCTACGAAGCCGATGGCCGGCGGTATATACAGGACGGCACGGATTATGGCGTTGGGCGCCTGCTTTATGAACAAAAGCCCTCGGATGGCGGGTATCGGGCGATTGGGGTGCTCAGTGCTTTGTCCAGACACCCGGAAGAAAATACGCAGGCCCACGGCTTGGATTACCACTATCTCACCGCGTCCGGGGGGTGGAAAGTAGACGGTCAGATCCTCTATTCCAATACCGTGGATGAGGGTGATGGCTTTGGAGGCTTTGTTGACGTAGAGCGCAGCTTTGGCGACGGTCAGCTTTTCGACGTAGGTCTAGCGCACTATGACGCTAACCTGGACCTTAACGACCTAGGGTTTTTGCGCCGCAACGACGTCACAACGCTTGAGCTAGATTATGAGGTCCAGCGGGCCGGCACCAAGAGATTTCGCAAGTGGGAAAGAAGACACGGCTTTGATCTACAGCGCAATGGCGCTGGCGAGATCACGCGCCGTAGGCTGTCGACGAAGATGAGCCTGGACCTGGTAAGTCTGAATGATCTCGACTTTCGAGTGTCTTACGAACCGGCGCGTCTGGATGACCGCTCCAGTCGCGGTAACGGGAGCTTTCGAGTTGATCCTCGGGCGCGAATCGGAACTGGCTTCAAAACCGACTCCTCTCGCTCTCTAAGTGCCGGCCTAGGGCTGAGCTACTCCACCGAGAATCTCGACGGCCACGATACCGAGCTAAAGGGTGGAGTAACCTGGAGGCCCGTCGACAATTTGCAGTTCAAAGCGAATGTGTCCCATCAAATTCGAGAGGCTTGGTTGCTATGGCAAGAGGACAATAACTTCGCCACCTATCGCGCCAGAGAGTGGTCGGCGAAGGTAGGGATCGACTTTTACCCCTCGGCCAAGCAGCAGTTCAGGATTGCCGCCCAGTGGGTGGGCATAAAGGCGAAGCGACAGCGAAACTATCAGCTGCTAGAACAAGGTGGCTCCCTATCTGAGGTGGGGGACGATGTGGCGCTAAGCGAAGATTTTTCGATATCCAACATATCTCTCCAGTTTCGGTATCGCTGGGAGATTGCGCCGCTCTCCGAGCTGTTCGTGGTTTATACCTTGAACGGTGAGGAGTACGTGGAGCGTGGCGCATTCGGTGAAGTGCTTGATGACGCCTTTAGCGATCCTATTGGCGAGCAGTTGGTGGTCAAGCTGCGATATCGGTTTGGTTCCTGAATCAAGTAAATCCTCGTTGCTGTCTCGCTCTAAATTAGCCGTCTGCTCTCTCGCCAAGCGGGTTGCCATAGATATCTAATTCGACGACCTCCCCTTTGGCAAAGGCTTTGACGCCCTCTAGCTGGGAGGCCCGGTCGCCAACAACCAGGTAGATCATCCTATCTTCGTTTAGGTACTTGTTTGCGATTTGTCGGTAATCAGCAAGCTCCATCGCAAACAGCATCTGCTGTTCTTGCTCAATGTAATCCATCCCTTTGCCAAAGTGCAGAATGGGGTGGAGCGAACGCAGCTTTAGGTCCAGGCTTTCGAAATCGCGAGCCCTGCCTTTGATCAGCTTCTGTCGGGTCATTTGGACATCAGCAGGCGTAAAGTTTCGGCTGTAGCCCGCCAGCATCGCTCGCACCATATCCAATGTGGCTCTGGTCGCGTTCGCACGCACGCTCGTTCTGACGGTAAAAGGCTGGGGGAACTTTCCTTGCGCTAGGCCAGAGTAAGCGCCGTAGGTATAGCCCCTTTGAATCCGCAGGGTTGCTCGCTAACCCTGGCGCACTCCACGGTAGGGACAAGCGGTAGGCGCGGGTGATTCGAGCTGGGCACTGCCGTCCAAAATGCCGTACAAACCGAGGTTTGGATTCTTAAGATATTGATGTATCTGGAAAAGTGGTAGCCCCGACAGGAGTCGAACCTGTATCTATCGCTTAGGAGGCGACTATTCTATCCATTGAACTACGGAGCCACAGCGGCATGGTAACAAGGGGGTCAACAAACCCCAAACCGAGGCAGATCATCCGAGCAGGTGGCGCGACCGGGCTAGCTGTTGAAGTTCTCGCCCTCAAAGTCGCCGAAGAGCTTGGTGCTTATATCGTCTGAGACGCGAGTCCACTTACCCATCCACCGTCCGATGCGCGAGATGCCTACAGGGACGCTAGGGCTCTCTGAAATGAGGTTGGTGTACATGACTCGGCGTGTGTTTTCGGATCTGCCGTGAATGATAGACGCCACGGTGGTGACAATCTTGATCCCGATCTGCGGTGCTTCGGCAGTCATTCTGTCGAAGGCGTCCTTGGAGAGATAAAGGTAGGCGCATGCTTCACGTGCAACAACGGTGGCGGTTCGCGTGCTGTCCAGAACCAGATTAACTTCGCCCAGCAGGCCGGGGCCGGGGAAGTTAGCGGTATTCATGGCGACGGAAGTCAGATTCACACGAAATTTGGAAAATACGCTGTAGGCTCCGTTGAGCAAAAGGTAGAGGTCCCGATCTGTTTCGCCTTGAGAAACCAGGATAGAACCGATGGCCGCCTCGCGAAATTCTAGATAAGTCAGGAACTGATCCACTTCCTCTGCCGTCAGCGAGGGGAGAATTTTTGCAACGATTTCTTTTTGAGCTTCTGTTTCCAAGGTGATCTAACTTTCTTGTGTATTCCCGAGTGCTTTGGCTTAAAGCGTAACGGTTGCGCCTTCCTGGGTGACGAGAGTGTTGCCGGGCAGCGCTTCGGCTTTGGCGGCAATTTCATCCAAATCCCGGTCGGTTAGGTCTGGGTTGTAGCCACACAGAGCTAGCGTTTTAACGTCCAGCGTTTGAGCAGTTTGATGTCCGACCTGCCAGGTGGAGTGACCCCAGCCCTTAAACCTTGGATAGGTCTCATCGCAGTAGGCTGCATCAAAGACCAAAAGATCGGCCCCTTGCCCAAGTTCTGCCAGCCCAGGATGAATTTGCTCTACGTCCGTGTGTTCGTGGTCCAGACAGTAAGCGAGAGCTTTGTTGGCATATTCCACCCTAAAACCCATGCTTCGATCGGGATGGTTTAATTCCGCTGTGCGAACAGTGACCTCACCAAAGGTCAGGCTGGTGCCCGGCTCAATTTCCTTCACGGTCTTGATGCCCTGCAAGGCTTCAAACGGAACTGGGAAATTTGGGGCGCGCATCTGTCTTTGCAGGGCGTCCATCAGGTGGGTGTCGGGTCGCTTGGGCCCAATAATGTTGATGGTGTTACGGGGGTCATAGGCCAGGCCGAGGAAGGGTATGCCCTGGATATGGTCCCAATGCGTGTGGCTAAGGAGGATCGTAAGCTCCAGGCCGCCATCCTCTGCGTTGCTGAGCTGCCTGGCAAAGTTGCGAATGCCAGTCCCCGCATCGATAAGCAGCAGTTTCTCTCCAGCCCTCAACTCAAGGCAGGGCGTATTGCCACCGTATTTGACGGTCTCCTTGCCGGGCACGGGAATAGAGCCCCTGACGCCCCAAAACGTCGCTGAGAAATCTGACTGTTGCGGCATTGGTTTTTCGGTCTGCAAATCTGCTCTCAGATTTATCCTGTGACAAAGATGTTAACATGGGGAATTCTGGAATGTGCACGCTTTTGGCGTATCACCCGAGCATCTCCCTATCTCTCTAGGGTCTGATTTTGTGAAGTTTTTTCCCTCTTGCCCCGGTTCCTGGGAATAGAATTTGCGCTTTAGGAAGGGTCGAAGGAAGAGGGTCCCTATCCCCTACGGCTTTGTGGCACCGCGCAGAAGATAAGTTGTATACCAAAAGTTGAAATGGGTGACCCTGGAAAGGTAGAGTAGCGAGGGTAGGGGCGAAGGATTCCAACCCGGGAGGCGTGGGTTCCGTGATTAAAGCTAGGAAGGAAGAATCGTGAAGAATCAAGTGAGAAAGGGGCCGTTGTTTGCATCTGCTCTTTTGGCTTTCATCGTTGCACTCTCAGGGTCTACCGTGATGGCCGCTTCGTATGAGGGTCGTGTCGACGGTGTCGGCAACGTTGATGTTCAGTTGCTGTCACAGGGCAAACTAAAGTTTCCGCGTCGCGCGATGTCCTATGGGGTCAGCGGTGAAGTCACCGTTCGATTTAATGTGGATGTCGAAGGCAAGACCTCAGCGGCGGTTATTGTGGAAGCGAAACCGCGCCGTATGTTTGATCGCTCCGCCATGCGGTTTGTAGAGACGCTTCAGTTCGAACCCTATGTTTCGGACGGCAGCGCTGTTGAGGTTAAGGACGTCGTGATGACGGTAGCGTATAGGCTCGAGTAAACACACGCCCAAAGGTTAGGGCGGGCCGTTAAAGCGGCCGAAAAAGGACCAATAATAATAATGTCGATCAGAAATAAACTTCTCTCCGCACTCGTCTTGGGTTTTACGCTCATTGCGACAATCCTGGTTTACTCGATACAACGGCTGCAGAGCGCGGCAGACGATTTCACCTCAGACTCCCTCGCACAAACCTACAGTGCCGCTTGGCTCTCTGCCTCGGATGCACAGTTTGAACAGTCGGTGGAAAAATTTGACCCGGAACTTGGGTCCCCTGAAGTCGTGGATATGTGGGACCCTACAATGAACGCTTTCGAGGGGACAGATGGCGATAACCCCTTGGTGGCAGCCCTGCGCGACGAGGACCTGGAAAACGCTCGAGGATACCTAGACTTTATTTTTGAAGAGGCCGTTGACCTCGAAGAAATCAGTTTTGTGATGGCCTACACGGTAACGGGCCGCCAAGTATATTGCTTATCTAGTTTATTCCTTCACGGTGCGGACCCCTGCAGTAATCAGGCAAGGCCTGACTTCTTTCTCAATTTCGACAGTTTCCTCAGGACCGCAATTACGGCGCCTACTCGGGATATTGTGAGAATCACGGACATTGCGGGCCAGAAGCCGCTTTCGATCAACGACGCGCTGAGCTTTGGCGTGCAGGACGCCGATGGCGAGCCAGTTGCGCTGGTGGTGATTGGTAAGAATCTGGTGGATAACCTCGAGTTGTTTAGCGAGGATTTTCAGGTGCGGCTGGCAGTGAGGTCTAGTGGTCAAAGCATCAGCCTGGATGATTATTATGACGATGGCGGCAGCGCCGACGTTGAGTATGGCGTCGGTAACCTGCGTCGCCTGATCTCTGAGGGAGAACAGCGCGCCCTGGAATCGTCCGATGCGACGTTCAGCGAAGTGGTGCCAGAGCTGGGGGTATCAATTACCTCTATTCCCATCAGTAATCGAGTGACGGCCCAAGAAATCAGCCTGATGATTTTTAAGGACCAGAGCCGGAACATTGCCCAGCAGCAGCAAACGTCCATCGCCTCGTATACAACGATGGGTGCGGTGGCCAGTGCCATCATCCTACTGATCCTGGTGCTTACCTGGGGTGCATTTAGTCAAATTTCCGCGGCCATTGAAATATTGCGCGGCATGGCGAGAGGGGACCTTACGCTCGAAATGCCAGGTCGTAACAAGCTGTTGGCTTCGGATGAAGATGAGGTTGGCAGGCTTGCGGAGACCATCGATCAGTATCGCGATCAACTCCTGGACGCTGAACAGCAGCGGTTAAACCGCGCTAGGGGTCGTCAGGAGCGCGACAATCTGATGTTTGAGAAAATGGAGAACCTGGCGGGGGAACTCGAGGGTAGCGCCAAAGATATGATGATTGGTGACATTGAACACATGCGTCAGGAATTGGCAACGGGTGATGATGAAACCAAGGAACGGGTATCTATCGAGCTCATGGGCGTAGCGTTTTCACGCATGTCCGACGAAGTGTCTTCACTCATCAATGCTCGAACTGAGGAGCTTGTCAGAGCCAAGGACGAGATCGACAGCTCGATCCGCTATGCAGCGCGCCTGCAGAATGCTCTGCTGCCGAAAGAGTATCCGGGAGACATCTCCTTTAACGTGCATTGGCGGCCCAGAGACTTGGTAGGTGGCGACATCTACTTTGTCCAGAGTCTGCCGGATCGCGTTTATATAGCGGTTGTTGACTGCACGGGGCACGGCGTGCCAGGTGCCTTCCTGTCCATCATCGCCCGTTCTGTTCTCGAGCGCGCTATTGATGAATCCTACGCACAAAATGCTGGAGACTACCTAACGCGGGCGAATCAGATTTTGATGGAGACGCTGAGTCAGCAGGATAACGCGAATCAAAAGATCGATGAGGGCTTTGACGGCGGCGTCTGTATATACCACCGCAAAGATCGTCGTCTTGAATATGCCGGCGCGAAGTCGTCCCTTTTTCGGGTGTCCGAGTCCGGTGCCTCGGAAATCAAGGGGGATCGGAAATCGGTTGGATCTTCTCGTGCATCAGGGGGCTTTACCTTCTCTACGCACGTTGTGGAAAATCCCGATGGCGCCTTCGTTATGCTGACAGACGGCATTACGGACGTTATGAGTGCCGAGGATAGGCCCATTGCCTTTGGGCGTCGTCGTGTCTTGCGTACGCTCCAGAATGCGGCTCAAACCACCCCTGTTGGTTTGGTAGATAACATTATGACCAGCGTCGATCTTTACCGGGCCGGCGCTCCCTATCGTGATGACCTGACGTTGCTTGCGTTTTCGATAAACGCGGACGATTCAGAAGTTGTCGTAAGAGACGTTGAGGAGAGATAACAATGCAGCAGCCGGCAACCCAGCGTACACCGCTGATAGAAATATCCGAAATCCATTGTCGTATGGTGGGGGAGTGCTACCCGGAGAATATCCAGGAGTTTTCCTCTCCGGTGATGACCGAATTGAACAAGGTGGTTCCAATCAGCGGGGAATATACCGTTGATCTCGAGCTCTTCTACTTCAACAGCTCATCAGCAAAGTTCTTCTTCGACTTCTTCGAGTTTTTTGAAGAAAAAGCAGAGAACGGGCTGGCGGTGAAGGTTAACTGGAACTACCGAGCAGACGACGACACCATGCTTGAGGCCGGTGAGGACTTCGCTGAGGATCTAGAGCGCTGCACATTCGAGCTCAAAGAAGTTCCCATGGAATCCAGCTCGTCATAACGGGCACCAATCAGAGAATCTAGACGCCATCCCCTGCGGTTCCGCCAAGCTAGGAATAATAGATATGCTTAATAATGAAACTCTCGAGCTCCATAAATTTATGCAGACTCGTCGTACGCTCTTTTGCTACTCAGGCCCTCTTTCCGAGGACCTGCTGACTTCAATATCCAACCCAGTACGTCAGCAGCTCTCCGACGTTGATTCAACGGACGTAGTCGCGAAAAGGGTGTTTGGTGTATTCGTTGAGCAGGCTCAGAACATTATTCGTTATGCAACGCTGCGCTCCCCAGAGACCGGGGACGGCGTTGGTACGATTGCAATCAGTCAGACGGATGAAGAAGGCTTTTTGATCGAAGCGGTCAACGCCATTGATTCGAATAAGCGAACTGCCCTGGAGAATACGCTGCTCGAACTCAGCATGAAGGATGCGGGCGAACTGCGAAAAATGTACAAAGAGCGTCTGAGAAGCGGCCCCCCCGAAGGATCAAAGGGCGCAGGGTTAGGCTTTATCGAGATGGCTCGTCGCGTGCAGCGCTTCGAGTTTGAGGTGACGGATACGGAAGAGGGCCCGGTCTTCGTCTACCGGGGCTACGTTTCTTAACCAGGCACTGTGGCCGGCTCAGTGGCTTAAAGCAGGGACTCCTGTCGTGCGGCGTCACGTCGGTGCGCTCTGACATGCTCAATAGCGCGCTCTAGGGAGTGTTCGAAAGCCTTCAGCTCCTCTTCGTCCAGCGTCATCAAGTCTGTCTTCATAGAGGCATTACCCACGGACAACTGCAGCAGGGTGGGGGCTTCCTCGAGGTTTCTGATTGGAGAGAAGGTGCGAACGGGACCAATACCCTTTGCGTTTACCGTATCCAGTTCCTGACATGGAATCTGATCAGAGATCAGGGAATAGGTGTCGAAGGACATCAGGATTTCGCCATTGTCAGCAGCCGTTTCGAGGCGAGAGGCAAGGTTTACGCCAGTGCCAACTGCGGTGTATTCGAGTCTGGCCTCGCTGCCGAAGTTACCAACTGTGCAAAAGCCCGTGGCAATGCCGATACGCATCTGCAGCGGGTCCTGCAATCCATACTGGTGCCAGTTATTCTGAAGGCCGGCTAAGGTTTCCTGCATCTCCATGGCCATCCGGACACAGGCCAGGGCATCCTCCTTGACGCCCTCGGACTCAGGATCCCCAAAGAACAACATGATTGCATCGCCAATATACTTGTCGATGGTCGCACCGTATCTCAGCGCTATCTGCGTCATCGTCTCTAGGTAGAGATTTAGCATATCCGTCACATCTTCAGATTCAAGATTTTCGGCGATGCTGGTAAAGCCGCAAAGGTCAGCAAAAAACACCGTGAGTTTTTTGCGGGAGCTAGTTCGGGCGACGGCTTTGTTGCCGCTGAAGATAGACTGGTAAATTTGTGGAGAGAGGTATTTAGAAAGCTGGTTGGAAAGATTTTCCAGCTGACTGTTGGTTTCTTGGGCTTCCTTGGAGAGCTCGGTGAGACGTTGTTCGCTTTTATCGCTTAGCTTGATCACCCGGCGGGTGGTTCGAAGTAATTTTTGGTACTCGCCTACCAAGGCGGCATGGTCGTCGCCATTAGCGCTCCCGGCTTCAGATAGGGACTTTGCAGCCTCCAAAACCTTTGTTTCGTGATCGAAGATATCTCCGTTGCTCATCCTTTTGCCCCCTGATCGGACTTTTGCAGCCGCGGGCAGTGCCGCTGATCCGAAAATACTGAATTTTTTCTTTTACTCGCAGCAGATAGACCTATCGCGCCATGACAGACGCCTATCCGGATTCAGCGTGAACGATCGCCGAACGTCATCAACTCTAGATTAACAGAATTTCAATTACCGTACCCCTGTCTCTAGGGCAATATAGTCGGTCCAATATCCGGGATAGGTTTTATCGACCACCCTCGGGTCATCCACGCTTAAAGTGCCGGTGACGCTACCGATCAACGAAAAGGCCATGGCCATACGGTGGTCGTGATAAGTGTTAAGGGTATGCGTTTTGATGGTCTCTGGTGGCGTGGGTTTCGTTTGAATGCTATCTGAGGAGAGGTCTCGATTAATGCCCATGAACTCGAATTCCCGGGCGGGGCAGTTTAAGCGATCGCATTCCTTGTGGTGGAGAGACTGGAGGCCAGTAATCCTTGGGGGTTGATCAAGCAGCGGGGACAGCGTGATGAGCGTCAGGGCAGCATCAGGCATGGTCACCATATCAATCTCCGATACCGGCTTAAGCGCCTTGGGTCCTGCTATGGTCGTGCTGCTGCCGCGCTGTACCTGAGCGCCAAAGCTTTCCATCACCTCGAAAAAAGCATAGTCCCCTTGCCGGCTGTCATGACCAAGGTTTTTGAGTTCGATTTCTGCCCCGTGCAGCAAGGCCAGTCCGGCGAAGTAGGTGGCGGCGGTGGCATCGCCCTCAACCTCAAAGCTGCCGCCTTGATAGGTGCCCGGGGCGACCTCTAGCCTTTGATTCGTCAGCCAACGTCCCGTAATCCCTCGCTTTGCCATTTCGTTGAGGGTGATGTCGATATAGGGACGAGAGACGAGGTCCCCGAGAATCTGGACCTGAACCGGCTGCTTCTGGGCGGCGCCCAGCAACGGGGCGATGATCAGCAGCGCACTGATATATTGGCTGGAAAGGGAGCCATCGATTTGAATGACCTCTGTCCCGTGCAGTCCGCCGCGTATTTCCGCGGGCAGCCCCTCGTTGGGACTGCTGATCTGGCAGCCGTGGCGCCTTAGCACGTCGAATAAAGGCTGGTTGGTGCGGGCGCGGAGAGAGGGGTGTCCGTCAATTAGGGTAACGCCTTTCCGCAAGGCGGCGATGCCGATCAATAGCCTTGTGGACGCGCCGCTCATGCGTGCATTGAGACGGATGGTCTCAGATCCTAGATTAATGGGTCCGCTGATATGGATGCCTTTTTCGTCCTCTCGCAAATCGGCGCCCAGTGCCCTAAGGCAATCGATCATGGCCTCGGTATCGTCACAGGCCGGAACGCCGATGACGGAGCTGGTGCCTGGTGCCAGCGCCGCTAGAGCGAGTTGACGCAGGGCAATGGACTTACTGCCCGGGAGGTTCATGGAGGTTGGTGCGATGTTGCCCAACTTTGGGACTAGAAACGGACTGTCTTGGGTCACGGCCTGTGCTCAAAAAAAGGGCAGGGTACGACGAATAGGGGGTTGCTGCTAGGCTCACCCCCAGTGACAACGAAAAAGCCGCCCCTAAAGGCGGCTGAAGTTCCCATTATTATTGTTCTGTTGGGAATGACAGAAGATGCTCTCCCCTCATCTGACCTGTCGGCAGCAGAGCTGCTCGGTGTCCTAGATCGTTTTTATAGCAGGGCTCTCCACTTCCCGTACTATCGACCTTCCCCCTTACCTTTTTACAAGGTGCCCGGCAGGGCTTTACTAGAGAGAACCAAAAGTTAACAGATGTCTTTAGATGTTGCAAACCAAAAGCGCTCTATTCTTGAGATAGAAGCGACGTAAAATGTTGCTGCCTGGGGACGGCACAGTACTCTCTGATCAGGTGATTCATTCTGCGCGAGGGGGACGCTATGAATTTTTATCAGCAGCTAGAGCAGAAATTTAGGGACAACGCCCAGGGGTCGGCGTTGCTGCTGCCTGGGGATGAGACCTGGGACTATGCCGACCTCCTGTCAGTCATTGACGACATTGCGCTTAAGTTGCTCGATATGGGGCTCCAAAGGGGCCAGCGAGTACTGGTTCAAGTAGAAAAGTCGCCGGAAAATCTGGCGCTCTACCTCGCTGCGCTAAAGGTCGGGTTGGTTTATGTGCCGCTCAACACGGCTTATACGGAGAAAGAGCTCGAATACTTCATAGAGGACTCGCAACCGGCGCTGTATGTGGGCGCCCATGCCAGGACAGACGTTCCCTCAGCGCAGCTGAGGTCTCGCAGCCACGGCTGTCCCCTGATTTCTACGACGCTCTTTTCCTCCGTTGAGACCGGGCCGCCGCCCACCGAAGTTTTGGATTCAGAACAATTGGCCGCTATTTTGTACACCTCCGGGACGACGGGTCGTTCAAAGGGGGCGATGCTTTCTCACGGGAATCTCGCGGCGAATGCCGAGGCGCTGTGTAGCGCCTGGGGCTGGCGGGAAGACGATGTCCTGCTGCATGCGCTGCCGATTTTTCACGTCCATGGCCTCTTCATCGCCAGCCACTGTGCGCTGTTGATGGGGACACCCATGGTCTTCCTGCCGCGTTTTGATGCGGCTGAGGTACTGCAATGGCTCCCCAAGGCCACGGTCATGATGGGGGTGCCCACCTTTTATACGAGATTGCTGGCACTGTCAGACCTGGATGCACAACGGGTGCAGCAGATTCGCCTATTTATCTGCGGGTCCGCGCCACTGACGGAGCAGACCTTTCTGGCCTGGGAGGCGGCAACCGGCCATCGAATTTTAGAACGCTACGGCATGAGCGAGACTATCATCAATACGACGAATCCCTTGGAGGGTGATCGGCAGCCCGGGACCGTGGGTTTCGCCTTACCCGGCCTTGAACTGCGTATCGCAAATGATGCCGGTGAGGCGGTGCCGGTGGGTGAGATTGGCACCATTGAAGTGCGAGGCCCCAGTGTCTTTAGCGGCTACTGGCGGATGCCGGAGAAAACGCGACAGGAGATTCGTGAAGATGGGTTCTTTATCACCGGCGATTTAGGGCGGGTGGACGAAGGGGGGCGGGTCTCCATTGTTGGGAGAGCCAAAGATTTGGTGATCTCCGGGGGCTTTAACGTCTATCCCAAGGAAGTGGAGGTGGCGCTTGATAAAATGCCTGAGGTGAGCGAGGCGGCGGTTATTGGGGTGGCTCATCCAGATTTTGGTGAGGCCGTGGTGGCGGTGGTAGTGCCCCACGAGCAGGAGGTCACCCTGGAGCAGGTGGACCGAGCGCTCGCGGATACGCTTGCCCGCTTTAAACAGCCCAAGGCAGTCTTCAATCTGTCAGAGCTGCCGCGGAACGCCATGGGTAAGGTCCAGAAAAATCTGCTTCGCGATGCTTACGCGAACACGTTCTCCGACGACGCCTAACCCTCCCTTTGTCTAGTGACTGCTGTCCACGCTGAGGCTGTCGCGGAGCTCTCGTTTTAGGAACTTGCCCGAAGCATTGCGGGGCAGCGCCTCATCCATAAACCAGATATAGCGAGGAATTTTGAACTTGGCGATAAGCGAGGCGCAGTGCTCGCGAAGGGCCTTAGCATCTTGCCCTGCGCCTTCAACTAGGACAACGGCAGCCCCCACTTCTTCACCAAGGCGATCATCGACGACGCCGAAAACCGTGCATTCAGCAACTGCAGGGTGCTTGAATATCGCACTCTCTACTTCGGCGCAGTAGATGTTTTCCCCGCCGCGCAACACCATGTCCTTGATGCGGTCGACGATATAGACGAAACCATCCTCATCCTGCCTGGCCATATCTCCGGTCCGCAGCCAGCCATCGATAATGGTTTCCGCCGTCGCGTCGGGGCGATTCAAATAACCACGGATGACCTGGGCACCACGAACCCAGAGTTCGCCTGGCTCCCCCTCGGGCATTTGCTCACCGCTGTCCGGGTTAACGATTTTGGCCTCAAAGCAGGGCAGCGGTGGTCCGCAGCTTTCTGGTTTATCAACAAAGTGGTCGTAACCGATAGAGGTAATGACGCCACAGGTTTCGGTCATGCCATAGCCAGTGGTTGGCCTTGCCGTGGTGACCTGTTGATCGATTTTGTCCACCAAGTCCGGCTGCAGCTGGGCGCCGCCCCCGCCCAAAGTCAAAAGGCTTGATGTATCCGTGCTGGCAAAATTGGGATGAGTAATGATTTCTCGCGCCATCACCGGGACCCCGCTAACCGCTGAGATTTTTTCGGCCTCGATGAGTGCAAGGGCATCAGCTGCATCCCACTTGTACATGTGTACGAGCTTACCCCCGGCAATTGTCGCGACCTGGGCCACACAGTTATTGGCCGTTACATGAAACAAAGGCGTGGTGACAAGCGTAACGGGGATGGGGGGTTCGTCGCTCTCGCTCATCTTCCCGTTCTTGATGGCCAGAGCACGCTGCATGGCCGCAGAGAATAGGAGGCTCCAGACGTTGCTAACGCAGCCCCGGTGGGTGAGCTGTGCGCCCTTGGGGCGGCCGGTGGTGCCGGAGGTGTAGAAGATGCAGGCGTCGCTATCGGTATCAATGGCGACCTCCGGCAAGGGCTCGGTACCGTCCGTGGCCTCTGACCAGGGGGTGACGCCGGGCTCTGGCGTGCTGAGGCGAACGCCGATGAGGTGAATGCCCGACAGGGCATCTCCTAGGGCACTGACGGTTGCCAGGCGCTCTTGGTCGACAATTAACGCCTTGGGGTCGGCGTCCTCTAGGCCGAAGCGCATCTCGTCGCCAACCCACCAGGCATTCATGCCCACCACCGTAGCGCCCATGGAGACGATGGCCCAGTAGCTCAGCATCCACTCGGGATAATTTCGCATGGCGATGGCCACTCGGTCACCGGGGCGCACGCCGTGTGCGATCAGCCAGTTCGCCAGCCCGGCGACCTGGCGGTGCGCCTCGCCATAGGTAAGGCGCTCATCGCGATAGATCAGGTACTCTCTGTCGCCGTAGGGTAGGGTGCTGAGCCATATATCGCGGAGCGTGGCAGGTGCCGTACGGTAGGTGGGAACAGGAATGTCCCTGATAGGGGTGGTGATGACCTCAAAGTCCGCGCCAGGTGACGTCAGTGCCGACCAGGTTTCTTTAAATTCTTGATACATCGATGCCTCCCCAAAAACAAAATACGATGCAAACCCCCGTTGGTTTGCTAAGGACTTTTCCGGCCGAAATTGTATGATCTTTACCGCCGGCCGCAAGGAGTCTACAGGGCGAAGCCGGTGATCGCATCGTTGGATTCACCTCACTGGAGGGAGCATGAATGGTAAGGGGTGAAACAGACCGTGACCTCGCCAGAGACAGCACCGCATTGGGTATCGTGATTCCTGTGGCCCATCAATTTAATCAGCTGTCTGCTCTGTTGCTCGAGATCGACTCTCTCAGCCGCTCGATTCCACTTGTGGTGGTCGAGGCCAGCCCTGGGCCAACCAAGGCGTCGCCAAATCAAGCACAGCGAGATAGGGCTCGAGCCCAAGTAGCTGCCTTGGGCGGCCAATGGTTCGTTTACCCGGCGTCTCGTGGAGGACAAATTGCCCAAGGGATTGCCGTTTTAAATACGCCATGGTGCTGGGTGGTGCACGCTGACACACGCTACATCGAGGCCAGTTGGCACTATTTGACCCGCCTGTCCCAGTCCAGGGCCCTGGGGTGGGGGCGCTTTGATGTCTCTCTCTCCGGTTCGCACTGGGGGCTACCCATAGTGGCTTATTTAATGAATTGGCGCTCTCGGCGAACCCGGATGTGTACCGGCGATCAGGCAATGTTTTTTCACCGCTCGCTGCTTGATCGCATTGGGGGATTCCCGCCTCAGCCTTTGATGGAAGACATTGAAGTCAGCCGCAGACTCCAGCGACTCAGGGATCATCAATTTTTTGCGCCAGCGATTGCGATCACCGCCAGCGGCGCGCGGTGGGAACGTCAAGGATGGCTGAAAACCGTGCTGTCCATGTGGTGGTATCGGGCGTGCTACTACTTCGGCGTCAGCGCTGAGGATCTCTATCAGCGCTATTACGGACCCAGGCCATGAAGGTCAGCCTTGGTATTTTCGCGAAGACCCCTCAGCCAGGGCAGACGAAGACGCGCTTAATTCCGCTGCTCGGAGAAGAGGGGGCGGCGGCCGCCCATCGGCAGTTGGTGGCCCAATGCCTCATGGGTATTGAACCGCTCCACGCTACCCCGCCAGTTGCGCTGGGCGGGGAGCACCCCACTTGGCAGCCCCAACTCTGGGTCACGGAGCACAGTCAGGAGACGTTCCAGTGGTCTGAGGGCTGGAGCCTGCCTGTTCACCTGCAGTGCGGAGCCGATCTGGGTGAGCGCATGTTCCATGGGCTGGCTCAGATGCTGGAGGAGGGCGCTGACCTGGCCTTGTTGATAGGTTCAGATTGTCCCGGGATCGATGCCGACTATCTGACTTCAGCGGTCGTGCGCGGCGGCACCGCGGATCTGCTCCTTGGTCCGGCAGAGGATGGTGGGTATGGGCTCATTGGCCTTAGGCAGCCAATGCCGGAGATTTTTAAGAATATTGCCTGGGGTACGGATCAGGTGCTCGATCAGACGCTGAGCCGCGCTCGCGCGCTGGGGCTCAGCGTAGCGTTGATGGAGACGGTCTGGGATGTTGATACCCCGGATGACTGGTCTAGATACCTGCGCTGGCGAGAGAGAAGCCGTTAGGACACGGATGCCAGAGTTGCTGCAACCTGTTTAATTTTTAGGATCATCGCGCGTAGGCCATTGCCTCGGGTTAGCGACAAGTGCGCGAGCAAGTCCAGCTCGGCGAAAAGGCCTTCGATGTCCAGCGCAACGATGTCATCAGCCGTTTTGCCGTTAATGGCGATCAGAACCACTGCGATCAGTCCACGTACAATATGAGCATCACTGTCGAGCAGAAAGACCAGCTGCTCGTCCTGTTGGGTATAGGTGAGCCAAACCTGGCTCTGACACCCTCTTATTAGGTTGGCTTCTGTTTTTTGTGAATCCTCGAGGGGACGGATCTCTTTGCCTAGATCAATAATAAAGCGGTAGCGCTCCTCCCAGTCGTCGAGAAAATCAAAGGTCGCCTTCAGCTCCTGTATGTCCAGGGTAAGCGCCACCGTCAGAACAAGCCCAGCTCGAGTTGAGCTTCCTCGCTCATCATGTCTCGGGACCAAGGCGGGTCGAGGACCAAATCGACGGCTACCGAGCCAACGCCAGGAACCTGCATAACCCGATGCTGGACTTCTTCCACCAGCACCGGACCCATGCCGCAGCCGGGTGCCGTCAGCGTCATGTCAATTTTCACCGCATCGTCCTCGATATGAACGCCGTAAATAAGACCGAGGTCGGCAATATTGACTGGAATTTCAGGATCAAATACCGAGCGTAGTGCGGTCCAGACATGGGCTTCGTCAATCCCGCGCCCCTGATCGGAGGCGGGAAATGCCAATGTCAGAATCTCCAGGCCCAGGGCATCGGCATCGGTACCCGCGATGCGCGCCATGTTGCCGTTGACGATTACGGTAAAGCTACCGCCCAGGGCCTGAGTCAACGTGATGAAGGACCCGCTGGGTATACAAACCTCGTCCCCCGTGGGAACGAGTCGTGCAGGGCAGTCGCGGTTTGTCGTTACAATTCGCCGCTCCATCAGTCCTGCTTTGGCTCCATCGCGTCCACGGCTAGGCCTGCGTCCGGCAGCGAGGGAACGGCTGCACCTGAACCCTGATCGAGCGTTTCGGGCGAATCGAAGGCAAAGCTTTCACCGCATCCGCAGTAGCTTGTCGCCTTGGAGTTCTTGAAAACCAGGGCCGAGTTTAAGCCTTGGGTGACAATATCGATTTCGGTACCGGAGACTAAATCAGCTTCGGCCTGCTTGATGCAAATGGTGACCTGGTCATTGATCACCACATGGTGGTCGTCCTCATCGGCGTGGTCGAGAAAGTCCAGGGTATAGCTGTAACCATTGCAGCCACTGGGCTTTACGCCTAATCGTAGAAATTGGCTCTGGGCTTGGCATACCTGCTTATGTATGTGGGCGCTGGCTTGTTCAGAAACCAGAATGCTCGGTGCGCTGCTCATAGGAATACAATTTCCAGTAGTTGGACTGAATTATCTCGTCGGAGGGTGTTCTTGGCAAATGGACAAGAACACCCTCATCACGCGAGGCTCCGAGCCAGGGCTACAAAAAAGTGGTCGCCTTGGCCACGCCTTCGATCAAGGCTTCCGCATCAGCCTCGTTGTTGTACAGGCTGAAGGATGCACGCACGGTCCCCGGAATTTCCAGGCGATCCATGAGCGGCATATTACAGTGATGCCCGGCCCTGACGGCAATACCCTGCTGATCAAGGAGCGTGCCCACATCATTGGGATGGGCACCTTCAAGCAAGAAGGAGATGACGGAGCTGCGTTGTTTCGGGCGGCCAATTAGCCTGAAGCCCTGAATTTTTTCTAGCTCGATAAGCGTCTCCGCTACCAGGGATTCCTCCTGGGTTACGAGGTCGGCTAGGGGCAACGGCTCCAGATACTCGAGCGCGGCGCCAAGGCCGACGGCCCCCGCGATATTTGGCGTGCCGGCCTCAAAGCGGAAGGGTGCGGCCTGATAGGTGCTGGTCTTTATTGAAACGCGCTCAATCATCTCTCCTCCTCCCTGCCAGGGTGGCAGAGCGTTGAGCAGATCCAATTTTCCATAGAGGATGCCTATGCCCGTGGGTCCGAACATCTTGTGGGCGGAGAAGACGTAAAAATCGCAATCCAGGGCAGCCACATCAATCCGTTCATGCAAGACAGCCTGAGCACCGTCGATCAAGGTTAGGGCATTGACCTTCTTGGCCATGTCGATCAGCGTGCCTACGGGATTGACGCTGCCGAGCCCGTTGGAAATATGCGACACCGCGAGGATCGCCGTATTGTCCGTGATCAGTTCTGCTGCGTGGGCCAAGTCCAGATCACCTGCATCGGTGATCGCGATAGCCCGAATATTTGCACCCCGGCGCTGGGCGAGAAGCTGCCAGGGGACGATATTGGAGTGATGCTCTAGCTCGCTGATTACAATGTCTTGTCCGGGCTGAACACGATCCGCCAAGACGTTGGCAACTAGATTGATGGATTCGGTGGTGCCCCGAGTGAAGACGATTTCCTCGCGGGCCTGCGCGTTGATGAATCTCCGCGTCCCATCTCGAGCGGCCTCCATCATGGAGGTGGCTTCTTCCGCCAGCTCATGTGCGGCCCTGTGTACGTTCGCGTTGTGTTGGCGATAGTACTTGGCTATCGCGTCGACCACCGCCGTGGGTTTCTGGGTGGTTGCCCCATTGTCGAGATAAACCAAGGGCCGGTTACGGCTCGACCGGGATAAAATGGGAAAGTCTGGGCGAATATCATGCATGGTCTAACGTTATCCCAACGTGGGTTAGAGCGTTTGAGGCAGCCTCTGCCAGGGCACCCTGGATGCACTGATTCAGAAAGCCTCTGCTCAGAAGAGCGGTAGCCTCCGGGGAGGCGATGCCGCGGCTGGTAAAGTAGAACATTTCATCGTCACTCAGTCGCCCGATGGTGGCGCCATGAGCACACTGAACGTCGTCGTTATATATCTCTAGTTCAGGCTTGGTGTTAATGGTGGCACTCTGTCCTAGCCCTAAGTTTTTGTTGCTGAGGATGGCCGCAGATCCCCTGGCGTTGGGGTGAATGTGAATGCGTGAGTTGAAGGTACTCTTGCCGCCATCAGCAACAACATGATGAAACTTCTGCTCGCTATTGCCCATAGCCTGACGATGTTCAACGTTGATATGTTGATCTAGGGTGGTCTTGGAGTCGATACGCGCTGCCCCAAGCAGTTTGGCTTCGCAGCCCTCACCATCTAGAACCAGATGAATATCCTGCCGCCGAAGCTGGGTGCCAGTGGTGTAGTTATGCAGCGAATAGGCTGAATGTTTGGCTTGGTGGACGTAGAGGTATTGCCAGTGCCAATCCGCCGCCTCAAAGGTATTTCGAGCATGGGATAGCCGAGCGCCATCCTCCAGCTCGATCCATACTGCCTGCTGCAAAAACTCGCCGGGCGCATAGGTTTCTTCTAGCGCGACTTCAGCCCCTGGATGAAGGCGGAGCAGAACCGGCTGAGAGCTTGCCGTGTGCTGGATACGCAGGGGCTCAGTCAGGGGCTTGACCACCTCGATCACAATCAGGGTGTTGGCCAAGCAAAGTTTTGCCGTGGCCTCTGGCGCGTGCTGGGGTTCTAGCCTGGGACAGAAGGAAGGCGCCGCAGTGGTCGTCAGGGTGATCCCTTCCTGGTCCACGCCCTCAAAGACGGGCAGCTGCTGAGGATCCTCTAGATGCTCAAGCAGGGGGCGAGGGCGCGTGTATTTCCAGCGCTCGCGGAATTGGGGGCTGTCTAGAGCAGCCTGAAGCACTGAATCGATTTGACCAATCCCCTGGAGTCCCTGATCACCAGCCTGCATCCAGGATGGTAGGCTCAGTCCCTGCGGAAGCACTAGGTCAGCCACGCATAGCCCTTGGCCTCGAGTTCCAGAGCCAAATCTTTGTCGCCAGACTGGATGATTCTGCCCTCGGCAAGTACATGTACGTAGTCCGGCACGATATGCTCCAGCAGGCGCTGGTAGTGGGTGATCAAGACCACGCCCCTGTCTTCTCGACGAAAGCGATTAACGCCCTCAGAAACGGTTTGCAGGGCATCGATATCCAGACCCGAGTCGGTTTCGTCCAAGACGGCAAGTTTCGGCTTAAGCAGCAGAAGCTGCATGATCTCGTTGCGCTTTTTCTCGCCGCCACTAAATCCCTCGTTGACCCCGCGTTTGAGAAAGCTCGGGTCCAGGTCAAGGGAGTTTGCCAGTTCGCGTGCTTCGCCGATGACGGCTGCCGCAGCGGGTTGTTGCTCGCCGCGTGCCTTAGCCAGGGAGTCTAGGCTGGCCTTGAGGAATTCCATATTGCTGACGCCGGGAATCTCAACAGGATACTGAAAGGCCAAGAACAAACCGCGTTGAGCGCGTTCCTCAGGAGCCAGATCAAGTAGCGAATCGCCGTCAAGGCGAATACTGCCCTGGGTGACGCGATACCCCGGCCGGCCCGCCAGGACATTGGCGAGCGTGGATTTGCCAGAGCCGTTAGGCCCCATGATGGCGTGCACCTCGCCGGGCTTTACCTCCAGATCCAGGCCCTTGAGGATGGGCATGGGGGCATCGTCTGCGTTGATATCAACCTTGAGGCCTTCGACCTGTAGCAGGGTCATCCGACGGCCCCCTCCAGGCTAACCTCTAGCAGCTTGCCGGCTTCAACGGCGAATTCCATGGGCAATTCTCGGAACACCTCCTTACAAAAACCGTTGACGATCATGCCCACCGCTTTTTCTGTATCAATGCCGCGTTGCTGACAGGCAAACAGCTGGTCGTCGCTGACCTTGGAGGTGCTGGCCTCATGTTCCAGCGTTGCTGAGTTATTTTTGTTTTCGATGTAGGGAAAGGTGTGCGCCCCACAGGTGTCTCCGATGAGCAGGGAATCGCATTGGGTGAAGTTCCGGGCATGAGCCGCCGTAGGAGATACACGCACCAAGCCTCGGTAGCAATTTTCGCTGTTCCCGGCGCTGATGCCCTTCGAGACGATGGTGCTCTTGGTATGCTTACCCATATGAATCATCTTCGTCCCGGTATCTGCTTGCTGTCGGTTGTTGGTTAACGCCACCGAGTAAAATTCACCTACGGAATGATCGCCGCGCAAAACCACGCTTGGGTATTTCCAGGTGATGGCCGAGCCGGTCTCTACCTGAGTCCAGGAAATCTTGGATCTGGGCCCGGCGCAGAGTCCTCTCTTGGTCACAAAATTATAGATTCCCCCTTTGCCGTCAGCGTCTCCCGGGTACCAGTTTTGAACCGTTGAATACTTAATTTCCGCATCACCGAGGGCCACCAGCTCTACCACGGCTGCATGCAGTTGGTTCTCATCTCGCATGGGCGCGGTGCAGCCTTCGAGATAGCTCACGTGTGAACCCTCATCTGCAATGATCAGGGTTCTCTCAAACTGCCCGGTATTTCGCTCATTGATTCTGAAGTACGTCGAAAGCTCCATGGGGCAGCGAACGCCCTTGGGGATATAGACGAAGGATCCATCGCTGAACACGGCAGAATTGAGGGCGGCATAGAAATTATCTTGCTTGCTGATGACGCTCCCCAAATATTTCTGCACCAGCTCAGGATGGCTATGCACGGCCTCTGAGATGGGGCAAAAAATAACGCCAGCTTCCTTCAAACGGCTCTTGAAGGTCGTCGTGATGGAAACGCTGTCGAAAACCACATCCACGGCCACCTGCCGCCCGGCGTCGGCATCCGGATTGACGACGCCGGCTAACGCCGCCTGTTCATGAAGCGGAATGCCTAGCTTTTCATAGGTGCGTAGAATTTCGGGATCCACTTCGTCCAGGGACTTGGGCCCTTCCTGTTGGCTCTTGGGTGCGCTGTAGTAGGAGATCGCCTGAAAATCGATGGGCGGATAGTGAACGTGGGCCCACTTGGGCTCCTGCATGGCCTGCCATCCTTGAAGCGCTTCCAGCCGCCAAGTGGTTAACCAGTCGGGTTCGCCTTTCTTTTGGGATATGAATCTGACGACCTCTTCGTCCAGACCTGGCGGCAGCGTTTCTGATTCAACGTCGGTGATGAACCCCGCTTGATAGTCATTGCCAGCTTCGACTAATTCATCGACGGTGGACATTGTCACATCTTCTCCTGCATAGCGATCCGTGGGTAGTGGATGAGGCGTTGAGCGTTGTAGTGGAGCGAGGGAGGCCCTCGCCGAATGGTACATCCCAGGGTCTGGCTAAGTAAAACCAGCTTCGGGATTATTGTGGGGGGTGTTGAGGGTTCTGCAAGGCCAATATAGCTAACAAAAGATAGACTCATTTGATGGTCTGGGGTTCCTCTGTGGACTAAAATCCACGGTCAACCGCTCTTCTTGAACCCTGAGAGATGAACTATGCCAAGACTGGAACGGCTTCCAGAGGCCCATATTGATTATGCCTACGGAATTTTTCTGCTCCGGGACAAACATCGGCTGATTAAGGCCTTAAAAAGCCGTTATCAACCTACGGTACACGGCACCAGAACCTGGGGTTCTGCCTTCCTGATCATGGATTACCTGGCGGCGAATCCGCCTGCCCTGGGCAGTAAGGTGATGGAACTAGGGTGCGGCTGGGGTGCGGCCTCGGTCTTCTGCGCACATCGTTTTCAGGCGGAGGTCACCGCGGTGGACCTCGATCCGGCGGTGTTCCCCTATGTTGATGTGTTTGCTGAGATAAACGACGTCAAAGTCATCACTCGGTGCAGCGACTTTGCGCGCCTTCGAGGCCCGGACATGGGCAAGCGTGAGGTGATTATTGGCGGCGACATTTGCTTTTGGGACAACCTGGTGAGTCCCTTAGCCCTGTTAATTAACCGCGCAATCAAGAATGGGACCCAGCGAGTGATTCTGGCTGACCCCGGACGGCCGCCCTTTTATGAACTCTGCGACAAGTTGACCGACAAGCATGATGTCAGCCTTCAGGAATGGTATTCCGTGGAGCCAGACCGATACGCTGGTGAGGTGGTCGAAATACGCCCTCGCGCCTAGGCTAGGTCGTAATCTACTTATTGACGAGAAAGGCCTGTAGCTGATCGGACAGAGATTTACAGGCGTTGTTTTGCACCCGGGCGATGATCGGGATCGGAACAACCAAGGCGGGCATATAGCTGGTTCCCTCAGCATCGGAAGAGATGCGACCTGCCGTTCTTCCGTCTTCGGTATCCCAGATCGTGGCCTCGTAGGAGGCATCCTCATCCCAGGTTAAAAAACCAAAGCAGCCACCGCCGCCTGGTGCGATGGAGCAGCCAATAGAGCCCGCTGAAGAGGTTCGACGCGTGCGGCCGTCCACCCAGACCAGGTAGCGCAAACCAATTTTGTCTAGCTGGGCGGCGAGCCGGGGTTTGGCCAAAAGGGCCGGCAGTTGATTGGCCTTGTCCGGGGCCGTTCGTGGCTCAAACCAAGGAAAGGTGAGGTCTTTAAACGTTTCCACCGGGATGACGCGAATCTCTGAGCTGCTTCGCTCTAGATCGCCCGCAACGCAGTCGATGAAACCCACCTCGGTCTCAGTCGCGCTGGGCCGATTAGACACGCCCAGGATCACTACGCTTTGGCCCTCGACGATCCCGGTTTCGCGCTCTCTGACCTGCTGCACGGTAGAATTCACGCAGCCGCCCAGTAACAGAGTAATCAGGAGTATGTGAAGCCAATGGTTCATCTTGTTTCCTCCTTGCTAATAGCGGGTGGAGCAGCAGAGTTGGCTCCCCCCAGGGTTTGTTCGAGCCATGGCTTGGCATTGGGCTGGGACGAAAGGTTCAAACTGAAGAAGGCCATGGCGTCCCGACAGGCCGAAAGGGCCGCTGCCTGAAGCGCGGCGCCCGCATTGCCATAATCGCCCTCATTGGCCTTGCCATAGGAGGGCAACATCCAGTTGCTGAGCGGGGTGCCTTCTTCATCCAGGAACTCAAAATCAAAGCGTATCCAAACCTCGTAGTATTCGGAACGTGTCTGCTTCGGCACAGCGAATTGAATTTGCTGAATATTGGGCCGCAGGTAGCCGTCGAAGGCGCCGTCCTCCGGCACTGACTCCAGGAGCTGATAGCTGCCAAAGACGCCTGCGCCGAGACTATTGAACAGATCAATGGGTGCTCGACCTAGGGTGAGTTCATAGCTTCCAGCGTCGGCAATCTCCTCATCGTGGCGGAAGCTAAGAAGGTCTTCAGAGATTACGATACCCACCGTCGCCGGCAGCGGCTCCACCAGGGGAACGGGAAAGTTGCTTTCCAGTTCAACTTGCACCGTCCCGCATCCCGCGGTGATCGCCACAACGAGGCAGAGTAGAGCGGCCAGCAAGCTGCTGCGTCCTGCGGGCGGAGAATGGGCGATGCTGCTGTGTCTGTATTTGGGTTTCATTGATACTCCGTTAGGCCAACAAAGGTACCATCATTTCTGTAGGCCAGCTCGCGCATTAGGGCTGCAAATCTAAAAACCCGAGCATTGGGTTGGTCTAAGTAGACCGGAAAGGCAACGGCGTGTATCCGGACGCGACGGCGGCCGCTGGTATCCGCGACATTGACTCGGTCCACGGCTTCGACCACCTCCTCTATCGAGTTCCCCGTAAAGTCGTCACCGAAGACATAGATACTGATCCGCTTTCCTGGATCGTAAAAATCCCGGATGGCAGCGCTGATGCCCTCAACCGGGCTTGAGTTACTAAAGGGGGCCCAGGACTGGAGGCGCGTGATGATGCTGTTGCGCCGATTTGGACTGTCCTCCAGCCACTGCCTGCTGTATTCGGGAAACATATAGTCCCCCATGTCGTTCATCACCTGAATGCCCTTGACCTGGGGATAGATCGCTAGAGTTTCCTGTACCTTGCGTACCGCTTGACCCCAGGCTGCGCTTTGCATGCTGCCCGAGGTGTCGATCACGAAGATAATGTATTCAGAGTCCACGCTGATGCCGCCCACCAAACCAGATTCGCGGCGAAAGTTCAGCCCGAGGAGGCGCTGCATCTCGTCCGTGAGACTTTGGCGCGCACGGGCCAGCTCAAGAGTCTGCGTGGAGACTTCTTGCTGGGCCTCGGACAGCGTGTCGAACTGTCCTTCAATGTTGGTGAGCTGTCGCTGCAGGTCTCCCAACACCGTCAACAGCGTCTCCAAATCTGCATCCTCCCGCTCGAGCTGGCGTCGCAATTCTTCTATCTGGCCGCGTATCTCAAACAGCGCTTGCTCTCTCTCGATCACCTGGGCCCGGAGATTGTCATTGGTCACTTCCAGGACCTGGGGCTCAAAGGTCTTGGACAGCATGAGCAGCAATATAATTGCACCGAAGCCGCAGCAAATGACGTCCAGGAAAGAAACGCTGAACTCCTCGCCCTCTCGCCGCATCAACATGGGTGCCGAGCCTGGCGGGATATCCCCCACCGTCCGAAGGTTAAAAGAAGCGTTTTGAGTTGGCTCATCATGGCCAATCCCAAGAGGGCGAAACAAAGGCACCGCCCGTAGCTCGGGCAAGCTGCCACCAGGCTGCGCCTGCCATCGGGTCACCCTCCATGGGGAAGAGGATGACGTTAATAGGGATCTGTCGCGGCAGTCGATTAACGGCGTCTCGGAAGAGTGTTAGCCGCTGTGACCCGTCCACCGTAGGGCTGCGTGGTGCAGATTGATCCCGAGTGGGTAGCCCATCCGTAATGATGTAGACGCTGTCCGGGATCGGACGGAGGTCGCGCATGGCGAGGACGAGGGATTCCAGGTTGGTTCCCCCTCCGGGGACCACGTTCCGCAGTGAGTTTACCGCCGCATTCAGCTCTGAACCATCGCCCATCACCTGCCATTCCATAGACGCCCCAGCGGTGAGGGTGCTGACGCTTTCTGCAAAGCTCAGAACTTGGAATTCCGCATCCAAGGGCAGCTGGGCTGCAAGCCACTCTACGGTGCGAATCGCTCGCTGCCATTTTGGCGCGTTCTTCTTCTGGGCTTCGGACATATTGCGACGGCGCAGGATATTGACGATGGTCTCATCCAGCATGCTCGCAGAAATATCGATCGCAATGACGATGTTGCGCCCACCTATTTTCATCCCCGTCAAATACTGACGATCACCCTGGCCCTCAATGACTCTTAAGTTCGTGCCCGCGTTGTCTCGCTCGAGGGCCTGTAGTCGCCTTACCTCTGCTTCTCGGGTATCAATATCGGATCGGAGTTTGGCTGCGGCTTCGATTTCCGCTAAAGAAGCCCCCTCAATCTCCTCCAGCTCCTGAATTAGCCGAGCCAACTCGGCTTCCTTGGCGGCGCGTTCGGATGTCGCCTGGTCCAGTCGAGCTTGGGTGTCATCAAAGTTTTCGATCAAGGCAAATAGATTTTCTCGCCCCTGCTGAACCTCAAAATCCAGCAGCCGAATCTGAGCGAGTAGGTCGTCATCCTGTTCCTGTTGCTCTCGCATATCGTGATTGATGATAAGAAAAATAAGAACCACCGCACCGAAGCCACAGGACATAACGTCGAGAAAGGCGAGAGAAAAAACATTAGTTTGACGTTTCCGCCGCATGGTTACTTGACCTGAATCGCCAGCCATCGCTGGCTGTGAAGGCTGACCTCTTGGCCAGCCCTTAACCGTGCCGTTTGCGCAGGCAGCCCGTCTACTTTCGTTGGCGTGCCAGGACGCAGCAATCCATCTGCGTCGAGAAACTCTCTGAACAAATCATCGGTTAGTGAATACGCGACCCCAAGGTGAACCAGATGGGTGGCGGGGGGTGCTTCCTCATCGGGCACGGTGCCTACCGTCTCCGAGGTGCTAAAGGCAGCCGATGGATCAGCGGGCGCTGGGCGATAGGCACTGGCAGAACAGCCTCTGATGCGCTCAAGGTTTGCAGGATCGAGATCTGCTGCCAAGGCCAATGCGCTCGACACCAGGGCTTGGTCCGATGCGGTAGACAGCTCCGGGACGCGGTCCCTTAAGCTGTTAGATAGCAGCGGCACCTGGGCGACACGCTGGTTGATCGTCAGCGCATCCACGGTGTCGAGATTGATGTCACGAAGTTTGGTTGAAAGCCGGGCCTGAAGGCGCTCGGCAACCACCGTGGCCGTGCGAAGGGCTTGGTCAGACCGGATTGAAAGCTTGAGATCTGCGGGCAGTTCGCCCGCGCTGATCCAGCCCATCACGGCATCGAAGGTTTGTTGTTCGGACTGAGCGCTGTGCAGCGGGTCAAACCGCGAGCTTTGTATGAATTCATCGGCGATCACGTTGACCCAACTGTCGACCATGCTGAGCAAGCCGATGCCGTGCTGGGTGCTGGAGGCGACGATCAGTTCGCCGTCCGCTATGTCCACCCGGCTGAGATACAGCTGATGGAGGCCCATATCAAGTACGTGGAGAGGTGCTGCAACCTGCTTGGCCAGGGCATAGGCAAGGCTATGGTCTATGAACCCTAGCGGTTGAATGCCTGCGGCACTAGCGATGCCAGCGAGTAGGGACAGCTGACGATCGGATATTTGGGGCGGGATTAGGAAAGCCGCCGAGGTCACCTCACAGTGCGCCTTCATGTCCAGGAACTGTGCAAAGCAAAGGTCGGCCTGGGTCTTAGCGTTGCCCAAGGGGTTAGGCAACTGCTCTTCGTTTAGCCGTCCAAGGTAGTGACACGCAAAGGCCTGTGGAAGAGATTTCGCGGTTTTGAAAGCGTCGGTACCCAGTTGCAGCGTACCCTCAGCGTGACTCCCCGCACAGGGTGAGCGATACAGCTGTTGCCCATCTGCATCGAAGCAACCCAGCTCCCAGTCATTAATATCGATTAGATGCATGGCACTAGCCCGTGGTTCTCAAGTGGCGAAGGAGCTGACGGTCACAGTAATCGTGCGTGTCTAAAACCAGTCGTTCCTGCAGGAGCTGGAGTTGGTGCATAAAGAAGACGAGGACGATGCTGATTACCAGCGCAATGAAGGTCGAGTTGAAGGCCACACCCAGGCTTGCCGTGACGCCCGCAATATCGCCCTCTACGGCTTTATAGGCTTGTCCTAGCGCGTCACTGATGCCCCTTACCGTGCCGATGAAGCCGATGGATGGGATAGCCCAGGTGATATAGCGGATCATGGCGAGCTCGCTGTCCAGACGATCGGATTCGTTTTCGCAGATGGAGTTGACCGCCTCGGACACATCCTGAACGTTGCGCGTTGAGGCAAAGCGATTGAGCGCCACCAGCAGTGCTCGAGGCAGGAGGGCGCTTTGGGCCTCCTCGGCAAGGGCCTGAATGGGCCGCGTATAGGTACGCGTATCTTCCGGGAGGATGTTGACCCCCTCACCGATGGGAATGAAGTCTTGATTCAGGAGGTCCTGCTCACGAGCAATGGTGCGTACCTTGAAGCCCATCATGGCCAGGGCCCAGAGCATCAAAATGAAGCAGGACTCCTGCTCGTAGTCCTTAATCACGATATAGAGAGACCGCGATCCCGCGGACAGTTCTCCCTGCTCCGCAATGATTTGGGCGCGTTCCTTCAGGGCCACTTCTGCATTCGGACGAATGACTGTCTGATAAACCAAATGCACTAAAATGATCGAAACCACTAAGGCTGCGACTTGATAAACCAACTCGAGGGGTAGGGTTTTTTTCATGGGTCGGTTTTCCTTCGATCCGTGGTCGTGATGACGAGACAGTTCAGGGTGCGAGGCCGGCTAAATATCTGTTGGCATTGGGGCGGCGAAATCCTCCGAAATATCCTCACTGGGTTTAAACACATCTTTATTTCGTTCCTCTAACTTTCGCTGCTTGCTCAAAGCAGGCTGCTGTCCTGCCTGCGAACTTTGCTCGTCGTCCATACCGGCCCTTGGGTCTTGGACGGCCTCGACGTCCTCCGCCGGCACCGAGTCAGGTGACGCGGCGGGGGCCATAAGGGCCCAGGATAGCAGCAGGGCGCCGAGACATCCGGCGCCCAAACGTTTTGCGAATGGCACGTTAGCGTTCCGCATATCGAGCGACTCTAAAGCCAAGGTCCTGCCGACCCTCGATGCCATAGTCTCGGAACGAAAGTCGTAGTTCTGTGATTGTTCCGTGCATCCAACTGGCTCCGCGGATGACATGGTATTCGCCACTGCTCGGGCCTACATGGTCTAAAACTGGGTCTTCCGTGGGTATCTCATAAAAGTCGTGCATCCATTCGGCCACGTTGCCGCCCATGTCGTATAGGCCCTTGTGACTGGCTGCATAGCTGGCAACGGGGGCCACAGCGGCATAGTTGTCGTTGTAGCCAAAGATCACCCGGCCAATCATATTTGCCGCGTTCCGATCCGCGTAGTTTTCGAATCGCTCTGGGGGCGGCAGGGTTTCCCCCCAGGCAAAGCGCAGATGATCTCCGTCCGCGGAAAGATTTGGGGGTAAGCGCCGTGCGGCCCACGCCCACTCGGCTTCGGTGGGCAAGCGATAACCGAGGGCGCCGGGATCAGATCCGATGACTTTACCAAATTCCATCTGGTAAACAGGCGCCAGCGATTCTTGCTCAGACAGCCAGTTACAGTAGGCGGCGGCTTCATGCCAACTTACCCCGGTAACTGGTTGATCATCTTCGTCTAAGGACAGGTCTTCGAAGCTGCCCGAATCGTGGCCTTTGGCAAAGGCCCTGAACTGAGCGTTGGTCACCTCTCGGTCTGCCAAGTAGAACAGTCGCTCAAAGGTCGCCGTTCGGAGCGTTTCATTGGCTCGCCGACCTGGTTCGCGGCGGGAAGCCCCCATGTTGACTTGATCCGCATCCTGCAGGCGTAGCAGATGCCCGAAACGGGTTTCGATCTCGGGCTGCAGCGCCGCTAGGCGCGCTTGCTCAAGGGTCAGCAGTTGAACTCGAAGCTGCTGATCTAACCCCGGCAGTGGATCGATGGTGGTCGTAAAGCCCGCATAGCCAACCAGGTCGATGTCCACCTGATGGGACTGAACGGGCAGCCGAAGCCGCTCGACACCTGCAGAGGTGCTGACCTCTACACCATCTATACGCACCCTGGCCTCTGGTGGACGCGTTTCAACGGTGAGCGTGCCCTCCAGCCGCTCAAGCGTAATGTTTTGTTTGCTGATGCTGCCTGAGGGAAGATTAAGTGGCTGCCTGTGGGCGGCGTAACCCTTGGCCAAGACCAATAGCTGTTGATTCGCCCGGGAGGCTAGGTCCAGCTCTATGGGCGTCTTACCCACATATTGCCCGTCCAGGGTGACTGCGGCACCGGTGGGGGAACTGGTTAAACTGAGTTGGGCATCTGCCTGGATCAGATTGACCGGGGCGAGCGCTATCGTTTCGCCCGCCGCTGATAGAAGCCGCTGTTGGTGGGTTCGGAAACCGGGCAGGCGTAGCTCGATGAGCCGCTCCCCCGCCAGAGCTTCGACGGTGCCAGGTGTTTCAATGCCCGTAGCCTCCCCATCGATGAAGATCGCCGCCTCCGGGGGTTGGCTGCGAACGGTCACGTTGGACCAGTTTGCGGGCAGCGTCACCGACAGTTCCTGCTCTTGTCCCAATCCCTGGATATCAATCTCCTCCACTAGGGTCTGATATCGCGGATGGCTGAATTCGAGAGTATGCGGCCCCGCGGCCAGGGTCAGCAGGTGAGGACTCGTTTGCGCCTCGGTCACAACATCTTCGCCATCAACGCGGAGTGATGCTGAGCTTGGTTCAACCTGCAGTTTGAGGACGCCAGGGTTGGGTACCAGCTCGAAGAAAAATTGTTGGTTCCTGTCGGCGTTCACCTGAATTTGTGTGGACAGCACGTCATATTTATCGGCCTCCACAACGAGTTGGTATTCACCCTGACGCAATAAAAAGACGTCGCCCAAACTTAAGACAAAGCCTCCACGGAGGTCGATGGACTGAGTGGGGGTGGAAAATTCCAGTCTCACGCTCTTTGCGGTGAAGAGAAACCAGAGCAACATCAGGGCGACCGCGGTGGCCAGCAGCAACAGGGCCTGTGAAACTGACCAGCGACGTGACGTGACCGGCGCATCACTGGGCTCAAAGGGGGCTGCCTGAATCTGATAGCGAATATTGTCTGGAGCGCTCATGGACTCAAACGCTCCTGACAGCTTAGGTCGATGGGCGTGATGCCCGGCGTGATCACCACTGAACGATAGATGTCTCGGCAGCCGGCCTGAACGCCTCGGAAGGTGTATTGGCCGACCCTGAGGTCCAGGACCAAGCGGTTAAATTGTCCAAGCGCGCCGATGTTTGAAGCCGTAATCTCCGTGGCGTTATCCGAGGTTAGGGTCACCCGCACAACGTTCCCATACTGGGTCAGGATGGTATCCGCTTGATAGGTCAAATCCTCGAAGTTGCCGCCTCGAAGCCGCTCATCTGACGTCAGCAATGTTTTTGCCTGTTCGGCAATACGCCGGCCTTGAGCGAGTAGATTTTGATTTGAGAGCTTTTCGGGCTGACTAATAATTTTTTCAAGCTGGGATTGCAGGCGCTGTCTTTCCTGGGCCGCCGCCAAGCCGTCTATGGCGAAGGTGATATAGGCGAAGGTTTCCAGAACGTCCTCGTAGGTGTCGATGGCGCTAGCCCACTGCTCCTGAGCAAGGGCCTCTTCGGCTGCCCTCTGCTTCTCCTTGAGGTTGCGGATATCCCGCGACTGGGTGATTTGCTCGAGACCTGCCAGGGCAACATCACTGGCGGCATCAATCTTCAGCGCGGCGTTGAAATACGTCTCGGCCTCGGTAAAGCGCGCTTCCTCCAGGGCCAATATGGCCATGCCCAGCGTTTCTCTCAGCCGCTGTCTCGCGCGGGCTTGCTCGGTGGTCGCGATGAGGCTGGCGATATTGACGGTTTCTGGATCCAGGCCTTGCACGCGTCGGTAGACGGCAAGAGCCTCCGCGTATCGCTCGCTCAACTCATGATTTTTCGCTTCGCGCAGAAGGGTTAACACCGTGGGCAGAGTCTCGACGCGTTGGGTCAGCGCTTCCAGGCTCCTAGCCGGGCCGCTGAGCTGCTTTGCTGTGGTCAAGGCGCTGACAGCGGCGTCAACGTTAAAGGCATCCACGGCATCGCGTATGTCTCGCTCTGCAGACAGTAGCCGCTCCTCAGCAGCTTCGATCATCTGAACGACTATTTGTTGGGCATCAAAATAGCCCGCCGCGGCCTCCCGGTAGTTCTCCTCAACATAGAACGCGTCGCCTTGGAGTGCCAGCTCTCGAGCCATGGGCAGGTCGGCCTCGACATAGAATTCGAGATTAACCAGCCCGGTGAGGGTCTGCTCGGCCTTAACGTAGGCGGCCAGAGCCTCTTGGGCGGCTGCTTCGGCCTGCTGTTGGGTCAGGGCTGCCAAGGGGGGCAGGGTGGTCTCCTGTCTGTCACCGACCGGCACCTCCTCGGAGGGTGCTGCAGATTGAGTAGGTTGAATGCTGGAGGGCGGGTTTATGCTTGCCAAGTAGAGAATAAGACCGCTACTGATCACCAGGATGCCACCTAGCGCCAGCAGGAGCAGCCCAGTACGTCGATCCAGGCGTCCTGCAAACAAGCCGGGAGTTCGGGGAAGAGCTTGGTCTGAAACGGATAATGGCGGTGTTATCGGCTTGATGGGCACCCGCCGGCCGTCGGTGGAGACCACCGTGTCCGATGAAACCACCCCTAAGAGTCTCTTGCCTCGGCATCAGGAGCCGGCGGCGGCTCACTGTAACCTAGGTCCTCAAAGTAGATTTTTCTCAAGATTTTTCTTAGCTCCTGATACTGTTCCTCCACGGTGCCACGCAAACGCACCGTTTGATTTTCCAGGTCGATGGTTGTGGGTAAGAGCTCGTCCTCGGCCGCTTGGCCCAATTCTCTGAGCTTGTCGGCAAAGAGAGCGGCCTCTTGGCGTTTTTCTAAACCCTTCACGATCAGAGTAGCGCCGGCACCCACCCCTGCGACACCGCTCGCATCAACGTAGGCGTTGTCACTTTCATAGATCGTTGCAACGCTGCTGACAATGGCCACGGTGCCCGCGACCAGTCGTCGCTTGGCCTGGTCTTGAAGCTGTTGATAGGCGATAACATCGTCATAGCTGGACTTTCGCCAGGCATGATAGGTGGGATAAATCTGTCGATAATAGTTCGCGTAGTATTCGTCTAGCGTATCGATAAACAGATATTCCCTCTCGCGAACCTTTTTAACCTGAATCAGCACCGGATCATTTTCGGCTGGAAGCCTCTGCAGGACATAAGCGCCGGATTCATCCTGGACGACGGCACCTTCAAAGGCGTCCGGGGCAAAGTCCTGCGCAAACTTCAGCTCCGCCGTGCTGCGGATGATTCCGATGCGTTGTTGGGACAGGCCTTTGCGATAAGCCAATAAGTCGTTGGCGAAGTCTTTGTACAGGCCCTGAAAGGCATCCACGCCAGGAGGCTGGTCTTCATCATAGCCGTACTTGCTGGCCAGGTGCTTATATGTCTGAGTAAACCAAAGCCGGCCAGTGGCGTCATGGACCGTGAACGAAACGCTCAGCGCTTCGCCCGTGGAGGAGACGATCTTCCCGGAGATGAGCACATCAACGGCGTCGGTTGCGCTGGGCACGACTCGAACAGCCCCCCAGTTGCCGGTAGACTGGAGCATATTCTTGGTCAGGTAGGCGACGTACCAAGATTCGGATTCGCGAATCTCAGGCATGATCAGTTGCTCAACGCGCTCGTCGTAGTCCTCAGGGATATTGGGGTCGAGGGCCATGACGCCGATGTCCAATAGCTCTTCCTCGGTCTGCACACCCTCGTATTGGTCAGGTGGCCGAAGGTCAATGCTTCTGACCGTTTCGGTGACGCACCCAGACAGCACCAGCATCATGGCGATCAAGCAGATGGATGCCGTCAGGTTGGGTTCACCGTCGTGGCGTAACGAGGCTGGGCGAGGGTTAATGCTCATAAGTGATGACCGATCGCTATGGCGCTTCTCTTACCTAGCTGCGCTTATACCGTCGGTACTCCTCCCATAATTTTTCCTTGAGCTCAGGATCCTGCTCCTGCATGGCGGCTTCCCGAAGCTGCCGTGCGATGATGTCATCATCCTTGGCATCCGGGAGGTCGGCTACTGAGGTGCCGCCCCCAGCTGGTGGGGATGGGATGTTAGCGCGCTGCTGACTTGGGTTGGATTGGGGTGAACCTGGTGCGGCGTCGCCGGTTTTCCGGGGACCGCGCTCCCTATCATCCGTGGGGCTTGTTCGCGCTAAGACTTCTCGTTCGGCGAGAATATTGCCGTCGATGTCTTTTAGCACGGCGTCAAGCTCACCGCGTGCGCCCGCAGTCTCGCCGTCTCCCGTAGCCGATGGATCGGGTTGGCCTTGGCTGCTTTCAGACGCTTGGCCATCGTCGCCGGGCGCATTGCTCGTTTGCCAGCCGCCGTTTGGATTTTGAGCGCTTTCTTCTCCGAGCCAGTCGTCGTCAGCGCCGGGCAGGCCCTCCTCGGGAAGGCCGCTAATGGGGCCGGGTGGCTGCCCCGTGGGTAGACCGCTGGTCGTGGAGGGACTAGGGAAGCCTCCGGGTAGGCTGCTGGAACTCGGTAGTCCGCTGGGTGCTGAAGAGGGACTGGGCAGGCCTCCGGGCGGGCTGCTAGGACTCGGTAATCCGCTGGGCGCTGAGGAGGGACTGGGCAGGCCGCCAGCTGGCGAACTGGGCGGCTGAGGCAGTCTCGAGCTTGGACTCGGCATGCTGGTGATTGGGGCGCATGCCTGCAGCAGCAGTAGGGTAATCGTGCAGGCAGCGAGACCCCAGCCGGTTCTGACGGAGGTGAGCGGGCGCTGTCTCATGCTGTAACTCCTGGAGTTGGTGCGGGTGTATCTGAACCGTCGCCCTGTTGTTCGTTCGCGTCGCTGCCTGCCTCATTGTCGGGTTCAGGGGGCGATTCAGCTTCCTGAGCCTCTGCGGCGGCCTCTTGAGCTTTTGCCGCAGCCTTAGCTCTGGCCTTGCGGCTGGGGAAATAGGGATACCGATAGAGGTACTCATAGTCCTCAAATAGGGTTGGCACGCCGTCATCCATGGCGGGTCGAAAAATGGCGTCGCGCATGCTTCTTCGAACCTTGAATTCTAGACGCGGATCAGGGTGCGTATCTACAGTGACCATTTTTTGAACGCGACCACTACTGCGAACATTGAGTGCAAGTCGAACATGGCCGATCTCTTGCGGCAGACGATCCTCAACGCCTGGCGGCCTTGGGCCACTGGGCTGCGGCAGGTAGAGCAAAAGCGGGCTTGAGACATCGAGTTGCCGCGCCTCGGGCAGGTCAGCCTGCATCCGATACACTTCCCCGTAGAGCGCTGCGGCCTTCCTCTGATCCGCAAACATCGTATACCAATCGGCCAGGCCCAGGAACGCGAGCTGTAGCGCTGAGATGGCCTCTGCTAGGTCACCCTCGGCCACCGCTTTCTTGGCCTCGGTGGCGCTGCCTTGGGCGACTACGTTTTGAGTCACCTCATCCATTACCACTTCATCTTTTGCAACGTCATCTTTTGCAACGTCATCTTTTACAACATCATCTTGGGCTGTTTCGTTCTGGGCGTCAGCGCCCTCAGGGATGTCGCTTTCAACCGGCTTTGGCATGAGTGCACGTAACTGTGCCTGTCGGATTCTGACCACCTGCTGGAGGGCTCTTTCTCCAGCCGGGAAATTGTTAAGGGTGATTGCGCTGCCGGTCAGATCAATTTGACTCAAGCTTGGAGAATAGATGGCGCTACCGCGCTCGTCCACGCTGCGGCTCAAGGGCGGAAACCGCTCCAACAAGTAAGTTTTGGCAAGACCATCAAGGAAGGGAACGAGGGCCTCCTGATCGCTCTGGCCACTTTGCCCAACCGTCCGCACGCCTTGAGAAAACAGGGTGCGTGCTGCGATGAAGTTCAAGTTCTTGAGGTAGTGGTTGGCCAGTCGAAGCGTGGGTGCCACAATATCGAGATCCCCCGAGGCTGCGTTTCGACTGATGATGCGAAAGGCATATTCCTCTCTGCGCTGTGCCTGTTCTTGGTCGCCCATGGCCCGATAACCATCGGCCTGGCGATACACAAAGTCGACCTGGTTAGGGGTAAAGAGGCCATTTTCGATTCGCGAAATATGGATGGCCTGGTCAAAATGATCGATGGCGCTCGCGCTGTCGCCCAAGGCCATAAGCGCTTCGCCCTTTAACGCCAGGGGCCGAATGAGTTCGGGTGAGAAGCGCCCAGCGCTCGCCGTTAGATCATCTAGGACCTGCTCCAGTTGATCCAGCGCTTCCTGAGCCTCAGCGCGCTCTATTTGTGCCGCGATAAAGTCGTATGGCTCGGGTGTTGGCACTGTCTCCGCCGTCTGGGCGTGCAGGAGGGGTATCGTCAGACACGTGCAAAGTAGGACCAGGTGGTGCAGGCGCCGCGTCATCATCATTCGACTGTCTGAGAGATTACGCATGTCATATCCACAATATTAATTCAATGGCTTATAGCCCGAGTCTGTGTTGGCGGTTTGGGGCTGTCAAGCGCGACCGGCGATGCTGGATAAGGGTTAGCCTACGTCTCAGTTTGTATTCAACTTCTGGTGACGGAAGGGTCCCGGTGCTTGTGGTCTCAGCGGCAAACCCCTTACCATCTTGCGATGATGTTCAAGATGCTCGATAAGCGCCATGAAATGTGATCAACACCTGGACGCCCGAGGTCTTAGCTGTCCGGAGCCGCTTATGCTGCTGCGAAACTTGGTTCGCGGTATGCCCAAGGGCAGCCTCGTCAAAGTTCTTGCCACCGACCCAACGACCGAGCGCGACTTCCGTCACTTTTGCCAGTTTATGGGGCATGAACTGGTAGAGATGGACAGCGACGGTTACGAGGGGGACTCAAGCGTGGTGCAGTTTTGGATCAGAAAGGCTAAATGACGGGCTCCACCCTCAGGCAAAAGCCAAGGGCCCTAGATGCGCCCGCTGTGGAATTGGCCTTCAACGGACTCTTCCTGAGCCGGTATAACACACGCATGTCGGGCGGAGCCCAAGAGCCGCTCTATCTTCCAGCGGCCCCGGGCGAACCGGCTCATCTCCGTTATCGCCAGGACTTTGCCGCCTCTGCTCTTCACGAAGCGGCCCACTGGTGTATCGCAGGCCCCGATCGCAGACGAGAGGAAGATTTTGGATACATCTACGTGCCGCTGCCAAGGTCCCCCCTGCAGCAACAGCGTTTCTTTGCAGCAGAACTCACAACCCAGGCTCTGGAGCGCTACTTCGCGGCAGCGGCCGGTATCGACTTTTACCCCAGTGCCGACAACCTCGAAGCGGATATTGGAGAATTTTCCAGGGCGCTGGTCGCCCATACCCCCAGGTTAAAGGCCTGGCTATCTAGCCCAGCGGCCTCTCGCGCTCGGGCCTTTCATCAGAGACTCGATAAGGCGCGACATGGATCACGCTGATGTGGTGGTTATTGGTGCCGGCGTCGTGGGTCTGGCCGTGGCGGCCAAGCTGGCTGCCTCTGGTCGTGAGGTCGTGATCCTCGAACGTCATGAGGCCATCGGTTGCGAGACCAGTTCACGGAATTCCGAGGTAATCCATGCGGGGATTTACTACCCCTCAGGGAGCGCTAAGGCTGCTCTGTGTGTTCGCGGTAAGGCACTGCTCTATCAGCACTGCGAGGCTTACGGTATCGCCCATAAGCGATTGGGGAAACTGATTGTCGCTACCCAAGAGGCCCAGCAAGCCACCATCAAGGGCTATATGCGTCAGGCAGAACGCAATGGGGTGCAGGATCTCCGATGGGTGGAGCGAGCAGAGATAGCAGAGTTAGAGCCCGACGTTGCAGGCATTGGCGGTGCGCTATCGCCGTCTACGGGCATCATTGATTCTCACGCCTTCATGCTCAGCCTCCAGGGTATTTTGGAATCTGCCAGCGGAATGATTGCCTTTTCAACGCCGGTTCTCGAACTTGAACCCCGTGATGGATGGATGGTGAGTACCCCCGATATGGACTTACGCGCTAACTGGGTTATCAACTGCGCGGGGCTTCATGCGCCGGACCTGGCCAGGGGACTGCCTGGGGCACCAAGGGCCTACTATGCGAAGGGTCACTATTACAGCTACGGAGCGCGGGCGCCCTTCAACCGATTGGTCTATCCCGTGGCGGAGTCTGGGGGATTAGGTGTTCACGTGACCTTGGATCTTGGCGGGCAGGCAAAGTTTGGTCCCGACGTTCGGTGGATCGATCAGTTGGACTACGATTTTGAGACGGATTTATTTGATGACTTTGTGGCGGCGATCAGAGCCTATTTCCCTGGGCTAGATGCCGACAAACTGCAGCCAGGGTATACGGGCATTCGGCCCAAGATTGTTGGGCCTGGTGAGCCCGCTGCAGATTTCAAGATTCTCTCGCCGGCGGAGCATGGCGTTGCCGGTCGGGTGGACCTGCTCGGGATTGAATCGCCAGGCTTGACGGCCTCTCTCGCGATTGCTGAACGGGTTGTCGGCCTGGTTAACGGGCGTAGAGCTAAGGCATGACTCGCGGGTTACGCCTTGGTCTGATCGTGAATCCGATTGCCGGTATTGGCGGTGCCGTAGGCCTCATGGGCAGTGACGGTGAAGGAATCCAACGGGAGGCTAGGGCCCGGGCGAGCATCCCTCGCAGTCCAGAACGATGCGCTGCGTTTTTGGGGTTTTTGAAAGCAGAGCTGGGCCCAAACTTTGATGGCCTGAACTGGTTGACCTGGGGCGGCAGCATGGGCGCAGACCATCTGGGTCAGGATTTGCAGGATTCTCAGGTTTTGGGCTCGGCAACGACGACCAGTAGCGGTCAGGATACGACCGATGCCGCGCGCGCCCTGGCCGGTAAAGTTGATCTGCTGGTCTTTGTTGGTGGGGACGGTACCGCTAGAGATGTGCTGCAAGGGATTCCCGATGACTGCCTGGTCTTGGGCTTGCCCAGCGGCGTCAAGATGCATAGCGGCGTATTCGCTATCAGTCCTTCATCCGCTGCCGAGGTCGTTCTGGGCCTGGTTTCTGGAGGGTTGGTTGGGCGAGAGCTGAGGGAGGTCAGGGACTACCTGCCTACAGCCGAACCCTCTCTTGGGACGGGGCGGGCTCAGCAGCCTGGCGTGACGACGAAAACCTACGGTGAAATGTGGGTGCCTCAAGCATCAGGCTTTGTTCAGCAGATGAAAGTGGGGGGTAAGGAGGACGAGGGTCTGGTGGTAGAAGAGATCATCGCGCACCTCAACCAACAGTTGCCCGAGCGTGCGGATCAGGCGCTGGTCTTCGCCCCGGGCAGTACCTGTTTGGCCATAAAGGAGGCCTTCGGCCTCAGTGGCTCCCTCCTAGGGTGCGATGCCCTGCTGCCGGGCGGTGAGGCCCGCACAAACCTGACGGCACAGGAACTTGTGCACATTGCGGAGGGCTACCCCGTTAAGCTGATACTGAGTTTTACTCGGCATCAGGGTTTTCTTCTGGGCAGAGGGAATCAGCAGCTTTGCGAGGCATTTTTAAAGCGCATTGCGTGGCCTGAGGACGTCATTGTCGTTGGGTCCCGCACCAAGCTGAGTAGCCTTGAGCAGCGGCCGCTGTTGCTCGACACGGGGGATCGCGAGCTGGACGATGCGCTGAGCGGACTGATGCCGATACTGACCGGCTTCGAACAGAGTTTGCTCTACCGCGTGGACTGCGGGGGCTGACTCAGCCTTGACGATAGCTGGCTAGAAACCGCTCAAGCCGATCCATCGCTTCGTGGATTTGCTCCACATGGGGCAGAAACACCAGCCGAAAGTGATCGGGTCCGGGCCAGTTGAATCCGGACCCGTGTACCATCAGGACCTTTTCCGCCAGCAAAAAATCCAGCACGAAGCGTTCGTCGTCAGCTACTGCAAATTTATCGACATCGATTTTTGGAAAAAGGTAGAGCGCCCCCTTGGGCTTGACGCAGGAGATGCCGTCGATTTCGTTCAGGCGCTGCCAAGCCACATTTCTTTGCTCAAAGAGCCTGCCTCCGGGACGGGTCAGATCATAAATACTCTGGTGTCCGCCCAGGGCCGTTTGAATGGCATGCTGGCTGGGCACGTTGGCGCACAGCCGCATTGAGGCAAGAATATTCAGGCCCTCAATATAGTCCTGGGCGCGATCTCGAGCGCCGCTAACAATCAGCCAACCCGTCCTGAAACCTGCCACTCGATAGGATTTGGAGAGGCCGCTGAAGGTCAGCACCAGCAGGTCGTCGGCTAAGGAGGCCAGCGGTGTATAGGAGGCCTCATCAAACAAAATCTTGTCGTAAATTTCATCGGCGAAGACCACCAGATCGAATTCCCTGGCGATTTCGATGAGGGCCTCCAGCATAGGTGGCCTATACACCGCCCCGGTGGGATTGTTTGGGTTGATGATCACCAATCCCTTTGTATTGGGGGTGATTTTACTTCTCAAATCTTGCAGGTTCGGCTGCCAGTCGTCTTCCTCATCACAGAGGTAATGAACGGGCTTGCCGCCGCAGAGGTTGACCGCCGCCGTCCACAGCGGGAAGTCAGGGGCTGGGATTAAGATCTCATCGCCATCGTTTACCAGCGCCTGCATGGACATGACCACAAGCTCAGAAACGCCGTTTCCGATGTAGACGTGTTCCACATCCACATCGGGGATCGCGACCTGCTGACAATATTGCATCACGGCTTTACGCGCAGCGAATAGGCCTTGAGAGTCACAATAACCCTGGCTTTGCGGGATGTTTCTGACGACGTCCCTGAGAATCTCCTCGGGTGCACTAAAGCCCCAGGGCGCTGGGTTGCCGATATTCAGCTTGATAATATTGTTGCCCTCGGCTTCCAAGCGATTGGCAGCGACGAGTACCGGCCCACGAATGTCGTAACAAACGTCGGCAAGTTTTAGGGACTTGCTGATCTCCCGCCTGGGCGGAGACTGCTGCTTCGTGTTTTGCACCGACCCTTCCATTCTAAGGTTCCTATTTTTCTGCCTGCGCTGCGGGACGTATTCTAGGGGTAGTCTAAGGCGTAGTCTTTCGCTTAGCATCAAGAGAATTTTACATTAGGAAGGCAGCGTGACCGATCATTCATCCAAGGTAGTTAAGTCTGAGACAGAATGGCGTGCCCAGCTCACACCTGAGGAATACGAAGTGACCCGCATGGCGGGCACCGAGCGTCCCTTCACGGGGGTGTATTGGAATGAGGAGCGCGTAGGTCGGTATCACTGCAAGTGCTGTGATCAACCTCTGTTCGATTCGCTCACGAAGTTTGATGCGGGGTGCGGCTGGCCGAGTTTTTATGCCCCGCTGAAGTCTGATGTGATTACAACGCGAGAGGACAACAGCTTGGGTATGCGCCGAATCGAAGTGCTTTGCGCGCGCTGTGATGCGCACCTGGGCCATGTATTTCCAGATGGGCCTGCGCCCACGGGGCTGCGTTTTTGTATGAACTCAGTATCGCTCAACCTGCATAGCGAAAAATCTGAGGCCAGTTGATAGCCTGACCGGGCGACGCGTGGGGAGTCGCCCGATCCGGGAACCAACGGAGGGGAAGGTATGACACCAGGAGATATCGCGGCAGCAGACCCGGACAAGGTGGCTTACATCATCGCCGAGACGGATCAACGGGTGAGTTATGCGGAGCTTGAAGCTCAGGCCAATCAGGGCGCGCAGCTTTTTCGAACCCTTGGACTCAGGCGCGGTGATCACATTGCGCTGCTGCTGGAAAATCACGCAGCCTTTTTCCCGCTTTGCTGGGCTGCCCAGCGGTCGGGACTCTACTACACCGCCATCAGTTGGCGTCTGCAGCAGCAGGAGGTTGAGTACATTGTCAACAATTGCCAGGCGAAGGTTTTCGTTACCTCAATAGAACGCCGTCAGGTGGTAGAGCCATTGCTGGACAGCATGCCCGGCGTGATTCATCGATACATGGTCGACGGCGAGATCGGCGGTTTTGAATCCTGGGAAGGCGCGTTGGCCAACATGCCCCAGGCACCCATTGCGGATCAGTGCGAGGGCGCTGCCATGCTCTACTCCTCGGGCACCACCGGGTATCCAAAGGGGGTAAAGAGACCGCTCCCTGAAGCGGGGTATGGTGAGGCGGAGGATATCAACCTGCTGCGAATTCTTTACGGAGCAGATGAGGATTCCATTTACCTTTCTCCCGCGCCCCTATATCACGCAGCGCCCCTGGCTTTTTGTATGGGCTGCTTACGAAACGGCGTAACCGTTGTCGTGATGCAGCATTTCTCGCCCGAGTTTGCGCTGGCCTGTATTGAGCAGTATCGAGCAACCCACAGCCAATGGGTGCCCACCATGTTTGTCCGCATGTTGAAGCTGCCAGAAGCGGAACGGTTGCGGTACGACCTTTCGAGCCTGCGCTGCGCCATTCACGCTGCGGCACCCTGTCCTATCCCTATCAAGGAGCAAATGATCGAGTGGTGGGGCAAGATCATTTACGAATATTATGCGGGGACTGAAAACAACGGCTTTGTTCAGCTGAACTCAGAGGAGTGGCTGTCTCATCGAGGGTCCGTAGGCAAGCCCCTCACCTGTGAGGTGCACATTTGCGATGAGCAGGGTGAGGAAGTGCCCGTTGGCGAGTCTGGCACCATCTATCTGGGCGGCGGCGGTGCTTTCGAATATCACGGTGATTCCGAAAAAACCGCAGGATCGAGGCATCCTAAGGGGTGGACCACCTTGGGGGATGTGGGTTACGTCGACGAAGATGGCTACCTCTACCTGACCGACCGCAAGCATTTCATGATCATTTCTGGGGGCGTCAATATTTATCCTCAAGAGGCCGAAAACGTCCTGATCACCCACGACAAGGTCATGGATGTGGCGGTCTTTGGGGTGCCGAACGCTGACTTCGGGGAAGAGGTGAAAGGGGTTGTTCAACTCAGGCATGCTGAGGACGCAAGTCCCCAGCTCGAGGTCGAGCTACTGGACTTTTGCCGAGCCCAGCTCTCCCATATCAAGTGCCCTAGAAGTATCGACTTTCGCGCGGAGCTGCCCCGTCACCCGACCGGGAAGCTATACAAGCGTTTGCTGAAGGATGAATATTGGAGTGGAGCCTAGTCTTCCTTGCCCCTGAGCAAGTTGGCCGGGGCGTATTGATCCGTCAGCGGCCGCTTATCGGCATCCCAATCTGGCTTTCTGCCGGGTAATTGGGACAACATTCGGAGGAATCGATCAACGGGGATGTTAAAGCGCTCCAGGTGTTTTCGCTGGGCTTCTGCCCTGACTTCCACGATATCGAAATCCACGGACTCTCTCTCAGAGGCTGGCCGGTCGGCCTGGGGGATAATGACGATTCTGTTGCCGGTCTCCCGCGCACGAAAATTTAGAAAGTCGCCGAAGACCTCTGCGTAGGTGGCGGACTCATGATGATATAGGGCGCTGGTGGCGAAGGTATTGGCGATCAGCATGCCGTCTGGGGCGAGGAGGGCGCGCATCTCCTGCAGGAACTCCGCAGTCATTAGGTGTTCTGGAATGTAGTCCCCGTTGAACGCGTCCAAAATGATGAGGTCGTACTCACTGCCCCGGAGCTTTGCGCGCTTACCAAAAACTCTTGCGTCTTGTTCAATCACGCGACTGCCATCATCCGGCTGAAAGCCAAAATAGGTCGCAGCGACCCTCACCACGGCAGGATCGATTTCAATGGTGTCGATTATTACCCCGGGGTCCATGGCACGCAGCGCCATGGGCAAGGTGCCGCCTCCCAGACCAATGATAAGAACACGTTCCGGCGATGGAGCCAGCAGCATGCTCATCAGGGTCATCTTTGCGTAGGCGAAGACCAAGCGATCTGGATCAGAGACATCGAGGCAGCTCTGGTTGCTGTTTCTGCGCTTATGGGTAAATTTTAAGCAGCGCAGGTCGCCTTGCTGATCGACCACAATATTCGCGTACAGAGAGCGCTCTTGATGCAGCAACTTTGCCGCCACGGGTGCTGACCAGGACATCGCCGTGATCAGGGTGATGAGGAGAATGCGCTGTGTCATGTGGGGTTCCCAAGGTCGTTCTGGATGGCTAATTCGCAGGCTCACCCTGGTCTTGAGACCAGTTAAGGAAGCGAGCGTAAAGCATGGCAAGGACGGAGACAGTGATCAGCGTGCCGGTGAGAAGGGTCAGGGTGGTATTGACCTCAAACCAGAGAACAAAATAAAACGAGGTCATTAGCGTGCCAAGGGCGCTCCCCAGGGTTGAGGTGAAATACAGCGCCCCGGCAACTTTGCCGCTCTCCTCAACACACTCCACTAGCAGCCTTACCGAATAGGGGGAGATCATACCCAGGACAACGGTGGGTAGGATGAAGAGAAAGGCGGATGCAAGAAGGGATCCGTAACGCGGGTCTTCCACTCGCAGAAAAATCGCGTTCATGACCGGATCGGCAAACAGCACTAGCGGGTACATCAGCAGCGCACCCACAATGAATATACTGGCAAAACGCTGCAGTGAGGGCGCTCTAACGGAAAGCCGTCCGCCTAACAGATAGCCGATGGCGAGGGAGAGCATGAAGATCGAAATAATGCTGCCCCAGACGTAGATGCCGCTACCAAAGTAGGGTGCCAAAATGCGGCCGCCCAAAAGTTCCATGGACATGATCACGAAGCCTCCGCTAAAGGCGAGAATGTGAATAATGGGCATGAGGGCAGTTGGGTTTGCGGGCATTTGAGCGTTCTCCAGCTAGGGCTTTAACCCGATTCAGTTCAAGTTACCGTTGGGGTACTTCCTCAGTCGGCGCACCGCTGTCCACCCAGCTGCGATAGCCGTCTTCGATATGGGCCACGCGCTCGAGGCCCATATCCTGAACGGTTTTGGTGGCCAGCGCCGATCGCCAGCCGCTTTGGCAGTAAAAGATAAGCTGTTTGCCCGAGGAAAAAATATCTTTGTGGTACGGAGAGGTCGGGTCAACCCAAAATTCCAGCATACCCCTAGGCGCATGAAAGGCCCCGGGAATCTTGCCTTCTCGCGTCAGTTCACGTGGATCCCGTAAATCCACGAAGACATAGTTCTCATCATCCAGGCAGGCCTCTGCTTGATCCACATCTAGGCTTTGAATTTCGCCAAGCGCTTCGTCGATCAGGGCTCTATAGGTCTTTTTTAGCATCCGCTTCCCTTAGCGCGTGGCTAAAGCGTTACTTGCCCTGCCACCGTGGGGGACGTTTCTCGGAGAAGGCCTTGGGTCCCTCGATGAAGTCCTCGCTCTTGATCATGGCCTGCACGCTCTCATAGTTAGCCTCCATAGCATCCTGCAGAGAGGCAGAGTCCACGCTTTGGTAAACCACATCCTTGCTTGCTCGGATAGACAACGGGGCGCACTCGCAAATCTGTTTCGCCCAGCTCATGGCCGCGGACATCAGCTCTTCGTGGGGCACCACTTCGTTGACAAAGCCAAGCTGCACTCCCTCTTCAGGGCTTACATGACGGCCCGTGAGGATCATGCCGAGCGCGCGCTTGGGCCCTATTTGGCGGGGTAGCCGGTTTAGGCCGCCTGCCAGGGCAGCCAGTCCAACCTTAGGCTCTGGCAGCGCAAATTTTGCTTGATCAGAGGCGATGATCAGATCACAGGCAAGAGCGATCTCAAAACCGCCGCCCATGGCAACGCCATTTACCGCAGCAATGACGGGCTTGGTGAGATCGAACCGTGATGTGAGCCCCCCGAACCCTCTAGGCATGGGTACGCGCTCGCCACCTTCAGCCTGGTAGCGAAGGTCGTTGCCCGCACTGAAGCCTCTGCCCTCACCGGTGATAATGGCCACCCAAAGGTCGTCATCCCTGGCAAATTCGTCAAAGACCTCGCCCAGCTCGGCATTGCCTGGGGGGTGTAAGGCATTGAGCCTTTCGGGACGGTTGATGCGAACGGTCATGACGTGATCCGCTTTCTCAACGATTGAAAATTCGCCCATGACTACTCTCCTTGCTCCTGGGTCATCCGGCACCCATGCTAACTGAAAGGCCGTCGATGTGAAGAATTATTGAAGTCGATGAGGGTATTGGGTTCACCCAACCTAATTTTCGTCAGGCTGCAGTTATCGAAGTGATATGACTGCCAAGACCCTGGGTCATCGTGCAGCAGCTTTGCAAGCGCAAGAGCCATAGCCGCACCATGGCTGACGACCAGCACCGTCTCGTCGGGCGCATGCTGCTTGGAAATCCATTCCAAGCTCTCGGACATGCGATCCGCTACGCCGAGCAGACTTTCTCCCTGTGGCGGCGCCCAGGTGAGATCATCATTGAGTCGGTCGATGAGCTGATAGTCCTCTCTGAGCGTGTCGAAAGTAATACCCTCCCAGTCACCAATGGACATCTCTGCGAGCTTGCTCACCACCGTATGCTGTTCCGGCTCGCCGGCGGCTAGGGCGGCCGTGTGTCGGCAGCGCTGTAGCGGGCTGGTGTAGGTTTTGGCCAGCTCGCACCGACCCGCGAGGAAGCGTCCCGTGAGCCAAGCCTGCCATCGGCCACGCAGGGTTAAGGGGCTATCCGTGGAGCCATGCCATCGACCCTCCCGGTTTGCACGAATTTGGCCATGCCGAAGCAACAGTAAGGTGGGGCCCATGACTTTATTCTTCCTTTTTGACTTAGCTGAACCGTTTGGCCACTAGGGTGGCGATAAGATCTCCCTCCACGTTGACCGCGGTCCGAAAGGTATCTAGGGGCCTCTCAATGAGCAGCAGCAAGCCGATGGCCTCTAAGGGGATGCCGACGGCGAGCATGACCATCTGCATGCCGGCCATAGATCCCGACGGGATGCCTGGCGCGCCAACAGAAGACAGCATCGCTACTAAGAATATGGCGATGATGCTGGTTGTATTGAGGTCAACCGAAAACATATAGGCGAGGAAGATGGCGGCGATACCCTCGAACAAAGCGGTGCCGTCCATGTTGGCGGTGGCCCCCAACGGAAGGACAAAGGCACAGCGCGCTCGATCTACGCCCAGCTTTTCTTCAGCCGTCTGCATGGACAGCGGTAGCGTGGCCGCGCTGGATGATGTGGACAAGGCGGTGATGAGCGGTGCCGCTATTTTTGAAAGGAGCCGCCAGGGAGGAATGCCCGAGGCTAGCCAGCCCAGCAGGGGTAAGACGACCAGGCCATGGAAGGCGGTAGCGCCAAGCACTACGGCTCCAAGCTGAAGCAGGGCGGTGGCTGTGTCCAGGCTGATCTGGTCGGCCATTTGGTAGGCGATGGCAAAGAGTCCTAGGGGCAGAGCACGCAGCACCCAGGCTGCGACGCGATAGGTAATCTGGGCCAGGTCGCGCATGAGTTTTGGCAAGGGCGAGTCTTCGGAAACCGTGAGGGCCGCTGCCAGGCCGAAGAGTATGGCCGCCACCAGAATGCCCAGGACGTTCATCTGGGACAGAGAAAGAAAGGGATTGCTCAGCATGCGCAGGAGCAGATTGCTGACCAGGGTCAGCGTGGACCCATCACCGGGGTCAATTAAGCGTGCATCGGCCAGCGTAAGACCGCCGAGAACGCTGGGATCATCCACTAGCGGTGGCAGCGACGTCCAGGGGTGAAACCACAGCACCACGATGAGCCCGATGCACACGGCAATACCCGTTGTGACCAGATAGTAGGCCAGGGTCACTGCTCCCAGGCGGCCCATGCTGCTGCTATTGCGGAGTTCCATTACCCCGGCAAAGAGCGAAAAGAAAATCAGTGGTGCGACGATCATTTTGAGCGCCGCAAAGAAGGCGGTTCGGACTAACTCGGTGAGATGGTCGAGCCACATCCAGTCCCCGGCCAGTTCGGCCGTCATCCATCCGCCGAGGGCGGCAGCGAGTAACACGAGAGGAAACCATCGGGACTGCATATCTGAAGTTATTCTTTTCGACTCTATTGATCTGGGGTTATGAACGGTGCCTGGCCCCGGTTCGGAACAGCGTAGCCACCGCGCTTGCCGACGCCAATCATACACCAGGCTCAGTATCCGGTATCTGCCGCTGCAGTCCAATCTTAGACTGTGTCTAAACCCGACGCTCTGGTCTGTGGTCTGAGTTAACATGTCGTGCAACAAGAGCCAGGATGTCAGGGTGATACGCATTAACGGAAAGAAAAAGCAAGGTGTACGCCTCATCCTGTGGGCGCTGCTCTTATCCTGTGCGGGCTGTGGGAAGCCGGTCGCTTACTCGGGGTTCGAGGGCGCAACCATGGGTACCTACTATCGCCTTCAATATCGTCTGACGTCAGGGTGCGAACCTAACCAGCAGCGCGTGGATGGCTTCCTAATTGAATTCAACAAGGGGCTTTCAACCTACATAGAGGACTCTGAGATCAGCGAGATCAATGCCGCTCCGGCCGGCCGTCCGCTGCCGATATCGCCCAGGTTCGCCCGGGTACTAGACGCTGCGATGCAGGTTCAGCAGCAGACCGGGGGGGCCTTCGATGTCACCGTGGGGCCGCTAGTCAATCTATGGGGCTTTGGACCCGAGGATCGGCAAGATGCGCCCTCTCTTGATGAACAGGCGAGAGCGGGCGAGGCTGTGGGGATGAACTTAATCAGCATGGAGACTGCGAACGGTGAGTGGGCCTTGGTTAAGGCTCATCCGAACACCTATATCGATCTATCCGCCTTGGCCAAGGGCTTCGCGGTGGATGAACTGGCCCAGCAGTTAAGAGCGGCGGGCTGTGGTCATTTTATGGTGGATATTGGCGGAGAGGTGTCAGCACAGGGTCACAGCCCCAGTGGACGTGCGTGGCGTATCGGCGTGGAGGCCCCGGCCCCGGATCGGCAAGGCTCGGTGCAGCGCGTGCTGTCTATTGATGGTCAGGCGGTTGCCACCTCCGGTGATTATCGCAACTTTCGAGAGATTGACGGTTTACGAATTGATCACGTATTCGACCCGCGCTCTCGCCGCCCCGCAGATAATGCCGTGGCCTCCGCAACGGTGATCCATCCTCAAGCCATGTTTGCCGATGCCTATGCAACAGCGCTGATGGTGCTGGGCGTTGATGAGGGCCTGGCGCTGGCCAAGGACCTTGATTTGCCCGTTCTGATCATTGCAAAAAGCGCTGATGGTCGGTTCGTTGAACGTTATACTCCTGCCATGCAGCCGTTTCTTGTTCACTAAGAGAGAGATTCAATGACCACCTTGATCCTGACCTTCGCCGCGATGCTGCTGTTGACCGCCGCCATGGCCGTGGGGGTTATTTTTGGGCGCAAGCCCATCGCCGGAAGCTGTGGTGGCATGAAGGCCCTGGGCATGGAAACGGAGTGCGAGGTCTGTGGCGGGCAGCCGGAGCTGTGCAAAACCGGAACCGGAAAAGCCCTGCCAGGGTCGAAGCTGCGTGGCCCGTCACCCCAAGAGATCAAGGGATTGGCCAGCCGTCTTGAAGATCGTGACTGAATTCGCCCGAGGGGATTGCGGTCGTATCTCTGGGGGCCAATGAAACTTGCCCTAACCATGGCTCTGCGTTTCGCGTGGAGCGGCAACGCCCTGTCTTTGGTCGCGAAACTCGCCTTAGCGGGTTTGGTCATCAGCATTAGTGTCCTGCTCTTTGTTGTCTCGGTGGTCAATGGTTTCGATAAGGAGCTTCGCGAACGCGTTCTCAACGTCCTGCCACATGTGTCTATCCTAGCGGCTCGGGGCATGTCTCAGGCGGACCTCCCCGACCTGGCGTCAGCAGACCTCAAACCGTACGGGATCGAAGCGATCACGCCGGTTATTTCTGCAAGCGCCTTGGCCGTCGCCAACGATACCATACTGGGTGTGCAGCTGACCGGCATTGATGGGGAAACCTTCAGCGGCGTCAGCGACATGGCGCAATATCTTCAAAAGGGGAGCCTGGCCGCTCTTGAAGCCGAGGCCTTTAACATCATCGTCGGAGCCCGTATTGCCGATCAGCTTTCCCTCAAATGGGGAGACCGACTGTTGGTTGTGGTGCCCGGCCGGGATGCCAGCATTGTGGGCCCCTTGCCCCGCCAGCGGCGTTTCAAAGTCGTCGGGATTTTTAACAGCCAAAGTCAGTTGGATGAGTCAGGCATCTTCATCCGACTGGAGGACGCGCAGCGCCTGCTTCGCATGTCCGGTAGGGTCCACGGGGTTCAGGGGCGTTTATCCAACCTCTTCGAGACCCTGGGCTCAAGACAGCTGCTGGTCAGTCAATTCTCTGGGCGAGGGGCGTCGGTGGTCAGCTGGATGTCGGATTATGGCAATCTCTACCAGGCCATTGCGGTACAGAAGGTTACGCTATTCCTCCTGTTTTCGTTGCTGATCGGCATCGCGGCGTTCAACCTGGTTTCTGGGTTGATGATGATCGTCGAACAGCGAAAGGGTGACATAGCCATCATGCGCAGCATGGGTACGGAAACCCGCTACCTGGTTTCCATATTTTGTCTCCTGGGGCTATTGCTCGGGTGCATTGGAACATTACTCGGCGTCTTAGGCGGCCTGTTGTTGTCGTTCATGGTGCCGCTGCTCTTTCAGTGGGCTTCTAATACATTTGGGCTCTCGTTGATGTCCCAATACTTTATCGACTACTTACCCGTGAGCATAAAATTGAATGAGGTTGCCATCATCGCCGCCACCGCTATTGGTCTGACTTTCGCCGCGAGCATCTACCCCGCATGGCGCTCCACCCAGCACCTACCCAGTCGAGTGCTTGCAAATGAGTAAGGGCACCCCGACCTTGGTCGCCCAGGACGTGGTTAAAAAGTACGTTCAGGGAGATGCTGACGTGCCCGTGTTGCTGGGCGTAGATCTTAAAATAGAGCCCGGCGAGCGGGTTGCCATCGTTGGTCGCTCGGGTTCGGGAAAGAGCTGCCTGCTGCACATCCTGGCGGGCCTGGAAAGTCTGGACACCGGGATGGTGACGGTGCACGGGCACGATATGGTCAATGCCGACAGTGACCAGCGGGCGCGTTTGCGCCGACAGTACCTGGGTTTCGTTTACCAACAGCATCATTTGCTGCCTGAATTTTCGGCCTTGGAGAATGTGGCCATTCCCCAGCGGCTTAATGGCGACGGCGCTGAGGATGCAGAAACAAACAGCCGCCAGCTCCTCGAGCGAGTGGAACTGAGCCATCGGCTCGACCATTTGCCACAGGCTATGTCTGGCGGAGAGCGCCAGCGCGTTGCGGTGGCTAGGGCCCTGGCCCATAGGCCACGGTTGGTGCTGGCAGATGAGCCAACGGGCAACCTGGACGAGATGAGCTCCCATCACCTGATGCGCATGTTGGTTGACCTCAGTGAAGAGCAGGGCACGGGTTTTCTTATCGTGACCCACGACCTAGCTCTATTGTCCTATTTTGATCGCGTGTTAACCCTTCAGAACGGTCGCCTCTCCTCGGATTCTTAGGCAGATGGCGGGACCCGAAGACCAGCACCCACAGGACGAGCAAGCACCCGCCAGGCTTGGGTCGGACGTCTTACGTACAGTGGTCGCCATGGCTTGGCGCTTGGTGATGCAGGGCTCTAATGGCTTTGCTCGTTTTGTGACTTGGGTCTCTCTCATCGGACTGGCCCTGGGGGTGATGGTCTTGGTGGTGGTGACCTCAGTCATGAATGGATTCGACCATGAACTGCGCCAGCGGATTTTGACGTCGCTGCCGCATATCACCGTTCAAGAAACGGACTTACCCCCAGCGACCCATCTCCGGCTTTCAAATCACCCTGACGTGAAGTCCGTGGGGCCTTACTTTCAGGGGCTAGGAGCGATTACAACACCGGGGCAGGTACGGCCAATCTCTCTGCTCGCTTTGCCCCTGGAGGATTTGAGGGAGCTCGATCAAATTCAGCGGGGCATGCTCAGGGGGGATGTGGCCCAGCTCGACGCTGTTCGCGGCGGTGTTTTGATGGGTGCTCCACTGGCTCGATACCTAGGTCTCGCGCTCGGAGATGATGTGCTGTTGAGCATGACCGTGGCAGAGGGGCAGACCCTGCGCCTGCGTACGCTGCCCTTTGTCCTTGTTGGTGTTTTTGAACTTGGCGCCGACCCAGATTACTCGCTGATGATCGCGAACCTTGAGTACCGAGAGCGCAGTGAGTGGGACCTCCTAGGCCGCCTAGGTACGCGAATCCAGCTGCATGACGCCATGGCCGTAAACCGGGTGGTGCTGGATACTGCTGACGCCCTCGCTGGATTTAAGTTGAACACTTGGCAGGACAGTTATGGAGAGCTGTTCCAGGCGGTAAAGCTGGAAAAGTCCATGATGTTCGTGCTGCTGTTTTTGGTGGTCGCGATAGCGGCCTTTAACATCATCGCTGGTCAATCGATGATGGTGAACGACAAGGGATCGGATATCGCTATACTTCGGACCATGGGAGCGGGGGAGCGCTTTATTCTTCTGCTGTTTTTGCTTCAGGGCGCCTATATCAGCGTCATCGGAACCTCCCTGGGCCTTGCTCTGGGCATCCTCCTGGCGAGCAATGTGAATACGATCATTGATGTGCTCGCCCTGATAAGCGGCAGGCACCTGCTGGAGGGTTCCTACTTCGTCTTGGTGCCGGTCCGAATCCTGCTTTCGGACCTGCTGCTGGTGGCAGGCCTAAGCACGGTACTTTCTCTCGGTGCCGCCTGGTTGCCTGCGCGCAGGGCCAGCCGCCTGGAACCCGCCCAATACCTGCACTAGGCGCTGAACCGTCGGCTACTCTGGCTTCTCCCTAAATGCACGCCTTCGCTTGCGTCGGCGCCATTTTGCGATCACGCGATTGCGCCAAATAAAGTGGGCGATCACGTAGCCGCTGATACCCGCGACCCAGGCGCAGATCAAGGAACCCAAAAGCAGCGGTGTGCCGATGATTGCCCAATTATTGAGCAACCAGGTGAGCGAAAGCTCCAGATTGAGGTCGGCCACATCAAGATTCATCAGCCAAGCACCAAGGCGAAAGGCGAAATAAAACATCGGCGCAATAGTGATCGGATTGGTGATCCATACCAAGCCGACGGCGACAGGTAGGTTGATTCGGACAATCACGGCGATGATGGCGGCGACCAACATCTGGGAGGGGACCGGGAGGAAGGCTGAAAAGAGACCAACAAAGACGGCGGCGGTCACGGACCTTCTGTTGAAAACCCATAGCTCACGCTGCTGTAGCAAATGGGCTACAGGCCTGAGCACCAGATTCCCACGAAGCGTTTCGCGATTGGGAAGGTTTCGGATTAACCAATCTTTTAACATCAAAGTCCTGCTGCGTGATGCCTACCGTGAGTTGTTTGGCCCAGAATGATAGCGCTGTCTATATCCAGAAGCCTGTGAAGCCGATGTCATCAAAATCCACAAAATCCTAGCGGGGTTTTGCGGTCAGAGCGGCCTTTGGGCCCTGCTGTCGCTCGCTTTATCGTTGCGTCTTACCGTCGCATGGCTCGGCGCTGAGGCGTCTATCTTACCCGAGTGTGCGGCCAATGTTGATTTGCCGCTTACGCTTGTTGTTAAGGCGTCTGCGCGTTTACCGAATCGTGCTTGGCGGATAGATGCGGTGGCCGTGGGTGCCTCTGCTGAGGCCTGCCAAGATTTGGTCAATTTCCGGATGCGGCTGTCCTGGGAGACAGAGACTGTCGTTGTCGCAGGGCAGCGCTTGAGCGCGACGGTGCGGCTGCGTCCCCCGGGTGGCTTAGCCAACCCGGGGGGATTTGATTATCGACGTTGGCTGCTGGCTTCGGGCTATGCGGCCACGGGGTACATTAAGTCTGCTCAGCTGACCGGCCAGACACCGAATACGTTCAAATATCGCTTAGTCAGCTATTTGGAGGGCCTCGGTCTTGTTCGGTTGGGTCTCATACGAGCACTTATTCTTGGAGACGGGACCACCATTGAGCCCAAGGATTGGGAGCTGTTTCGTCACACAGGCACTATTCACCTGTTGGTCATTTCGGGCCTGCATATCTCTCTGATCGCAGCCTTGCTGTACACGCTAATCCAACTTCTGGTGCTGCCGTTCACCGCTCGTCGGCTGGGCTTGATCGCCCAATGGGCAGGGTTATGGGGGACCTTGGCGGCGGCTATTGGGATGGCCATTTGGACTGAATTTGGCGCGCCTATCATGCGGGTAAGCATCACCGTATTGCTCTTTATTTTAATGCGACTCATGGGTCGTCATGTGGCTGCTTGGCGTATCGTCGTCGTCTCGGCCTATGTCTTTCTCTTGCTGCAGCCCCTGCACGTCGCTCAGTCCGGATTTTGGCTTTCCTACGGCGCCGTTCTGGCGCTGTTGTGGTTCTTCGAACCGCGTGTCAAGGCCTACTCTACGGTGGGTGCCTTTGTTCGGGCCCAGTGGGTGCTCTCTGTGGCGTTTGCGCCCTGGACGGCCCTGATATTGGGTCAATTTTCCGTACTGATGCTGGCGGCTAATCTGATTACGGTACCGTTGATCATGACCCTGACCCTGCCCGCACTGTTGTTGGCCATCCTGCTTTATCTCTTAGATGTTGCGCTGGCTGAAACCTTCTTCAGCCTGGCCGATTTTAGCCTTTATCTGTTTAAGGTTGTGCTCTCTGCGCTTTACGCCCAGCCCGTGCCCGGGGTGCAGGGCATCGAGACGGGATTCTTGGCGGTGCCCTTTCTACTGATCGCCTTGGGAGCAGGATTGTGGTGCACGCTACCGTTGTCTGGCCTTGCCAGATACTTGCCCGTGTTCGGCTTTATTGGCGTTTGCCTGAGCCCGTCCTCAGGCGTGCCCTATGGAAATTTTTGTGTGCGTGTCGTTGACGTTGGTCAGGGCAGTGCAGCAATTATGGACACCGCCCGGATCCGTATGATGATCGATGCGGGGCCGCGACTGCGCTCTGGCGATGATCTTTTTGAGCGTGGCTTACTCCCCTTCCTGCGAACAACGGGGCCGGAACGTTTGACTCTGTTCTTGCTGAGCCATGGTGATGACGACCATGCGGGTGGAGCAGCATCCCTAATCAACCACTTCTCCCAAACGGCTACGCGGGGTGTGGAGACACCCTGTTCCGGGCGCGAGACCTGGATGTGGGATGGCGTGCGTTTCTCGCTTCTGATCGACCATGCAGCACGTACCGAAAACGATAGGTCCTGCACGCTGTTGATAGAGACAAAGGCGGCTTCGGCGTTCTTGAGTGGTGATATAGGTCGAGCTGCAGAGCAGCGACTGATCAACCTCCTGCCCAGGGGCGTTGACTTCTTGGTGGCACCCCATCACGGCAGCCGAAGCTCGTCTTCACTTATCTTTGTCAGGCGACTAGCACCCAAGATCGTCGTTTTCAGCGCCGGGAAGCAGGGTCGATATCGCCATCCACACGACGACGTGGTCCGCCGCTATCGACGCGAGGGTTCAGCGGTTTTTAACACAGCGGAGCAGGGTGCGGTTCAGTGGTGCAGCCACCAGCCTCGCCGCTTAAGAGTAGGCGGGTCTGAGCGAGTCATCATCTTGCCGTGAGTACCGCATGGGCCCTCAGCTGACGGGGCTTGGACCAGGGGCTTTGTTGAGGGCTTGTTCAGATTGGTCCCGAATCATGGCCTGGTCTGCGAGGCGCACCATATCTCCCAGGGCCTTAATCAAGATTTCTCTTTCTTCGTGTGTCAGCCGCTCGCCGATGGTCGTGCTCTCTCCCCGGTGAACGAGAGAGACCGTCTTGGCGTACCAAGGATGTACGGCGCTTTGGACCTGAATCTTCGTATAATAGCGCTCCCAGGTGGTGGTCTCTTCCGGTTCTTCCGCACCGACTTCCAAAGTGACGGTGTGGGCGCCAAAGGTCAGGACTTCTTGGGTGCTCGCCCGCCGTAAGCAGAGCCATAGACACCCCGTAAGAAACAGCATTTCTATGCCCGTGAAGGGCAAGATCATCCAATAGCCGGCGAATAGAAAACTCAGCGCGATGCCAAAGGAGACGGCCATCAACACGATCAGGAAGTATTGAAGCGCCCGCCAGCTCAAGGAGCGGTTGGGTTGGATAACGATACGTCCTACCCAATTACTGTCTTCGTCGTAAAGCTGAGTGTCGACCATGATTACGCTCCGAATTCGATAGCAACCCGTTTGGGAGGGACTGCCAGCGTCAGTCTTGAAAATCGGTTGCCAAACCCTACTGTAGCATCTGAGTACGCAAGATCGTCAGCAAGGCTTCGCTGACACAAGTTGAACAGCGTCCTCAGGGAATGGTCATGGATGAAAGTTTTCTAACGCAAAGAGTTGAACAGGTTCTCGGATCGGCATATTCGTTGGCGCTTGGTGCAGCTCATGCTCAACTGGAACCCGTGCACATTCTACAAATACTGTTGGAGGATGAAAGTTCCCAGTTTCGTCGGGCGCTGAGTGCATCCGAGGCAGACGACGGGCCGTTAATCCAACTTATAGAGAACGTTAGAAGCAGAGTGGCCGCACTGCCAACGCTAGGGCAGCGCAGCGCGCAAATTCCAGCTTCGCACTCAACGCGGCAGGTGCTGGCCGTTGCCCGGGAATCTGCCGATAGCGCTGAGGATGCCTATGTAGCAGAGGAGTGGTTGAGCCTTGCCCTAATCCAGGATGCAGAGGTGGGTCCCCTGCTCAATGAGGCTGGGCTGAACACCCAAAGTTTTAAGTCGTTTGCTGAAGAACATCGTAGAGGTGACAAAGTGGAGAGCAAAAACGAAGAGTCCATGCGTGATGCTCTGGATCAATATACTCAGGATTTAACGGAGCTTGCGGAGCAGGGGAAGTTAGATCCCGTGATCGGTCGGGATGAAGAAATTCGGAGGACGGTGCAGGTGCTGCAGCGTCGAACGAAGAACAATCCGGTGCTGATTGGTGAGCCGGGCGTGGGTAAGACCGCCATAGCAGAAGGGCTCGCCCAACGTATCGTGAATGGCGAAGTGGCAGACAGCCTGTGCAACAAGCGTGTTTTAGCCCTCGATCTAGCGGCCTTGATTGCCGGTGCCAAGTTTCGAGGTGAGTTCGAAGAGCGCCTCAAGGCCGTGCTTAACGATCTTGCGAAACAAGAGGGGAATGTCATTCTCTTTATCGACGAGCTGCACACTATGGTTGGTGCAGGGAAGGCTGAGGGCGCCATGGATGCGGGCAACATGCTGAAGCCCGCCCTGGCGCGAGGTGAGTTGCACTGCGTTGGCGCAACCACGTTGAACGAGTATCGCCAGTTTATCGAAAAGGATGCTGCCCTGGAGCGACGGTTCCAGAAGGTTCTTGTGGATGAGCCTAGCCTAGACGATACCATCGCCATTCTGAGAGGCCTCAAGGAAAGGTACGAGGTGCACCACGGTGTAGATATCACTGATCCGGCTATTGTCTCGGCGGCGACGCTTTCTCATCGATATATTACGGACCGGCAGTTGCCCGATAAGGCCATCGACCTGATCGACGAGGCCGCCAGCCGAATACGCATGGAAATGGATTCAAAACCTGAGGCCATGGACAACTTGGATCGTCGCCTCGTCCAGATAAAGATGGAAATCGAGGCGTTAAAGAAAGAGACCGATAAGGCGAGCCGTGGACGCCACGAGGACCTGGTTGCCCAGGCCAAAGAACTCGAGCGGGAATACCAGGCGCTGGACGCCGTATGGCAACAAGAAATAACGCTATTGAAAGGTTCTCAGGGGGTAAAGGAAGAGCTGGAGAGTGCGCGCCTGGCCTTTGAGGCTGCCAAGCGAGAGGGCGACTTGGCCCGCATGTCAGAGCTTCAGTACGGCATCATGCCTGAACTGGAAAAGAAGCTAGCGCAACCAGAAGATCATGGGGCCCTCACGCTGTTAAGAAATAAAGTGACGGAAGAGGAGATTGCCGAGGTCGTCGCCAAGTGGACGGGTATTCCCACCGCCAAACTTGTCTCAGCAGAAAAAGAGAAGCTGCTGGCGCTGGAAGAGCGCCTTGGGCAGCGGGTGGTTGGGCAAGACCAAGCCATTGCGGTGGTCAGCCAGGCAGTTCGCAGAGCACGGGCTGGGCTTGCTGACCCGGCTAGGCCAAACGGTAGCTTTATGTTTCTTGGCCCTACCGGAGTGGGCAAGACCGAACTTTGCAAGAGTCTGGCAGAAGTCTTGTTTGACGACGAGGCTGCGCTGGTGCGCGTGGACATGTCAGAGTTTATGGAAAAACATTCCGTGGCTCGGCTGATCGGTGCGCCCCCTGGTTATGTGGGGTATGAAGAGGGGGGCTACTTAACGGAGATTATTCGGCGTAAACCCTATTCGGTGATTCTGCTAGACGAGATCGAAAAGGCGCACAAAGATGTTTTCAATATCTTGCTGCAGGTGCTTGACGATGGGCGGCTAACCGACGGCCAAGGCCGGACGGTAGATTTTAGTAACTGTGTGCTGGTGATGACTTCAAACCTCGGCGCTGAAGCCATTCAGGGGATTACGGAAAGCGGTGAAGTCCACCGCCTCGAGCAGACCGTACTGGGGATAGTTGCTCAGCACTTCCGGCCAGAGTTTGTGAATCGGATCGACGACATTGTGGTGTTCAGGCCCCTAGAGCGCGAGCACATAGAGCGTATTGCGCGGCTTCAACTACAGGCGCTCAACCTTCGGCTTGCTGAGCAGGGCATAAGCCTGGTGCTCGAAGACGCCGCCTTTGATGCGCTTACGGAGGCTGGCTTTGATCCGGTTTACGGTGCTCGGCCCTTGAGGCGTGCCGTCCAAAAGATGATTGAGAACCCCCTCGCGGATGCCATGTTGACCGACGATTTCCCCAGCGGACAGACCCTGACCGGGCGCTGGGAGGGCGGAAAGTTGGCGATTGCGCCAGCGACCTGATACCTGTATATTAATACAGTCATTTCGAGTCAGCGACTGTAACTATCATGCAGCACAGCATATTTGAAGAAGGGATCGAAGCGCCAAGCCGTCCTCGTGAGGGGGGTTGCGAGCAGTTGGTTTTGTCCTGCTTCCAAGATTTTGGTCAGCAGAGCGAGCCGAAAAATGAAGCCGGAGAGCCCAGCCAAAATAAAGCGCGCAATGCGCTCAGGCTTGTTTCGCCAGGCGTCAAAAAAGGTCGCCGCCCCCAGGACCCGAGCCTGACCGGGTTGCAGGAGCGAGGCGGTAGTCGTGCCAGCGGGGCCTCAATGGCCAAAGGCCGATGCCTCGAAGCGGACATGCAGGGTCATTTTAATGCGGCCGCAGTGTTGGCGAAGAGCATGGCCGATAAGCCTCGAGCTCAAAAGCTGATGGCGATTGCAAACGGGCTGGATGGTCGAACCAAGAGGAAGAGGTCGAGAAGTGCCCGGCGAGAGGCAGGCCTGATCATCTGCCACCATCTGATATCGGCTTTAACGCTGCAAGATCAGCTTGGAGACGACGACTAAAAAGAAACCGCCCATCGGGGTGTTCCGAACCGGGTGCCCCGTTTTTTTCCCCATCAATCCAGTTATGATGGGCTCCCAAATTTGGAGCCCCATGATGATCACAAAGTGTCTCTTCCCCGTTGCCGGATACGGTACGCGCTTCCTGCCTGCGACCAAGGCCATGCCTAAGGAAATGTTGCCTATTCTTAATAAGCCCCTAGTGCAGTATGGCGTCGAGGAGGCCGCGGAAGCCGGGCTGTCGAATATTTGCTTCGTAACGGGTCGTGGTAAGAGAGCCATTGAGGACCATTTCGATATCAGCTTTGAGCTTGAGCAACAGATATCGGGCACGGGTAAGGAAAAGCAGCTAGAGGGGATCCGTAATCTTATCGAGAGCTGCTCTTTTTCCTATACACGCCAAATTGAGATGCTGGGTCTAGGCCACGCCATTCTGACTGGTCGTAAGATAATTGGAGATGAGGCCTTTGGGGTCATCTTGGCTGATGACCTCTGTCTCGTGGAGGACGAACCCGGAGTGATGGCTCAGATGGTGAAGCTATACCAGCAGTTTCGCTGCAGTATTGTGGCCATCGAAGAGGTACCTAAGGACCAGGTGCACCGCTATGGCGTTATCGATGGCGAGGTGTTGAGTGGCGATCTGATCCGAGTGACGGATATGGTGGAAAAGCCTGACCCTGCAGATGCGCCCAGCAACCTGGCGATTATTGGTCGCTACGTTCTCTCCCCAGATATATTCGATATTATCGAGAACACCGAGCCGGGTCGTAATGGTGAGGTGCAAATTACGGATGCGCTCATGCAGCAGGCGCGGGACGGATGCGTGATCGCCTACAAGTTCAAGGGGCAGCGTATGGACTGTGGATCAGTTGAGGGCTTTGTTGATGCGACCAATTACTGCTTTGAGCGTCTGGCGAAAGAGCAGAGCTAATGACTGGGATTGAGCTGGCGCTCGCGGGTCTAAGACAACGACCCACAGCCCCCATTGCGCTCAAACAGCCGCTGGAGGTTGATCAGCTGCCCACGCCGGCCCTGGTGCTGGACCTGCCAACGCTGGACCGAAATATCGCGAAGATGTCTGGACATCTCCAGCGTCACGGCAAGGCCATAAGGCCCCATAGCAAGACCCATAAGTGTCCGCTGATTGCACAACGACAGCTCGCGGCGGGCGCCCTAGGCATTTGTGCTGCCAAGCCGAGCGAGGCAGCGGCCATGATCCATGGTGGCATCAAGCAGATCCTGTTGACCTCACCAGTGGTTACAGAGTCCAAGGCACAGCTCATCGCCAGCTTGTTGGCACCAGAGGTTGATTTGATGATGGTCGTTGACTCCATGCCGGGTCTCGACATCTTAGCGCGTCATTTGTCACCAGAGCATCGTATTGGGCTGCTGGTGGACGTCGATCTCTCCATGGGACGAACTGGGGTCCGAGAGCTTGATGACATCCTCGGCCTGGTGGAACAGATCTCAGCTGATCCTCGTTTTCGCTTTGCCGGCATCCAGCACTATGCCGGACACCTTATGCACCTATCTGATTACGACAAGCGGCGTGAGAAGTCGCTGACCGCTTGGGAACGCCTGGATGATATTTTTCGCGCCCTTGATGAGCGCGGGTTTGTCCCGGCCATCGTTACCGGCGGCGGCACTGGCACGTTCGATATCGACATTGATGTTGGCCGGCTCACAGAACTTCAGGTGGGCAGCTACGTGTTTATGGACGAGGAATATCGTGCCTTGGGCAGTGCTCGGGGAGAGCGCTTTGTGGACTTTGATGTCTCGCTGACCGTCGCCTGCAGCACCATCAGCCGGCCTCAGCAACCGACCATTACCGTAGATGGCGGCTACAAGGCCTTTGCCTCAGACAGCGTAGCGCCAATTTGCGTCCAGATGCCTGACCTGCGCTATCACTTTGCGGGAGATGAACATGGCGTGCTTGTCCTAGGCGACGGTGAGCGGGCAGTAGACCTCGGCCAAGTAATTGAATTTATAACGCCTCACTGCGATCCCACCGTGAATCTTCATGAGCTCTATTGGGTAAGAGAAGCAGACGGCATGGTTCACAGCTGCTGGCCGATTACCGCCAGAGGCTGCTCGTGGTAGCGGCCGTGCCGTTCCTGGGAGGCCGCGAGTGTTAGAGCTTATCCAGGCGGGCGGCTGGGTGATGCTGCCCATCCTGCTCTGTAGTATCACGGCCATTACCATTGTTCTGGAGCGGTGCTGGACCCTGCGGCGCGAGCAGGTGATGCCCAGCGCACTGTTGCTGCGGCTGCGCTCTGCGGAGGCCTGGCCCAGATCCGCCTCTGCACTCTCTGAAATTGGGGCATCATCGCCCTTGGGCTTTGTCCTGGCATCGGGTTTGGCCCGCATGCACCTCGCTCAAGAGGAGTTTCAGCAACAAATGCGTGCGGCTCGAGACCAGGCGATTCATGAGCTGGAGCGGTATTTGACAGGCCTGGGCGTGATCGCTGCGATATGCCCGCTGCTCGGCATTCTGGGCACCGTTATCGGTTTAATCGATGTCTTCGACCAGCTCTTTGTGGTGGGGCAAGCTGAAACTCAGATGTTAGCAGGCGGGATATCCACTGCGCTGGTCACATCAGCCGCAGGTCTTATGGTTGCCATTCCTGCGCTGATTGCCCACCGTGTACTTTTGCGTTGGGTGGATGAAATGATTCTGGATATTGATGCGGAAACGAGCGCCTTTTTTGAGCGTATCCGTCAGCAAGGCACCGCGTCGTGACAACCAGGGGCCTTCCAAGCAGCGGCGATAGAGGGCCTTGTGGCTCCGTGGACCTGTATGTCTAGGGTGAAGGCCAGCCGACGAGATGCGAGTATCGAAATCACTCCACTGATTGATATTGTTTTCTTGCTGCTGATTTTCTTTATGGTGTCTACCTCGTTCGTTGATGATCGAGTAATTGGGATTACGCTGCCACAGGGGCAAGGGGACTTGGTTCGCAGCGCGGATCCAGTGGTGGTGACCATTGACGCTAACGGTGGGTATTTTTTGGGCGAGCAGGCCCTGGGCGGGGACTCAGAACAGGAACGATCCACTCGTCTGGCGGCGGCCCTCGGGGCCCTTGCCGCAGACCTGGACGATAATGCAGAGCAGCCACGGATTGTTATTCGAGCGGATGCCATGACTCGGCATCAGGCGGTTATTTCGGCCCTGAGTATTTGTGCGGATAAGGGCCTGGTGAATGTGAACCTCGCAACTCGGGAAGCCTCGGGAGCAGCGTCTGAGAGGGGGGCGGATGGCTAAATCAGATTGGTCCATCTATCGGCGTCTGCTTTCATACGTGGGACGATATTGGTTCGCTCTCATTATTTCGATTATCGGATTTTTGCTCGCCGCCGCCGCCGAGGGCTACTTTGCGCGATTGTTTGGCAACCTGATCGATGAATGGGACGATGTCCAAATGCGCGCTGCTGCGAGTATTCCCATGCTCATGGCGCTCGCCACGCTGCTCAGGGCGGTAGGCAGTATCGCCGGAGAGTCGGCTATGGCGCGAGCCTCCTTTGGCGTGGTCTATAACCTGCGCGAAGAACTCTTCACTCAGATCTTGAACTCCACCAGCAGTTATTTTGATCGAGAGGCCCAGGGGCATGTGGTGTCGCGGGTAACCTTTACGGTCAGCCAACTTCGGGATACCGGCACCGACGCCCTGAAGTCGATCATTCAGGACGGGGTTAAGGTGCTAGCCTTTCTAGGCTACATGCTCTATCTCAATTGGCAGCTAACGCTGCTGTTTATCGCCATGGCTCCTTTATTAGCTCTGGTCGTGGTGTTTGCCAGCAGCCGATTTCGACGCATCAGTCGTCGCATCCAGCGTTCAATGGGGGATGTGACCCACGTTGTCTCGGAAACTGTTGCCGGATATCGGGTGGTCAAAATATTTGGTGGAAAGGACCGGGAAGAGCAGCGATTTGACAGGGCGAGCAAGACCAACCGTCAGCAGAATATGAAAATGGCGGTGACCAAGGCCCTAAGCTCTCAGACTAACGAAACCATTATTGCCCTGGGCCTTTGCGGTCTTATCCTGCTTTTATACAGGCCTGATCTTGGCATTACGATGACTAGTGGCGATGCGGTCGCCTTTCTGGTCTTGGCGGGCATGCTAGGCCGCCCGATCAAAAAATTGTCGGAAGTGAATGCCAAACTTCAGCGCGGCTTTGCAGCGGCAGAGGATATTTTCACTCAGCTTGATTTTGGCATAGAGGCGAATCAGGGGACCATCCGCCAAGAGGCGGTTCGTGGTGCCCTTGAACTGAAAAACGTAACGTTCCGGTATGAGGCGCATGCGCCTCTCGCGTTAGATGATGTTTCCCTGACGATAAGGGCAGGGGAGACCATCGCCCTGGTAGGGCGTTCGGGCAGCGGTAAGTCTACCTTGGCGAGTCTTTTGCCTCGGTTTTACGATGTGGATATAGGGTCCATCGAACTCGATGGCGTCAATATACAGGGCTATGAACTGCATAACCTGAGACAGCACATTGCCTTCGTCAGTCAACAAGTAACGCTCTTCAATGATTCGCTGAGAAATAATATTGCGTATGGCGATATGGCGGATGCATCTAATGAGATGATTCTCAATGCGCTAAAGCGGTCTCATGCCAACGAATTTATTGATCGCCTGCCAGACGGGCTAGAAACGCTTGTAGGAGATGATGGGGTGCTGCTGTCCGGTGGCCAGCGTCAGCGTATCGCCATTGCCCGCGCCCTGTTAAAGGATGCACCCATCCTCATTCTAGACGAGGCCACTTCGGCCCTGGACAACGAATCTGAAAAACACATCCAGGCCGCCTTGGAGGAGGTGATGGTTGGCCGCACAACGGTTGTTATCGCCCATCGGCTGTCCACTGTTGAGGCAGCAGACAGAATCGTCGTCTTAGACCAGGGGAAGGTGGTCGAGGAGGGCGTACATGCCGAATTGCTGAGCGCATCGGGGTTATATGCTGATCTCTATGCGGCACAGTTTCGAGATGAGCCCGACGCCGTCAGCATGCCGCGGCCGAAGCCCCTAGCCCGTCCTCAGCAACTTGTCCGTTCAAACTCCGTGCTGCGGCAGTCGGCTTCGGCGCTAAGTCGCGCATGGTATTCCCAGTCCTCCTGGCCGCGCTTGTTGTCACCTCTTTCTTGGCTGTATGGCTTAGCGATTCGATGGCGTCGTGGCCGACTGACGCCCCAGGGCTCCGCGGATGAGCGCCTAACGATTCCGGTGATCGTCGTGGGCAATATCACCGTGGGGGGAACCGGGAAGACGCCGCTGGTGGGATGGCTGGTGAACTTTTTGCAGCAGCGAGGGTTTCGTCCTGGCGTGGTGTCCCGTGGCTATCGTGGCCGTTTAAGCACCCAGGGGGCGCTGTTGCCCCCTAATCCGGACCCAACTTTGCATTCGGATGAAGCGACGCTCTTAAAGACTACCCTGAAGTGCCCTGTGGCCATCGCCGCTAAACGCAATAAGGCAATAGCCCTGCTCCAGCGCGGGGGCTGTGATATCGCTATTTCGGACGACGGTCTGCAACATCACCAAATGCGTCGGAACATTGAGATTGCCGTGGTCGACGGTAGCAGAGGATTCGGTAATGGTCTGTTGCTCCCGGCTGGGCCCTTACGTGAGCCGGTAAGCCGGCTTCAGGAAGTGGACTTTGTGATTTGCAATGAAAAGCGTCTCGACGCGTTGCCACAGGCTTATGGGATGCAGAGCCGGCTCGTTGCCTTTAAGAACTTGCTGGATGGCAGAACGCTTTCGGCCGAGGAATTTATTGAACAGTTCGTCTGGGCAAATGCGCTTTGCGGCATTGGCAACCCACAGCGGTTCCTAGATACGTTGAGCCAGGCCGGATTGAATATCACGCCCTATATTTTTGAAGACCACCATATTTATTCGGCTGAGGATGCAGGCTTGCCCGGAGGCGGCGTGGTGGTATGCACGGAGAAGGACGCAATAAAGTTGGCCAATCTAGATATAGACCTTGGGCGCATCTGGTCTACCCAGGTTGAGATCGTGATGTCCGACGCTTTCGGTGACGACATGCTTGGCAGCCTGGAAGATCATGCAATCCGGCCCGCGAGGACACTCATTTCAGATCAAGAAGGGGAACGTTAAGCCGTGGCGACGCATATTGTCATTCCCGCTAGATTCGCTTCCACCCGCCTGCCCGGCAAGCCATTGGCCGATATCGCCGGTGTGCCCATGATCGTCAGGGTGGCGCATCAGGCCCTCAAGGCTCAGGTCGATGATGTGGTGGTCGCGGTAGATGATAATCGTGTTTTGGAAACCGTTAGCGCGGCCGGCCTTAATGCCGTGATGACGGGTCAGGCGCATCCCTCGGGATCTGATCGCGTGATGGAAGTCGCTAGTTTAGGAGCCTGGCCGGATGACGATATCGTGATCAACGTGCAGGGGGACGAACCCTTGTTCCCGCCCGTGGTCGTTGAGGAACTTGCACAGGGACTCCTGACCTCAGAAGGCGTGGGCATGGGGACCCTTTGCGAGCCCCTGGGGTCGCCCGAAGACTTCTATGACCCCAACATTGTCAAGGTGGTGCGCGACCGGGCAGGTTTGGCGCTGCTCTTTTCTCGAGCCCCCATTCCCTACCCAAGAGATGCTGACATCACGGTCACCCAGCTCAAACAGGCAGAGTTTCGGCGGCATATCGGCATTTATGCCTTTAGGGTCAGCGCCCTGAAAAAATTTGTTGCCCTGGGAGAATCTACGCTTGAGCGAATAGAGCGGCTTGAGCAATTACGATGGCTGCAGGCAGGGGAACCTCTGCTGGTGGTGGATGCGTCGGAACCCGTCCCTGGTGGTGTAGACACGGCAGTAGATTTAGAGCGCATTCAGGCAGTCTTTGCAAAGAATGCCTGAATCCTCACGGGGTCTCTATTTTGGGGCCATGCGAATGGCACCATCCAGACGAATGGTTTCGCCATTCAGGTAGGCGTTTTCGATGATTTGCTGGCTCAGGGAGGCGAACTCAGGCGGCAGTCCGAGGCGCTTCGGGTATTGAACCATTTCGATTAGTGGGTCTCGAACCTGATCCGGCGCTCCCATCATGAGCGGTGTATCGAAAATGCCGGGGGCAATGGTGCAGACGCGAACGCCCTGACGGGATAAATCTCGGGCGATGGGCAGCGTCATACCGACCACGCCACCCTTGCTTGCCGAATAGGCGGCCTGTCCGATTTGACCATCGTAAGCCGCTACAGAGGCCGTATTGATCACTACGCCCCGTTCTAGTGCTTCTCCCTCAGGCTCGTTTACCTGCATGATCGCGGCACACTTACTCAGGACAGAAAAGGTGCCAATCAAATTCACCTGAACGACAAAGTTAAATCGGTCAATGTCCATGGCACCGTCGCGGCCGACTGTTCTAGAGGCGGAGCCAATACCAGCGCAATTAACATTGATGTGTATCGCGCCGAAGTCTGCGTGCGCCTGTTCCACGGCCTGAGTCACGGATGCATTGTCCGTCACGTTAACCGTATAGGCTTTAGCATCGGCTAATTCTTTGGCGGTGGCTTGGGCGAGCTCCTCATTAAGATCAAATATGGCAACCTTGCCACCTTGAGCAATAATCATCTCTGCGGCTGCTTTACCGAGGCCAGACGCTCCCCCGGTGATGACCGCTACCTTTCCTTGAATGTCCACTCGATTCCCCTTGTTGGTTGAGTTATGCACTCTAGTATAACCTAAGCGGATATAGCTCAGAGCAGACATGCGACTTATCTCCGACTTTCTATCCAGTACCCACGCGTTGAACCTGCAGAATTGGCTTGAGCAGGCTCATGAGGTGTCTTGGATGCGAGAAAGCTTTGTGATTTACGGGCGCTCTGTGCTGGCCCCCAGAAGCTTGGCGTGGTTTGGGGAGCCTGGTCTTAACTATCGCTACACCCAGTTGGACCATATCGGTGCGGGCTGGCCGGCACCGATCGCGAAACTCAGGCAACAGGTTGAGTCGGCGTCGGGGCAAAGGTTCAACTTTGTGTTAATCAACCGGTATGCTCATGGCCAGGAACATATGGGCTGGCATCGCGATGACGAAAAAGGCTGTTGTGGGGACATCGCCTCTCTGAGCATCGGTGCGACCCGTCGATTCAGCATCGACATTGATGAAGCCGATGCGCCCAGGCGAGAAAGTGTAGACCTCAATAACGGCTCATTGCTGATCTTTGATGGACGACAACGCCACTGTCTTCGCCCAACCAAAAAGCCGGTTGCCCAGCGTATCAACCTGACCTTTAGGTTGATCGAAACATGATGGTGCCTGACCTGGATGTGCCCAATACCCTGAATTTCCCCACGTCGGCCGCTTGGGGCGCGTCTTTGGAAACGCCTGGCGATGTGGCAGAGGCTAAGCATGAGGCCGACAAACTGGGTTTACCCTTTCTTTGCCTTGGGTCAGGCTCCAACGTGGTGTTGATGCCCCACTTGAAGCGCTTTGTTGGCCGAATATCCAACCGCGCCATCCAGGTTTTGGATACGGATACAGACTGGGTGGATGTCAACGTTGGTGCGGGCTTACTGTGGCAAGACTTGGTGGAGATCAGCCTCTCGGAAGGGTGGTTTGGTCTGGAAAATCTTGCGCTGATTCCGGGGACCGTTGGCGCAGCGCCGGTTCAGAATATCGGTGCCTATGGTGCGGAGCTTGGGACCTTCGTAGTGGCGGTGACGATTGTCGATGATGGCGGTCAGATTCATCGGCTGAATGCCGAGGCCTGTGGTTTTGGCTACCGTGACAGTGTTTTTAAGCAGCAGCCGAACTGGACCATTACCGACGTAACGCTTCGCCTGTTTCGACATCCTCGGGTTAATCTGCGGTACGAGGCCTTACGGAGTCATTTTTCCGGCCAGACGCCTTCTCCACACGCGGTGGCCGCCTTTGTGACCGCTCTGAGACAGGACAAGCTTCCGGATCCTGCTACCCATCCTAACGTCGGTAGCTTCTTTAAAAACCCCGTGATCAGTCCTGATGATGCAGATCGCCTTCGCCAGCTCGGCCTGGACTTGTTCCCACAGGGCGACCAAGTGAAAGCGTCGGCCGCTCAGCTGATCGACCGTAGCGGCTGCAAACAATACAGGGTCGGGAGCATCGCGTGTTGGCCTCGCCAGCCCTTGGTCTTCGTCAATTATGGAGGCGGCACTGCGACGGACCTGATCGAATTTGCCGACCAGGTGCAGCGTCGCGTTGCAGATCAATATGCCATTCAGCTAGAACGTGAACCCTCTGTGGTGTCCTGAGATTCACCTGTCGCGGTGATAGCGACGCCTTGTTGTCGCAGCGCATCCTCACGCTGGCGTCTTTTCACCTCTCGTGGGTCATTGGAGGCTCGACCGGCACGTACGGACCGTGCTTCGGTGCCTGTTTCCGG
>DKNY01000060.1:50428-51209 GCA_002470275.1 Gammaproteobacteria bacterium UBA7376 | reverse complement strand
TCCGGCTCCGGCTCAGGCTGAATCTCGGCGTGAGCCGGGGTGTCCTGTGCTTCTTCGGGTGCCGATAGATTGTCCTCAGCGGTAGGCTCCGGCTTGGCGTCGGCTTCCACAGTGGGCGCGTCTATAGCGTTCTCGATGGCCTCCGCCTGATCTGTGGAAGCCTCTGCTGAATCCTCCGCTGACGAGGTATCGTCAGCCTCACTACCCATCACGTTTTCCGCGATCTCGTCAGAACTGTCCGAGGGCTCAGCCGTGGGTGCCGCCGGTGGCTCATCGTTCAGAGCGGTTTCCGCCGCCTGAGCCTCTGTTTCCTCGGCTACTGGGTTGGTGGGCAGCTCTGGATTCTCGTCCAGCTCCGTTGCCTGAGTCTGAGACGTGTCATCAGTAGCTAGTGCGCCCGCGTTGCGAGGGTCGTTGCCCGCGCGTCCCCTGGGCTTGGTTTCCTTCTGTGGCGTTGGGGACTCGGCCACGGCCTGTTCAGCAGCGGCAGTTTGGCTTCTTACTTCTGCCGAGGTTTCTTGAGTCTCTAACTTACCCTCTGCCTCGCCCGTGGCTGAGTCCGCTGAGGGTTTCGCGGTGTCCCGCCGCCTCGAAGCAGATCGGTCTCGTCTCGGCTGACGCTTACTCTGATCTAGGGCCTCAGCCGAGGGCCGGCGTTCTTTTGCTGACGCGGCTGCCACAGGCTCTGCACTTTCGGTCTCAGAGCGCTTTTGACCCTGACGACGATCTTCTCTGCGGGGTTTGCGTCTTTCTTCTTTGCGACTTTCTTCCTTGCGGCTTT
>DKNY01000060.1:7560-50088 GCA_002470275.1 Gammaproteobacteria bacterium UBA7376 | reverse complement strand
GCGGGCTTTTTCTGGCCGCTTCGCGACTCGCCTCGCGACTCGCTTCTCGAATCGCGCCGTGTTTCTGCTGCTTCAGATCTTTCGCCACGGGCTTCCGAGCCGTTGCCTCGCTGCTGATCCTGCTCTTTACGTCTACGATTTCGTCGTTTCCGATCACCTTCTCCCTGTCTAGGTGGGCGCCTTTCTTCTTGTTGCTGTGGGCCGGATCCATCAGAGAAAAGGCCCGTCCAGAGACGCTTTAAAAAGCTTGGTGCGCTTGGCGCCTCTGCCGGTGGGCTATCCGGTGCCGGCTGAATCGGAGCCTGAATCTGTGCGCTGACTGCGGCCTTGGGTCTCTCCGAGTGCACGACTTCTTCAGGTGCTGTGGGTTGTTGTGCCTGATTCGCCAGGTTTGACAGAACAAAGCTTGGAATCTCACCCTCACCCTCTACGTGGTCACTGCGGAGCCTTTCGACTAGATAGTGAGGGGTCTCCAAATTGGTGTTCGGGATAATGATGATATTGGTGCCTGTTCGTGACTCAATGGCAGTCAAATCGTTCCGCTTTTCGTTGAGTAGGAAAGCGCCGATGGCGAGCGGGACCTGAACCCGTACGACGGCACTGCGCTCTTTGAGCGCTTCTTCTTCCATGACCCGTAAAATGGCGAGCGCTAGGGAGCGCGTATCGCGGATGCGACCCTGGCCATTGCATCTCGGGCATAGGCCGGTGCTGATTTCCTCTAAGGATGGTCGGAGCCTTTGGCGGCTCATTTCCATGAGTCCAAACCGAGAAATCCGACCGGTTTGAATTCGCGCGCGGTCTGCCTCGAGGGCTGTTCGCATCCGATTCTCAACGGCACGCTGATTCTTAGGATTCATCATGTCGATGAAATCGATGACAATCAGGCCACCAATGTCGCGAATGCGCAGCTGGCGAGCGATTTCGTCCGCTGCCTCCAGGTTGGTGTTGAGCGCGGTCTCTTCGATGTCCGAACCCTTGGTGGCTCGTGCGGAGTTAATGTCGATCGAAACTAAGGCTTCGGTGGGGTCGATAACGATACTGCCACCGGAGGGCAATTTAACCGTATGCTCGAAAGCGGTCTCGATCTGGCTTTCAATTTGGTAGCGGCTGAAGAGCGGAATGGGATCACTATAGGGCTTGAGCTTTTCGCTATAGCCGGGCATCACCTGGGCGATAAATGAAGAAGCCTCTTCATAGGCGGCTTGTCCCTCAACCAATACTTCGCCAACGTCTGATCGCAGGTTGTCCCGAATTGTTCTGAGCACCGCGCTATTCTCCTGGTACAGGAGAGAGGGCGTAGGCTCTGAGGTCTCGGCCTTCTGGATGGCCTGCCAGAGCTGGAGCAGGTAGTTGAGGTCCCAGTTGAGCTCTTCGGCACTGCGTCCAACGCCGGCGGTTCTTACGATAACGCCCATGCCTTCAGGAATCTCGATCTGAGCCAGGGCATCTCGCAGTTCATCTCGTTCGTCGCCCTCAATCCGCCGGGAAATTCCCCCAGCCCTCGGATTGTTGGGCATGAGCACCATATAGCGACCGGCCAGGCTGAGGAATGTAGTCAGAGCGGCGCCCTTGTTCCCGCGCTCCTCTTTCTCAACCTGAACCATGATCTGTTGGCCTTCTACCAGCAGATCCTGGATCGGTGCCCGCTGGTTGGCTTTCTTTTTAAAGTAAGTTTTGGAGATTTCTTTGAGCGGAAGGAACCCGTGACGCTCTGACCCAAAGTCAACAAAGGCCGCTTCCAGGCTGGGTTCGACCCGGGTTATTTTGGCATTATAGATGCTCGCTTTTTTTTGTTCGCGAGATCCGTTTTCGATGTCTAGGTCGTATAGCTTTTGCCCATCAACGACTGCTATTCGCACTTCCTCTGGCTGATTGGCATTGATTAACATTCGCTTCATGGCGTCGTGTCCTTTCTTCTCGGGCAGAATGAGGACAATGACAAAGGGAGGAGGTCATAACGACGCTCACGTCGTTAGGCAGGAAATGAGGCTGGTACAGTTGCCTAAAGCCCTGGGCAGTTGAGGCCCAGGGAAGCTGTCGAGAACCAATAAATTCACCGGCTCTTCGGCATTATTGCTTACGCCTTGATTATGCGTGCGGGCCAATGAGGCCATCATGCAGGGGCATAACCGTAGCTACATCTGTCAAGACCAGCTCGGTCCCGAAGCGGATACGAAGTCGGTTTCCGCCTTCCTAATCTCTGGGGCGACTAACTGCCCCCTACTAGAGCCTGACTCTACCCGGAGGTATGGGGCCCTGTTTCGCTAGCACCGAAGTCTCATCGTAATCTTCGCTGCGATTCCCTTGTCTTTGTTGCTCAATCTGCAAATTTAAATTGCAGTCAAAATTCTGTTTGCTCTAATCCAAGACAAACCTGCTGATGTCTGTGTACTCGGTTTGACACAGGTCTCGTCTAAACCACCCTTGTTTTATTTTTTCGCGCTGGAATCAAGTAAGATTAAAAGCTCCAGCGGGTGGACTGTGGCCTGCACATTTCAAAGTCAGAGCGCGTGCGAGGCGGTCGGAGTCTAGCAGTGATTGCTAAACCCTTCAAACGATCACTTTTTTTGCATTTGGGGAGTCAATCTTGACGGTTCGCTATCTTCTGGTTGAGCAGGGGGATGATGTCGGGCAACGCATCGACAACTTCCTTATAAGGGCCTTAAAGGGTGTTCCTAAGCAAAAGGTGTATTCCATTCTTAGGCGAGGCGAGGTGCGTGTGAACGGTAAACGCATTAAACCAACCTACCGTCTGGCGCTGAATGATCGTCTTCGAATTCCGCCCCTGGAAACGCGTGAACACGCAGCTGTGCGATTCTCCGAGCAGACGGCGGTTCAGCTTGAAGATGCCATTGTCTATGAAGACAGCGATCTGTTGGTGCTGAACAAACCCTTCGGTTTCGCTGTGCATGGCGGCAGCTCGATTACCGCTGGCGTGGTCGAAATGATGCGCACGATGCGTAACCTTCCGCGTCTTGAATTAGCGCACAGGCTCGACAGGGACACCTCCGGCTGTCTGCTCATCTGTAAAAAGCGAAGTGTGCTCAAAGAGGCTCAGGCGGCGTTTCGAGAGCGTAGGGTAAAGAAAAAATATGAGTTGATTGTTCAGGGGTGCTGGGATGTGAAGTGTAAGACAGTCCAATTGCGCCTGCATCGCTATAAGACGGACTGGGGTGAGCGCCGGGTGCGAGTGGATGATGCCGGCAAGGTAGCGAGGACGGATTTCGAGATTAGGGAACGGGCGGCCCGCGCCACCTTGCTGGAGGCCTCCTTGCATACGGGCCGGACCCATCAAATCCGAGTCCATACCCAGTCTCAGAAACATCCAATTTTAGGAGACGACAAATACGCCTTCCCCTCGTCGCCGGCTGCGGCAAGGCTTTGTCTGCACGCCAAGCGTCTTGTTGTGCCCCTAGGAGACGATAAACTAGATGTTGAAGCACCAATGGAACTCAGCATGCAGGCCATCTGGCGCGAGTATGCAGGCTAGTGCGCGTTCCGATAGCGCACTACTGCCCGTCAGTAGAAACCTGGAGGCCCAGGACATCCACGCCAAATTCGGCCAGCCTGGTTACCAGGGTGATCATTGGTAGGCCGATCAGGGCGGTAGGATCATCAGAGGATATTTTCTCGAATAGCGCGATGCCGAGGCTTTCGGCTTTGAACGCGCCGGCCACATCAAGAGGAGTATCTCGAGCTACATAGTGCTCGATCTGCTCTGCACGCAATGTTCTGAATACGATGTTGGTTTCCACCACATCCAGGCTGCACCTGGTCGCTCCCTCCGCCTCAGTTTGACATAGGCATAGCGCTGAGTAGAACACGGCAGCGCGCCCCGAGCTTTGGGTGAGCATTTGTCGAGCTGCGTCAGGGCGACCTGGCTTGGTGAGAAGCGCTCCGCCGCATTCGCCTGTCTGATCACAGCCGATAACCAATGCTCCGGGATGGGCCTGTGCTACGTGACGAGCCTTCATCTCCGCCAATCGTTTTGCCATGGCAAGGGGCGTCTCTCCTGCTTGTCGCGCCTCGTCTACTTCGGGTGAGATTTGTGTGTAGGGTAAGGCTAGGGCGTCCAGGGTTGCGGCCCGATAAGGCGATGAGGAACCGAGAATAATTAAGGTATTCATGGTGACTGCACTGTTGGATACGCGCGAAAGCTTAGGCCATCGATGTCGGTCGAACAATTCCGTAAGATTCCCGAAAAAAATCATAAGCTTGTTGGTCGATCACGGCCCAATTCGCCTTTACAGGAAATATTCAGATACCTATGATGTCGCCCCCATGAAGGAGCGCCCTAACGCCTCATCAACTTATCGGGCCCTGGCTCAGAAGCAGGCGGTGGTAGAACGTCGCCTGACGGGTGAGCATCTGCGGCGTTTGGCAGACATCTGTCACCGCGTTGACGATGTTGATGCACGGCTGTCCTTCGACCTGGATGATCACGCGCGCGTGGTGGTCGAAGCGGAGGTGATGGCAAGGGTGGCGCTTGAGTGCCAACGCTGCTTGGGCAGTGTGGACAGGGCGCTGCCCATCAAGACGCGCGCTTTGATTGCCTTTGACGAGAGTCAGGCCTCGGTCTGGCAGGATCAAGTCGGGGTGACGGAAGAGATCATCGTGGTGGCTGATAAAGTGCTTGATGTGGCGGAGATTATAGAAGACGAGGTCATCTTGGCCCTGCCGCTCAAAGTCTGCGTGGCGGTTCCTTGCGAGAATGCTCCGGCGATGATCTACGACGGAGGTCTGCCCGAAGCGAGGGCAGCAGAGCAGCCGCCCGGAGATGTGCAGCGACCTTTCGGGGATTTACGCCGCGTACTGGATGGCGCGTTGAATCTGTCGAAAGAAGGCGGTGACGAAGAGTGATAAGGTCCTTTATGGCAGTGCGCCTAGGACTGTTGGAATTTGAGATAAGCCCTGGGGTGAACGCCCAAGGGTGGACAAAGAGGTAGAGAGATGGCGGTACAAAAAAGTAAGGTGACACGATCTAGGAGAGGGCAGCGTCGTTCACACGATGCGCTTAACGGTCCGGCGCTTTCCATAGAGCCCACTTCCGGTGAGACCCACAGACGACACCACGTCAGCGCTGACGGCTACTATCGCGGTCGTCAGGTCATGCCCGACAAGAGCTAGCCGCCGGTATTGTTGCCGGCAGACAACGGGATATGGCGGGGTGTATGGAAAACCTGCCGACCTGTCCGGGGCGTTAGTCGAGGCCCATGACGTTTCCCCAGAATCGAACGGCGCGCATCGCCGTGGACCTGATGGGCGGGCAAGCTGGATGTGAGGGCAATCTGAGCGCTTGTTCGACCTACCCGAGGCCCGAAGACCTCATCCTGGTCGGGGATAGGTCCCGATGCCAGTCATCATTGCAAAGTCTCGTTGCGGGCGGTGCAGAGTTCGTTCCATCCGATTCCCCGCTCCTGGGAGACGAATCTATTTCCCAACTCCTGCGTCATAAGCGCCGCTCTTCGGTCGCTGTGTGCGCCCGCTTGGTCGGCGAGGGTCGAGCCAGCGCCATGGTCAGTTCTGCCGATACGAAGGCCATCCTGGCCTTTGCACGGTTCAGCATCGGGACGCTCCCTGGCCTGCATCGCCCGGCGATTACAAAACTATTTGGTCATGCGGGGGGTAGCTTTCAGATGCTCGATCTGGGGGCAAATGTTCAATGTTCCCCTCGGATGCTGTTCGAATTCGCTCATCTGGGGGCGCGTTTGATGGCGCTTCATCAGGGTGAGGCACTCGATGCAAAGCTAAGGATCGCGGTGTTGAATATTGGTACGGAGCGGGGTAAGGGGCCCCAATCTCTCAACGCCGCGGCAACCCTCTTAAGCCGCTCCGAGCAACTTAATTTCTGCGGTTTTTTGGAGCCCATGGATCTCTTTACCGGCCAAGCAGATGTGGTGGTCTGCGATGGTTTCTCTGGCAATTTGGTACTCAAGACCATCGAGGGGGTCGCCCACTACCTGGGATCTCAGCTCGCTAACGTATCTGATTCGTCAGGAGACCTGGCTCGGCTAGGCCATGCTATCAACCCTGAGCTTCACAATGGAGCCCTTCTCGCAGGCATCAATGGTATCGTGGTTAAGAGCCACGGCAGCACCAGTGAAGCTGGATTTGTCCGGGCGATAGAACAGGCAGGGGCGTATCTTGAAGCGGACTTGGTGCGTTCACTTCGTTCCATGTTCGACGCTGAATAATTAACGTAGGAGAGAATTTTATGGGAATGGCGGCTATTTTCCCGGGTCAGGGTGCCCAGAGCGTTGGCATGTTATCAGACTTGGCGACGGTTCATGGCGTGATTGAGGAGCGCTTCGACGAAGCATCTCAGGTTCTGGGATTTGATTTGTGGGACATGGTGCAGCAGGGCCCTGCCGAGCTCCTGGGTCAAACCGAAAACACCCAGCCGGCCTTGCTCGCGGCCAGCGTCGCGCTGTGGGAACTTTGGCCCAACGCCATTGAAAACGTGGATGTGCTTTGCGGGCATAGCCTGGGCGAGTATTCGGCCCTGGTCTGCGCTGGGGCGCTCAGCTTCGGCGACGCGGTAAAACTAGTTCGAATTCGTGGCGAGCTAATGCAGCAGGCGGTGCCCAGTGGTGCTGGCGGCATGGCAGCTATATTGGGGTTAGATGACGATGTCATTGAACGTTGCTGTGGCGAAGTATCAGGAGAGGTTGGCCCAGCGAACTACAACGCGCCAGGCCAGGTTGTTATTGCTGGCGAAACTGCGGCCGTTGACGCGGCGATTGAAGCCTGTAGCCAGGCTGGGGCGCGGCGAGCGGTTAGTCTGGACGTGAGCGGTCCCTTTCACTCGGTGCTTATGAAGCCTGCGGCGACGGCCCTAGACCTGGCGATTTCTGAAATCGAGTTGAACATGCCGATTCGCCCCGTGGTGCAAAATGTTCGCGCAGACATCGCATCGGATGTGGTGGGCATTCGGGAGAGATTGGTCGAGCAGCTTTATTCCCCCGTCCGCTGGACGGATTGCGTTCATGGCATGCTTGAACAGGGAGTAGATCAATTCGTAGAGTGCGGGCCCGGCGGCGTTTTAGCCGGCTTGATAAAGCGTATCTCACGGGCAACGCCTACCCGCAGCCTGCAGAAGCCTGATGATCTTGATCACCTTTGTGGTTAGGTTTCCAGCAGAGCGGCAAGCGTTGTGGCTTGGATTATGGAACCGAAGGGAGCAAAAATGAGTGAGCAAAGGGTTGCCTTAGTGACCGGAGCGAGTCGCGGAATTGGCGCGGCCATTGCTGAGCGCCTTGCAGCAGATGGATTCTTTGTTTGGGGCTCCGCTACGTCGGAAGCAGGTGCAGAACGCATCACCCAGGCGTTTGGGGATCAAGGATCAGGTTTAGTCATGCAGCTGCAAAGCTTGGCGTCAGTGAACGCGGCGATTGAACAAATTCAGGGTCACGGGCATGTGCCCCAGGTGATCATCAACAACGCCGGGATCACTCGGGATAATCTGATGTTGAGGATGTCTGATTCAGACTGGCAGGACGTCTTGGATACGAACCTTGGCGGGACCTTCAGAGTGACCAAGGCGCTGCTTCGGGGGCTTGTGAAATCACGATGGGGTCGAGTGATCAATATCGGCTCCGTGGTTGGGCGGCTGGGAAATGCAGGGCAGACCAACTATGTGACCAGCAAGGCAGGGCTGGAGGGATTCACCCGCTCATTGGCGCTGGAGGTGGGATCGAGAGGCATTACAGTCAATGCCGTTGCGCCGGGGTTTATTGAAACAGACATGACCGATCAGCTTACTGATTTACAGAGGGGGGCCATGCTGGAGCGGATTCCCCTGGGCCGCATGGGGCAGGCCGCAGAAATTGCCGCATTGGTTTCATTTTTGTGCTCTGAGGAGGCGGGCTACATCACTGGCCAGACCCTGCAGGTGAATGGGGGCCTTTTTTTGGTGTGATCCGGGCCCAGGTCATCCCTCGGAGCAGCGCGTGAAGGTCTCACCGACGGTGCTGGATTGACCCGCAAAATTGGCCAGAAACCGGAAAATTGTTGTCCCCTGCGTCCAAGAGTGTGCTTGAATTGGCCACCTTGCGTCTATAGAGTTGCGCTGCGCGTCGAGTAACCATGTAGGGAGATTTCTGTCGCATGAGTAATGTTGAGGAAAGGGTAAAAAAACTGATCTGTGAGCAGTTGGGGGTCAAGGAAGACGAAGTGGTCGAAGGGGCTTCTTTCGTGGAAGACTTAGGCGCTGACTCGCTAGACACCGTTGAACTGGTCATGGCCCTTGAAGAGGAATTCGAAACAGAAATTCCAGACGAGGAAGCGGAAAAGATCACAACGGTGAAAGAAGCCATCGACTACATCTTGGCTCACCAATAGCCCTTGATAAGCCGAGGGGCGTCTCCCCCGGAGACGACCCTCAGACAGGGCAAGCGCCTGTTATACCTCCCAGTTTGAAATCCCGTCTCCCGAGGCTCTTGCCCTTGAGCGACGAGATAGGTCGTTGTGTCCGACAACCGGGTGGCCCGGGTCAGAAAGGCCTCGAAATAAGCTAGGATATGGCCCCTCGAGGTGCTGGATAGTATGACTTCTAGACGAGACAAAGGCGGAGTTCTTTATGGGTAAGAGAAAGGTTGTGGTAACAGGTATGGGGATGATCAGCCCCATCGGGAATACCGTGCAGGACTCCTGGACCGCTGCCTTGGCGGGTCAGAGTGGTGTCGTTCTGAACGAAGGCTTCGATACCACAGATTACGCGGTGAAAATCTGCGCGTCAGTCAAGAACTTTGACATCGGCGATCATATGAACCCTAAGGAAGCACGGCGCATTGACCGCTTTATTCAGCTCGGGATCGCCGCCGCGAATCAGGCGATAGCCGACGCTGGGCTGACCGATCACCCGGACGATGCGGACCGCATCGGCGTTGCGATCGGATCTGGCATCGGCGGAATAAATACCATCGAGAATACCCACGATACGCTCGTGAACAGTGGGCCAAGGAGAGTGTCTCCCTTCTTTGTTCCTGGGGTCGTGATTAACATGATCTCCGGGAACGTTTCCATCGAACACGGCTTCAGAGGCCCTAACATTGCCGTGGTGACGGCTTGCACGACCGGAACGCACAATATCGGCTTTGGTGCCCGCATGATTGAATACGGGGATGCAGACGTCATGGTCGTTGGCGGTGCTGAGGCCGCTACGTCCCCCATAACGGTGGCCGGCTTTGCCTCCATGCGCGCCCTGTCTGGCCGCAATGAAGACCCGGCGGCAGCCAGCCGACCGTGGGATAAGGATAGAGACGGCTTCGTGTTAGGAGAGGGCGCAGGCGTGCTGGTGCTTGAAGAATACGAACGTGCCAAGGCCAGAGGAGCAACGATCTATGCCGAAGTGTTAGGCTTTGGCATGAGTGCCGACGCTCATCACATTACCGGCCCAGCAGAAGCAGGTGAGGGAGGTGCCGCAGCCATGCGCCACGCTCTGGCGAATGCGCGATTGAATCCATCGGATGTAGGCTATTTAAATGCACATGGCACCTCCACTCCCCTAGGAGATGTGGCTGAGACCAAGGGCGTGAAAAGCGTCTTTGGTGATGAGACTAAAATCATGGTGAGCTCCACTAAGTCCATGATCGGGCATTTGTTGGGTGCAGCGGGTTCTGTGGAAGCGATTCTCACGATTAAGGCGCTCGTAGAGCAGGCGGTACCACCCACCATCAATCTCGATCATGCTGGAGACGAGTGCGATTTGGACTATGTCCCAAATACAGCCAGGGACGTGTCGATTCAGGCGGCGGCCAGCAACTCCTTTGGCTTCGGCGGTACGAACGGCACGCTGGTATTTGGCCGCATCTAGGGACCGGTTCACACCTAACGGTTAGCAGCAAGGGAGCGCCGACGACCATGGGAGCAAGGATTTGAAAGCATTCCTCGCATCCATAGGAGTGCTACTGTTCGCCCTCTGCACTGGGCTTTGGTTTCAGAACTGGACCGAGTCACCGGTAGAAAATCCCGCCCTTATCCTAACCATTGAACCTGGTTCGCCGTCCTCCGCGGTAGCGCGGCAGCTCCAAGACGCGGGAGTGACCAACAGTGCAATGCTTTTCCGAATCCTACTCAAGATCCAGGGTAGAGAGACGGCGCTAAAGGCGGGTGAATACGCCTTTCCGGCGTCTATGGCTCCCCTAGAATTGGCCGAGATGGTGGTGCTCGGTCGTGTGAAACAGTATCCGATCACCTTGCGCGAAGGTATAACCATTAGGGAACTGCTTGCAGACCTGCAGGCATACCCAGCCTTATCCCAGGCCCAACCTGAGCTCAATCCTGAGGCACTACAGGAAGTCCTGGGGCTGGAACTGCCCTTTGCGGAAGGTGCGTTTCTTCCGGATACCTACTTTGTGGAAAAAGGCACCTCCATTCGCCAGCTGCTGGGCCGTGCCCATGCGGAGCTTCTGGCCTTCCTTGAGGTCGCTTGGTCAGAGCGGCAATCGGACATCGCGATTTCCAGTCCTCAGGAGGCATTGATTCTGGCATCTCTGATTGAAAAAGAGAGCGGCTTGGCCGAGGATCGTGCCCAGATCAGTCAGGTGTTTCACGAGCGGTTACGACGCAATATGCGCTTGCAAACGGACCCCACGGTGATCTTCGCCCTCGGTGCACAGTTTGATGGCGACCTACGTCGGAGGGATTTAAAAGTCGACTCTCCGTTCAATACGTATAGGGTAAAGGGTCTAACGCCAACGCCCATTGCCTTGCCATCCAAGGCTGCAATCATGGCCTCGGTCAAACCTGCTGCGGGGGAGTTCCTATATTTCGTGGCCCGAGGAGACGGCAGCAGCCAATTCTCTCGCACGCTGGAAGAACACAATGAGGCGGTCTATCGATATCAGCTGCAAAGGAATACCCCGTGAAGGCTAAATTTATAACGCTAGAGGGCAGTGAAGGCGCCGGCAAATCGACGAATATTCAAACGGTCTGTGACACCTTAGACCAGCTTGGCATCGCCCATGTGCGCACCCGGGAACCTGGGGGCACGGAGATGGCAGAAGCCCTGCGAGAGGTCATGCTCAGGGACTGGCGCGAGGACGTCAGCGGATTAACCGAGCTGCTGTTGGTCTTTGCTGCCCGAAGCCAACACCTGCAGGAGGTCATTCGGCCTGCCTTGGGGGCTGGGAAGTGGGTGGTCTGCGACCGCTTCACCGATGCAACCTTTGCCTATCAGGGATTTGGTCGCGAGCTTGATTTGGAACAGCTCAAGGTGCTCGAGCATTGGGTTCACGGCGACCTTCAGCCGGATTTGACCCTCTACTTGGATGTGGATCCGGCACTTTCCGAGCAGCGCATTTCCGACAGAACCAAGGATCGTATGGAACAGGAGCAACGCGCTTTTTTTCAGCGGGTGCGTGAGGGCTATCGCCATAGGGCTTCCTCCTATGCCAGGATCAAAACCATCGATGCGAGCCAGCCCTTGGCCACGGTCTCTGATCAGGTATCGAGCTTGGTCACAAGGTTAGCCTCAACGGAGGCGACAGGGTGATGAACTATCCATGGCATGAGGCCGTCTACCAAACCGTAATGCAACGTCGGACCGAGGGAACGCTGCCTTCCGCCATGGCGGTGATCTGTGACGAAGGCTGGGGGGGTACGGCGTTACTTTCTCAAATTGCCCTATCACTGCTTGAGGTCTCACCGGCACAGTCGCCGGAAACGTTCGCTCATCCGGACTTTCGATGGGTCGTTCCAGATGGCGCCGTCATCAAAATAGACCAGGTGCGGGCGCTCAATGAATTCATCGTCCAGACATCGCAAATAGCGCCGCGCAAGGTGGCTGCCATTGCGGACGCCCATCTGCTCAATAACAATGCAGCCAATACGCTGCTCAAGACCCTGGAAGAACCGCCAGCAAATACCCATATTCTCCTCGGCACGCCGCACTGGGGTAGACTGCTCCCGACCATCCGAAGCCGCTGCCAGCGTTTTCAGGCGGCCCACAGAATTGAGGATGCAAAGACTTGGCTTGACCAGCAGGATGTGGCGTTCAAGGACGCCAGTTTTGCCGAGCACGGCTATGCCCCCTTGCCAACGGCAGAGGCGGGCAGCGACAGCGTAGACCAATGGATGGCGCGTTTAGAGGCTGCAAATCCAGCTCCGGTATTGGATGAATTGATGAAGCTGGATATCGCTCACTTCCTAAGTCGTTGGTATCGGTACTTAGTGTGGGCACAGCGAGACCGGGCTCAGCGGGTACTGCTCGCCTTTGCAGAGGAAATTAATCAGGCGCGGCTGCAAATCGAAACCTCTAATGCGGCCAATGCGCGCTTGCTGCTCGAAAGACTTGTTTATCAGTGGCGAAGTATTAAGGCACGCCAGCGCGCCGGGCAGCCTTCGGCAAATTAGAACTGAGGGAACCATGCTAATAGACTCCCACTGTCATCTTAACTATCTGGACGATCCCCGGAGTGCCCTAGAGCGGGCACGCGAGGCGGGCATCGCCACATGCTTGTGCATCAGTGTGGATGAAGCGGGTTTCCCCCAGGTGCTCGCTCTAGCCGAGGAGCACCCCGACGTCTGGGCGACGGCGGGCGTGCACCCAGATGCGGCAGCCGGCAATTTGGATTGGATCGAAGGGTGGCTGGGTCATGAACGAGTCGTGGCCGTGGGCGAGACCGGACTGGACTACCTGCATGCCGAGGACTCAGGGGCACGTCAACGCCAGCGTCAGGCCTTTGATCTTCAGCTGGACTTGGCGCAACGGCATGATCTCCCGGTGGTCGTGCACACGCGAGGGGCAGAAGCGGATACCCTAGACGCGCTGAAGAACTACCCTGGCGTTCGGGGTGTTTTGCATTGTTTCACGGAATCCTGGCAAATGGCCGAGGAGGCCCTGGACCTCGGCTTTCATATTTCCATGTCGGGTATCGTGACTTTCAAGAACGCAGAAAACGTCAGAGAGGTCGCTTGCCAAATACCTTTGGAGCGCCTCCTCGTTGAAACAGACGCGCCTTGGCTTGCCCCGGTGCCACGTCGGGGCAAGACCAACGAACCCGGGTATGTAGCCCATACAGCGCGCTTTCTGGCCGGGCTTCGCGGCTGTGCCGTGGACGATCTGGCCCGAGCCACCACACAGAATTTTAGGCATCTGTTTCGCTGCGGAGCACTACCGTCAGACGCATCCAGCGCGGCTTGAACAACCCAAACGGCGCCTAGGGCGGGCCCAAGTGCCGTGTAAAAAAGTCCAGCAGCAAGTTGAATCGATGAATGCTGACATGAGGCTCTTGAAGGGAGTGTTTGGCGCCCGGGTAAGTCATCAGCTCGAAAGGTTTCCCCGCTTTTTGCAATGCCGACATGAGCAGCGTGGTATGGGAGAACAGAACGTTATCGTCGGCCATGCCATGTACCAACAGCAGCGGAGCGTCGATATTGTCTAAGTGGGTTAGGACATGGCTTTGCCGATAGGCCTCAGCATTTTCCGCCGGTAAGCCCATGTAGCGTTCGGTATAGTGGCTGTCATATAGCTGCCAATCGGCCACCGGAGCGACGGCCACACCTGCCCGAAAGCGCCCTGGGGCCTGGCTCAAGCCCATGAGCGTCATGTAGCCACCGTAGCTGTGTCCGAAAAGGCCAATTCGATTGGTATCTGCCCAGGGTACGGCTTCGAGCAGGTCCAGTCCTCTCACTTGGTCCCGGACCTCCACGCTCCCCATGCGCCCATAAAGCGGCGCCTCGAAGGCCTGGCCCCTGTTGGCCGAGCCTCGATTATCGAGTTCCAGAACACCAAACCCGTTTTGGGCTAATAGCTGAACGACTAAGGTGCCCCAGTCGAATTTTACCTTTTGTGCGCCTGGACCTCCGTATACATAGACGATCACCGGGTGGGTGCCGGATGGCGCGGCCGGTGGTGTGAGCCGGTAGAATAGCGCGTGATCGTCTTCTGCCTTCAAGCTGCCAAAGGACGCCACTGCGTGATTTGCATGGAAAGGGTGATAGGGGTGTTGTTCGTCAATGCGCTCCTCAAAGAATCGCTCCGCGTCGAGGCTCGCTGTGTCTACGAGATTCATCTGCAGCGGTGATGTGGGGTCACTAAAACTTTCTATGAAGGCGGAGCAGGAGCGGCTTAACATGAGGTCCCGCCAGCCTTGACGAGTCGTGACCTGGGTATAGCCTTGGCCCTGTTTTGCAATCTTGAACAGGTGATTCTCGATTGGTGAAGCGTCCCAGCCGGCGGCATAGATTGAGTCAGCGTCTTGTCCGAACACCTGATTCAAGTGCTCGGGCCCCTTCAGTTCGGTCATCACGCCTGGGCGCGTTACCAGAATCACCCTGCGTTTCCCAGAGGCCTCACTAGAAAAGGTGAAGCCGCCCCCTTCTAGCTCGAGCAAGTCGTCCGTTAGATTGATCCAGGTGTCTGAGGTCTCCGTATGCCAGATCGTCCAGTCTGTTCGGTCATAGGCGGTGGATATAACGTCGAGGCGCTGCTGGAGGCGGTCTTGTACTTGAATGAAAACCCCCTGATCTAAGGCATTTACCCGAGCAAGGTAAGTGTCCTCAGAGGCCCAAATTTCCCGCCGTTCCTGGGTACTCAGCGCCAGACAGTGGAGAGATACCTCTGGATTTTTCTCACCAGCAAAGGGATAGCGCTGGGGCAGGTAGCGGCTGCCGGCTGCGTCAATTTCTAGGCGGTAGCTGACCCGCACCGGATGCTCGTCCACTCTGCAATAAAGCAGGTACCGCGAGCAGGGCGACCACCATGCTCCGGCATATCGATTCATCTCTTCAGCCGCCAGAAAGTCCGGCAGTCCATTGCTGACGGTGTCGCTACCGTCCTCGGTGACTCGGATTTCGGATTCAGGCTGATCGAGATCCGTTAGATAAATATCGTTAGAGCGAACGTAGCTGATGACTTTCCCTGACGGGCTGGGGTTGAAGGCACTGTTGCGAGTATTCGCGGGGGTAATGCGTTCTGGCGTATGCAGGCCCACGGCCAGTCGAAAACCCTGCCCTGCAGAACAAATCAGAACTTCCTCACGCTCAGCCAACCAAAAGAATTGCGTGATGCCATAGCTAAAGTTTCGACGGCGCTCTCGCTCTGCGCGCTCAACGTCCGTCAGGCGAGAAATATCCTGTGGGTCCGCTGCATCAAGCGCGGCGGCGTCGAGCCACAGTTCATGGGTTTTTTGCTCGCATCGATAAAGCCAAAGATCCAGAACGTTGGGATTGTCTCCTTTTCCTTTGAGGTAGGCTACGAAGCGTTCAGAGTCACAAAATTTTAGGTTCCGAGGGGGCACCAGGCGCAGCCCCGGTTCGCAAAAAATGCTTGCCGGGCGCAATCGATTCCTCACGTCTGCCTGCATGACTAAGTCCCTACTTGGCGGAAGGCATCCCGCGTGAGGTTCTCCACGCCATCATTCAGCACTCTTACATTATCTTCGATTCGGATGCCGCCGAAGGGCAGCAGTTGTTCAATAGTTTGCCAATTAACGGGATTGGATCTGACTTTTTCCGACTCCAAAAGCATGGGGATAAGGTACAGGCCTGGCTCAACGGTTAGGGTCATATTTTCGCTCAGTGGTCGAGTGAGACGTAAGGTTGCGTAGTTCTCAGGGGGGGGCTGCATCTGACCCTGCATATCAATTTGTTGGCCGCCGACATCGTGCACCTGAATGCCGAGGAGGTGCCCCAGGCCATGGGGACAAAAACACTCGGTAACGCCGCTGTCAAAAATTGCTTCTGGAGTCGTCAGGATCAGCTCTCGCTCAGATAAAATCCCAGCCAGCAGTTGATGCATGGTGACCTGGAGGTCGATATAGGTGATGCCTGGAGCGATCTGGTCGATGATGCGTTGCTGCAGGCTTTGCATGTCCTCCACCAGCGTTTGAAATAACGCGCCCGCTTCGTCGGAATAGCAACCCCCGCCAAGGTACGTGCGCGTGATATCGCTGGCATAGCCCTGATAGTCGGCGCCCGCATCGATGAGCAGACTATTCTGGTGTTTGGGGCGTGAGCGCTCCTGATGCTGGTAGTGAAGCAGACCCGCATGTTCATTTTGAGCAATAATGTTGCCATAGGGCAGATCATGTTCGTTCATGCCCGTCGCGGCGAGAAACGCAAGGTGGATATCAAACTCGCTGCCCCCGTGGGCGAAGGCTTCGGCAGCGGCCAGGTGGCCTCTGGCGCCCAGGCGACTGGCCTCTCGCATACGCTCGATTTCATAATCGGTTTTGATCGCCCGATAAAAATCCAGGGTGTGGATCAAGGCTGGAGGGTTGAGCTGATAACCTGACCAACGAGACGCCACATTGTCCGTATCAGGTCCCAATAGGGCGTGGCAGGGCTTTGGGGGCAGCAGCTCGCAGCAGCGATCTGTCAGGTCCGACAGCCGGGCAAAGACCTCCAGCTCTAGGTCTTCGGTTAGCCCCTCAGGGGGGTTGAGGGTCGCGTGCCAATAATCTGCTTCCTGCAGAAACAGCAGGGTAGGGCGATGTCCTGGCCGTACAACGAGGCAGCAGGATTCCGCGATGCTGCCTTTGTCCAGCCAACGTACAAGAATAGGGTTTGGCTTAAATCGTGGGCCCTGGTCATCCTGGAAAAAAGGGGTGGCGTGCCCGGCGTAGATCACCGCACCCTGCAAATCGCATCGGGTCAGGGCATCCTCCCATTGGCTGCACAGCGCGGCGAAGTGGGCCCTCTGATGTTGGGCTGAGCCGGGGCGTGTTTCTGGGCTATTTGCAGACATGGTTCTGTTTCCGTAAGCGCGCATGGTAAGGGTGGGACCCTTTCTGAGCGCGAGGCCCCTATCTTAAAACCGACAGGGAGAGAGTGCTATCCCAACGGTGGGTACAGTGGGCATGCCGCGTCGATGAAGTGGTCCGAAGCCATCGAGCCGTGGTTGAAGGCGTTGGGATGTCCGTTCATCCCGGGATGATTCAATGCCGTGGCTCGTCATGTTAGATTCAGAGCGAATGAGGTTTTGGTGGGTAAGTCAGATAAATAAGGGAAGTCGTTGATGGAAAGTTATGCCTACTCCGCACCGGCATCGGTGGCGGAAACAGTCGCGCTTTTAGCAGGCCATGCCGACGCGGGTCGAGCGGTTCAAATTTTGGCTGGCGGCACCGATGTCTTGGTGCAAATGAAGGGGCCGGCCCATACGCCGAGAACCTTGCTGGACATTAAGAAACTCGATGAAGCAAACCGTCTAGAGGTGACCCCCGAGGACATCTATATCGGTGCCGCCGTATCCAGTGCGCGGATGAATGAAAATGCCGAATTGAAGTCTGCCCTGCCCGGGTTGATGGAGGCCTCGGATCTGATCGGCTCGACGCAGATACAGGGTCGAGCGACCATCTGTGGCAACTTATGCAATGCCTCGCCGGCGGGTGACAGCATTCCGGCGATGATTGCAGCGGGCGCGGTATGTGACCTTGCTTCCGCCACCGGACGTCGTGAGTTGGCGGTTGAGGACTTTGTGGTAGGGGTGGGCAAAAATGCCCTAGAGTCGGGAGAATTTCTGCTCGGTCTGAGGCTGCCGATGCCCTCCACTCAGACCAAGGACGCCTATCTTCGCTTCACGCCAAGAACCGAAATGGACATTGCCGTGGCGGGCGTGGGTATCAGCCTGACGCTCCAGGACCTCGTTTGCACCCATGCCCGGGTTGCTATTGGAGCCGTCGCCCCAACCGCGCGCTTGGTCCCGGAGGCAGCTGCCGCCCTGGTGGGTAGTACCCTTGATGATGACGCGCTAGAAGCTGCGGCTCAGGCCTGCAGGGATGCTGCTTCGCCGATAAGCGATAAGCGAGGGACCGTTGAGTTTCGACGTAAGATCGTTGGCGTTTTATGCAAACGTGCTGCCGCTCAAGCGGCGGCTAGAGTACAGGGGAATTAAGATGGCGAGAATGCATATCGAATCAACGATAAACGGAGAGGCTCGCGAGTTTCTCTGCGATGCGGACCAGTCCATGCTGGATGTGCTGCGTGATGAGCTCGGCCTGACCGGTACCAAGGAGGGTTGCGGAACGGGAGATTGCGGTGCCTGTTCGGTGTTGGTGGATGGACGGCTTGTTTGTTCTTGCCTCATGCTGGGCGCTGAGGCTCAGGGTGCTGAAATAGAAACGATAGAAGGGATCGCTGAAAACGAGAAGCTGCATCCTCTGCAGACGAAGTTTTTAGAGAACGCGGCGCTTCAGTGCGGTATCTGCACACCCGGCATCATCGTCGCGGCAAAGGCGCTGCTCGAGAAAGACCCTAACCCTGATGAAAGCAAGATTCGCTATTGGCTAGCGGGAAACCTCTGCCGCTGCACGGGGTACGATAAAATTATTCGTGCGGTCCAGGACGCAGCGGCAGAAATGTCCCACCCAGCATAGCGCCTGGGTCTCAGTCAAAGACCAGGCGGGTTACCGCAGCCAGGTCTTGAAGTGCCTGGTCTTGATTGAGGACCTTGATAGTGTGCATGCCTAGGGCGCGCGCAGGTTTGAGGTTGATGCCCAGGTCATCCAGGAATACAGCTTTCTCACAAGCTATCCCAAGCCTTTCACAAGTGCGTTGATAGATCATCGGATTCGGTTTCCGAATGCCCTCCTTGCTGGATTCGACCACAAGATCAAAGCGGGCCATTACGTCGGCAACCGCAGCGGCCTTATCCGCTCTCTCCGCCATGCCGGGGCCCGTTCCCGCTTTAACGTTGTTCGTGATACAGGCCACTTTGAAGTGCTCCTTACATCGGTCTAAGGCCGCGACCATCCGTGGTCTCAGCGAGCCGGACAGCACGGCAACGACCGCCTTTCCGGAAATGCGAAAGCCGGCGGCCTGGCTCTCTCGGGCGAACAGCGTATCAAAGTCGTCTAGGCTGACGCTGTTGGATTCGAATTTAGCCCAGGCGTTATTGTCCGGATTCCGGGCATTGACCTGACGAATGAAATCTTGGGGTGCGCCCAAACTGGCCTCAAGGGTGTTGAAGGCTTCGAAGGGGCTGCTGGTAAAGACGCCACCGAAGTCCCAGATAATGGCTTCGATGTCGGGATTGGGCTCTTGCGCCACGCCGGGCTCCTTATGGAAAAAAATGCGGGCGCAGTGTGCCGTCAGACAGGCCTGATACGCAATAGAGCCCATTGGGACTGGCTAGGGCGTGAATCGATAACCGACGCTGCGTACGGTCTGGATGGCGGTATCTAGGCCATAGGGTTTAAGGATTTTTCTCAGGCGCAGGACATGAACATCCACTGTACGCTCCTCAATGTAGGTGCTGCGACCCCAAACGCGATCTAACAGTTGATTGCGCTCGAAGACACGATCCGGATGGCGCATTAATAATTCCAGTAAACGATACTCGGTGGGCCCGACGCGGATGGTTTCGCCATTGATCGTGATGCGGTGACTGGTTTGATCTAATCGAATGCCGCCGATCTCTAGGACGTTGTCTTCGGGTGCGCCGGTACGGCGAAGCAATGCCTTCAGACGAGCAATCAATTCTCGCGGAGAAAAGGGCTTGGTGATGTAGTCGTCGATTCCTGATTCGAAGCTTCGCAGCTTGTCTGCTTCCTCTCCACGAGCGGTAAGCATGATCAAAGGTAGTCCGCTGGTCAGGTCGTCTCGGCGGAGTCTTTTTGCCAGCTCAACGCCACTCATGCCGGGAAGCATCCAGTCAATAATCATAATATCCGGTAGGCGTTCGTTCAGCAGCTGGAGAGCGACCTCCGCAGTCTCCGCCTCGATGATATCGTAGCCCGCTCTGCCCAGGGAGAAGCCCAAGAGCTCTCGGATTTCCGGTTCATCCTCTACGACCAAAACGTTGGTTGCCATGCAAAAACATCCCGATAATGTTAGGTGGATTGGGCCTCAGCCTCAGGACCACAAGACGAGCCGGCACAGTACAATATAAAAATATGACACATCGGTGACCTACTGGCGAGGGATGCCTGGTGGCCTGCTGAGTTTGCGCTCAGGAGAAAGGAAGCTATTCTTACGGCCCTTTTACTCTTGAGAGATATGATGGACATTGCTCGTAAAGATATTGTCTTTGAGTCCTTTGATAACTTCGAACTTGGGGCCTACACCGCGGAACCAACGAAGGGGTGCCAAGGGGCAGTCGTGGTTATCCAGGAAATTTTTGGGGTGAATGCCCACATCCGGGAAGTTGCGGATGGCTATGCGGAGGCAGGCTATTTCGTTGTGGCACCCAAAATATTTGATCGTATCTCGCCAAACATTGAGCTGGGCTACGAAGAGGCCGATATGGGGCGGGGCATAGAGCTCGCGTTCCAGCAGCTCGACCTCCAAACGACGCTCAAGGATATTCAGGCGGCGATAAACCTAGCGTCAGAGCGGGGCAAGGTCGGCGTGGTTGGATACTGTTTTGGCGGCCTGCTGACCTGGCTGAGCGCCTGTAACCTGCAGGGCGTGAATGCGGCGTCGAGTTATTACGGTGGCGGTATTGTCGACCATCTCAATGGCGCTCCCAAATGTCCGCTGATGATGCATTTCGGCGAGCTGGACGGCCATATCCCAATGGCGGACGTTGACCAAATCAAGGCATTCGTGACTGACGTCCGGGTGCACGTCTATCCCGCAGATCATGGATTTAACTGCGATCATCGCGGCTCCTACAACGCAGAGTCTGCGGCCCTCGCTCGATCACGCACGCTGGCGCTTTTCGAGGAATGCCTAGCCGCGCGTTGAACGACGTGAATGGCCCTGAATTGGGCGGAAAGTCCCGACGGGGTGGGCTAAGGAGACGACTTGAGGTAAATGCAAGTGTTGACATCGCATGATCCTTTGTTAATGCTTCGCCCACAGTTCTGGCGGGGAGGCCGCTAGCTGCTAACCTTTGCAAAGCACTAATCAATGGGTCTGATCCGCCATCGGTCTAGAGTGGTGGGGCAGATGTGAACAGCTCTTTGGAAATTGGGTCGATAGCTGCAGCTGATGGGGTAGACGGCGCTTTTGCCGGGCTAGCCATGTGGTCGTGGTTTTTGGCTCGCACTCTAAAATAGAAAAACTATTTTGGTGCGAAGAGGTCCACTAGGAATAAGTCCAGTAGGAAGTAGGAATGATTAACAACATAAATAAAGTGTCTTCGACCTTTTTGTCAGTAGCGTGTCTGACGTTCAGTGCCTCGGCATTCGGTGCCACGTTGAGCGATATCTTTCAAGTTGCAGAACAGATGAACGTTTCTGCGAAGCGCTCTCAGGCTAGGATCGATGACCTGACGGACGAAACCCGGAAGCTGTTTAACGAATATAAGACCGTCCTGAAAGAGATTGAAGGATTGAGGGTTTATAACCGACAGCTCGAAAAGCAGATTGCGAATCAAGAGCGAGAGATGACCCTGCTGTCACAGTCAATAGACGAAGTGACCGTGATCGAACGCCAAATTACACCGCTCATGCTCCGGATGATTGACGGCCTGGAGCAGTTTGTAGAGCTGGACGCACCCTTCTTACTGGAGGAACGCCGTGAGCGGGTTGAACGGCTCCGAGAAACGATGGATCGGGCTGATGTCGCGGTATCCGAGAAATTCTCTCAAGTATTTCGTGCGTTCCAGATCGAGAACGAGTACGGCCGCACCATGGAAACCTACAACGCCACCATCGACATCGCGGGAATAGAACGGCAGGTGGACATACTGAAGGTTGGCCGCATTGCCCTGGTTTACCAGACGCCCGATGGCGCAGAAACTGGCATGTTTAACCCGACGACGCGCCAATACGAGCCTGTGGATGACTCCTATCAGGCCTCGGTTCGACAGGGCATTAGGATGGCGCGTCAGCAAGCCTCCATCGAAATGCTTAGCCTACCCATCGTCGGCGCAGGAGTAGCGAAATGATCTTGAGAATACTCAGCACAGTGAAGAGCAACGCCGCCGGTTCCCTAGTCGCTTTGTTGGCAGCCAGCGCCCTTGCCATGTCGCCTGCCACGGCAGAGGAAGTGGCGCCGGCCACGGACTTGGTGGTTAACGAAGCAAGCTCGCTAGACGAACTGCTCGATAATGTACGCGAGCGTCGCGTTGTGGAATCCCGGGAAAATGCGGCTCGGGAGGCACGTTTCGTAAATGAAAAGGACCAGCAGGCCCGATTGTTGCGGGATGCAAAGGCAGAGCGTGCGCGCGAGCAACGCCGTTCAGACCGTCTTGAAACAACATTTGAAGAAAATGAAATTCGCATTGGGGATCTTACCGAGCAGTTAGACAAACGCCTCGGGAGCCTGAGAGAACTTTTCGGTGTGTTACAGCAGGTGGCTGGCGACACGCGCGGTGGGTTCGAAGGGTCTATCATTTCTAGCCAATATCCTGGCCGAGGAGAGTGGCTGGGTGACCTGGCAAAGAAGATGGGTACGGCGAGCCAACTGGCCACCATCGATGAAATGGAGTCTCTTTGGTTCGAACTCCAGAGAGAAATGACGGAATCTGGCAAGATTTCAAAGTACGACGGTGTCATTACAAAAATCTCAGGTGAAAAGGTTAATACCGAGATTGTTCGGGTCGGTGCCTTTGCCCTAGTGGGAGAAGGCGAGTACCTGCAGTGGAATCCAGACAGCCAGAGTATTGTCGAGTTGGCAAGACAGCCGACGGGTCGACATGTCGCCACCGCCCGAGATGTGCAGGATGCGGCGCCTGGTGAGGTCGTAGAATTCTCAGTTGACCCAACGCGCGGTTCATTGCTGGCGTTGCTCATCCAGGCGGCAACCTTGGGTGAACGGATCGGCTCGCCTTTCAGCTCGATCGGCGAATGCTACCTACCTTTCTGTGACGGCCAGGGTGGCAATGTCGGATCAGTCATTATTCTAGGCGGCATCATAGGTGTGTTCTTGGCCCTCGAGCGGCTGCTGACCCTGTTCTTGGTGGGTACCAAGGTCACGGCGCAGCGCAAGGATCCCGTCGCCTCTGACGACAATCCGCTAGGACGCGTCCTGCGGGTGTACGAAGAGAACAAGGAGGTGGACGTCGAGACACTCGAGCTTAAGCTTGGGGAAGCCATATTGGGCGAAACGCCTAATTTGACGAAACGAATCTCGCTGATCCAGGTGATCTCAATCGTCGCGCCTCTGACCGGGCTTCTGGGTACCGTGATCGGGATGATCGAGACGTTCCAGGCGATCACGCTGTTTGGCACGGGCGATCCAAAAACCATGGCCAGCGGTATTTCAAAGGCCTTAATGACGACGGTACTGGGCCTTTGTGTGGCCATTCCGACAACGCTTCTGCATGCCATAGTGAATAGCCGCTCTCGAGAGCTCGTGCATATCATTGAAGAGCAGAGCGCGGGCATTATTGCGGACCATGCAGAAAAGGCCGGCCGGCCCTTAGGCTAGGCCCCAAGGAGGCTGTCGAGAAATGTTTAGCGACGCTTACCTTGCGATCATCAGATTCATGGAAATGGGCGGCGATGTGCTTTGGTTCATCGCCGGTCTGACCTTCCTGATGTGGACGCTTATCTTCGAGCGCATATGGTTCTTCCGCAATGAGCATCGCCTGCTGGTGCTTGAAGCCACCACAGTTTGGGAACATCGAACCGAACGCAAATCGTGGTCCGCTCATCAGGTGCGTGAAGGCATAATTTCTAATGCGGCATCTCGTATCGCAGGAAGCCTACCCATTATCGAAACCTGTGTGGCCCTGTGCCCCTTGTTTGGATTGCTGGGGACGGTAACAGGCATGATTGCGGTCTTCGACGCCATGGCCACTCAGGGCGGCAACGCTCGCTCCATGGCTGCCGGGGTCTCTATGGCAACCATTCCTACCATGTCTGGGATGATTGCCTCTTTGTCCGGGTTAGTGGGTACGACCTATCTCAAGAGAAAGGTCGAATATGAAACAGAACTATTTGAAGACAATCTGACGCTCGATCACTAGATTTGGCGAGCAGCAGATAGGAGTAAGCTTATGCGCAAGAAAATATCGCGCATTTCCAGAGGGGAGAGTGATGCAGACGACATCAACTTAACGCCAATGCTGGATGTGGTCTTTATTATGCTCATCTTCTTCATTGTGACTGCCACCTTTATCAAACAGTCCGGTATCAACGTGCTTAGACCTGAAGCGCAGACATCAGAGCAGAAGCCGACCGTTGCGCTCTTGGTGGCGATCAGCCCTGCCGGGGACATCTGGATCGACAAAAAGCGCGTGGACCCGAACTCGGTCCGCTCGCACATTGAAAGGCTGCATGCCGAAAACCCAAAGGGGGGGCTTGTGGTGCAGGCTGATCGAAAATCAAACAATGAAAAGTTGATGGTCGTCTTGAACGCAGCGCGTGCAGCTGGGCTGCGAGAAGTCGCGATCTCCACTGAGAACAACTAGGCAGTACTATGATGGCTCGTTATGCATTTGGCGTAGGTCTTGGCGCGCTGGTGACGGCGCTGCTTTTCTTTATGATGCAGGCCATCATCGCCACCAATGAAGCAAATCTGGACGAGGGGCCTAGGGGGAAGCTGCTGGACTTTGTTCGCCTCCAAGAAGATGAGGACCCTCAAACAAAAACCCGTAAGCCTAAGCCGCCGCCGCCGCCAGATGAGCCGCCACCGGATATGCCAACGCCAGAATTCGAGTCATCCGACTTATCACGAGGCGTCGACATGGGCGGCGTGGATGTTGATGTCACCCTGGACATTGAAGGGGGTGGCTTTAGCTCTGACGGTGAGTATCTGCCGATCGTTAAAGTGGCGCCTCAATACCCACGTCGAGCGCAGGCCAGAGGTATTGAGGGCTATGTTTTGCTTGAATATATTGTGACCAAGACCGGGGCCGTGAGAGATCCGGTGGTTATCGAGGCGAAGCCACCCGGGATATTTAACCGAGCTGCAATCAACGCAGCCCTCAAGTATAAGTATAAGCCGAAGGTCGTTAACGGTGAGCCCATCGATGTAGCTGGCGTGAAAACCCGGATTACCTTTGAAATGGTAGACGGCTAAGGTGGCCGGACGGCGAGGCCAAGGGAAAGGAGAGGTTGAGAACCATGATCAAGCACGTTAAATCAATCGGAATCTGCCTGCAGAGTCTTCTGCGCCCTGCATGCCTAGCCGTGCTGGTCTCAGTCATCGTCTCAGGCGCCGGGCTGGTGTTGGAAGGGACATACCTGATGCCTTCTGCCGTTGCTGAGGAAAATAAGCCCAGGCAAAAGTCCCGTCGAGTGCCGTCTTTGAGCGAGGCGGTTTACAAGAAGCTGAGTGAGGGTCAGGAAGCCATTGACCTCAAGGACTTCGCCACAGCCAAAGACATTGTGATGAAAGCGCTGGAGCGATCGCGCCGCTATAACGAGAACGAGATCGCCAATCTGCACAACATGCTGGGGTATATTTATTATCTCGAGGACGACTACCAGGGTGCACTCAGGGAATACAAAATTGTCGTGAGCCAGGGAGATAAAATTCCCGAAGGGCTAGAGTCCACAACGCTTTATACGGTCGCTCAGCTGAGCTACGTCGAAGAGAATTATCGAGATGCCCTGAAGTACATGGAAATCTGGATATCTAAGGCGCTCAACCCCTCCGCTGACCCACGTTTCTTCCTGGCTACCGTCTATTACCAGATGAAGGACTATGACCGTGCCATCGAGCAGATGGAACTTGGCATTGCCATTGCCCAGGAGCGGAATACAAAAATTACCGAGCAGAACTGGGGCCTGCTGACCTTCCTCTACTTTGAAAAGGAAGACTGGCCCAACGTGATTAAAACGCTACAAATATTGGTCGAGAAATTTCCAAAGCGGGAGCATTGGGTAAGGTTAGCGGGTGTCTACGGGCAGGAAGGCTACGAGAAGGAGCAGATGTACACTCTGGAAGCCGCCTACACCGCAGGGTTCCTCGAAAAGCAGACCGACTACACCAACCTGGCGGGTCTCCTGATGCAGGAGGAAGTGCCCTATCGTGCGGCTAAGGTTTTGCTCGCGGGTTTTCAAGCGGAAGCCATTGAGCGCGAGGACAAGACGCTCCAGTCGCTGGGACAGGCCTGGCAGCTTTCTCAGGAGGTAGATAAGGCGATTGAGGTCTACGAGGAAGCGGCCGAGCTCTCCGGTGACGGGAAGATTTTTGAGCGCCTCTCCTACCTTTATCTAGAGGATGACCAGTTCGATAAATGCGTCGCGGCAGCGTCCGGCGCGTTAGACAAGGGCGGGTTGCGGAGAGTACAAACGGTGCATGTGGTTAGAGGCATGTGCCTATACAACCAAGACAAGCTAACCAGCGCGCGTCGGGCCTTCTCACAGTGCCGGAGAGTGGCCAGGAATGAAAAAGACAATATTAACGTCCGTATCTGCGGCCAGTGGATCACCTTTATCGACCGAGAAACGGAAAGGCTGCGCCAATTGGCCAAGGCATCGGGTTGAATAGGCCATTGTGATGGATCAGTATCAAGCCGGTCTTTTGACCGGCTTTTTCGTTTAGGGGCGGCTATGTTTACAGGCATCGTTCAGGATTTAGTGAGTGTTGTGGCGCTGGACCGTGAGGTAGATTTGCAGCGGATAACGCTGAACCTCGGATCCCTAGCAGAGGGTTTAGAGCTGGGAGCATCAGTGGCTGTCAACGGCACTTGTCTGACGGTGACCGCCGTGGAGGGCGGCTATACGCGTTTCGATGTGATCAAGGAAACGCTGACCCATACCAACCTGGGAGAGCTGGCTGTGGACGACCGAGTCAACGTGGAGCGCTCTTTCAGGGTAGGGGACGAGGTAGGAGGGCATATGGTGTCTGGGCACATTACCGGAACCGCGAGCCTCAACAACCTAATCGATAATGGCCACGAACGCGTACTCTCCTTTCATGCTGAAGCACCCTGGCTGCGATTCATCCTGCACAAGGGATATGTGGCCCTGGACGGTGCGAGCCTGACGATTTCCAGGGTTGACCGAGCGCAGAATACGTTCTCCGTGAGCTTGATCCCAGAGACCATTGCACGGACTACCCTGGGGAAGCTCACTCAGGGCCAGCGAGTGAATGTTGAGGTGGACAGCCAGACCCAAACCATTGTTGAGACCGTGGAACGGATGATGCAGGACCAGGAGACCCGAAACAGGCTGATTTCTGCGTGATGCCGGGAGAGACCTTTCATGAACGGTTGCGGGCTGCGTGGCGTCACCAGCAGTCCTTGCTATGTGTTGGGATTGACCCGGAGCTGAGTCGCTTACCGGTGGAGCTGCAGGAACACGCGGAACCCTTCTTGGCGTTCGGAAAAGCCATTGTTGACGCTACCGCGCCTCATGTCTGTGCCTTCAAACCCCAGGCCGCTCACTTCGCAGCCAAGGGTTTTGAAGATCAGTTGGCTGCCTTGATTGAATACATTCATCATCAATATCCGGGCATTCCCGTCATCTTAGACGCAAAGCGAGGGGATGTAGGAGGCACGGCCATTTGCTACGCGCAAGAAGCGTTTGAGCGCTACGCTGCCGACGCCGTGACCGTCAATCCCTACCTGGGTTATGACAGCATAGCCCCCTATCTGGCCTATCAAAATCGTGGTGTGATCGTTCTGTGCCGAACCAGCAATCCGCACAGCGATTGGCTGCAGAAGGGTCGTGTGGAGGAAACCCCCCTCTATCTGGCGGTGGCTCGACAGGTGGCCGAATGGGATGAGCATCAGCAGTGCATGCTAGTGACCGGCGCCACCTACCCGGAGGAGCTGCGTCGCGTGCGAGACGCTGTGGAAGACATGCCCCTGTTGGTGCCGGGCGTGGGCGCCCAGGGCGGAGACATTGAGCGCGTTATCTCTGCAGGCAAGGATCAAGAGGGAGCCGGGATGGTGATTTCGAGCTCCCGAGGCATCATCTTCGCCAGCTCTGACTCAGATTTCGCCCAGCGGGCGGCGGATGCAGCTCAGCGAACCAAGGCAGAAATCAACAAGGCTCGGGGTGTCATCACGGGCTAGCCCGGGAAATCGCGCAGTAGGTTTCTAGCGATAATGGTCTGCTGGATTTGGCTTGTCCCTTCATAGATACGAAAGAGTCGAACATCTTTGTAAAAACGGGCAACAGCATATTCCTCCATATAGCCCGCGCCACCATGAAACTGGACCGCTCGATCCGCCACGCGCCCAACCATTTCGGTGGCGAACAGCTTGCAGCAGGATGCCAAGGTGTTGGTGGGTTCGCCGGCATCTCGTTTCCTAGCGGCATCCAACACCATGCATTCCGCCGCATAGCTTTCGGCCTTGCTGTCGGCAATCATGGCCTGTAAGAGCTGAAACTCAGCGATGGGCTTGCCGAACTGCTGGCGCTCCTGGCCGTACGCCAAACACAAATCGATTAGCCGGTTCGCACATCCAACGGAGAGCGCGGAGATGTGGATACGTCCTCGATCTAGGGTTTTCATAGCGCTCTGAAAACCCTGATGCATCTTATCCGCACCGCCAAGCATACAATGGGCGGGCACGCGACAATCCTCGAAAATCACGTCGCAGACATGGGCACCCTTCTGGCCCATTTTTTTGTTCGCGGTTCCCAGGGTAATACCTGGCGTGGCGCTGTCGACTAAGAATGCACTGACGCCCCGGGCACCAGGTTGCGCCTGATCTGTACGTGCGAAGACGGTAAATAACTGGGCGCTGGGGGCGTTGGTGATATAGCGCTTGGTGCCGTTAATAACGAATTCGTCCCCATCCTGAACAGCCTTGGTGCGCAAAGAACCTGCATCAGAACCCGCATCGGGCTCGGTAAGCGCAAAGGAGCCAATGATTTCCCCGGACGCAAATTTGGGCAGATAGTGGGCCTGTTGTTCGGGCGTACCGTCCATGACGATACCTTGGGACCCAATACCGTTGTTGGTGCCGATAATGGATCGAAAGGCAGGCGCTGTCCGACCCAGCTCCATGACCACCCGACACTCCTCGTATGTATTGAGGCCTATTCCGCCAAATTCTTGAGGAATGGTTAGGCCGAAAAGCCCAAGATCGCGCATTTCCTGGACCACGTTCTCGGGGATTCGATCCTCATCATTGATTTGGGCCTCCAGGGGAATCAGGCGTTCATCCACAAAGCGGCGAACGCTCAAAATCAGTTGATCCAGGGTTTCGTCATCCATTGCTGGTGCGGCGGTTGCGGGCTGGGCCATCAAAATTCCTTGGTCAGGCGGAGAGGGGAGTATAGCGTCTGTGGCTGGATACCGGGCAAAGAAACTTGGTCAAAACATTATCAGAGCGGTAATAGATTGCAGTCGCCTCATGCCTGCTTTAGCCTATCTCCTTCCGCAGTGTGGACAACAAAATGAGCAGCGATAAAGCTTCCTTTTCCTGGGATGACCCCTTTCAAATCACCGACCAACTGACCGAAGAAGAGCGCATGATCACTCAGAGCGCGGCGGACTATGCCCAGGACAAACTCCTATCTAGGGTGACTATGGCGTTTCGGCATGAGGAGTTTGATCGGGAGATCATGAACGAGTTTGGTGCTCTCGGGATGCTCGGGGCAACGCTGCCCGAGAAGTACGGCTGTGCCAATACAAACTATGTTGCCTACGGGCTCATGGCTCGCGAGGTAGAACGGGTGGATTCAGGCTATCGCTCCGCGATGAGCGTCCAATCCTCTCTGGTGATGCACCCCATCTATGCCTACGGCAATGAAGCCCAGCGAGAGAAATATCTGCCCAAATTGGCTTCTGGAGAGTGGGTTGGGTGTTTTGGTTTGACGGAACCAGATCACGGGTCTGATCCGGCCAGCATGATTACCAACGCCAAACCGGTGGATGGCGGCTTCATCATGAACGGGGCCAAGATGTGGATCACCAACTCCCCAATAGCAGACTTGGCCGTGGTTTGGGCGAAACTGGACGGGCAGATCAGAGGGTTCATCGTCGAGCGTGCCTTCAAAGGGTTTAGCACGCCAAAAATCGAAGGAAAGATGAGCCTGCGGGCGTCGGTCACCGGACAAATTGTCCTCGAGGACGTCTTTGTGCCGGAAGAGAACTTATTGCCAGAAGGACGCGGCCTCGGGGGCCCGTTTGGGTGCTTGAATCGGGCGCGTTATGGCATTGCTTGGGGGGCCATGGGAGCCGCTGAAGCCTGCTGGCACGCGGCCAGGACCTATACCCTAGAGCGAAGCCAGTTTGGTCGCCCCTTGGCCGCCAATCAGCTGGTGCAAAAGAAACTGGCGGACATGCAGACCGAGATTGCGCTGGGGCTGCAAGGCGCCCTGCGTATGGGCCGGATGTTCGATGAGGGCACGCTGCCAATTGAGAACATTTCCCTGATGAAGCGTAACAACTGCGGCAAGGCCTTAGACATTGCCAGGGTAGCCCGGGATATGCATGGCGGGAACGGCATTTCCGATGAGTATCCGGTGATCCGCCACGTGATGAACCTTGAAACGGTGAATACCTATGAGGGGACCCACGATATTCACGCGCTGATTCTAGGTCGTGCTCAGACGGGTCTTCAGGCCTTTACTGGCTGACCCAGGTGCGAATCCTCTGAAAGATAGGTGAGCCAACTCCCTTTCTGAGCCGCTTGGTTGTCGACGGTATCAGATCAGAATATGCTAACAAATCCTTTAAGATACGGAGGAGCGGCATATGATCAGGTTAGCGATAGCGGATGATCAATCACTGTTTAGGGCTGGGGTCTCAAGGTTAATTTCCGAATTTCAGGGCTTTCAGGTGGTTGCAGAGTGCTCGTCCTCGGACGAAGCGCTGGCACTGGTGAGAGACCATCCCCCGGATGTTTTGCTGATAGAGCTTACGCTGCCTGGTCTGGGTGGCTTGGAGACGACGCGGCGCGTTTTGCGTTTGTCGGAGTCCTGCCGGGTGGTCGCGCTCACTCGGCGTAGCGACCCTCCCTTTCCGTCCCAGATGCTCAAGGCGGGCGCGATCGGCTTTTTAACCAAGGACATTGACGTGGCCGAGCTGGAGCGCAGCCTGCGTCAGGTGTGCAGCGGACGGCGTTATATCTGTCAGGATGTGGCCCAAGAATTGGCTTACTTTGCCTACGCGGGGACCAGTGACAACCCGCTTGATGCCCTGTCTCAGAGAGAGATGCAGGTTATGCTGATGGTCGTTGACTGTCGCGCTGTGAGCGATATTGCCAGCGCACTCTATCTTTCGCCAAAGACGGTCAACAGCTATCGCTATCGCATATTTGAGAAACTGAATATTCGGAGCGATGTGGAGTTAGTGCTCTTTGCCCTCCGGCATGGTGTCGTGGACGGCGGCAGCCCAGCGTTCCAGGAAGAAGTCGCCGGGCAACTTGCCCGAGGCGAGCTTGCCGGGGCGGGGCTGCAAGCTCGGCTGGGGCCACGGCGCCAGGTTGCCAAGGGCAAGGACGTTGAGGATAAGCGCCGTCACGACTAGTCGGTTTGTCGTTGGAAGCGGGCGAAGAGCCATCTGTTTTGGGGCTGGGGTCAGTTATGCGGACAACAAACAGGGCAATGAACTCTGGCAGAGATGCAGATGATTGGGCGCAAATTGCCGGGGATGTGGCGATATGTGAACGCTGCCCACGCTTGGTGGCGCACCATGCTCAGGTTGCGCTTACCCACACGGATTATCACTGTGCGCCCGTCCCCTGCTGGGGGCCTGATAAGGCGAGACTGCTTATCGTGGGTCTGGCACCAGGGCTACACGGCGCAGCTCGAACAGGGCTCGGTTTTGTTGGCGACGATAGCGGGACCTTTTTATTCTCGGCGCTTGAGCGAGCGGGCTTCGCTCGAACAATGGCTGCCGGTGGCGTTCAACTTCGGCGATCGCGAATTACCAACGTAGTAAAGTGTTTGCCACCCGCAAACCAGCCAACGGCCCAGGAGCGCGATAGCTGTCGTCCTCACCTGGCGCGCGAGCTGGGGCAATTTCGACCCCACCGGGGCGAACATGCTCGGGCGGTCCTTTGTCTGGGCGGTGTAGCCTGGGTTAGCGTTGCCAAAGCTCTGGGCATGTCGGCATCCGAGACTGGCCCCTTTGCACACGGCGCGGCTTACCAGGCAGGAGCGAAGCTACACGTCTTTGGCGCCTTTCACCCGAGTCGACTCAATGTGAATACACGGCGGCTCACTGCAGCCATGCTGGACGCTGAGCTCGCAAAGATTTCTGCTTTCCTGACGTAGCGGCACTTGAGGTCTGCCGATATAGTCCCTGGATGGAAGAGCCCACTTTCGACGCAGAATCCTTTCTAAAGCACCTCACGCGAAAACCCGGTATTTATCGGATGCGAGATGCAGACGATCGTGTGCTCTACGTGGGCAAGGCGCGTAACCTTAAAAGCCGAGTGTCCAGCTATTTTAGAGCAGCGGGCCTAGCTACCAAGACCATGGCTATGGTTGCGAAAATTCATCGCATTGAGATCACCGTCGTTCAGAGCGAGACCGAGGCGCTGTTGCTTGAGCAAAGCCTGATTAAGGCCGAACGCCCCCCCTATAACATCCTGTTGCGAGACGATAAGTCCTATCCTTACATCCATATCTCCACTCAGGCCCAGTACCCTAGACTTTCCTTTCATCGTGGGGAAAAGAGCCGGCAGGGTAAATACTTTGGCCCGTTTCCGTCCTCGGGTGCGGTCAGAGCTAGCCTGAACATCTTGCAAAAGCTCTTTATGATCCGTAACTGCGAGGAGAGCTATTTCAAAAATCGCTCGCGACCCTGCCTCCAGCATCAGATCAAACGCTGTAGTGCCCCGTGTGTGGAGATGATTGACCCGGAGGCATACGGCGAGGATGTTGAGCTTGCCATGATGTTTCTCGACGGTAAGAGCGATGCTGTACTGAAGCAGATCAAGGCCAAGATGGACCAAGCGTCAGAAAACCTGGCTTTTGAAAAGGCGGCACGCTATCGAGATCAAATTAAGCAGTTGAGAAAGGTGCAGGAGCGTCAGTATGTGCATGGCGCTGCTGGGGATGTGGATATTTTTGGCTATGCCGAGAGCGGAGGCCAAAGTTGCGTTCAAGGCGTCTTCGTCAGAGGGGGCCGAGTATTGGGCCAGCGCACGTATTACCACAAAAATGATCTGTCCTTGGATGCGGGCGCGTATTTGGAGGCCTTCCTCTCTCAGTACTACTTTGCCTCCCAGGCCAGAGAGGTGCCGAAGTCCATTCTGGTGGCCGAGCGCTCAGAAGAAACAGAGCTGTTAGAGCAGGCGCTGGAAAAAAGAGCGGGGCGTACCGTGAAGATCAGCGGCAAAGTGCGCGGGCAGCGGGCGCGCTGGTTAGCCATGGCCAACGACAACGCCGTTCTAAATTTACGGACGCATCTGGCGGACAAAAGCCAGGTTCTCGCGCGCTTCCAAAATTTACAGGATGTCCTCAATTTGGAGGCCATGCCAGACCGCCTGGAATGCTTCGATATCAGTCATACCATGGGAGAGGCGACCGTGGCTTCGTGCGTGGTGTTCAACGAGAACGGGCCGCTGAGCTCAGAATACCGGCGCTTCAACATTGAAGGGATCGTTGGTGGCGATGACTATGCGGCCATGGAGCAGGCATTGCGCCGTCGATACACCCGCTTGATCAAGGGAGAAAGCCCGCTGCCGGATTTGCTGGTCATTGATGGCGGCCTGGGGCAGGTGCGCCGGGCGATCTCGGTATTGGAGGGATTGCAGGTTGAGGGCGTTAAAATCTTGGGTATTGCCAAGGGGCCCGATCGCGTGGTGGGCATGGAGCGCTTCTTCTTGGGTACAGAGGAAATAGTGATAGATGGTCGGTCTGAGGCAGGGCACCTGCTGCAGCATATCCGCGATGAGGCCCATCGATTTGCGATCACCGGGCACCGTCAGCGACGAAGCATGCAGCGAAAGAAATCAGAACTAGAGCAAATTCCTGGCGTCGGTCCCAAAAGGCGTAGACAATTGCTCCTTTATTTTGGCAGTCCAGCAGGCATCCGAGGCGCCGGCGCCGAGGAATTGGCCAAGGTGCCCGGTATTAGCCATAAGGTCGCACAGGACATCTACGCAGCGCTGCACTAACGCGCTAGGGAGAAACGGTGAACTTGCCAAACGTCATAACGCTCGTGCGCATCGTCATGATTCCGGCCTTTGTTCTCATCTACATGCAGTACAGCGCGTGGAGCTATGCCGTGGCTGCAGGCCTGTTCACGGTGGCTGCGGCCACGGACTGGCTGGATGGCTACCTGGCACGCAGGCTTAATCAGACAACGCCCTTCGGTGCCTTTTTGGACCCCGTTGCGGACAAGCTAATCGTCGTATCCGCTCTGGTGATCTTAATAGCCCATCACCATAGCCTGTGGTTGACCCTGCCTGGGTTGATCATTATCGGGCGCGAGATCGTGATTAGCGCCCTCCGAGAGTGGATGGCAGAAATGAATGAAAGCGTAGCAGTGGTTGTCTCCCAGTTAGGGAAGGTGAAGACCATGCTGCAGATGATCGCGATCATTGTGCTGCTCGCGTCGCCGCCGGATTTCAGCTTGATGTGGGTTCAGACTGGATATCTGCTGATCTATGTCGCCTCGCTGTTAACGCTGTGGTCCATGTGGCAGTACCTACGGGCTGCCTGGCCGTCGCTAAAGCGCGGGCTGTAGGAAAAATGGAGGCTGGGGTCGGAATCGAACCGGCGTTAACGGAGTTGCAGTCCGCTGCATCACCACTCTGCCACCCAGCCTTCAGGGGGGATGAGTCTATCGGTCCGGGGCAGCGAATACCACCGTCGTCTTGGCGCATCCGCTTTGTCACTGGGGCGGCGGCCGTCGCTATGGTTAAATACGCGCCTAACGAAACAAGCGATCGTCTGAACAAGGGGAGCATCACCCGTGAATCCATCCACCACGCCGCCAGTGGACTTCGATCAATTCCTAGAGAGTTTTGATCAGGTTCCCTTCCACGAGTATCTTGGACTCAAGATTGCCGAGGTGCGCCCGGACTACGGGCGCCTGCGCCTGACCCGAACGGCGACGACGCCAACGGGAATTGGCGACAGCGTTAACGGGGGTGTGCTGGCTACCATGATCGATATGGCCACCATTGTGGCGATCTTTAGCAAGCCGCCCCAGGGCAGTCTCCCCGCCGGCACCGCGGACCTCGCGGTCACCTATCTGCGACAAGCTCACGGTGAGTGGATTGATGCGGTTGCCGAGGTGGTCAAGCGGGGCCGCCAACTGTCTAACGTAGAGGTCAGCGTGGTTAACGACAAGGGTGTCTTGTGCTGTCGGGGTCGCGTGCTCTATGCCATGCACCCAGGCGCGCCTAAGGGCTAGCGCTCCGGGATGCTGCTCGAGACAGGATACGATCTAGGGCATTGGCAAAGGCTTGAACTTCCTTCTTCCCCAGGGCCGATGGCCCCCCGCTGATTAAACCGCTGTCGCGAAGGGCCTGGGCGCGATTTCGGCGCTGCAGGTAGTCGCGTACATTTTCTTGGGTGTAGAGGGTCCCGCGCGGGTTGAGCGCTATGGCCTTTTTTTCCACGGCTTCGGCGGCCAGGGGTATGTCTGCAGTAATGACCAGGTCCCCCGGGCTGAGCTCTGCCACGATGGCGTTATCCGCCACATCAAATCCCTGAGCCACCTGCCGGGCTTCAATAAAGCGCGAAGGCGGTACCGGAATGTATTGATTGGCCACCAGCGTCGTGATGATGGCCGTGCGTTCCGCCGCCTTGAAAATAACTTGTTTGATCGCCTTGGGACACGCATCGGCATCGACCCAAATTTTCATGCTTACAATCCCATTAATGACCTTGCCAGGGTAACATGGTGCCTCATCGGACAAACGCTCGTCAGTAGGAGAAAGTCATTGGAGGAACCCAGCTTCACCGGTCTGTTTAAAGACCTCGCCCTCTTCTTTGGCTGCGTTATATTTTTTGTGTTGGGTTTTCTGGCCATCAGCTATGTTTTGCCGCCGACGCGAAATGGGTTCTGGTTTTGGTCTGGCTTCCTAGCCTACATCTATCTTTTCTCTCGTCTTCTCAAGTGGATGATGCGTCGGCAGACGCCTGTACCAGACCAAGAAGACGGCAAGGGAGATAGAAAACGCCCCGGGAGCTAGCTAGCGCAGGGGGGGAGGGGAGGAGAGCATCTAGTCAAGCCCCCGGGGCAGTCTTAGAATCTCTCGCTGGCCGTGAAGGCGAGGTCAGAGTCAGCGTTTTATTTGTTCACGCAGTTTCAACATCTGCCGGGCCGGCTTTGCGGGTTCAGCCGGTGTCAAAGTGTTAAAGGGCCAAAGTATCAATAATCCTGACCACGCGGTCGCAGAAAGAGGAGGTCGATTAGCGCCGCTAGGCTAAGGCCTATGAGCATCATCATCACGCGCAGGTCGTGAAAGTACAGGGTCGTATTCACCGGGAAGGCGAGGGTTTTGGTGAGCGCCGCGAGCTTATACTCATGGCGGCCATTGAACGCCGGGTCCGATGCAATGGCCATAAGATCCCTGCGGCTGCGATAACGCATTAGTGCGGCCTGGTCCCAGTGATCGGCGCCCTGAATCCCAGCAACGTCCAGAAGGGAAAAGACTGCCGCGCCTGCAAAGACAGGATGGGAGGCTCTGGAGAGGAGCGCTGGGTACATGTGCTCCATGTAGTGAGCGAGGAGTGCAGAGGCTGGTGCGTCGGCGCCGGTGGCCGCAAGGGTAGGCGGCGCGTCAGATAGGTCCAAGAGGTTCACCATGATGAACTGAGACCCATCGTCCTCGCGCATAAAGCGTCCGATCCGCTCTCTTTCCTCGGCGCTCGCGCCAGACTGAACTAATCGCTGTTCATAATAAGCAATCTCTTCCGGCGTGAGCGGTCCCCCAAAATCGGTGTACCAAATAACAAAGAAGGCATAAACAATACCTGTGATCGACCACAACCAAGTCTTTGCGCTAAGCATGAACCGTTCTCCTTGAATCTGCCCCGGTATCCACGACGGAAGGGCGCGTGCCAGCATACCCTTACTACCCATTCATCCCGCCAGAATTCTTCTGGATGGTTTGAAACTGCCGCCCACTGCCCCTCGAGACGGTAAAACCAAGGCGCCTTAGCAACAATCCTGGAGCTGGGCCAACCTGTCGTTGGAATGGCGCTTGAGAGCTGGCCGCGGACTAGATTAGTCTAAGCCGCTGGGAGAGGATGAACGATATCAGAATTTTGTTCACTTACATCAACACTCTGTGATCCGAATCCTCGAGCTGAAGCGCTACTGCAGCGTCATGGCTGAACGGAGCCCGGGTGCTTTTGAGAGAACAAAAAGGAGAGCGAGTATGCAAGATCAACTTCAGGCCATTCGGCAGCAGGCCACGCCTCCTGACGCTCAGGCGCTCTATGAGGCGGTGGGTGCTGCCAGCCAAGGGCAGGGAGAGGCTCAGGCAACGCTATGTGGCGCGATGTTGTGGGCCTCCTTTGCGGCACCAGCAGCCATTCCCGGCGTCTTTGACGTTATTGCCGATGCCCAGTTGAAGAAGCCTCTGAGACCGGTTGATCTCGACGTTGAAGAAGCGGAATTGCCGGCATCCTTTTGGCCTGTCTTTGAGCAGACGGTGGAGGGGCCCGAAGAAGGCTATGATGCCACATCCATCACGGTGGCCGTTGCCAGTCTGGGTGCGGCGCTCAATCCAGGCTATCTCGCCCTGGCAGAAGCAGCCTTTACCCATCACCCTGGTGCACAGGGCGCGGCAGAGCGCACCGTTCCCCCAATGATCGAGCTGGAGACGCTGGCCGCCAACCCTGACGGCAGCTTGGCTCGCGCCTTACATAGTATGTTGGTGGACAATGGGTTTGATGCAGAGGTGCTGGATCGCGAGGCCATTGGCCTTTCAATGCTTAGCCCAGCTACCCGCTACCTCAATACCCGAATTCTTCAAATGCATGATATCTGGCATCTGGTCGCGGGCTACGAAACGACCAGCCTGCACGAGATGGCGATTTCGGCCTTCCAGCTCGCGCAGTTTGGACATAATTACTCAGCCATGTTTTTGGCGACGGTCGCCAGCATGGGCCATGTGAAAACACCTCAGGCCATGGGCTTGCTGCTGCAAAATACCGCGGAGGCTTGGGATCATGGCCGAACGTGCCCGAGCTTGATGGAGATTGAGTGGGAGGCGGAATGGCATCTGGAAATTGACGCTGTACGAGCAAAGTACGGCATCGAACCCTTTAAGGGGAGCTTTCCAGCCAACCTGCTCGAACAGCTTGCGGCCTGAGGCGACGATGACCATACCCGTTATTTTAGATACCGATATTGGCTTTGACGTTGACGATGTCTGGGCGCTGGCCTTCCTCTTGCGGTGCCCGGAATTAGACGTCAGGTTGATCACGACCTGCACCGGCGATGTGGCCTATCGCGCTGCGCTGGTTGCCAAAGTGCTCGACGTTGAGGGTCGAACAGACATACCCATTGGCCTGGGGGTGCCGGGTGCCGAGTTACCCAACACCCACGAAGCCTGGTTAGAGGACTTTCGTCTGGAGGACTATGCCGGCGTGGTGCTTGACGACGGCGTCGGTGCGATCTGTCAGGCTGTCGCGGAAAACGATACCCCAACGTTGATCTGTATTGGTCCGCTGACCAATATCGCTGCGGCCCTAGAGCGAGACCCAGGCATCGCGGACAACGCCCGCTTCCTGGGTATGCACGGCAGCATCAGGAAAGGCTATCTCGGGGCACCCCAACCCATGCGCGAGTACAATATCGTCCAGGATGTTAGCGCCTGCCAGACCGTGCTTCGGGCGACTTGGGATAAAGCGCTGACCCCTCTGGATACCTGTGGGATCGTTCGTCTCCAGGACGCGGCCTTCGCTCGCGTCAGGGATTCCGATGATCCTTTGGCCAAGGCGGTGATGGAGAATCACTGGCATTGGTATCATGCCGCGGCCAGCGTACCCATGATCGCTGGTGCACTGCGCCATATGGACCCCGAAGTTGGCACCTCGGTGCTCTACGACTGCGTGACCATTTATCAGGCCTTCTGTCAGGATGCGCTGGAGATCGAGACGCTGCCCGTGGTCGTGTCTGATGAGGGGCATACGGTCATCGACCCAGCCGGAGGAGCCGTTGAGTGTGCGACTGCCTGGAAAGACATCGAAAGCTTTTATGATCTGTTAGCGACCCGGCTCAGCGGCGCCGCCGTTTGAGGCACCAGCCGGATTCGGGTGGTGCCTGCGTTCCTCCAGTGTTCGCTGCAGGGTAAGCAGTCGACGACGGGTTAGGGTATAGCGGGTTAACAACAGAAACGGGATGAGGTTCAGGGCAGGCACGACCAGGCCGTCTACAATGGCGAGGGACGTCAGAATGTTGTTAGCCACGTCTCCGGGATTGGCCTGAGTCGGGAATCCGATGATGTGCTCCAGTAGCGCCCCGCCGACGATGAGGCCCAGGCCGGTATTGGCCTTACCGGCAAAGGTAATGCCCGCGGAGAAGACGCCTTCCTGGCGGAGCCCAGTATAGTATTCCTGCTCATCCGTGAGGTCCGCCATCATGGAAACGAACATAATCAGCACCATGGAGCCAAAGTAGGAGACGACGGTGGCGTGCAGCACCAGCATCCTGAGCAAATTGGGGTCTCCGTTTTCTGGCCAGATACCGACGAAGCGAAACAGCACCTTCAACATGGCCAAGAGGGTCACCATCACCAGGCAGCCAATCATGATGTTTTGCTTCTGCATCCGTTGCTGAAGCAGGCCTGCCGTGGCGAAGGAGCCGGCAGCACCGACGAAGGCCAGGCTGAACCACTGAATCTCCTTACCCTGGAAGCCCCAGAAGTAGAGATTCATGTAGAGATCGAAAACCTGTCCGGTCCCGCTGACCAGAGCGCTGATTAAGATGGCTAAGAACAACAGTCGAAAATTTTTGCTGCCCAGGGCGGTCCAAAGTTGAGACAGGATACTGATCAGCGACAGGGGGCGAAGGGCTTGAGTCGGCTGAGGCAGAAAGCGCCGTTGGCCCAGGGTGGTGAGGGCGCAAAACGTCATCCAGAGGGCGACCAGCAATGCGATGATCCAGGCGAAGGTCCGGTAGTTGGTGCTCAACATGAGCCCATCTGCCTGGTTGCCGGATGGTGAGAAGACCAGCCCGTACATTGCAAAGATAAAGATCACGCCGCCTAACCAGCCCACGAGCATGCGGTAAACCATAATGCTTGTGCGTTCTTGGTAGCTCTTGGAAAGCTCCAGTGCGATGGCGCTGCAGGGCACGTCAAAAAACGTAAAGGCAATGCGCGTAAGCGCCGTGAACAATACTAGCCAGAGGCTGAGCAGGGCAGGACTGAGGTCAGCGGGCGGCGCAAACAGGGCGTAGATACTCAGTGACGTGGGCAAAATCGCGGCCAGCATAAAGCCATGTCGACGCCCCAAGGGGGACCTGATGCTGTCAGATATGGCGCCAACCAGGGGGTCTGAGATGGCATCCAGAAACAGTGCGATCCCCAAGGCGAGTGAGGTATACGTCGCCGGTAAGCCAAGCACCTGGGCGTAGTAGAAGAGCAGCAGTGTGGTAAAGGCCCAGTCTTTATGCTGCCCGGGAAGAGATCCCACGCCCAAACATAGCTTGGTCCAGAGGGGAACGCGGCCTTGTCTGATCTCCTGCTGCTCGAATAGCGCCCCCCCGCCATAGGCGCTCTTTGGGGGTTGCTCGCTAGACGAGGTCAATGACCTAAAATCTTAAACTGACGTTCGGGGTCATTGGCGGGGGTTACGCTCTGTCCATCCGGTGCGTGGACCACTGCGCCATTGGGCGCATATTGCAGGATGTAGGACTTGCGAACGTCCCGGGTCAGGTTCGGTCCGGTCCGGTGGGGCGTCAGGGAGGAAAACACCACCAGGTCACCGATATCAGCCTCTATGGGGATCGCGCCCTCGCTATCCGTGGTACAGCTCAATCCAAGCTCTACCGGGTCATGATGCAGCGTGCCGCCGCGATGAACGCCGGGCAGGACCCAAGGACAGCCGTTATCCACGGTGGCGGGGCTGAGGGGGACCCAGCAGGTCAAATATTGTTGGGGTTCGGTATAGGTATAGCCGTTATCTTGGTGCCACGGGAACTCTTCTGGGTTCCCCGGCTTTTTGTATACCGCTTGATCCCAATACAGCCTGGCTTCTGGACCGATGATGTCCTGACACAGGTTCGCAAATACAGGGTGTAGGGCAAAACTGCGGCACACTGCGGTCTTGGTCACCAGGTGCAGGGTGAAGGTGATGGCATCGGCCTTGGCAATAAACAGCTTGCCATTAAATTGAGATCTCAACAGGGCCTCATGCTCGACCTCAAAGGGATCAATGGCCTTCGCAACGCGCTGAATTTCGTCCTCGGAGAAACAGTTCTTCAGTAGGATATAGCCCTGTTCGTCATACTGTCCGAGTTGGCTCGTACTTAAGAAGGTCGGCGGCCTGCTCACGGAGTGCCACTGGAAATTCTTATTCTTTTCATGCAGGCGCATAGTTGATTCTCCTCTCCCGTAGAGAATGACCTCATTCTGTTGAAGCCCGCTCAGGAAGAAAAGCTTTTTTGCGTTCAAATCTCCGGGTCGAGTCACTATAGTTTTATCCTGTCCTGAGAGCGGTTCAACGAGAAAGTGGGGGTGACGATGACGGCGCTGGTTTTTGGGTCGATTAATATGGATGTGGTAGCGCGAGTGCAGCGCATGCCCGCACCCGGGGAGACGCTAAGCGGACAAACGCTGAACTACTTTCCGGGCGGTAAGGGGGCGAATCAGGCGGTAGCGCTGGCCAGGGCAGGAACGCCCACTCGCATGGTGGGCTGCTTGGGAACGGATGCCTTCGCTGACGAACTGTTGGACTTCTTGAATCAAGAGGGCCTCGATGTGGCCCAGGTTGGGCGAGTTCAGGATGCAACCGGCACCGCGCTTATATTGGTCGACGATGGCGGTGAAAACAGCATCGTGGTGATTCCCGGTGCCAACGCGAGGCTTACCCCGGAACATGTTCAGGCCGTTGACCTAAATCAGTGCAAAATTGCAGTGTCTCAGTTTGAGATACCCGGAGAGACCATTGAGGCAGCCTTCAACCGCTGTCGTCGGGCGGGTGTCACTACCTTACTCAATCCCGCACCGGTGAATGCCGACCTGGGAGGCACTCTGGCCCTGGCGGATATTTTGGTGGTCAACGAAGTTGAGCTTGGGGGGTTTTCGGGTCAGCCTGTTGCCGATACGGCCTCGGTGGAGGAAATAACGGCTGCCGCTAACGCTCTGTGCGCAAGCCCCCATCAGCGCGTGGTGGTCACTCTAGGTGCTCGAGGCGTCGTCGCCGTCGCTGAGGATGGCGTGATACAGCTGCCTGGGCGCAGCGTTGACGTTGTGGATACCACGGGCGCCGGAGACTGCTTTACGGGCTATCTGGCTGCCGGCCTGGCCACGGACATGCCTCTTGCCGACGCGCTGGGGAGGGCAAACCTGGCCGCCTCCGTCTGCGTGTCTCGCGCCGGCGCCGCACCCTCCATACCGCGTCAAGAGGAGGTCAATAAATTGCGGTAACGCGGGCAAGCGAAGATGGTATATTTAAAAGACAAGAAGAAAGGGAAGTCAGTATGCCTAGTGAAATTGGTTATGGGCCTTCAGTAAATCGCCCTCAGGTACAGACATCTAACAAGGCGTTCGCGGGAGAGCGCGTGCAGGAAGCCCAGGCTGCGGCGGCTAAAAAGCAGGTCGAGGCAGAAGGGGTTGAGGTGTTGTTGAGCCGTCGCCCGGAGAACAGCCCCGAGGTGACCTACGAAAACCTTCAGTCTCGCTCGTCTTCACGTGCTCAGGCAGCA
>DKNY01000060.1:0-7220 GCA_002470275.1 Gammaproteobacteria bacterium UBA7376 | reverse complement strand
CCCCTCAGGCACCTGTAGAAACGACTCAGCCCCCCGCTAGCCGGCCCACGCAGGGGACCTAGGTCAGACCTAGGTCTGACTCGGGTCGGATTTATTCCACACTTGGGTCAGATGCAGGTTGATACGAGGGCTGTTCTCTAGTGAGCCAGACAGGCCGCTAGGCGCGATGGCGACGATCCCACCAACCATCAAATCGCCGCAACACCTCTGGCAGCCAAAGGATATCCAGAAACAGGGCGGTGATAACGATGGGTGAAATCAACGACGCTACGTTTGAAAGCAATGGCGAGGAAGAGAGGGTCAGAAGATAGATGCCGGCTGCCAGCGTGGCGGTGGTGATAGTAATGGCAGAACCCGCCCTGTCGATGGAGTAGGCGATGGCCTTTTCCGGATTCTCGCCGGTCTTTCGGGCGCTGATATATTTACTGAGTACGTGGACCGAATCATCTACGACAAGGCCGAGACTGATCGCGAAGAGCATTAGGGTGTAGGGGCTGAGGGTGCCAACAAACAGACCCCAGAACCCAAACACGATGGTAACCGGAAAGACGTTGGGCATGATGCTCAGGAGCCCATACCGCAGGCTCTTGAGACCTAGAATCATGGTGATGGTGATCAAGACGAAACTCAGTAAGAAGCCCTGCATCAGCTCTCTCGTGATAATGCTGTCCTGTCTGGCAAATCGAACGCTGTTGTCTGCGTGGAGCACTCGGTAGCCGTCGTCGAGGTTCTCCTCGATCCAGGCATCAATCTTTCTATTAAAAGCCAGCAGCTCTTCGTTTGACGGGTTAGCTGCGCCAATAACAAGCCGAACGGAGGAGTAATCCGCATTAAAAATACGCGGAAAGTTTGAATCAATCTCCTGTATGAGCTGGTAGCCAACCAGGTAGTCGATAATCTGCAGCCTGTCCGTCGGCAGGATGTTCCAAGCCTCATCGTCATCGTGCTCCGCCTTGTTCCTCGACTTCAGATAGTCGGTATAGCTTCCAACGAAGGTTGCCTCCGGCAGCGTTTCCAGCCACTTAGAGAATCGATCAACATTCTGTAAAAAGGCGGGGTCGGTGATGCCGTAGTACTCCCCGCTCTCAATCACGAAGGAGAGAACCGTACCGCCATTTATTCTTTCTCTTGCGGCGGTAAGGATGTAATGGACGTCAGAGTCTTCGTCGATAAAGGACAAGCGATCAAAGTCGAGCTTGTTCAGGGGCAATAAGGTGAGCGTCGCCAGGATCAGGGCAATAAAACCCCAGAAAAGAGCAACGCGACTTTTGCTCGCCACCAGGCCCTGAATCGCCGAAATAAACCGCTGTGTCCCTAGGGGCTTTGGAATTCTGCTGACTGGGAAGAGCAGGATGAGCGCTGGGAGCAGTGCAAAGGTAAAAAAGAACGCCCAGGCGACCCCTACGGCGATGACGTTGCCAAATTCGTAGATGCCCGGGGATGAGCAGTAATTGAGGCTTAAGAAACCCATCATCGTGGTGACCGTCGCCAAGGCCACAGGCTGTAAATTGACGCGGACGCTTTCTTTCATTGCCTGAATCTTGGAGCGGCCCTGGCTAAGTTCCTGCACAAAGACAGAAACCACGTGGACGCCGTGGGCTAGGGCTACGACGGTGACCACCAATGGGCCAAAGTTGGAAATAGAGTTGAACGGGATTTGCAGCCAAGCAAAGGTAGCCGTTGCGGAAATCGAAGAAGCGGCGGCAATAACGAACAACGCGACGGAATACAGGATCGAGCGGAGGCAAAAGTAGAGAAATAAGATACCCAGGATCGCAATAATGGGACGAAGGATTCTGTTGTCCTGCTGCGCCCCCTCGTAGCGTTCGAGCTCCCAGAGCGGGCCAAATATCGCGTAGACATCAACATTGGGGTGGTCGTTGCGAAGGGAGTCCCGGAGCGTGATGATGGAGCGGGCGATGGTGAGGCGCGTTTCCTGCTCGTCATTCTGTGGAAGATAGCGAACCGAGGCCGTCGACAGGTCGCCTACTTCGGAGAGCCCCAATCCGGTGAGGTTTTCATCGGCTAAGGCAATCTCTCGAATCTGCTGGAAGTCCTTTTCATCAAGGGTTGAGGGGTCAGGAAACAGAAAGTCCCTGCCGTATTTGGCCTGATCAACGGGATTCAGGCGGTGGTTAAGGATCGTTCCCGCAGACACCGCCGCGTCTATTTCGCCAAATCTTTGACTGAGGGCCTGAATCGCGCGTATCCCGTCCTCAGTGAAGATGTCCGGCTTGGCTTCAAAGACGAAGGTTACGTTTGGAGTGCTTGGGTAGTCTGCCTGCGTTTCCTCGATCTCCGCCTTATAGGGATCTGACTCTGCAAGCACGGCCCTGTCACTGGCGTCGAATTCGCGATCCTGCAGCAAGCCAGCGCCATTTAATGAAAAGACGGCAAGGGCGAGAAAAAAAAATAAAAACTTACGTTCGACAAGCGTGTCGACTGCGTTCTGGTAAGGGGTCATCAACATCCCATGCACTGGTGCTATTTGTTTTTTTCGGAGTATTATTGGGTGGAAAATAATAGCACCTAACCCTAATGCGAGATACAACGATGAAACTGATGAAGCGCGCAGTTTTTGCCACACTGATGAGTTCGCTAGCACTGGCCTCCTTCGCCAATGCCGCAGCGATTCAGGATTTTGCACTGCTTGACGAAACGGGCAAATTTCACCAGTTCAGCTACTACGGCGACCACCAGGCTATCGTTCTTTATGCCCATAGCATGGATACGCCATCGCTGGAGGAAGACCTTGCAACGTTGAACAACATCTCGGATCAGGGTGAGGGTATTTTGGTTCTGATGATGAATTCGCAACCGGCGGAGAGTCGGAACGCCATCGCGAACCGTGCCCAAGAGCGCGGCTCAAGCTTCCCAGTTCTTATGGATGATGCACAGCTTGTGGCTTCGAGCCTCGGAATGAAGCACCTTTCTGAGACCCTTGTGATCAATCCCAGCACCATGCAGGTGGTGCACCGAGGCAGTGTAGCCAGCGCCGAACGCGCCACTAGGGAGCTTGTACAGAATGCAGCGGCGTTCTCAGCGGCGGGCGAGATCAGCGGCGCGTTAATCGACTATCAGCTGCCTGAAGCCTCGCTCGTGTCCTACACCCAGGACATTGTGCCAATACTGCAGGACAACTGCGTCTCGTGTCACCGGGACGGCGCGATTGCGCCATGGTCTATGTCTAGCCACGCCATGGTTCGGGGTTGGTCGCCCATGATGAAGGAAGTAGTCATGACACGGCGCATGCCGCCGGGCCAGATCGATACCCACGTTGGCAGGAAGATAAAACACGTAGCGGGTCTGACGGTAGAAGAACGACGCAAACTGATCAGCTGGATCGACGCTGGCGCACCGCGTGATGGCGACTCGGATCCTCTGGCCAGTATGGACCTGGGTGCGCCGCCGCGATTCTCCCTGGGCGAACCCGATCTGGTGGTTAGAATTCCGCCTCAGGAAATCCCCGCCACAGGCGTCATCGATTATCGATATGTTCCGGTCAAGTTGAATCTCGATAGAGATGTTTGGATAAGCGGAATGGAGTTCGTGCCAGGCGACAGAAAGGTGCTTCACCACATCATCGCTTACCTGACGAGCCCGGCTAACGTTGCGGGAGACGGCAAGGATAGAGGTGCCGGATTAGGGGAGAATATCGCGGGCTTTGCGCCAGGACGACAGCCGGATCAGTTTGCGGATAATAGCGGTAGGTTTATCCCCAAGGGATCCAATCTGCTCCTTCAGATGCACTACACCACTTCGGGCATGGCCTCAGTGGATGAGAGCGAGGTGGGCTTGTTCATTCACGACGAGCCACCGTCATACGTAATGTCTGGCGGTTCGGCCGGGCAGCAGAGATTTATGATTCCTCCAGGCGCCAAGGAGCATCCGCTGGCAGGCGAAATGCTTATCGAGCGAGACGCCGTGCTGTATCAGATGACCCCGCATATGCATTTCCGCGGCAAGCACATGAGCTATACCGCCGAGTATCCAGACGGTACCTCGGAGCTGCTGTTGTCGGTGCCCAAGTACGACTTCAACTGGCAGTTTAGCTATCCGCTAGAGGAACCGCTGGCGCTGCCCGCCGGCACTCGCCTAGTTGCTACTGGGGCGATGGATAACTCGGACCGCAACCCAGGCAACCCCGACCCGAGCAAGCCCGTATTCTTCGGGTTGCAAACCATGCATGAGATGTTCTTCGGGTTCGTGACTTTGCGCTATGAGGGAGATACGCCAGAAAGCATGGTGGCCACGCGGCTTGAACCCGGTGCGGCGGTGGCGGGTTCCGACTAACCCATGTCGGACGCTTGCTCTGGATCATCACAGGGCAAGCGCAACCCTGAGCCTTTCTCGACTCTGCCCGGCGTCTTCTCACTCACCTTAAGCGTTAGCCTTGACTAACTTTTTGATCGCGGCGGCTAGCTGCACCTTCTTTATGGCGTTGGTGGCCTGGGTATCCTACCGCGCGGCCCGTCGTGAAGCAGACACCCAGGAGGGTTATTTTCTCGCGGGTAGGGGACTCGGGGCGCTCTTTATCGCCGGGTCAATGCTCCTGACCAACCTCTCTGCCGAGCAGTTAGTAGGCCTGAATGGCTCTGCCTACGGCTATAACTTAAGCAGCATGGCCTGGGAGGTGACGGCCGCATTTGCCACCATTGCCATGGCCTTTGTTTTCTTGCCTAAGTACCTGGCTGGCGCCTTCACCACCCTCCCTGAATTTTTACGCAGCCGCTATGACGACAGCCTACGACGTTGGACTGTCTTGCTCTTTATGGTGGGCTACGGCCTGGTGACCATCCCGTCCGTGCTTTATGCCGGATCCCTGGCCGTGCTACAGCTCTTTGATTTGCCCTTACTCTTGGATATCGGTCGCGGATCAGCTCTGGTGCTGACCATCTGGACCATAGGCTTGGTGGGGTCAGCCTATGCGATTTTTGGCGGCATGCGCGCGATTGCAGTCTCGGACACCCTGAACGGGATGGGGTTGCTGGTGATGGGGCTTGCGATTCCGTTGCTGGGGCTTCGACTCCTTGGCGAAGGCGATATCGTGACCGGGGCCGTCATTATTGCCACCGAGGAATCTCACAAGCTCAATGCCATCGGCGGTTCCAACGACCCAACACCCTTTGCAACGCTGTTTACCGGGATGCTGCTCGCGAATCTCTTTTACTGGTGCACCAACCAATACGTGATACAGCGGACGCTCAGCGCCCGCAGTTTGGCGGAGGGTCAGAAGGGCGTGCTGCTCTCGGGTTTTTTCAAGGTGATGGTCCCCCTAATCATGATGTTGCCCGGAGTAATTGCCTACCATCTATATTGGGGAGAGGGCGCCGCGTCAGGGCTCTCAAGCATGGATCTTGCCTATCCGCAGCTGGTGCGCGACGTTTTGCCAGGATGGGCCCAGGGGCTATTTTTAGCCGTCTTGATGGGCGCAGTCTTCAGCTCATTCAACTCCCTGCTCAACAGCGCAGCGACGCTACTCTGCCTCGATGTCTATGCCCCCCTTAGGGCGCGACGGGGGCATAGGGTCGACGATGAAGAGATGATTCGCATTGCAAAGCGCGCAGGCCTGGGCATCGCCATTGTCTCCTTCATCATCGCGCCCTTGCTGCAGTATGCGCCTGACGGCCTATGGCAGTTGATTCGTATTTTTACCGGGTTTTATAACATCCCCGTCATCGCCATTGTTCTTTTTGCCATGTTCGCGAAACGGACGTCGCCCGAGGCAGCCAAGGCCGTCATCGTTTTCCACGTCATCGCCTACGGGTTGATGCAGTTCGTCTTCAAGGAAACGCTGCCCATTCACTTCCTGCACCACTATGCGGTTCTTTTTGTTATCGAACTCGGCATCTTATTTATCGGCGCCCGCCGACAGCGTGCCGAACGGCCTTGGATGATGGATCACGCCGATTCCGTTGATCTCACGCCTTGGCGCTTTGCCCTACCGTGCGCGGTCAGTCTTGGTTCTTGCGTTGTCGGGTTATATCTGCTTTTTTCTCCAATAGGGTTGGTCGGTGGTTTGAGTTTCGCCTTTTGGCCTCTCATGTCGCTATTGATCACCCTCAACGCAGGGTTATGGCTGCACTGGATTTATCGTGTGGCGAGGCTTGATTACTCAAACTCTGGATAAAAAAAACAAAGCGGAGCAAGACATGCGAATTATAAAATCAATGTGGCTAGGACTCTTGTTTTTGCCAATGCTGGCAAACGCGACGGTGACCCAGGTTACTCTTTGGCAACCCGAACCTGGCAAAACCATGCAAATGCTACAGGTCGCCACTGAAGCAAAAGCCATGCACTCGAAGCTCGGTGCCCAGGCAGACATGGCGATAGACGCCATGGGCCGGCTGCACTTCATCATGGCGTTCGAGGATTGGGAAACCTGGGACGCCTATCGGGCAAAGATGGCGGCCAGTGCGGAAATGCAGGCCTTCGTTGCGAAAATTCAAACCGATCCACCCGCTCGCCAGGTAGAGAATTTCCTCCTGAATCAGCCATTGGAGGCTGTCCCGAACCAGGTTTACAGCGTTCTAGTCTTCGAGCCCATGCCCGGACGCTTCGGTGAACTGATGCAGGCCGCCATGAAGGCGAGTGAAATACATACTAAGGATGGTGCGACGGTCGGTATAAACGTAGACCAAGTCGGCAATATGCACTACGTCATGTCCTTTGAAAGCTGGGCGGCTTGGGGCGCATTCCGAGATAACCCCAGTGCAGAGTGGACAGCTTTCAACGCTGCCTACCTCTCTGACCCCTCTGGAAAGCTCGTGACTAACTATCTAGCACGTCGGCTCCCCTAGGCGGACGGCGGATCAAATACGGTGGGGTGGGACCAGACAAATGCTGACCACTCCCCGCTCCAATCATGACGCTCCGGATCGACTGGTCCGCCTGGAAGGGTTCAATATGAAATGTCACGTGGTGGATCCTCCAATCGNNAGTGCGGAAATGCAGGCCTTCGTTTCTCGATCAGCCACTGAAATAATGCCCGCTCTGGCGCAGCTATCCACCATGGCGCCTATAAATTGCCCGGGTTGCCTATCCTCCTCATCCAGGTTGAGCCAGGCGACCTGAATGTCTCGTTCAACAAGACGTTCATACCACTGAGCTAGGAGGGTCGACTTGCCATAGCCTGCAGGAGCATGCATCGTGACAAGGCTTGCAAAAAAAACGTTGTCCAGCGTCTTCAACAAGCCTTCACGCCATAGATTCGTTTTTGA
>DKNY01000043.1:13512-19486 GCA_002470275.1 Gammaproteobacteria bacterium UBA7376 | reverse complement strand
GGGTTGCTTCGGCTTGTTGGGCGACCGCCTGAAATCGGTAGCTTCGTGCCTGATAGACGTAGTTACGCGCATTTTGTGCTGCATACTCGTAGGACCTGCGCATTATTGCGTCAAGGTCGTAACAGAAACGTCTTCCCCAGCTGCCCCAGAAATTAAAACAACGTACCCCACCACCAACCTGTTTTAGCGTGTTATATCGAATATTGGTCTGGGTCTGCCAATAACGTGCTTGGCCCTCCAACTTAACCGCGATGGCGTTGAGTCGCGCCGCAGCCGCAAATAACTGAACTGCGGCTAGGCTGTCCTTCCGCCCCTCTTCGTATTGACGAACGGCGGCTGACCGATCACTACTCGCTTCGCGCTCTAATAGGTTGGCCTGATGGTCCAGGTGGTGAGCCTGGCTGAGCTTGCTAGCGGCATTGGCCTGATTGATGTCAGCAGCCCCGCGCAGCCATGCGATCCTCGGCTTGAAACTATCCGCTGTGGCCTTTTCTCTGTTCGCAGCAGCTTGATCGGTTAAAGCTTCTCGTCTTTCTAGCTCGGCCCTACGCCCGTTGACCCTCGCCGAGGCTTGGTTGATTAACCCTTCTATCCTCCTGTCACGGGCATCGGTGCCGAATTCGTACGCGAAGTATTTGTACCGCTGCGCCTTAGAGCGATACAAAGCTGCCTTCCTATTTTGCTCATCAGCCTTTTTTTGCAGCTCGTTGATGCGATCTAGTGTCTTAGTCATCAATCCCTGGATATGTCGCCGCTCATAGTCCTGGATCAATCCTTTGGGGCTTTTGACGGCCAATAGATAACCATGCTCGTTGTAGTCATGTTTAACCTGGAACCCCATAGGATGTTTAACGGTCGCAACCCGGCTCACAGCGTCATATTCAACCTGTTGGGAGAAGGTTTTGCCGTCGATTCGCGTTTGGGTTTCCGAGGGGCGGCCCTTGGAGTCGTAACGATGCTCTCTGCTGAAGGCGTTTTGACTGGAGACCTTGGCGAGTTTGCCGACCCCATTGGGCGCCGTGTCATATTGCCAGGTGCTTGTGCCTTCGGCATCGTGACGCGAGACCAAGCGGCCCAGGGCATCATAGGTCATGCGGGTTTTCTGACCCTTGGCGTCGATCTGTGAGGTCAGTTCACCTGCCGCGTTATAGCCATACCGCCAGGCACCCATAGCCGGGTCGTTCATGGCGGTTTTATGTCCCAGCACGTTGTAACTTAGCGTGGTAATCGCGCCTTTTGGGTCGACAGTCTTCACAAGATTGCCCACCGCGTCATAGTCGTAGGCCACTGTTGCGCCAAGGAGTTCAACGACTTTGAGCACCCGGCCAAGAACATCCGTGGTCGTCGTTTTGCGCTCACCCTTGGGATTGGTCACCGTGGTAGCCATGCCCGCGTATTCGGTGGTCACGGAGATACGGTAGCCCCTAGGTCCTGGGGTGGTCACCTTGACCACCCGGTCAAGGGCGTCGTATTCGCTGATCGTCCAGCTTGGCTGACTGTCTTCGAAATAGGGTTGGCTGGCGTGGGTTTGTCGGCCCAGCCGATCATACTGCTTGTCTACCAAGCTATAGCGACCATCAAAGCTTGTGGCAACTTTCCTAACCTCGCGACCGTATTTGTCGAACTGGGTGTTGGCGAGCCCAGCGCCATCGGCCTTGACGCGCAGACACCAAATGGCCTCTGGGTGAGGCGCCTTGCAGCTACGAACCCAGTTTCTACTCCAGGTGGTCTGGGTGCCATCGGCACGCTGTTCGGCCGTTGTACAGCCAAAACTGTCGTAAGACCAAGTGGTCTCTAACCCGTTGGGGCCGGTCAGGCGGGTCATCACGCCAAAGCGAGCATCGTATTCACGATGCTCCTGTTGGTCCAAGGCGTTGGTCAACCGGGTAGCAAACCTCCCCTGGGGATCATATCCGGACTGGGTGAGACGCCCGGATAGGCCCCGGCCCGTTAGGCCGGTCTTGATCACGTTGCCGTAGCGGTCGTGTTGGTACTGCTTGGTTAGGGCGTTGGCATGTCCGGGCTGAATGACTTCTTTGAACAGCAGGCCGGTCTTGTGGTCGTACCTAAACCTCGACGTTCTGACCAAGGATGACCCATACCCCAGGTGTTCCACGCGGACGCTTTTCAGCCGAGCCAGGAGCCACTGGTCCGGATCATTCGCGAATTCACTGGTGGTCACCTGGGTGAACGATTGCCCCCCACCTTCAGTGGTGACCTCTACCTGGCGGAAATTGCCGTAGTCGTCTAGGGCGCTGTTCTTGCGCGTGATAGTAGTGAGTAAGCCGCCCTCCAAGTCCCACCGTCGCTCTTCGCTCCGAGCTACATAGGGGAAATAAATCTTGTTATTACTTAACTGACTGCGCTTGGCTAAAGTATTGGTAGTTTCAGATATTTTTCGGGTGCCCACCCACTGCGTGGTTTTCTTGGGCAGGCCCAGATAGGGGAAGGTTTGGGCGTACTCCACCCGGGCTTTCCTTCCGCTGGTGGTCTCCTCGGTCTCGGTCCAGGCAAAGCCCAGGGAGCCACGGCCGTGCAGTCGGGCACGCAGCCCACCATAACGATAGCGTGTTTGTAGCCTGCCGCCTTGACCGTCTTCGGTCTGCACCTGGGACACCAGAAACATGGGTGCATTTTTGATGGGCAGTTCGGGGTAGCTGGCTTCGCCCTCAGGGGTATACACCGACGTATCCGATAGCTGGGCATAGGTGATTTCCGTCGTTAGGTCAAAACCCTCGGTGATCGCCACAAGTCTGGGAGGGTGGGGGGTATAGCGATTGCGGGCGATGCGCATCCCGGATCTGCTGAAGCCGATGACATCTGCAGAGCCGTTGCCATCAATATCCGCCAGCATGCGCGGGTTTTCTTCTACGTCCCATGAGGACCCGGTAAAGCCAAGGTCATGGCTCGTCGGGTATTTAAAGATTTCTCGGCTTACAATGCCATTTCGCATCGGTTCGGTTGTAAGCACATTGCCACGGAGCTGCAGGGGCTGGGCCAGGGCGATATACACTCTGTTGTCTTTGAACCCCACGATATCCGCACGCCCGTCGCCATTCACATCAGCCAGGGTGCGAATATGATCCTCGTTTTCCCAACGTTGTGACTCACCAAAGTGGGTAAGTACGGTATAGCTAGTCCTGATTTGCTCTTGTTCAGGTTCATCATTCATCGTTTCAGAATCAAAATCACCCCAAACCGGTTCGATAGTGGTCTCCGAAAGAACTCGAAAGGACCCGTCACCCCGACCCATTGCGATTCGAACGCCGCCGGAAGCAAAATAAACAAGGTCCAGGGCGCCATTTCCGTTTACATCTCCAAGAGTCGTGGGGTGTTCAAGATGGTTATCCGGGCTGGTCGAAAAAAATAGGGACCTTGCCCCTCCTATTTCACGATATTCGCCATCCTGATAAAGAAGGGAATACACTTTGCCACCCTTGATGCCCAGGAAATCGCCTCGGCCGTCGCCGTTAAGGTCCGCAATAAATCGCTGGTGCTTCTCCTTGGTCCAGCCAGATGAGGCATGTAAAAAGGAATGCATCCTTACAAAGGGTGTAAAATGGTCGCCTCTTGAAAAAGCGATATGAATGCTCCCTGATGAGAGCGCTACGAGGTCGGCACGACCATCGCCATTGATATCACTAAGGCTTACCTGGTCCGCTCCTAAGGAAAAGCCCGGAAATAGGGGGGGGAAACAAAGTCCTCCTCGATATCGCCGTTACCATAGATATAGACTACTTCCTCTCTACCCTCAGTTCGCAGGAAAGTTTGAGGTTGACTGATGGTGCCCGAGGCGCCAAGGCCAACCTGAACATAGTTCTCCCTCACCCCCCACCACATCCGTGAGGCCATCCCCATTGACATCGCCTAATAGAAGTGGGTGAACCAGTCGGTCATTTTTGATTTTGCCCCAGCCACTTCTTTCGCTGCTCAACGGGAAGTAGGGTGTTGTTTGGCTGCCGGAAAAGGCGCCCGTCTCATTGCCCAAGGCGATTTGAACGCCGTATTTTGAAAAACCCACGAGATCTAGTTGGCCGTCGCCATTAAAGTCACCGAAGCTTCGGGGGTGGTTTTTATTCCAGTATGAGGATGGGAGCAGGCCCGTATCCTCGTGCTCTAGAAAAAAATCGTTACGGTTACCCACGTCCAGCGAATCCGAGCGTAGCGCGTTGCCTACGGCATCTTGCCCGCCCCAGGCGAATTTCACTGGCCGCAGGCATCGGTTAGCGGCATCGCACAAGCTGACCTCCGTCAAACGGCTTGGGCTCAGATCATCGGCTGGAGCATAGCTTAGCTGGTAGCTGCGTACGATTTTACCACCGGCCCTGACCTGGACTGAGGACAGCCGCTGGGTCCTGATTTGGGACAGGCCCAAACCATAGCCGATCAGGTGGATGGGGTGCTCCTCATAGAGAAATTCAACGCTGTTGCCCCCATAGCTGACCCTGACCGGGTAATGTTCGCCGGCATAGTGGTTGGCGTGGTAGGTGAATTCGATGGCGTTGCCTAACGTATCCTGGATGCGATTGACTGCCCAGGCGATGATCTCAGATTGCTGGGCCCTTGACCCTGGCATTTGTCGTGCTTCCGTACTGCATCCGCAGGCCGGCCTTGGTGCGCACCTCAAACCAAGCTGGGCCCTCTCCCGCGTTGCCCTTGGCCTCCACCCGGGATAGGTTCGTCACCTCAGGTTGATAAAGGCTGCCATGCCTGCTCTGAGTACCCGTTGCAAGGATTAGGCGCTGCCCGTCCAGACAGAAATGATCAGATCTATCTAATGCAATACTGCCCGCATGGCCGTCCACGTCGATGCTGGCCGGACAGCGGCTGATCACCGACAGCCCGTCAATACTGCCGCCCAGCCCCGCTAGGCCATTTCGGCCGGAGGTATCCACCACTAGGGAAAGCGCCGGTTCCATGCCCGCAACGCCTGGCGGTACGGCGATGGGAATCGTGTAGCTAGCGGCACCGCTGTTGACGCTAAGTTCTCCTGGGGTTGTGCCTAACTCTTGGGCGGTCGCCATCGCGCCCCAGCCCAGAAGCAACGGCAACAGAAGGTGCTGTAGGTGGCGGAATGGAGACGGAAGCCCCTGGCGATTAGCAGCGCGAGTAGGTGGTTGCTGACTCGCGGCTTCTGGTGATGCCTGATAGGGGTAGCGGTCTTGCGGTTTGCCGTTCATTGGAGTGCCTCCAGTCGTTCTTCCAGTTCCGACTCTCTTTCCAAGGCGGCCTTGAATTCGGGTATCTCGTTGATACGCGCCAACTCTTCCTCTGAAATGCTCGCCAATGGGTCGGGAACAGTGATGTCTTCAGCGGCCAGCCGCTGGTCCATTTGCGCGATCAGCGCGTCGGCTTCAGCGGTGAGACGTTCTAGCTCGAGGGTGGATGCGGCGTCGGCTGCAACGGTGGCCTCATCGATAGGCTCTGCTAGTGCCTCAAGCTCGTCGATGAGTTGATGCATGGCACGCTGCCTGGTAGCCGGGTCTTGGGTGTTTGGTTGATCAAAGGCGCTTTCTTCAAAACCGCTGACGCGATCTTTGGCCCAGGCGGCAGGGCGTTTATTCTGAGTAGATGAGGTGAGTTGGCTGCTGGCTGTGGGTTCTGACGAGTTTGGCTGTTGCAGCCAGAACATCACCAGGGCGACTGCCACCACGAAGCCTGCCGATAACCACACTGAATACTGCATACCCCAATCCCCCTGGCCTATCTCTTATCGGCGCCAGCTTGCGTGCTGACCCCGAGAGGTGATTGCTGCCCTGGCGTTCTCCTCAACGCTTTTTGCGGTTCTTTTTTTTCTTTCTGCTTGTTTCCCTTTCTCTATTGCCCTATTGCTCTTTTTTGTTGCTCACTCGGCTTCGGTTAGCGGTTCGCCCTCTGCGTCCGCAAATCTCGCCTAACAGCTAGACTCTGCTTGAGATAGCCATAACCTAACAATCCTCATCTGTCTCTAAAAAATCATAATGTCTAACGTTTA
>DKNY01000043.1:5870-13313 GCA_002470275.1 Gammaproteobacteria bacterium UBA7376 | reverse complement strand
CTTTTTTGTTGCTCACTCGGCTTCGGTTAGCGGTTCGCCCTTTGCGCCCGCAAATCTCGCCTAACAGCTAGACTCTGCTTGAGATAGTCATAACCTAACAATCCTCATTTGTCTCTGAAAAATCATAATTTCTAACGTTTAAAATTCGTTTTGTGAACTAGTTCGCACTTTCAATCTTGGATGTTGGAGTTGGCATAAGTTATGAATGGTGGCTGAAGCGTGGGAGGCTGGCCTGCTGGCGGCCGGGGCCGTAGACTAGGGTTTTCTGGGAGTCGCCGTGACTGATAGCCATCCGCAAAAGAACAGCCGAGGAGCCGAACAGATGCGCGATAAAGCACCCCCACAGGGGCTTTGGGAGAGTGCCCTTGGGCTTTCCCTAATCGAAAGGCAGCGGCCGGTGCTGCAGCCTATGATCCGGCGAATTCATGGTGAGAGCCTGCTTTGGATTGGTGATGCGCCTGCGTTGGCGGAAGAAATGCACACCTGCATGGTCAGGCTGCCGATTTTAGCCTGCGCGGGCGCATCGCCCCTACCCGAGATAGCCCAGGTTCGCCTGGACGGAACCTCGCTGCCCTTCGCCAGTGGCAGCATTGACGGCCTGGTGCTGCATCATGCGCTGGAGCAGACGGCCGATCCGCGCGCCACCATCCGCGAGGCGGCCCGTGTGCTTGCGCCGGGGGGGCGACTGATTATTTGCGGCTTGAACCCCTACAGCCTTATGGGCCTGCGTGCCCTCTATGGCCGGGTTCGGGGCGATGAGCTGGCCGGTCTGCGTCCGGTGAGCCCCATCAGGCTCTTTGATTGGCTGGCCTTGTTGAATCTGGAGCTTGAACAGCAACCCACGTACTTTGGGTACCGGCTGCCGAGTTGGCGACACCGTTCAGTGCCTCGGTTTATAACGTCGTTAGCCCGCCGAGCTGGTTTTGAGGCTCTGAAATCAGCCTTCCTGCGCCGGGGTTGGGACACGGCCATGACGAAACGGCTAAAGCAGATTCCCCTGGGGGAGTCCTACGCCTTATGCGCCAGAAAGCGGAACTATGCGCTACCCCTCAATCCAGCAAGGGAGCGTTTGGCGGCCAAGGGCTATGCGCCCCTGGGTTATCGTCGCTCACCTTACCTGGCGTCCGTTATCGATTTTAACAAGGGAGGAGAGTAGTGGAGATTTTTACCGATGGGGCATGTCGAGGGAATCCTGGCCCTGGGGGTTGGGCCGCCTTGCTGCGGAAAGATGGTCAGGAGAGGATGATCTCAGGCGCTGAAGGTGAAACCACCAATAATCGTATGGAACTCATGGCCGCCATTGAGGCCCTGGAGGCCCTGGATCAACCCACGGAACTGACTCTAACCACCGACTCTCAATATGTGCGCCAGGGCATTACCCAGTGGATTTTTGGCTGGAAGAAAAATGGCTGGAAGACGGCGGCCAAACAGCCGGTAAAGAACCAGGTTCTTTGGCAGCGCCTGGATCAGGCGGTGGCAACTCATTCTGTAGAGTGGCGGTGGGTCAAGGGCCATAGCGGCCACCGAGAAAACGAGATGGTGGATGAGGCCGCTAACCTAGCCATCGACGCCATGCTGCTACAGCCATGAGGCAGGTGATCCTAGACACCGAGACCACGGGGCTTGAGGTCCAGGGTGGCCACCGCATTATCGAAGTGGGCGCCGTGGAAGTGGTAGACCGCAAGCTGTCCGGGCAAACGTTCCAGCGCTACATCAACCCTGAGCGAGAGATCGACGATGAGGCCCAGGCAGTGCATGGGATCAGCCTCAGCTTTTTAGCGGATAAACCGCGCTTTGCTGACATCTGGGATGACTTTTATCGCTTTGTGGCGGGTGCCGAACTTGTGATCCACAACGCACCCTTCGACGTGGCCTTTTTGAATGCGGAAATCCAGCGCCTAGCTAAGAACAAGGCCGTTGGACGTATTGAGGAAGGCTGCACGATTGTTGATTCTCTTGTCCTCGCCAGACGCTTGCATCCTGGGCAAAAAAATAATCTAGACGCCCTGTGTCGGCGGTACAGCATCGACAACACCCAGCGCGAACTGCACGGTGCCTTGCTGGATGCGGAAATTCTGGCGGAGGTCTATCTGCAGATGACGGGTGGCCAAACCCAGCTCTTTGGCGCCGATCCATCGGCCAAGCCAAGGCAGGAGGGTGGAGAAAGGCCGGAGACGTCGTCTACTTCGGAGAGCCTGACGCTGCAGGTGGTCAGGGCTAGCCCGGCAGAACAGGCGGCCCATGAAGCCATGCTGGACTTGCTCGCCGATGCTGGCGGCGCGCCCCCTCTTTGGCGCCGCTAGCGACGTTCGCCCCTGGCCTCAGGACTACAGCAGGTATTGAACTGCAGCCCAGCCGGTGATGCCCATGGTGAAGGTATAGGGCAGCGCCATGATCACCATGCGTGAATAGCTTAGGCCAATCAACGGCGCCACGGATGACGTCAGCAGAAACAGAAAGGCCGCCTGCCCATTGGGTGTGGCCACGCTGGGAATATTGGTACCGGTGTTAATGGCTACCGCAAGCAAATCAAACTGTTGTCGGCTAATGATGCCGTTGGTGAAGGCTTGTTTGACCTCGCCGATATAGACCGTAGCCACGAAGACATTGTCGCTGATCATCGAGAGCAGGCCGTTTGCAATATAGAACATGCCCGGCTGAATGTTTTCTGGCAGGGTGAGCACGTAGGCGATCACCGGCGTGAAAAGATGCTGATCATGGATGACGCCCACGATGCCAAAGAAGACTACCAAGAGTGCCGTAAAGGGGAGGGCTTCCTCAAAGGCATGCCCCAGCTCATGTTCGTCGACGATGCCGTTAAAGGCCGTTTGAAGAACGATGATGGATAGCCCGATCAGTCCGACCTCGGCCACGTGCAGCGCCAGGGCGAACACCAGTATCAATGCAGATACCGCCTGAACGACCAGGCGAGCCTTCTCTCGGTCCGTGCGCTTGGCGGACTCGGCGTTATCAAACTCCACAAGGATAGTGCGTACCCGTTCCGGTAGCTGGACGCCATAACCCGATATTTTAAACTGCTCTAGCAGCAGGCAGGTGGTCAGGCCTACGACCAGCACGGGCATGGTGACCGGGGCCATGCGCAGGAAGAATTCAACAAAGGACCACTCGGTATAGGTTGCGATCAGCAGGTTCTGTGGCTCCCCAACCGTGGTACAGACACCGCCCAGCGCTGTGCCTACCGCCGCATGCATGAGGAGGTTGCGGAGGAAGGCGCGGAACTGCTCTAGGTCCGCGCGCTCGGACTCCAAAATGTCAGCGTCGTTGTCGTCATGGGTCACCGGCCCGCTCTCCGATCCCGAGGCCACTCGGTAAAAGACCGTATAAAAGCCAACGGCCACGCTGATCACCACGGCGGTAACCGTCAGTGCATCCAGGAAGGCGGAAAGCACCGCGGCGATGATGCAGAACAAGAAGGAGATCAGCATTTTGGAACGAATAGAGAGCAGGATCTTTGTGAACGTGAACAGCAGCAGCTCTTTCATAAAGTAGATGCCGGCCACCATGAAGACCAATAACAAAATCACCGAGAAGGCAGCTTCGACCTCATGATAGACCGTGTTTGGGCTGGTCATTCCCAGGATAAGGCCTTCTATGGCCAACAGTCCCCCGGGCTGAAGCGGGTAGCACTGGAGCGCCATGGCCAGGGTGAAAATGAATTCCAGGACCAGCACCCAGCCCGTGATATAGGGCCCAACCAGCATGAGTAAGATTGGGTTGATGACCAAGAAAGCTAGGATTGTTTGCTTGTACCAGACTGGCGCTCGACCGAGGAAATTTTGTGCAAACGAATCAAACGTCATCCCATTCATAAGAAACCCTTGTTGGCCCAGGTGGGCACAAATAAAAAAGTATTGAAGTAAGTGATGCCGGGCACGGCGCGCCCCACAGCCTCATCGATAGGGTACGATAGCTGTAATTCATGCCTTTGGGCAACAACTCCAATACTTATGCGCTAAAGCCCCCGAGATGACGTTCAGCGGTGGTAATGCGCCGATAGATGGCTATGCTAGGTCCTTTTTTGGAGCGTGAAACCCAATGTGGCCCAATACCCCGGATGCCTTTATCCCAGACCACGTAATGCCGGAAGGTGCCGATGGAGGAGAAGCCTGGTACTTCGCCTTCATGCGGCAGGAGCTGATCTGTCAGAAGGAGCAGGGTGCGCTGAAGCCCATTACCGCGGATGACTTTCGGTGGTTAGATGTTGAGGTGCGAAGCAAGCATTTTCTCGGCCACTTCGAGGGTCGTCCGGCATTCGCCCTGGCCGTGAGCGGGTCTCCGCCAGAGGGTTATCTACAGCTTGGGCTGCGTGCGCTGTTGGGTAGGACAGACCAGGCCCTCTTTTATTTGGCGGGCCGTGCCAAGCAGATCGTAGATTGGTATGAATCCCATCAGTTTTGCGGGCGCTGTGGTAACCAGATGGCGCTGCACAGCGCTGATCGGGCCATGCGCTGTGAGAGCTGCGGCCTGGTGAACTACCCTCGATTGTCCCCGAGCATTATCGTCCTGGTCACCCGGGGAGAGGAGATGCTGCTGGCACGCAATGTTGCCTGGCCCACCAAGATGTACAGCACTCTGGCCGGGTTTGTTGAGGCTGGGGAATCCATAGAGCAAACGGTCCATCGCGAGGTGATGGAAGAGGTGGGTCTGAGGGTGGCCAATCTAAAATACTTTGGCTCCCAGAGCTGGCCCTTCCCCAATTCGCTGATGCTGGGCTTCCACGCTGAGTATGTGGGGGGCGATATTGTCTGCCAGGAAGGGGAAATCGCAGATGCCCAGTGGTTCACTCAGCATGACCTGCCGCAGATTCCACCCAAGACCGCTATCTCTGGGTGGTTGATCGAGGAATTTATTCGAGGGCAGTCTGCTCCCTAGCGCCCTCGCCACTATCCTGAAAGGCTGCCAGGGTCTGAAACACCCAGATCAGGTGACCACTGGCCCGGATATGCCCTCGCATGAAGGCCTGCATGATATTCGTCTGGCCCGTGAGAATTGGACCCACTCTATGCTGTTGATCAAAGTAGATCGTAAGATCCGGCACGCCATAGACCGGGAAGGATAGGGCGCCGTGGCGAATTTCCAACAGCAGTTTGCCGTCGGGCCACTGGAGCGCTAGACAGGCGTTCAAGCTTTGAGCCAGTTCCTGCTTGAAGTGATGGCTCAGAAAGGCTTCAAGGCCGTGCTCTGTTTCCCGATCTTGCACAATGATTCCGTTCCTTTTTAACTCGCCAGCAGGGGCCCTTGAAGCCGCAATGGGTGTCGGGTCCTGGCGGCGGATAGAGGCTGGACGCTGGCCCTCTCCTGTCGATAGAGTACAGCACGTACTCAAATGGCGATAGACGGTATGCCCTTACTCTACGAATACTTCTTGTTTCTTGCCCAGGTAGTCACGTTGGTGATTGCGGTCATGATCGTTGTTGGTTTTATCGCCAGTCTGAGTATGCGGCAGCAGGGCAGCTCTCGCGGCCATCTGCGGGTACAGAAAGTGAACGACCGTCTGCGAGAGTTACGCTTTGCCCTGGAGGGTCATGTCCTGACCCCGAAGGCGGCTAAGCAGCGTCAAAAGGACGAGCTGAAGCGAGATAAAAAACGCGTAAAACTGGCTGACAAGGACACGCAGAAACCCGTTGCGGAAAAAAGCGCAGCCGAGGGCGCCGCGCATCCAGAGGGGGATGACGACCTAGGCGCGCGGCCAAGGGCCTTCGTGCTGTCCTTCGATGGGGATACTGACGCCAGCGCCGTTGACTTCCTGCGCAAAGAGATCAGCGCGGTATTAACCCTGGCCGACACCGCCGATGAGGTCATTGTCTGCGTGGAAAGCCCCGGTGGGGTTGTGCATGGCTACGGCCTTGCCGCGTCTCAGCTGATGCGCATTCGTGACCAAGGCATCCCGCTGACCGTAATCGTCGACAAGGTTGCCGCTAGCGGCGGGTATCTAATGGCCGCCGTGGCCAACAAAATCTGCGCCGCCCCGTTTGCGATCCTTGGCAGCATTGGCGTAGTGGCGCAAATTCCCAACGTTCACCGCCTGCTGAAGAAAAACGATGTGGACGTCGAGGTGCTCACCGCAGGTAAATACAAGCGTACCCTCACCCTGCTGGGCGAAAATACCGAAGAAGGGCGCCAAAAATTTCGTGAAGAGCTGGAGGACGTACACGACCTGTTCAAACGCTTCGTAGTGGATAATCGACCGGGTTTAGATCTCGACACGGTGGCCACCGGCGAGGCCTGGTACGGCACCCGGGCCATTGAGCTCAACCTGGTGGACGAATTGGTAACCAGTGACGACTATCTGGCCCGGTGCTGCGATGTGCAGGATGTTTACGACGTACGCTGGGTCGAAGACAAAAAACCCATTGAGCGAGTTCTGGATAAGGTGAGCGGGGTCTTGAGCCGGATGAATCGGTTGTTAGATTTAGGGGAGAAGTAGGGCCATGACATTCAAAGCCTTCCAGGTCGATAAAACCGAGACAGGATATCGCCGAGCCATTGTGGCGCGAGAGGATGCCCAACTGCCTGAGGGAGATCTGCTCATCCAGGTGCAATATTCCTCCCTCAATTACAAGGATGGTCTGTCGGCTACGGGCAACCCGGGCGTTACCCGACGCTTCCCGCATACGCCTGGCATCGATGCCGCAGGCGTAGTACTCGATTCGGCGACGGATGAGTTTGCGGAAGGCGATGAGATCATCGCCATTGGTTTTGACCTGGGCATGAATACCTGGGGCGGCTTTGCTGAGCGGATTCGCATCCCTGCGGCCTGGGCCGTCAAGCTGCCCAAGGGACTGTCCCTGCACGAGAGTATGATCCTAGGGACGGCGGGATTCACCGCTGCAGCCTGTGTGCTCAAGCTGGAGCAGGCGGGGATGACGCCGGCTTCGGGACCGGTCCTAGTGACCGGGGCGACCGGCGGCGTGGGGTCCGTGGCGGTCAAGCTCCTTGCTAAGCTCGGCTATGAGGTAACCGCCGTGACCGGGAAAGACGACCAGCATGCCTTTCTGCGCAGCCTAGGGGCGTCGGACATCCTATCCCGCGAGGCGCTGGCCGAGGGGTCAGAGCGAGTGCTGCTGGCCGAACGATGGGGTGGCGTGGTGGATACCGTAGGTGGCGCTATGCTTGTCAGCGCGGTGAAGGGCCTACGCTATGGCTGCAGCCTAGCCGCCTGCGGCATGGTAGCCTCTCCGAGCTTCGAGGCCTCGGTATTTCCCTTTATTTTGCGTCATGTAAACCTATTGGGCGTGGACTCCGTCCAGCTGCCCCTGGCGCAAAAAGCCCATATCTGGCACCTGTTGGCTAACGATTGGCATCTGCACCTGGCTGACTTGGAGGAGCCTCTGACACTGGAAACCCTTTCCGGCGCGATGGATCGTATTCTTGTCGGCAATATGGTGGGCCGTGGCGTAGTTCATCTATAGCCCCCGGATA
>DKNY01000043.1:0-5509 GCA_002470275.1 Gammaproteobacteria bacterium UBA7376 | reverse complement strand
CTCAGTCTCGGCGCAGCTCGGGTCTCGCGGCGATGGGGCTGGGGTATCGGGATACCACCCAATAGCTGCTCAGCACCAGCGTTAGGACGGTAGCACCCTGAATGACCAACGCGGCGGAATCACCGATTAAGCCTCCACTGATGGCAATGTAGCTCAACATCAGGGAAAACTCAGAACCTTGTCCGAGACGGAAGCCCACCTCCTTGGCGGTCTCGGGCTCTTCTCCCTGGCCCTTAAGCAACCAATAGAAGGTCCAGGGTTTGAGCATCACCAAGGTCAAGGCAAGCGCTAGGGCCGGCAGCCAAGCCACCTGGAGCAGGGAAATATTGAGGGCTGCCCCCACCGTAAAGAAGAAGATGATCAGAAAGAAGTCGCGCAGGGGCTTCAGATGTTCGGCGATATATTTAGCGATGGGGTTTGTAGCCAGGGCAACCCCGGCGATAAAGCCACCAATTTCGTAGGATAAACCCATCAGATGCGCCACTTCCGCGCAGGCCAGGCACCAGCCGATGGCCAACAAAAAGACATACTCGTGAAAGTCATCAAATCGCGCGATGAGCGGCACGATCAGTCGTTGCATGACTTGATAGGCGCCGAGGATAAGGACCGGTAGGCCCAGGATGATCAGGACCAAATCCAGGGGTTCGCTGGCCTGCTGGGTGCCAAGATGTCCCAGAATCAGGATGGCAAAGATGGCCAACAGGTCTTGAATGAGCAGCAGGCTAATCACCAGCTCCCCAATATGGCGATGGTGGAGGGCCGTAGTGGGCAGCAGCTTGATGCCCAAAATCGTGCTGGAAAAGGTCATAGCGAGGCCAGCCACAAAGGCCTCTAAGGGCTGAAAGCCGGCGAGCAGCATAATCCCGCCCGTCGCCACGAAAAAAATAATGCTGGTCCCCAGGGCAGTGAGCAGGGATTCCTCTAGGAGGTTTTTCAGTTTCGCCGGCGGTAGGTCCAGGCCCACGAGAAACAGCAGGAAGATAATGCCAATCTCCGCAATGTTCTGGAGTTCCCCGGTATCTTGGATAAGGCTGACGCCATGAGGACCCACCACAAGGCCCAGCAGAATATAGGCGATCAGCATGGGCTGGCGGGTAAAGAGAGCAGCGGTGGCGATGACCGCAGCGCCACTAAAAATAATGAGGAATGAATTGAGGGTGTCTGGAGCTGCCATCCGGCTAGCTTAACAGGCAAAGCAACCGGGTGGGCTAATCGGCCGGTGGAAATGCTGGCTCTGGAGCCGAAGCGGATCCCTGATAGAAAGCCGAGTAGGGGCGCAGGCTGGCCAACGCCGTTTGTGCATCCCGCTCCGGTGGCAGATCAAAACTGGTGAAGCCGCAACGTATCATGTAGTGCAGCACGTCTTCATGGATGTTGCCGGTGGCTCGGAGGTCACCCTGAAAACCGATTCTAGTCCGCAGCAAAACCGCCAGGGACAGGCCTCGGCCATCGTTGAAGGCGGGGAACTCAATGCCGATGCAGGCAGCCGCCGACCAGGCTGCCAGGGGTTCTGCATCCACACCGAGGAGCAGGGCCTGACCGGCCGTCCATTGCTCTGGAGTTTGCCAGGGGGTGCTGTCTGCGGCTTCAAGCTGCCAGGCATCGCCAACCTTGTTAAGGCGCTGAAGCATAGATGCCTTCCTTAAAGGGCTGTAGACCGAGGCGGTTAAAGCAGCTCAAAAACGATTCTTCCTCCAGGCGCTGGTCTACAAAGATATGCAGGATTTTCGCCACCACATCGGCGACTTCAGCACGCGCCACTGAGGGGCCAACGATTTGCCCCAGAGCAGGGGGATTCACGCCATGTCCCGCGTGGCCACCCAGCGAGATTTGATAAAACTCATCTCCCTTTTTGTCCACGCCAAGGATGCCGATATGGCCTACATGATGATGCCCGCAGGCATTCATGCAGCCAGAAATATTGATATCGAGGTCGCCCAGGTCATGCTGATAGTCGTAGTCTTCAAAGCGCCGCTGTAAGGCTTCGGCAATGGGAATGGACTTGGCGTTGGCCAGGGAACAGTAATCTCCGCCGGGGCAGCAGATCATATCGCTCAGCAAGCCCGCGTTGGCAGTGGCCAGATCGTGTTCAGCCGCCTGCTCCCAGAGGGTGTGCAGATCGCTTAGGGCCACATGAGGCAGCACAAAGTTTTGTTCATGACTGATCCGGATCTCGCCAGAACTATATTGGTCCGCCCAGTGGGCGACAGCATCCATCTGCGTTTCACTCACATCCCCCGGGGGCACTCCAGTGGCCTTGGTGGAGAGGGTGACGATGCCATAACCGGCCACTTTGTGCGCCGTGACGTTATGTCGCACCCACCGATCAAAGGCCGGTTGACTCAGCCTTTGGTCAGCGAGCAAAGTCGCCGCTGAGGGCGTGGGGGTAAGGTCGGGTCCTTGAAAGAAACCCTGCATTCGATGGAGCTGGTCCGGGGTCAGAGTGCTGGGCCCCTCCTTTAAATGGGCCCATTCCGCGTCGACCTTAGCTTTAAAGCCATCTGGGGTCATGGCCCGCACTAGGATTTTAATTCGCGCCTTATACTTATTGTCTCTTCTTCCATAGCGATTGTAGACGCGCATCAGCGCCTCCAGGTAGCTCAGCAGATGCCGGACCGGGAGCCCCTGGTAGATCTGCGCGCCAATTACCGGCGTTCTGCCCAAGCCGCCCCCAGCATAGACATCAACCAAAAGCTCTTCTGCCTCGCCCTGGTACAGGCGCAGGCCCACATCATGAACGCCAATGGCGGCGCGATCCTCTGCCGCTGCGGTGACGGCAATTTTAAACTTGCGAGGCAGCCATTCAAATTCTGGGTGAGCCGTAGACCATTGACGAATGATTTCGCAGACCGGCCGCGGGTCCAGGTATTCATCTGCTGCGGCACCGGCGAATTGATCTGTAGTGACGTTGCGAATACAGCTGCCGCTGGTCTGGATGGCATGCATCTCCACGGACGCAAGATCAGCAAGAATATCCGGCACATCGGCCAGTTCAGGCCAGTTAAACTGCATATTTTGACGAGTGCTGAGGTGTCCGTAGCCACGGTCATACTGTCGGGCGATCTGGGCCAACATCCTCAGCTGATCGCTGGACAGCGTGCCGTAGGGCACGGCAACGCGCAGCATGGGCGCCAATCGCTGCACGTAAAGGCCGTTGCGTAAGCGAAGCTGTAAGAATTCCTCTTCAGACAGCTTGCCGTCCAGATATCGCTGGGTCTGATCGCGATAGTGGGCGACGCGTTCCGTGACGAAGGTTTTATCAAAGTTGTTATATCGATACATGGGACTGGTCTTCTTGGCCCTGGCCTGAGGCAAACTGCGCTGGGTCGGGACAGTATCAGGCACCCCAAGGGCGAGCAACCATCTGGGCGGCCAGGAACTGCGAAGTTAAGGTTGTGCCCCTCGGGCAGGAAACTATACTAGGCGACCAAGGGCGGACGCCGAGGGGCGCAGTTCAAAGAGTGTCGTTATATGCGGTCAGACCGAGGACCGTCAAAGAGGAAGTTCAGTCGCCATGAGCACATCAGAAGACCATGAGAACTCAGAAGCCGAAACCCCTGTAGAGGATGCGGACGCCAAGGCGGATGTGATCGCAATTTGCGTCATGTTCACCGCTGCGGTGCTCATTGCCGCTCACTTTATCTCGGGCTTCACCATCGACCTATAGCGTCGGCTCAGAGGGCTCGCGCCGGGGCCAGCCGTTTATTTGCCAACGCCAGGTCCCAGCCCTTGCGCTGGGCATAGTCCCGTACCTGGTCATCGTCAATCTTGCCTACACCAAAATAGCGCGCCTCGGGGTGAGAAAAATACCAACCGCTAACCGATGCCGCAGGCGTCATGGCATGGTTTTCGGTTAGGGCGATACCGGTACGGCGGGTGGCGTCCAATAACTGGAAAAGCGTTTCCTTTTCGCTGTGTTCGGGGCAGGCAGGATAGCCCGGCGCAGGTCGAATGCCCTGATAGCGCTCCTTGATCAGCGCATCATGGCTCAGAGTTTCATCCTCCCCGTAGCCCCACAGCGTCCGACGCACGCGAGCATGTAAATATTCGGCAAAGGCCTCGGCTAGCCGATCCGCCAACGCCTTGATCATGATTTGACCATAGTCGTCATCAGCCACCTCCGCCAGGATGTCTTGGATACCGGAACCGCTGGTTACAGCGAAGCCGCCCAGGTAGTCGGCGTGGCCGGATGGGGCAACGTAATCCGCCAGACAATGGTTAGGACTGAGGTCATCCGTGCGTGGAGCCTGCTGTCGCAAGTGATGGCAGATGGCCATAGGCGATCGCCGCGCCTCATCGGGATAGAGGGCGATATCATCCTGACCATGACGATTGGCCGGCCATAAGCCCACCGCGCCCTGAGCCTGGAGGCGGCCATCCGCAATCAGCCAACTAAGCCGTTCTGTGGCGTCGTCATAGAGCTGTTGTGCTGCCTCTCCGACCACATCGTCCTGCAGAATGGCGGGGAAGCGTCCGGCCAGCTGCCAGGTCATAAAGAACGGCGTCCAGTCGATAAAGGGCGTCAACGCCTCGAGGCTCGGCGAGATCGTTTGCACCCCCAGAAAGTTGGGCTTAGGCGGTGTGTAGGCGCTCCAATCCGTGGGGCACGGGTTGGCCCGTGCAGCGCCCAAGGTCAGGAATGCACGCCGCTCTCTTCGGGCTTCGACGCGGTCCTTAATCAACGCATAGTCCTTCCGGATGGTTTCCGCATAGGCGGTGTCATCGGACAGCAGCTTGGCCGCCACGCCCACGGCGCGCGAGGCATCGGATACGTAGACCGTGGCACGGTTGGTGTAGTTCGGGGCAATCTTTGCGGCGGTATGGGCCTTGCTGGTGGTTGCCCCGCCAATGAGTAGTGGAATTTTGAGGCCTGCTCGCTGCATTTCTTGAGCAACCTGCGCCATTTCATCCAGAGAGGGCGTGATGAGGCCGGACAGTCCAATCAAATCTGCGCCCTCTGCTATAGCGGTGTGGATTATTTTTTCGGCGGGCACCATAACGCCCAGGTCAATCACCTCGTAGCCGTTGCACTGCAGCACGATCCCAACAATGTTTTTCCCGATGTCGTGGACGTCGCCCTTCACCGTCGCCAGCACCAGCTTGGCCCGTCCAGCACGCTGGGCCTGCTCCGATTGCTCTTTTGCCGGACGGGCTTTTTCAGCTTCGATAAAGGGCACCAGATGACCGACCGCCTGCTTCATGACCCGAGCACTCTTGACCACCTGGGGTAGAAACATCTTTCCCGCGCCGAAGAGGTCGCCCACAACGCTCATACCGTCCATAAGGGGCCCCTCGATGACGTCCAGGGGGCGTTCACAGGCGATCCGCGCGGCTTCGGTATCCTGAATCACATAGTCTCCAATGCCCTTGACCAAGGCATGTCGGAGCCTCTCCGTCACCGGCAGGGTGCGCCAGGCTGCCTCAGCCTTGGGTGCGGAACGCGCTCCCTCCGTTGCCTCCCGAGCGAGGCCTAAAAGTCGCTCCGTGGCGTCTGAACGTCGATTCAGCA
>DKNY01000013.1:73658-74285 GCA_002470275.1 Gammaproteobacteria bacterium UBA7376 | reverse complement strand
CTGTGCGTGGGGACCTGGGAGGGTGTGATGAGGCCCCCTTCTTCTCTGTATCAAGCTTTAAGTGAGGGTCTGCTGCTCTTTGTCATCCTGTGGTGGCTTTCTGCTAGATCACAGCCGCGAGGACTGATCTCGGGAGCCTTCCTAATGTGTTACGGCGGTTTTCGGTTCATGACGGAGTTTTTGCGCTCACCTGATCCGCATCTTGGTTTTATCGTTTTTGACTTTTTGAGCATGGGGCAATTGCTGTCCTTACCCATGATCTTTGTGGGACTTTGGCTAATCTTGCGCGCGCGCGATCAGGTGGCTGATCGCTCCGCGTAGGCTTCGCTGGTAAGCTTTCGGGGTTGTGATAGAGATGAATGAAAAAGTGACACCATGCGCCAGTACTTAGATTTGATGCGTCATGTGCGCCAAAGCGGAACCTTTAAAGAGGATCGAACCGGAACCGGAACCTACAGTGTTTTTGGTTATCAAATGCGATTCCCCCTCCAGGAAGGATTTCCCTTGGTGACCACCAAGAAAATGTTCCTCAAGGGCATCATCCACGAGCTGCTTTGGTTTCTGTCGGGGTCCACGAATATCAGTTATCTCACCGACCATGATGTGCATATCTGGGATGAGTGGGCA
>DKNY01000013.1:52053-73415 GCA_002470275.1 Gammaproteobacteria bacterium UBA7376 | reverse complement strand
GCTGTGGTTTTTGTCTGGCTCTACCAACATCTCCTACCTCACCGGTCACAACGTGCATATCTGGGATGAGTGGGCAGACGAGCATGGTGAACTCGGGCCGGTATACGGATCTCAGTGGCGATCGTGGCCTGGCCCAGACGGCAGCACCATAGATCAGATCGACGCCCTGGTGGCGGGTATACGAGACAATCCCGATAGCCGACGCCATATTGTCAGCGCCTGGAATGTCGCTGAGGTCAACAACATGGCGCTACCGCCCTGCCATACTCTTTTTCAGTTTTATGTGGCGGATGGGAAGCTGTCCTGTCAGCTCTACCAGCGCAGCGCGGATATTTTTCTCGGCGTACCCTTCAACATCGCATCCTACGCCCTGCTGACCATCATGATTGCCCAGGTCTGTGATCTTGAGCTGGGTGATTTCGTCCACACCATGGGCGATGCGCACCTCTATGTGAACCACCTGGAGCAGGCGGACCGACAGCTCGCGCGCGAACCCCACGCCCTCCCTCAGATACGTGTTAATCCAATGGTTAAGGATATTTTCGGCTTTCAGTACGATGATTTCGAGCTGGTCGACTACCAGTGCCACGCGGGCATAAAGGCGCCAATAGCCGTTTAGATGGATATCGAAATCTCACTCATTTGGGCGATGGCGGAGAATCGGGTAATCGGGCGGAATAACAGCCTGCCCTGGCGTTTGCCTAATGATATGCGTCACTTCATGCAAACCACGCTGGGCAAGCCGGTGGTGATGGGTCGCAAAACCTTTGAGTCCATGAAGGCCCCGCTCCCCGGTCGCACGAATATCGTCTTGACGCGAGATGCGGCTTGGTCGCATCCCGGGGTGAGGGTTGTAGCCGACATCCAGCAGGCGATAGAGGCCGCTTCACAGCAGGCTCTGATTGATGGGGTCGACGAGCTGATGGTGATCGGAGGGGCAGAAATTTATGCTCTGGCCTTACCCCTGGCCCACCGGCTTTACATCACATGGGTGCATGATCGGCCCCAAGGAGACTGTTACTTCCCAGCCTTCGATATGGCCGCGTGGCACGAGCTTGAGCGTAAGGATTATCCCGCAGATGACAGACACTCTAGTGCCTTCAGCATCGCAAGCTATCGTCGCCTGTGAGCGAACGACGCCATAACGGAAAAATCGCCCTGTGCGTGAATCCAATGTCGGGGCGGGATGTGCGAAGACTGGCGGCCAGGGCCACCAACATGACCCACGAAGCGAAGCGAGATATTGTGGCTCGCGTTGCCGCTGGTGCCGACGCTATGGGCGTTTCGGATATTTATATTACCCGCGAGCCCTACCGCATCGCGTCTATGGCGCTTGAGTGGATGCCGCTCAAAGCCAAGGTCCACGTGCTGGACATACCGCTAACCAATACCGCCCAGGATACCGAAGCCGCCATTGCGGCGTTCAAGGCGGCTGGGTGCGATACCGTGGTTTCCCTCGGCGGCGATGGGACCAATCGTGCCATTGTTAGGCAGGATGCGAATCTGGACTTGGTGCCCTTATCGACAGGCACTAACAACGTTTTTCCGGACAGGGTGGAACCAACGCTAGCAGGAATGATTGCTGGCCTGAATGCCCTGGGCCGCCTGCAGCAAGCGCCCTCTGAGCTGGCCCTGAGCAAGGTGGCTAAGGTCCTGCGTCTCGTCACGCCACGGGGCCAAGACCTGGCCTTGGTGGATGCCGTCATGATGCGTAACGATCGCGTAGGAAACATGCTGCCCTTCGAAGCCCAAAAAATCGAAACCATCGTGTTGACCCGGGCTGAACCGAATGCCATTGGCATGTCGCCTATTGGCGGCTTTGTGGATCCAGTTTATGCCGCCGAGGACCAAGGTTTGGTTGTGCACCTGGGGCCCGCTGACCAGGGCCAGGCGGTGGTCGCGCCGTTGTCGCCGGGTTGGTTCCAGACGGTGTATGTGAAGGACGCTACGCGTCTGTCCCTGGGCGATGGAGTAACCCTTCAGGGGCCCGGGGTGATTGCCCTTGATGGCGACCGGGACCATAAGCTTTTGCCCGGCGAAGTCGCCCAGGTCCATGTTCAACGTGATGGTCCAAGGGTGCTGGACGTTGATGGCGCCATGCGCTGGGTAGCCAGCCAGGGTATGATGCGGAACCGAGATTAGGCGCTCCGGATTAGCCCTATTCACCAGGTATTTCTAATTTGGGGTTCCATATGATCGTTAAACCACGAATCCGCGGATTCATTTGCACCACAGCGCATCCCACTGGTTGCGCGGCCCACGTTGCCGAGCAAATAGACTGGGTCAAAGGGTCGCCTGATTTGGCTAAAGAGGGATTCAAAAACGTGCTGGTGCTGGGATGCTCTGGCGGATACGGGCTGTCTAGCAGAATCGTGGCAGCCTTTGGTGCCGGTGCAAATACCTTGGGCGTGTCCTTTGAAAAGGCCCCGTCCGAGACCAAGACGGCGTCGGCGGGTTGGTATAACAATAAAGCGCTCGAAACCGAAGCGGCTCAGCAAGGTCTCTACGCTAAGACCATCGATGGCGACGCTTTCTCCGACGCGGTTCGAGAAGAGGTCATTGAAACCATTCGCCAGGATTTGGGCGAGATCGACCTGATCGTCTACAGCCTGGCGTCACCCGTGAGAACGAATCCCGTGACCGGAGAAGTGCATCGCTCAAGCATCAAGCCCTTGGGTGAGGTGCTTGATATCAAGACCGTTCACGTAGAGAAGGGCGAGGTCTCAAACGTTTCCCTGGAGCCGGCAACTCAGCAAGAGGCATCGGATACCGTCAAAGTTATGGGCGGGGAAGATTGGGAAATTTGGATAGATGCTCTGTTAGAGGCCGAAGTGCTTTCGCCAGGGGTCAAAACCGTCGCCTATACCTACATTGGCAGCGAGCTGACCTGGCCCATTTATTGGGAGGGTACGCTGGGCCTGGCCAAGGCCGATTTGGATAGAGCAAGCCAAGCGATCGCCGAAAAACTAACTCCTCTCGAGGGCGACGCTCGGGTTGCCGTACTCAAAGCCATCGTCAGTCAAGCCAGTGCCGCTATTCCCGTCGTGCCTCTCTACGCTGCGCTGTTGTTTCGTGTGATGAAGGACCAGGGCACCCACGAACAATGCATTGAGCATATTCACCGTCTGTTTGCGACTCAGCTGGAGGCGGGCTGTGAAATGCGCCTGGATGAAAGCGGTCGTATTAGGCTTGATGACCTGGAGTTGGCGGATGCCGTGCAGCAGGAGGTCAAGGAGCGCTGGCCCGTAGTGACCACAGAAAACTTATCTGAGCTGGGTGATCTGGCTGGTTTTCGTCTGGATTTTCTAAAAATCTTTGGCTTTGGGCTAGAAGGCGTTGACTACGATGCTGAAGTGGACCCCATGCGCCTGGGTACGGAATAGGATAGCCAAATGGAAAAAGTCTTTCTTCAGGCGTGCCGTGGAGAGCCCACCGCACATACACCAATTTGGCTGAATCGGCAGGCAGGTAGATATATGCCTGAATACCATCAGGTCAAGGGGACCATGCCGAGCCTCGATTTTTTCAAAAATCCAGAAAAGGCTGCTCAGGCTACTCTGGATGCCCAACGTATTCTTGGCGTCGATGCGGCGATCATGTTTGCAGACCTGCTGCCGATTCTCGAACCCATGGGGCTGCAGCTTGAATATCTGCCCGGCGAAGGTCCGGTTTTCCATAATCCCATTCGCAGTGAGGCGGATGTGGCGAACCTGCGTTGTGCTGAAGCGGTTGAGGCGACCCCCTACATTGAGCATACGGTAAAAAATATTATTGGTGGCCTGCCCGGAGAGATCGCGTTAATCGGCTTTGCTGGCGCACCCTTTACGCTGGCGTCTTATGGCATTGAGGGTCGAGGCTCGCGCAACTATATCCATGTAAAAAAGATGATGTACGAGGCTCCCCAGCTTTGGGCTGAGCTGATGGGAAAATTGGTCTGGCAGCTGGCCAGCTATCTCCGGCTTCAGATCAGTGCTGGCGTCGATGCTATCCAGTTATTCGATACCTGGGTGGGTAATTTGTCGGTATCAGATTTTCGTACCTTTGTTGCGCCCTACCTGCAGACGCTGGTCAATGCCTTGTCAGGGTCAGTGCCTATCATTTACTTCGGTACGGGGAACGTTCACTTACTCCCTGAAGTGGCGAAGATGAATATCGATGTGTTGGCCTTTGATTGGCGGACGCCCCTCGTACCCACATGGGATAACCTGGGTCTTACCGCCGTTCAGGGTAATTTAGACCCTATCGTCCTATGCGCCGATCGACCCACCGTTGCCGCTCAGAGTCAGCGATTGCTTGACGAGGTGGCCGGTCGTGCTGGTCATATCTTTAATTTGGGGCATGGGATCGTGCCCCAAACGCCCGTCGATAACGTCAAGTTCCTGGTGGACCATGTCCACGCACAAACCGCTCGTTAGGCACGCTCTATGTCGGTCCTAGCGGGGTTGGGAAATGGCCTGTTTCGCGTGATTATGCTGTTTGCCTTTGCGGCGGCAAGCTTCGCGCTGGCGGTGGTGATTGCCTCCGAGAGCGGCGAAGTGGTGGTCTTGGAAACCCAAAGTGAAGCGGGTGATAACAGGGTGACCCGTCTCTGGGTGGTGGATCATGACGCGAGCATGTGGCTTCGCGGAGATCAGAATTCTGCGTGGTATAAAAGGCTGGCTGCCCAACAGCGACAGGGTCAGCCTTCCCTCCTAACCCGTGCTGCCAAGACCTACGTTGTCTTTGTCGATTACGAACCCGAACACACGGAGGCCATCAATGACCTGATGGCAGAAAAGTACGGTTGGGGGGATCGTTTCATCAGCGCCATCGGGAACGATCGCGCAAGCGCCGTGGTATTGCGGATTGTGCCGGTCGGTGCCGAGTAGGGGCCGCCGTCGCTAAAGTGCGAAATCAGCAGGGGGTGCGTAGAGTCTGGGGAGGAGATTTGCCTCATTACGGTCCGGAATGAGCAGGCCTTCCTTGGCTAGCCGGCTAAACAGCACCGTCTCGTGGACCCGCGACCAGCCACCCTCAGCCTCCTGCCAACAGTTCTCACAGACCCAGAGTCGGTAGCCAGGCGCTTCCCGCGTCGCTTCGCATGGACAAAGGCTGCACAGCATTAACCCCCCAGATATTTGTCGGTCACGGCGCCCTCGCTCGCCGAGCTGACCAAGCGGGCGTACTTCGCCAGCGTGCCTCTTTCGGTGTAGGCGTCGGGTGCCGACCACGCCTGCCGCCTGCGTTCAAGTTCCTGAGCATCCACGTGGAGGGAAATTTCCTTGCTCTCCGCATCGATGGTGATGCGATCTCCGTCTTCAACGAGGGCAATGGGTCCGCCCAGGAAGGCTTCGGGCGTGACATGGCCAATGACGAAGCCATGGGAGCCTCCTGAAAAGCGACCGTCCGTCAATAGGGCAACATCCTGGGACAGCCCGCGACCATTTATAGCGCTGGTTGGGCTGAGCATTTCTCTCATGCCCGGGCCGCCTTGGGGACCTTCATAGCGAACGATAACAACATCACCCTTGACCACGGTGCCTTGCATGATGGCCTTCATAGCCGCTTCTTCACCATGAAAACAGCGGGCCGCACCGCTAAAGCTGAGTCCTTCGTGGCCGGTAATTTTGGCGACAGCGCCCTCAGGTGCCAAATTGCCGCGAAGGATGACCAGGTGACTGTCCGATTTGATGGGATCGTCGAAGGGGCGAATGATCCTCTGATCTGCGGGATAGTCGGGAATATTTGCCAAATTTTCCGCCAGGGTATGGCCCGTAACCGTTAGACAGTCACCGTGTAACAGGCCGGCGTCCAGCAGGCGCTTCATCAACGGTTGAATGCCGCCAATTTCCACTAACTCACTCATGGCATAGGCCCCGGCGGGCCGCATATCTGCCAGTACCGGCACCCGTTCACCAATGCGGCTAAAGTCATCTATGGAGAGCGGAATGTTGGCTGCATGGGCAATGGCCAACAGGTGCAGCACCGCATTGGTTGACCCCTCAAGGGCAATGGTCAGCGTGATGGCATTCTCAAACGCCTCGGGAGAAAGGATGTCGCTTGGTTTGATGCCGCGCTTGATGAGGTGGCGGACGGCAGCACCGGCGTTATAGCTATCCTGTTTCTTCTCCTGACTGATCGCGTTTTGCGCCGAACTGCCGGGTAACGAAAGCCCTAGTGCCTCTAGGGCTGAGGCCATGGTATTGGCGGTATACATGCCGCCGCAGGATCCAGGTCCCGGAATGGCCGTTGATTCGACCTCCTGGAGTTCAATGTCGCTGACCTTCCCCGCCGCATGGCCGCCGACGGCTTCGAATACGGAAACCACGTCGCGACGCTCCGCACCCGGCAAAATCGTCCCACCATAAACAAAGACGCTGGGTCGATTCAGCCGCGCCATGGCGATGCCGCATGCGGGCATGTTTTTGTCACAGCCGCCAATGGCGACGAAACCGTCGAATCCCTGAGCCCCGACAACGGTCTCAATGGAGTCAGCGATGACCTCCCGAGAGACCAGGGAGTAACGCATGCCGGGGGTGCCCATGGAGATGCCGTCCGAAACGGTAATGGTGTTGAAGAGCACCGACTTCGCTCCCGCCTCGTCAGCGCCCATGGCCGCCGCGTCTGCCAGCTCGTTGATGTGCATATTGCAGGGCGTGACCATACTCCAGGTTGAGGCGATGCCGACCTGGGGTTTACTAAAGTCCTCTGGCTTGAAGCCGGTAGGGTAAAGCATGGCTCGACTAGGTGCTTGTTCTACGCCATCGACGATGACAGAACTATAGGGACGTTCGTTACTCATGAGATTGGTGTTTCGCCTTCTTAGGTTGCTTGGGTAGAGCGGCGTTGCCGTGGGCCGCGCTAGTGCAGCGCCTTGGTCATCACTTTAGAGCCGCGCTGCCAGTTGTAAAGTGATTGTTTTGATTTCGGGAGGCTGTCCACGTCGGCCTCCAAAAATCCCTGGTCTAAAAACCAGTCCTGGGCCCCGGTAGTAAGTGCAAAGAGCGCCGTGGCACCCATTGTCTTGGCACTGCGCTCGGCGGCAAGCAGCAGTCCGCTGCCAATGCCAGAGCCGCCATTACGGAAGTGTTGGTGCACGACAACACACGCCAGCTCTGCCATGTCCTCACCCGCGTAGACCGCGCAGCAGCCCACGACGACGCCGTCGATTTCGGCAACCAGGAAGTTAGAAATCTCACGTTCAAGGCGATCGCGGGAGCGTCTAACTAAGACGCCGGATTCTTCCAAGGGGCGAATAATCTCGACGATGCCAGAAACGTCTGCCAGGTTGGCCTCCCGAATAGAGTTCGTTTGTTCTTTTACCACCTGAGTGCCGACGCCATCGGCCTTGAACAGCTCCTTCAGTAGGGCACCATCTTCTTCAAAAGAAAGCAGGTGACCCTTTGTCACGCCCTCCCGAACCGCGAAGGCCAGCGCCTTGAGCCGGGTGCGCCCGGCCTCTCCAAACGTCTCTAGCTCTTTCTCGAGATAGGTAGGTGTAACCGAGCTTAAACGCTCGCCCTCGGCATTTTCCAAACAGGCTCGATCATCCAGGATGATGAGCTTGTCGGCCTGAAGCGCCACGCTGACCTCGGCGGCCAAATCCTCGGCGACCAGGTTAAACGCCTGCCCTGACGGTGAGTAGCCGTGGGGCGAAATGAGGACGATGCTTTCGGTGTCCAACAGCCGAGTGACGCGCTGGAGTTTCAGGCTGCGAAAAACGCCGGTACAGAGGTGGTCAATGCCGTCAACAATGCCCAATGGCCGGGCCATCACAAAGTTGCCGCTGCTGACGCAGATGTCGACGTTGTGCAGTGGCGTATTGGGCAAGCCGGTGGAGAACAACGCTTCGAGCTGCATGCGAAGTTCTCCAAGCACCCCACCGATAACACTCATTTCCGTGGCCTGGGTGATTCTTCGCCCATTTTTTTTCTCGATGGCGGGCAGTCGTGCGTCCAGCTGCGGCCTCGCACCATGAACCAACACCAGGCGAACACCGAGCACGTGAAGTAGCGCGAGATCGTGCACGATATGAATGAGGTTAGGGTGCGCTAGCGCATCGCCTCCTAGAAAGACAACGAAGGTCTTCCCGCGATGGGCGCTGATATAGGGTGTGGACCGGCGAAACCAACCGGCGTAGTCCGTCTCTTTCATTTCTTATGCTACGCAGTAACGGTGAATAATATGCTTAAGGGTATCGATGGCGGGCTCAATTTGACCCTTATGCAGGTATTCATTGGGCTGGTGTGCCTGGTCTATGTGTCCTGGGCCCCAGACGACAGTCTCCATGCCAAGGCTCTGCAAAAAATGTGCTTCGGTACCAAAGGCGACGGTGCCGGGTTCCTGTCGGGAGAGCTGGCCCAGAGTAGTCACCAACTCCCCATCTGCAGGGGAGGCGAAGGGCAGTATCGGCGGATAGGCTTTGTGCAGGTTAAGGGTAACGTCATGCTGTGCAACTGCCTGGTGAATCAGCGCTTCCAGTTCATCGTGCAGTGAGTCCGAATTCATGCCGGGCAGCAGGCGCAGATCAATCTGCAGCTCGGCGGACCCGCAAATTCGATTGGGGTTATCCCCTCCATGCAGGCAACCTAAATTCATGGTCGGGATACTGACCTCAAAGGCGTCATCACGATATTGCTGAGCGAGTCGAGTCCGCAGAGCAATGAGTGCGGTTATGACCTCGTGCATGGCATCCAGGGCATTAGCCCCAAGGCTTGGGTCCGAAGAGTGACCCGAGGCTCCCTCGATCTTGATGGACATCATGCTGATACCTTTATGCGCGAAGATGGGTCGCATCCCTGTGGGTTCGCCAATGACCGCATACTTCGCGCGAGGCCGACCGCTGGCCAAAAGTTGGCGCCCGCCCGCCATTGAGGACTCCTCGTCCGCCGTCGCGATTAGGGTTAGCGGGGCGGTTAACGTGTCTGCGTCTAGGGATCGTGCGGCCATGAGGGCTACGGGAAAAAAGCCTTTCATATCGCAGCAGCCGAGGCCGTAAAAGCGATCCTCTGCATCTTTCAGGCGGAAAGGGTCGCTCTGCCACAGGGAGTCGTCAAAGGGCACCGTATCGGTATGGCCGGCGAGCACCAAGCCACCTTCGTTATCTTGAGGGGGCGTGCCGAGGGTCGCAATGAGATTGGCCTTATCCGGACGGCCAGGGAGGGGCATGATCTCGGTATCGAATCCAAGATCCTCCAGCCACGTCGCCAGTTGCTCTATCACGCCCAGGTTGCTGCGATCAATCTCTGAAGAGGTGGAGCTGATCGAGGGTTCGCCAACCAGTCGGCTTAGCATTTCTGAAAAATCCGGAATGACTTTCATATCTATCAAACCCGGCTCGAAGTACGGGCAATAAAGGGAAGCCTAGTGTAGTCCCAAGTCTTAGCCGCTGCACCTGCAGGTTGGCGGCGGCGTTAATAGAATCCGGGTTCACCCTCAGGGCGTGTTTTGAAGCGTCGGTGCATCCAAAGATATTGTTCCGGGGCATCTTTCAGCGAAGCCTCTAGCAGCGCATTGAGTCGCGAGGCGTCCTCATGTGGATCACCGCTGGGGAAGTGTTCCAGGATAGGGCTGAAGACCAGCTTCCAACGGTGGCTCTTTAGGTCTCGATATTGGTGGAGCATTATTACTGGGCACGCCTGGCGCTGGGCCAGCCGTGCGGCCACGGTGATGGTGGCTGCCTGAATGCCAAAAAAGGGGGCGAAGACTGAATGTCGTCTGCCGTAATCCTGATCCGCCGCATACCAGATAGCGCGCCCCTGATTGAGACGCTTGAGGATTTGCCGCATGTCTCCCCGCTCGATCACCCCATCAAAAAAGTGGTCTCGCCCGCCAACCTGCAACCTTTCCCAAACCGGGTTCTTATTCGCACGGTACATGACGTCAATGACGCCTGTATCGCCCAGCGCCTGGCTGGTGACATCGATGGTCGTATAGTGACCACCCACTAAAATCACCCCCTTACCCATTGCGTGTGCTCGCTGGAGATGCTCTTCCCCTGAAACGCTCAGTCGATCTCGAATGTTTCGTTTGGGGTTGAGCCAGGGCAGGGCCATTTCCACTGCACCAATGCCGGTGTGGATGAAGTTGTCGGTAACGAGCTTCTTTTTCTCCTCAGCAGTGAGGCTAGGAAAACAATGCTCGATATTTACCTGGGTGATATGCCGACGTTTGCCCGCGAAGCGCAGGGCGAGAAGGCCAAAGACTTTGCCGATTTGGAAGAGCGCAGGGATGGGCAATCTGGCGATAAGCCACATCCCGCCGACTAAGAGCCAGGTAGGCCAGTAGCGGGGCGCATAGGCGCCCAGGCTGGAGTGTGGATGTTGGCTCATATCTGTCTCATGTTAGCCGCGAGACGACGCACAGGCCAGCGGCCAGGATCGCGCATCTTCGCGAAAGGGCAGCTTGTGATAGCATCGCAGCTGGTCCATTCGGAAGTGTGATCCTTGCTGCCGCAGTCTATTCCCTCCCTCATGCCACAGGAACGGCATATCCTGGTTGCTGGTGATGTTTTTGCACCCACTGCCACCCACTCGTTTGCCTCGCCTGATGCACTATCAGGGGCCTTGAGCCTGGGTGCGGCCAGCATCGCCGTTCGCCTGGCGTCCAGGGGGTTTACCGTATCGCTCCTTGGTTTTGTCGGCGACGACGCGCTCGGGTCAGCAGTCCAGCAGTGGGTGCGCGAAGCTGGCGTTGAGGTTGATCTGTTGGCCGTGAGCCAATGGCCCACCTTCTATCCCGAACTGGGGTTCGTCGAGGGTCAGGGCGCGACGACTGCCGAAGGGGTGCCGCGACGCCAACATTCGGAAGAACAGGTGCTGCCGTTAACCGGCCTGAGCGAATATCAGGCTCATTTTCAGAATCGATGCGAAAAGTACATGGCTAATGCGTCGCTTCTGGTGGTGGTGGATTTGGCTATGGGGAGCGTCAATGAATCTCGGGCGCTGTCTTTTTGTGGCCGTACCCTTGGCTGTCGCACGATGGCGATTTTGGATTCCGCAGCCCACCCCGATGACCAGGCTCAGAGTGAGCAATGGGATGTTCTGGTGGCGCCTGACTCGGACGTCCTGGAGCAGCGGCTGCTGACCCTGGCCGGGGAGGCCCAGGGAGGAGGTCATCCCTCCGAGAGCGGCCCAGGCGGACCTTAGTCGCGATGGCTATGCTCGCCTATCGGCTTTTGCTTTGGCTGGCACTGCCCTGGGTCGTGCTGCGCTTATTTTGGCGTGGGCTGCAGGAGCCAGCCTACGCGTCACGCCGTCTTGAACGCTTTGGGCAGGTTCCCCAAGAAGTCAGCGCGGGAGGCATCTGGGTCCACAGCGTGTCAGCCGGCGAAACCATTGCCACGGCCCCCCTTGTGGAGGCGCTGCTGCAGCGCGACGACACGCCGGTATTGGTGACGACCATGACCCCTACGGGCAGCGAGCAGGTGCACCGGCTGCTTGGTGGCCGGGTCCAACACTGTTATGCCCCATACGATTTTGGCTTCGCCGTGGAGCGGTTTCTCGACCGCACGAGGCCACGGGCCGTGATCCTTATGGAGACCGAAATTTGGCCCAACCTGGTCTTGGCTGCGCGTCGTCGCAAAATTCCCGTGATGCTGCTAAACGCCCGGCTCTCCGAGCGTTCGGCGCGGGGCTATCGTCGAGTCAGTTGGCTGGTGCGACGGGTGCTTCCCGCCTTTACCGCCATTGGCTGTCAGAGTGAGGCGCATCGTCAGCGGTTTATAGATCTGGGCGCAGATCCCGCCTGCATTACCACCCTGGGCAACATTAAGTTCGATCTCGCCCTAGCGGAATCCATCGACCACAAAGCCCAAGAAATGGGTCGTCTGTGTCATGCGCTCGATCGTCCCATCTTAATGGCTGCATCGACGCACCCCGGGGAGGAGCGCCAGGTCATCGAGGCTTATCGGGCGTTAACGGAATCTATGCCTAACCTCTACATGATTTTGGCCCCTCGGCATCCCCACCGCGTTACTGAACTGACTACCCTGCTGACCTCCGACGGGTTTGCCGTAAGCCGTTTTAGTCAAATCCAGGTGCCAGCGTCTGATCCGGGGCAGCCAAAGGCAGATATCCTGATCATCGACCAAATGGGCGTGCTGCTGCCCTGCTATCGCCTGGCTCATATTGCCTTTGTCGGCGGCTCTCTGGTGCCCCACGGCGGACACAACCCGATAGAGCCTGCTGCGCTAGGTACGCCCATTGTTACCGGGCCGCATAACTTCAACTTTGCCCAAGTTCACGATGCGCTGGAAACTGCCGGTGCAATCAAGGTTGTCAACGATGCCCAGGAATTGGCCCAAGCGTTGGGTGACATCTTTTCAGACGGCGTGAGGCAACAGGAGATGGGGGCTGCGGGGGTCCAAGTAGTGGAGGAGAATCGAGGCGCGGTCGAGCGCTACCTCACGCTGTTAACCACCGCGCTCTCAGAAACGCCGCGGCGGTAGGCGTCACGCTACTGCGCGAGTCGTCACGCTATTGCGAAAGGCTGTTGCGCAGGGAGACCACTCGCTCCACCGGATTAGTGGGATCCGTGAATTGATTGAGTTCAGCTAAATCTGTTTCGGAGAGGCCGCCTGAAGTCTGCTTAAGGCGAATCAGGTTGAGCAGATAGTTGTAGCGTGAGTCCGCATAATCAAATTGCGAGCCATAGAGCCTTTGCTGTGCTTGGAGCACATCCACAATATTCCGCGTGCCGACCTCATAACCCGTTTGGGTCGCCTCTAGAGCGGACTGCGACGATTTTATGGCTTTGAGCCGAGCCTGGACACGCGCTACGTCGGTGACCACCGACTTGAACAAACTTCTTGTGTTGCGGGTCACCGTGAGCTGTTGGTTCAGCAGTTGTTGTCGGGCCTCTTCTATTCTGGCACTGCTTTCCTTCACCTGCGATCTGATGGCGCCACCCTGTATGAGGGGAACGGAGACCTCCAGCGCATATAGCGTGGTTTCGGTGTTGTCCACGCCGAAGAAGTTGATGCCGCCGGTGGTGTTGTCGGAGTGGGTAATGACCGCTTCCACCGTCGGGACGCGAGTAGCTATTCTCGACCTTCGGTTTTTGCGAGCTGACTCCAGCTGGTCCATCGCTGCCTGGACGCCGCTATTAGACTGCAACGCACTGGTCACCCAGGCCTCTTCCTCTCTGGGGTTGGGGTCAACAATGGGTAGGTCGTCGGACAACCTTGCCAGGTTGTCGTAGCTTCTGCCGGTCAGCGTGCTCAGCGTCTCAAAGCTGATGTCGTGATCGCTTTCGGCCTGAATTTGACGCACCACCGCACTGTCATAAGCCGCCTGTGCCTCAAGCACATCGGTAATGGCGACCAGGCCGACATCAAAACGCTGCTGTACCTGCTCAAGCTGTCGCCCCACGGCGATTACTTCAGAATTGGTCGTATCCAGGCGGTCCCGAGTTCTTAGGATATTCAGGTAGGCTTCAAGCACTCGGACGATGAGGTCTTGGCGTTGGGCTTCAAGTCGATGTTCTGAAGCACGAACCGAGGATCTCGCACTACCCAGAGTGAACCAGCTCGACAGGTTGATGACCGGTTGGCGCAGCTGGGCACTCCAAGAATGATCGTTGTAGTACTGGTCCGGGAATGCATCCGCAGCACCGGGGTAAGTTTGCTCATTCTTGGTTGTGGTGAGCCGAGCGGTGATGGAGGGTAGCAGCAGGGCCCGAGCCTGAGGCACGCGTTCCTGGTCCGCCTGAAAAGAGGCTGTCGCCGCCCCGATGACCGGATCATTTTCAACCGCAGTTTGATATACCGCGATCAGGTCCTCAGCCCAGGCGGGCTGTGTGATCGTTGCGATAAAGACAATCATTCCTCGGGTGAGGCGCCCTGAGAAAAAGCGGCACCGTGACCGGAAGGAATGAACTAAGTTGAAGTCATGCATTGAGCACCTTTGGGGCCGTGGCAGTCAGCGTGGAGTGCTGCGGACGCGGCGGTAATAAAATCGCGGTATTATGCGCATTCCCCAGGTCCAAGACATGTGAAGAACCTAGAGGGGGAATGTTAGAGAGCCAGCCAACTGGGTGGCAAGGCCTGTTTAGTCAAATTGCGATCCAAAATCGCAGCGAGCGTTTTTGAATTAAAAGTGGCTCAACCGGTGACCGAGTGGTTTAGGCTCGGTATATTGATGACAAACCAGCCGAGAGTAATTGTGTCGGATAAACGACCGGAAACAGACGCAGATATCCTGAGCCGCGCCACCTCCCTTCGCCAAGGATTTTCCACGGCTGGCTGGCGGCAGGGGCGGCGCTATAGCCTGGACTTGGCCGGGCATATGGCCGAGTGCGACAAAAACTATCGACGGCTGCTTCAGCTTTTTCCCACGATTCGAGAAGAGGATTCGAGATGTATCGCGCTGCTTCCCTCGAACCCCAAAACGTCGGTAGAGCTTGAGGTGGTTGAGCGCGGTCCGTATACGACACTCTTGCAGTTGACCCAACGACCGACGCAAAAATGGGGCAGCAGCCCCAATATGCGAATTCGCCTATATCACGATGCAAAGAGTGCAGAGGTCGTAGCCTACCAGCAGCAAAATCGCTTCCACAGTACCTACGAGTATCCTAATCGCAGAATGCATCAGCCAGATGAGAAGGTTCAGCTCAATCGTTTTTTGAGCGAGTACCTGTCTCTCTGCCTCGCCATCGGTATGACGTCAGATCCCGTCGAGCTACCGATTGGGTAACCACCTCAAACTTCGGTGGAGTCTCTTGCCTTGACACTGAAGGTCCTGCAAATCACCGACTGTCACTTCGTGCGGCCTGAGCAAGAAGTGTTGGGGGTGGGAACCGCTGCCTCACTGACCTCGGTCCTTGCCCAGGCTCTGGCGGAGGGGGTGCCGGATGCTGTCGTGGTGAGCGGCGACGTCGGTCACGAATGTGCGCAGGCGGATTACCGTCTTTTTCATAAAATGCTGACTGACTATGTTGATGCGCCGACGCTATGTTTGCCGGGCAATCACGATGTGCTGGCGGCGATGGAGGCCGCTGAGTTGCCGCTCGAGCCCCTGGAGCTGGGGTCATGGCAGATTGTTGCTCTGGATTCCCATGAAGACCTGCTGCCTGAGGCTTCCATCAGCCCCATGAAGATGGCCGTTGTGGCTGCGGCGAAGGCAGGCAGTGCTGCCCGCCATGGCTTGCTCGCCACCCATCATCCGTTAACGGAGGTGGGTGCGCCTTGGTTGGACAAGGATCGCATTCAAGATCCCCACGGAGTACTCGACGAAATTGCTAGGATGCCCGGGCCCAGGCTGAGAGGCGCCATATTTGGGCATGCCCATCAGGCTGTGGAGGCTTGGTTCGAGGACATCCCGCTGCTCGGTACGCCCTCCACCTGTTTCCAATTCAAACCCCAGAGCGCGACGTTTGAACTGGACGATCTCGGTCCAGGGTATCGTTGGTTGAAGTTAGCAGACGATGGCAGTATCTCCAGTGAGGCGGTCTGGTTAACAGGTTCGGAAGCGCCCGCAATTTAAGGTAAACGCAAAGCCATGGCAGAAAAAAATTATTCGGCTGAATCTCTCCAGGTGCTGTCGGGCCTTGAGCCCGTGCGACGCCGGCCAGGGATGTATACCGATACCACGAGACCCAACCACCTTGTTCAAGAGGTGGTCGACAACAGTGTGGATGAGGCCATCGCTGGGTTCGCGCATGAGATCGAGGTCAGTCTCGCTGAGGACGGATCCATCGAGGTGATTGATGACGGCCGCGGTATGCCCGTAGACATTCATCCCGAGCACAAGGTGTCTGGGGTGGAGCTGATTCTTACCCGGCTGCACGCCGGCGGTAAGTTCGATAACGAAAGCTATAATTTTTCTGGGGGCCTGCACGGCGTAGGCGTCTCTGTGGTCAACGCGCTATCCGACTGGCTGGTGGTTGAGGTTAAGCGAGACGGCTGTCTCTATCGCCAACGTTTCGAAAGAGGCGATCCCGTCACTCAGCTAGAGGCCGTGGACTCTGTCGGACGGCGAAATACGGGCACAAAGGTGAGCTTTCTTCCCGAGGCGGGTTACTTCGACTCGCCCGCCTTGGCTATGGGACGCCTCCGGCACCTGCTGCGCGCCAAGGCCGTTCTGTGCCCCGGATTGCGCATGAGCCTCTCGGTAGAGGGTAAGCCCGAGCAAAACGAAAGCTGGTGTTATGAGGACGGCCTCCAGGAATATCTTGCCCAGGCCATCGGCGACGTTGCCTGTCTTCCCGGACAGATTATTCGACACACCCAGCAGACTAGCTCTGAAGCCGTGGACTATGCGATTCAATGGTGCCAGGAGGGAGCGGCTCAGGTTAACGAGAGTTATGTGAATCTCATTCCTACCGCCCAGGGCGGCACCCACGTTAACGGACTGCGATCGGGCCTGCTGGAAGCGCTTCGGGAATTTTGCGAGTTTCGCGACCTACTGCCCCGGGGCGTAAAGCTTACCGCCGACGATATTTGGGACCAGTGCAACTACGTCCTCAGCGTGAAGCTCCGAGATCCACAATTTGCCGGTCAAACCAAGGAGCGCCTCTCTTCCCGTCAGCCCGCCGTTTATGTGGCCGGCGTCGCCAAGGATGCACTAAGTCTGTGGCTTAACGGGCATGCGGCAGAGGGCGAAAAGATTGCGGAGATGGCGATCAGCAACGCCCAGCGCCGACTTCAAGCCGCAAAAAAAGTAACGCGCAAGCGCGTCACCAACGGCCCCGCGCTGCCGGGCAAACTGGCAGACTGTTCCGGACAGGATGCGGACCGTGCCGAACTGTTTCTGGTGGAGGGAGATTCCGCTGGTGGTTCAGCAAAGCAGGCCAGGGACCGGGATTTTCAGGCGGTGATGCCGCTACGAGGCAAAATTTTGAATACCTGGGAAGTGGAGGCTGGCGAGGTTCTGGGCTCGCAAGAGGTGCACGATATCGCCCTGGCTATCGGCGTCGACCCGGGCGCATCTGACCTGAGCGGCCTGCGCTATAACAAGGTTTGCATTCTTGCGGACGCAGATTCTGATGGTTTGCATATTGCGACCCTGTTGTGCGCTCTATTCGTGAGGCACTTTCGTGCCCTGGTCAGGGCCGGACATGTTTTTGTCGCCATGCCTCCTCTGTACCGCATTGACGTGGGTAAGGAGGTCTTCTACGCGCTGGATGAATCCGAGAAAAACGCAATTCTTGAGCGTATGGCGGCGGAAAAGAAACGCACCACGCCCAGCGTACAGCGCTTCAAGGGCCTTGGAGAAATGAACCCCATGCAGCTCCGTGAAACCACCATGGTTCCGGAAACGCGCCGATTAGTTCAGCTCACCCTGGATGAAGATCAGGCTACCGATGAGATGATGGATATGCTGTTGGCTAAAAAGCGTGCCCCAGACCGCCGGAATTGGCTGGAAAAAAATGGTCATCAGGCGACCCTAGATTGAACCATGAAAATCTACTGCCGGAGCTGTTTGAGAGGTAAGGCAATATGAGTGACAACACGACGACGAATGCTGGCGGTGGAGATCAGGAGCGGCTCGCGCTTGCTGAATATACGGAAAGGGCCTACCTAGATTATTCGATGTATGTCATCAATGATCGCGCTCTGCCGCATATTGCTGATGGCCTCAAACCCGTACAACGACGCATCATTTACGCCATGAGCGAGCTAGGGCTCAATAATCAGGCCAAATTCGCCAAATCCGCGCGAACGGTGGGCGACGTCCTGGGCAAGTTCCATCCGCATGGGGACAGCGCGTGTTATGAGGCCATGGTGCTGATGGCCCAGGCTTTTTCCTTCCGCTATCCCATGGTTGATGGCCAGGGTAACTGGGGCGCACCCGACGATCCTAAGTCCTTCGCGGCCATGCGCTATACCGAATCCAGGCTTTCACGGTACGCGGATCTACTGCTTTCTGAGGCGCGCCTGGGGACGGTGGACTACACGCCAAACTTTGATGGGTCGGTAGATGAGCCCAGGCTGTTGCCAGCGCGAGCGCCCTTCGTGCTGCTGAATGGCGCGACCGGCATTGCTGTCGGGATGGCCACCGATATTCCGCCGCATAACCTGAATGAGGTGATCAGCGCCTGTATCCATTTGCTCGAGCGACCCAAGGCAACCACGGCAGACTTGTTAACGCACATCAAGGGACCGGATTTCCCCACCTCTGCTCAGATCATTACGCCTCAGCAAGATATTAAGCAGATGTACGAGACCGGCCGGGGCAGCATCAAAAGTCGAGCGGTATATCATCGCGAGGGCACCGATCTTGTTATCACGGCTCTGCCGCATCAAACATCCCCGGCTAAGGTTTTGGAGCAAATTGCCCAGCAGATGAACGCCAAGAAGCTGCCCATGTTGGCAGACCTTCGTGATGAGTCTGATCATGAACATCCTACTCGCCTGGTGTTGGTGCCAAGATCGAATCGGGTAGACCATGAGCGGTTAATGAGTCACTTGTTCGCAACCACGGACCTGGAGCGCAGTCATCGGGTCAATCTCAATATGATTGGCTTAGACCAGCGCCCAGCAGTGAAAAGTCTGGCCGACATTCTTGGTGAATGGCTGACCTATCGAATAGACGTCGTTACTCGCCGGCTCAACTTCCGGCTCGCCAAGATCAATGATCGTTTGCACATTCTGGACGGTTTGCTGGTGGCCTACCTCAATATCGATGAGGTGATTCGGATTATTCGGGAGGAAGATCGGCCCCGAGAGGCACTGATGGCGAGATTTAAACTGTCGGAGATCCAGGCCAATGCAATTCTCGACATACGCTTACGCAGCCTGGCAAAGCTTGAGGAAATTAAACTAACCGCCGAACAGTCGGAGTTGTCCGCAGAGCGAGCCGAACTGGAGAAAATTCTGGGCTCCAAGGCTCGCATGCAAACCCTCGTCAAAAAGGAGCTGCTCGCTGTTGCCGAGGAATACGGCGACGATCGACGCTCACCCTTGGAGGCTGTGGTGGAGGCTCGTGCCTTCAGCGACGAAGATTTGCTCACCAACGAGCCCATCACCGTTGTACTCTCGACTCAGGGCTGGGTGCGATCGGCCAAGGGGCATGATGTGGTTCCCCGGGAGCTGAACTATCGCAGCGGGGATGACTTTGGCCAGGCCGCTCGTGGACGCACCAGCGACCAGCTAGTCTTCATGGACTCCCAGGGAAAAACCTACAGCACCCCGGCACACTCCCTGCCCTCCGCGAGAGGCCAGGGTGAGCCGCTGTCAGGTCGTTTTAAACAAAAGCATGATGCAGCCTTCGTGGGGGTCATCTTGGGCGGCCCACGCAGCGCAGCGCTGCTGACCTCCAGTGCGGGTTATGGATTTATTGGTCGCCTGGAAGACATGGTAACCAAGAACAAGGCGGGTCGGGCTTGCCTAAGCGTGCCTCAGAATAGCGTGGCCATGGCCCCGATGCTGATCGCTGATGACCTCATGGATGGGCCGGCGTCCATGGTTGCCGCGGTAACCAATCAGGGACGTTTGCTGGTGTTTGCGCTTGAGGAGCTACCGGAGCTAACGCGAGGCAAGGGTAACAAGCTCATCAACATTCCCAGTGCTGCGCTCAAGGCTGGAGAAGAGCATATGATTGGTGCGGCGGTATTCGGTGAGCAGGATGAGCTGCTGGTGCATGCTGGCCAGCGACATCTGAGGTTGAAAGCAAAGGACCTTGAGCCCTACGTCGGTGAACGAGCACGGCGTGGCCGAAAACTGCCTCGTGGCTTTCAAAAGGTTGACCGGCTGTCCGTCAATGACCCCTAGGCATCCTGTAGGTTAAAGCCAAGGATCATCCGCGCTTGGTCGCCGATGCGCTGGCTTTCATCCGGGTCAAGGCTAACGGTGTTAAAGCAGGTTGCCTCCGGTGCGATGTCCTCGATAATCGGATGCTCAAAAGGCGCGCACCAGGCCTGTTGGTCTGGACTGAGTTCTGAAAAGACCTGCTGGCTCAACAAAATTCGCTCATTGCCAGACAGGGATGCCAGGGTGAGCGCATTGTCCAGATCAACCTGCTCTTCTAGATAAGCGTAATCGAGATTTGTGATCTCGCTTGGGTCGCCAGGACTGCGGGTAGTGCTGAGATAAAATCTAAAGTTGCCTTCGGTCTCGTACTCTGTGAGCAGTCGCTGCAGAAGGAGCGCTGCTCTGAAGACATTGGCAGCGCCAATTTGGTCTCGCGTCAGCAACAGCGCAACGCCGCGGTCTCGCAGTTGAATGGGCATGCCGGGATGCAGGGCGCAGACCTCTTGACCCATATTGATCGCATCCTGCAATGCGCGCTGCAGGCTCTCCTTTCCCAGGGCAGGTTGGTTGTAAAGGTTCACCACGAGCAGATAGGCGGGCTCCTCTCGTTCTGGTTCACTCGGGACAGAGACAATGGGAAGGGAGCGGTTACCCTGAGTGCCTAGCTGAATCAACACCAGCGTGAGCAGCGGCGTGGCGAGCACCGCGAGGATAGACAGCAGCCAGCGCGCCCAGGGCATTTCAATGGCAAAGGCCCTGGGTTCGAGCACGATATAGACATAGCCAGTTAGAGTATTGTTTAGCGTTGCTGCGGCGCTGTAGCGATATTCCCGCTGCTGGCTCCCGCTCATAGCGACCAGTTCGTTGGCGCTGTTGAAAAAAGAGATGCCCGCCACCTCGGGTTCTGCAGCGACGCGATTTGCTATCACCGCCAGATTAATGCGGCGGGCGTCCAGCAGTTCGCCGGCATTGGAGTGGGCGAGGGAGCCCGCCAGCTTGATGCCGAACCGATCCATTTCTTGCTGCATGCGGCCCTGACCACTCCAGATAAGGAGCAGCGACAGAGCCGTGAGCGCCGTCGCCAGAACCGCAGCCGGAAGGGCTGCTCGATTTGGGCGAAACCGTTGCCACCATTGCATAGATCGAGGCATCTCCACAGAGTTCTGGCTAAACTAGCATAGTCGGTGACAAGCTCGGACCACTATTCTAACGCGCGTTTCTCCCCAGGCCAGCCAGGGGTTAGACTGTGTCGGCGATGCGCTGGGAAAGAGGTCCCCTTGTCTAATCAAAAGCCCAACCAAAAGCCCAATCAAAAGTCTGATCAAAAGTCCGATCAAATCATGCTTGTGAGTATTTCCGGCCAGGATAAACCCGGGCTGATGGCTGCCCTGATGGCGCTTATCGTGAAAGCTGAAAGCGAAATCCTGGACATGGGTCAGGCGGTGATTCACGCCGAACTGGCCCTCAGCGTATTACTTCGGGTCCGCGATTTTGATGCGTTGGCGGATGAGATTCGACACGATTTTGAATCGCCCGGGTTCGCTATTCGATTGTCGAAAGTATCCGCAGACAGTTACCAGCAGTGGGCCCAGGGTTTGGCTCGAAGTCCCCTTATCCTGACGCTGTTAGCTCAGGGTGGCGGTGCCGAACCCGTTCATGCCATCAGTGCGCTGACTCATCGATATGGTTTGAA
>DKNY01000013.1:4531-51666 GCA_002470275.1 Gammaproteobacteria bacterium UBA7376 | reverse complement strand
CCCGGCTTGGCATCGAGATGCGCCTGGGCGGAGAGCTGCAGCATTCAGAGACGTTTCAGGCGGAGCTGCTGACGGTCGCAAATGCGATTGGCTTCGACTTCAGCCTGCAGCGAGACACGGTCTTTCGGCGTAACCGTCGGTTGGTAGCATTTGATATGGACTCGACCCTTATTGCCGTTGAGGTGATGGATGAATTGGCCAAGCGGTACGGCGTGGGGGCCCAGGTTGTGGAGATCACTGCCGCGGCTATGGCGGGACAGCTTGATTTTCAGCAAAGCTTTCGCCGGCGTGCCGCACTGCTCCGGGGGATGCCGGAGAAAACGCTTCACGAGGTGGCCACCAGCGTGACGCTAAGCAGTGGCGCCCACCGGTTGATTAGAGCACTTAAACATTTTGGTTATCGAACCGCCGTGCTGTCGGGGGGGTTTCAATATGTAGGTGAGCACCTTCAGCAGGAGCTAGGTATCGACTATGTGTTTGCTAACCGGCTCGAAGTGGTGGATGGGGTCATGACGGGAGAGGTCGTTGGCGAAATCGTTGACGCTCAACGCAAGGCAGATTTGCTGCTGACCTTGGCCCAGCGAGAGGGCATTAGCCTCCAGCAGACCATCGCCGTGGGAGATGGGGCAAACGACCTGCCGATGCTGCAGCGGGCTGGACTTGGTGTGGCCTTTCATGCAAAGAGCATTGTGCGGGAAAGCGCCAGCCACTCTATTTCAAATTTTGGCCTTGATGCGATCCTTTATTTGATCGGCTTTAACGATCTGGATGTGGCGCAGGCGCTGGCGTCAACGCAAGAGCTTGGGGCAGGTTAGCCGGCGGGTCGGCGACCAGGGCTAAGTCTTCGGTACTCATCTCTCTTTTGGCGATATCACCGGCGACTTCCCTGACCAGTCGCGGCAATAGGTAACCCGGCAGCCGGGATTTCATTCCGCCGTAGAGGGCTTGCCCGCGATCGGTGTCCACATAGAAGTGGGCGGTGTTGGCTACTTTGTCCGGCAGATGCAGGTAATAGGGCAGAACGCCCTGTTCGAAAAGCCGCTCGCTGAGCAGAACGAGATCATTCACGTTGTCATTGATTCCGCGCAGCAGGACGGATTGATTCAACAAGGTCGCTCCTGACTGGCCCAAGCAGTCCAGCGCATTTTTGGTCTCTGCATTTAGCTCTTGGTGGTGGTTGCTGTGAATCACCACCACTACCTTCGCCGGGCTTTCCGCAAGGGTTTGCATTAACTCAAACGTGATGCGCTGGGGCACCACAATGGGGAGGCGGGTGTGGATTCGAATCCGCTTGATATGCTCGATCTGCGCCAGGGATGCCAGCAGGAGGGCCAGTTCAGAATCCTGCATGAGCAGGGGGTCCCCGCCAGATAAAATAATTTCGCTGATGGAGGCGTCTCGACGAAGAAACGCTAATGCAAGGTCGCGATCACGAGGGCGGTGCTGCTGGTAGGGGAAGTGTCGTCGAAAACAATAGCGACAATTTATGGCGCAGGCCGGCGTGGTTATCATCAGCGCCCGCCCCTGATATTTTTGGATCAGGCCTGGGCTTTTAATGAAGGCCTGGTCCGAATTGGTTTCCCCCAAAGGGTCACGCACGAAACCCGCGTGTTCTTCGGTTTCCTGCAGCTGAGGTAAGACTTGAAGCAGCAGCGCATCCTGAGGGTCTCCATGAACGATTCTTTCCACAAAGGAGCGAGGTGCGAGCATGGGGAAGCCAGCTAACCCAGCTGGGGTAAGATGCTTCAACCCCAGGTGCTCGAGGAGGTCCCCTGGGTTTCGAAACGCTGAGCGCATTTGATTTTGCCAGGCGTCAGGCTGCCACGGGGTGGGATTCGAGGTTATCATAGGCGCCTTATCGTAACGGCAGTAAAGGTCTTATGGCTTCGTATTCTACCAACGAATTTCGCTCGGGCATGAAAGTTCTTCTCGATGGGGATCCTTGTACGATTCTGGAAAATGAATTCGTCAAGCCCGGGAAGGGCCAGGCGTTCAACCGGGTTAAGTTTAGGAATCTCAAGAACGGGCGAGTTTGGGAACGAACCTTTAAGTCCGGGGAATCCATAGACGCGGCTGATGTGATTGAGCTAGATATGGAGTACCTCTACAGCGACGGGGAATTTTGGCACTTTATGAAGACCGACGACAGCTACGAGCAGGTGGCGGCTGGCGGGGCCGCAGTGGCTGACTGTGAGGGCTGGCTCAAAGAGCAGGATATTTACCAGGTGACCTTGTGGAACGATGATCCCATCGCCGTCACACCACCCAACTTTGTTGAGCTGGAAGTCATTGAAACCGATCCAGGTTTGAAGGGTGATACCGCCAGTGGCGGCACAAAGCCCGCAACCCTTTCCACAGGTGCCGTTATTAAAGGCGTTCCCTTATTCATCAATATTGGCGACGTACTCCGAGTCGATACGCGCACTGGAGAATACGTCTCGCGCGCCAAGGGTTGATGAGCGCCTGGGGGCCAGGGGCGACGGTCGAGTGCCTGCGCCGTCGCAGCGAGCGCCTAGGCTTGATTCGAGATTACTTCAAGCAGCGAGCGGTATTCGAGGTACAGACGCCCATCTTGGCTCACGATACGGTGACCGAGCCGGACATTGCCAGCATTGCTGTGCCTGGTTACGGCTACCTTCAGACCTCGCCCGAGTACCATATGAAACGCCTGCTTGCTGCGGGTATGCCGGACTGTTACCAACTGGGGCCGGTCTTTCGACAGGATGAACGTGGCCGCCTTCATCGAAGTGAATTCACCTTGCTCGAGTGGTATCGCCTGGGGATGGATCATCTGCAGTTGATGGAAGAGGTGGCTGACTTGGTCAATCAAATTCTTGGCGTTGCGCCATTTGAGAGGGTCAGCTACGGCAGCTTGGTATCCGACCTAAGTCAACCTCGCGAGCACCTAGATCTCGCATTCGCCGAGGCCATCGACGCCCTGCCAGACGGTCGCTTTTTTATTACTGACTATCCCTCTGATCAAGCTGCTCTGGCCCGGCTCTCAAGCGCTCAAGACGTGGCAGCGCGCTTTGAACTCGTTGTCAATGGGGTGGAAATAGCGAACGGTTATTGGGAATTGCGCGATGCCGGTGAGCACCGTCGGCGCTTTAACAAAGACCGCGAGCGTCGCCGGCTCCGGGGACTGCCAGACATTGAGATGGATTCGCTGTTTCTTTCAGCGCTCGACAGCGGCCTGCCAAATTGTGCGGGCGTCGCCCTAGGTGTTGATCGCCTGTTGATGCTGGCCGAGGGTGAATCCAGTATCGAGGCGGTCATGGCGTTCGCGTCCGACGACAAATGACGCATTGGGTGAGACGACAGTCTTAACCGGCCTAGGCGCGGCGTCCCAGCAGCGCCCCCATCCTAACGTTTGTGCCGGGTGCCAGGGCGTTGTCAAAATCCACAGATTCTGGCGGGAAGCAACAGATCACAGTAGACCCCAGTAAGAACCGACCGATTTCGTCGCCCTGCCGTAGCATTTCATTTAACGCCTGGACCGACTGTCGCTGATAGGGTGAGCTGGGCCCCGGCCATACGGTTTCAATAGAAGCTACGATGAGCGCACCCACAAAAATCACCAGCATGGGGCCAAACTCTGTTTCGAAGCGGCATACAAGGCGCTCATTTCTGCAGAAAAGGCCCTCAATCCCTGCTTCTGTTGTGCCATTTACCGAAAAAAGAGCGCCAGGAAAGGCCCGGGTTTCGACAAGCTCGCCGTTACAGGGAAGGTGCACTCGATGGTAGTCGGCAGGGGCCAGGTAGATGGTGCAAAATTTACCGCCGTCGAGCCCCCGTCCCGTATCTCCCGCCAAACTGGAGAGTCGGTACTTGTGCCCCTTGGCTTGGAAAAGAGTGCCGCCTTCTATCGCGCCCAGCTGGCTAATGCAGCCGTCGACCGGGCTGACGATGGCTCCCTCATCACCACAGATTGTCCGGGCATCTGATTTTAGCGATCGGGTAAAGAAGTCGTTGAATGAACGATAGTCCTCAACGTCCTCTAACGCAGCGTCGCTTAGATTGACGTCATAGAGTTGCAAAAAGCCCTTGATAAGCGCTTTGCGAATGACGGGGTGGTCACTTTTGGCCAGCATGCCAATCAGTCGAGACAGGCCATGTTGAGGCAGTAGGCGCTGCAGAGACAGGAAGAGTTGATCCATATCAGCTTATCTCGATGGGTGTGTCGTCTCGATTGCCCCACTCCGCCCAGGAACCAGGGTAGGCACGAATCGGCAGTCCGAGCAGGCGCCCCACCAAGTAAGAAAGCCCAGATCGGTGATGGGTTTGGCAGTGGGTAATAATGTCCGCCGCCTGCATGAGCCCAAGGCTCTGAGCGATCTCTTCTAGTGACTGACAGAGGCGGAAGGGTTGTTCAGGATGCTTGAGCAGTTCCCAGTCTAAATTAACGGCGCCAGGGATATGCCCGCTGCGTATTGAGCCCGAGCGCAGCCCAGCAAACTCCTCGGCAGATCGGACGTCCCAAATAAGGCAGTCCGGATTGTCGATGCCTGCTAGAACCGCTTCCCGTTCAGCCGTTGGGTCTGAACTGATGGTTAAAGCAACGGGAGTTGGCTCGATGTCATCAATGCCTTGGTAAAGGGGGAGGCCTGCCTGATGCCAACCATGCAGACCGCCATCGAGGTAGGCCCAGTCGTGATGTCCGATAACGTCCAGCGTCCACAGAAAACGTCCGGCCCAGCCCCCGCCTTCGGCATCCAGGGCGACGATCCGTTTATCGGCGTCGTAGCCGATGGCGCTAAATAAATCGCTGAGCTGTTCGGGGTCTGGTAACTTACCGGGCGCAGGAGGGACGTTTGCGATCAAGTGTTCGGGTTCCACAAGCACGGCACCTGGCGGGTGGGCTTGCTCAAACAGCGCACGCGAGGTGACCTGAACCAACAGGGTACGCTCTTCAGGCAGATCAGCGACCTCTTCAGGGTCCAAGCTTTCCACGGGATGTTGGTGGTACATGAGGCATTCCAAATGCCGGAAGATAGAGGCCATCATAACGGAAACCACATGCCGAGGAAGTAGCCAAAAAAACAACTGTTGGCGCGGAAGATCACCCTTTATACGGAGTTTTTATGTTGGCAAATTTAGTCTGGATTGATCTAGAGATGACCGGTTTGAATCCGGACCATGACCGTATTATTGAAATGGCGACCATCATCACCGATGGCGAACTGAACACTTTGGCGGAGGGCCCGGTGCTCGCCATTCGGCAGCCCCAAGAATTGCTAGACGGCATGGACGATTGGAATCAGACCCATCATTCGGCGTCTGGTTTGCTCGACCGCATCGCGCGCGAGGGGGTGACAGAAACGGAGGCTGAAGCGGCCACCCTAGCCTTCGTAGAGACCTACGTTAAAGAAAAAAGCGCGCCTCTGTGTGGCAACACGATTTGGCAGGATCGCCGGTTCCTGTCGGCCTATATGCCCTCGTTGGAAAACTATCTGCATTACCGAATGATAGATGTTAGCACTATCAAGGAACTGGCTCGGCGTTGGTATCCTGAGATCGCAGCCGGCCTTAAGAAGTCGAATCAGCATACGGCGTTGGCGGATATTCGGGAGTCCATCGAGGAGCTGCGCTTTTATCGCGAGCATATGTTTCGTGCGCCGCCGGCAACCTGAGCGGAAGATAGGGTCATTCGGATTGCCGTTCAAGGTGACCGAGTGCCCATCTTATATGCTCATCAACCATGTCATTAACCCTGCCTAGGCCCAGGGTTAGCGCCTGCCTGACATCAGCACTAGGGGCGCCATTGCCTAACGCGATAGCGATATTGCGCTGCCACTGGGCGTAACCAATACGTCGCATGGCGGACCCCTCGGTGAGGCTAAGAAACTCTGCTTCGCTGAGTCGAAACAGGTCTAAAAGCTCTGCCTGGTCTAGGTCATGGCGTACCGTAAAATCGGGCTCCGTGGTGGTTGGTGCCTCTCGATTCCACGGACAAAACAGCTGACAGTCATCACATCCGTAGATTCGGTTGCCCATCAGTGGTCTTAGATCAACCGGGATAGCCGATTTATGCTCAATGGTGAGATAGGAAATGCACCGCCGGGCGTCTAGCTTTCTTGGCCCAACGATGGCCTGGGTCGGGCAAACGGTCATGCAGGCATTGCATTTTCCGCAGGCATCTTCGACGCGCTCGGTGTCGACGGGTAGGGGGGCGTTGGTATAGATCTCTCCGAGAAAGAACCAAGAACCTGCCTCTTGGTCCAGCAGCAGCGTATGTTTGCCCATCCAGCCCAGCCCGGCTTTCTCGCCTAAGGCTTTTTCAAGAACCGGGGCAGAGTCGGTGAAGGCGCGATACTGAAATTCCGCGTCGTGCTCCGCCAAAAGCGCATTGATCTCCTGGGCGAGCTGAGCGAGCTTTTTTCTCAGCACCTTGTGATAGTCGCGGCCCAAGGCATATCTTGAGATATAGGCTTTGCTAGAGTCCTGTAAAACCTCTAGCGGGTAGGTGTCCGGTGGCAGGTAGTTCATGCGTGCCGAAATAACGCGACAGGTCTTTTCCTGAAGAAGGGCAGGGTTCAAGCGCTTTTCCACGTTGCGCTCAAGGTAGTGCATCTCGCCCGCATAGCCCGCGGCCAGCCATTCACGGAAATGTTGGTCATGCCCCCTCAGGTCAATGTCGGTAATCGACATTTTCTGAAATCCGAGAGCCTCCGCTCGGTCGATGAGCCTGCTTTTGACGGCCTGGGGGTCCCAAGCACGCTGTAGTTGAGTGTGGTTATCCTTCATTTTCGGGAGGTTCTGCCTGTTGCCCATTGTGAAACGCGAGACGGCTCGCTCAGTATAGCCTCAAACCGTGTGCTGGCTGGCCCGATGGTGCAAAATCAGAGGGTGTTCGCAGACAGCTAATGGAGGAGGCTTGGGAATGAGCGCGACAGGGCCAACTTTGCTGCACAGCGTTCAGGCCACCCGCCGCCTGGACGGCCTGGCCATGGCCCCCGAGGATCAGGGTGGTCTGGGGCTGTCAGGCATCGCCTTGATGCAGCGCGCGGCGGAAGGCGCGTTCGAAATAATGCTGGATGAGTTCCCCGAGCACGGAAAGGTAAGCATTCTCTGCGGCAAGGGAAATAATGCGGGGGACGGGTATCTGTTAGCCGCGCATGCAGCGCGGCGAGGCTATCAGGTCCAGTTGATCGCGGTATGTCCTCCGGATGAGCTGAGCCCTGATGCCTACAGCGCCTACCTGACCTGCAAGACGGCTGGGATAACGACGACTGCTTTCCCAACCCCCATCGAGCATGCCCTGATCGTCGAGGCCGTGCTGGGCCTTGGCGCCAAGGGCGCACCCAGGGGCTATGTCGCCGACGCGATAAAGGCCATCAATGCCCATCCCGGCCCGGTATTTAGCCTGGACATCCCAGCGGGTTTGGACCCGGATACCGGCCACCATGAGCTTGCCGTCGCCGCTCAAACAACCCTGTCATTTATCACTCGAAAAATAGCGAGCCAAACAGGGCCAGGACGGCATCTCTTTGGGCGCCAAAGGTTTTCAGATCTGGCTCTTCCCCAGCGGGTGCTGGCTTCCGAGCCAGGGATCCCGTTACTGCGCTGGGCGCCTCAAAGTTTGTCGCCCCCTCCGCTCGACGCCTATAAGACTCAGCGCGGTCAGGTTTTAATTATCGGCGGAGAGTTAGGCATGGGCGGCGCGGTCTTGCTCGCGGCGGAGGCCGCCTTACGCAGTGGGGCGGGCATGCTTCGAGTGGCCACAAGACCCGAGCATCGTTCCGCGCTGCTCACTCGGTTGCCCGAAGCGATGTGGCTGAATCTGGATGCTGAAGAGGTCGTTGAGGCTGCAACGGGGAGCGATGTCTTGATTGTGGGCCCAGGCCTGGGCCGCCGGCCCACTGCACGCGTGATTTTGGAGGCACTGCTGCCGCTCAATAAGGTCTCTATCTTTGATGCCGATGCATTGTTCTGGTTGGCCACCGATGCTTACCTCGGCAAACAGTGGCGGGATAACGACGCCCTCAAATTCATAACGCCTCATACTGGTGAAGCCGCCCGACTGCTGGATGTGGGCATCGCTGATGTGGAGAAAGATCGCCTTGGCGCAGCGGCTATGCTGGCCGAACGTTACAATGCTGCCGGGGTGCTGAAGGGCCCTGGATCCGTGATTTACCGGCCACCGGCGGAGGCGTGTTCCCTGTCAGTTTGTGGTCATGGGAATCCGGGGATGGCGTCCGGGGGGATGGGCGATGTGCTTGCCGGGATGGCGGGCGGGTTCATTGCCCAAGCGGCAGCCATGCTCTCCGCAGGGACGAAGGGCAGGCCACTCTTCGATGCTTTTGAGCAGGCCGTGTTGCTTCACAGCGCCACGGCCGACTTTGCCGTGGAGACTTTAGGCATGCGGAGTCTTCTGGCCTCGGATATCATCGGTCAAATTCCCAGCTTCTTGCGACAAGGATCTGAGTAGTCACCCATGTCAAAACGCGATGAGCCCAGAACTTTTCAGAAGAGAACTTTTCAGAAAAGGCCGATTCAGAAAGTGCTTCAGGACGAAGCAGCTACGCTCGCCTTCGGAGCGGAATTGCTTGCCACGCTCAAAGCGCACTATGCAGATGGCGTTGTGGTGTTCCTAGAGGGGAATCTTGGCGCCGGGAAAACTACGTTGGCACGGGGTATTTTGCGGGCTCTGGGACATCTAGACGCGGTAAAGAGCCCAACCTATACACTGTTGGAACCTTACGACATGCTGGATTGGGAGGTTTTTCACTTTGATCTGTACCGGCTAGGATCGCCTGGAGAATTGGAATTTACTGGCTTCGACGAAATTATGACCGGGCCTGGATTAAAGCTAATAGAGTGGCCGGAGAAAGGCCAGGGCTGGCTGCCTTCAGCCCATGCCAAAGTGCGCCTTGCAACTTATGATGCCGGTTCTGGAGCACCGCTCCAGCGCCAAGTGAGCGTGGACTTTGCTTAGGTTCTGGATTGTTATCCCCGGTTTGCTGCTGGTGTCTACAGTGCTGCCCGCACGAGACGCCCACGGAGCAAATCAAATACAGGGGCTGCGTAGCCATGAAGCCCCGGAGTATATTCGCATCGTTGTCGACACCAGCGACGTCGCCAAATTCAAATATTTCACTCTAACGAATCCTCATCGTGTGGTCGTTGATATTAAGAACGCCCGAATTCGGCAGTCGCTTGATATGTCTCAGGTCGCTACAGGCCTGACTGGCGTCCGGGGCATTCGCGGTGCGGTGCGCGGGGAAGACTATCGGCTGGTGGTAGATGCGAACGTCGTCTTCAAGCCGAAACCCTTTACCCTCAAACCCATTGCCTCCTATGGCAACCGATTGGTACTCGACTTGTTTTTTACCGACGCAAATCGAGACGCGGACCAGCCTCGAGAGGAACCCGAAGAGCCAGACCGTGATGTTCGTATCGCCATTGATGCGGGGCATGGGGGCGAAGACCCGGGAGCGCTTGGACCTGGGCGCACACTTGAGAAAACCGTGGTGCTTCAGATCGCGCGTAAAATTGTGGACCGGCTGAAAGCCAAGCCTGGCATCGACGCCTTCCTCATTCGAACGGGGGACTACTACCTAGGGCATCGTAAGCGCACCCAGCTGGCACGCGACAAGCGTGCAGACCTCTTTGTGTCCATCCACGCTGATGCCTTCAAGCAGGCGTCGGTGAGCGGGGCCTCGGTATATACCCTCTCTGAGCGAGGCGCATCCAGCGAGACGGCGAAATGGTTGGCCGAGAGAGAAAACCAATCAGATCTATTGGGTGGTGTTGGCACGGTGTCTCTGAGCGATCGCGACCCCGTGGTGGCTCAGGTGATTTTAGATTTGTCCATGAACGGCAATCGCTCCCAAAGCATACAGGTTGGCGAAGCGGTCTTGAAAAATATGGGCCGGGTGACCAAGCTCCACAAAAAACAAGTCGAGCAGGCGGCTTTCCTTGTCCTCAAATCCCCTGACATGCCATCCATTTTGGTCGAGACTGGCTTTATTTCAAATCCAAGAGAGGCCAAGCGGCTTTCCCAGCGGGATCACCAGCAGCGGGTGGCGTCGGCCATTGCCACAGGCATCGCTGAGTTTATGCAGGAAAATCCGCCGCCCGGGACAAGATTGGCAAATCGAAGTGAAGAGGTTAACCATCAGGTTGCAAAAGGCGATACGCTTTCAGAGATTGCGTTGCGGTATGGTGTAACAGCGTCGGCATTAAAAGTACGTAATCGAATCCAGGGAGATCGCATTCGAGTGGGACAAACAATCGTGATACCACGCCGTTGAGCAGCTAGAGATATGCCTCGCGTAAAAAAACTCAGTGCCTCCGTTGCGGACCAGATCGCTGCCGGCGAGGTCGTAGAGCGACCGGCCTCCATCGTCAAAGAACTCATCGAGAATAGCCTGGACGCTGGGGCATCCCAGATAGAGGTACGTACTGAGGCTGGGGGCGTTGGCCTGGTTTGGGTGCGGGATGACGGCTGCGGCATTCACCAGGAGGACCTTCCTCTGGCGCTGGAAAGACATGCGACCAGTAAAATTGTCAAAGCCAGCGATCTGATGGGCGTATCGAGCCTGGGCTTTCGCGGCGAGGCGCTGGCGAGCCTAGCGTCAGTATCTAAGCTCAGACTGGCGTCGGCCACACACAGCGAGGACGGCGGATGGCAAATTCAGTGCCACGGGGGTCTGGAGCCAGAGGTGAGACCTATCGCCCACCCGCGCGGCACCACGGTAGAAGTGAGAGACCTCTTTTTTAATACGCCCGCACGGCGAAAATTCCTAAAGGCCGAGCGCACTGAAATTAATCAGATTGATCAGACCATTAAGAGGCTCAGTTTGGCCAACCTTGATGTGGGTTTCTCCTTGGCCCAGTCTAGGGGACAGGGGGCATCTGCCCGAGCGCCTCATTCCCTGGTGCTGGCTGCGGGTGATTTGCAAGATCGGCTGCGGCGAATTCTGAGCCAGGACTTTGTCGATCAATCCATTCAGATTGATGAGAGCAGCCAAGATTATCGGCTACATGGCTGGGTCGGGCTCCCCCAGCATAACCGTCGTCTCACGGATCAGCAGTTCTTCTATGTCAACGGTAGAAGTATTCGAGACAAAGTTGTTGGGCATGCAGTTCGCAAGGCCTATAGCGATGTGATGTTTCATGGTCGTCATCCCGTGTTCGTACTCTTTCTCGATCTGAGGTCGGAGCATGTAGATGTAAACGTGCATCCAACCAAGCATGAGGTACGTTTCCGCGATGCACGGCAGGTTCACGACTTTATTTTCTCTGCCCTGAATCGAGCCCTGCGCTCAATTCGGCCCCACCATAGCGAGAACCACGCGGGCGGTTCTGCAGCAGAGGTACAAATGCCGGCCCGGGATCAGCCCGGTGGGCAGCGGGGTGCTTTTTACGAGCGGAGAGACATGGGCCGAACGTCCCCTCAGGGCAACACGCCGGAAGGGGGCGTGGTGCAGATGGTTGCTGAAGAGCGTCCAGATTGGTTTAAGGCCCCGGAAGGCGAGGCCCCTCAACAGTTCAGCATTGAGGATGGGTCGGCGCCTGGTGGTGCGGCGCAACAACCGGGCGGCCATGCGCCGTTGGGTTATGCCATCGGACAGCTCCATGGAATCTATATCATCGCGCAAAATGCCCAGGGGCTGGTGATGGTCGACATGCATGCAGCGCATGAACGCATTGTCTATGAGCGCATGAAGGAGCAGTCGGCTGCCGCGGGCGTTGTTCAGCAGCGGCTGTTGGTGCCCCTCAATTTGAACGTGAGCGAGCAGGAGGCTGTTCTGGTTGAGGAAAGTCAGGAGGCTCTTGGCCAAGCCGGACTCAGCGTAGAGCGTCGTGGGCCAACCAGCATTGTGGTTCGCGAGGTACCCGTGCTGTTGGCGAAGGCGGATATTGGGCAGATGGTTTTGGATTTGCTCGGTGAGATGATCGAGAGTGAATCCCAGGATACCGTAGCTCGCCGGCAGCTGGATATCCTAGCGACGCTGGCCTGTCGCGGTTCATTGAGGGCAAATCGCCAACTGACGCTTGCCGAAATGAACGCGCTGCTCAGATCAATGGAAGTCACGCAAAATGCAGGCCTCTGCAATCATGGTCGCCCCACCTATATCGAGCGCGGTATCGCTGATCTCGATCGGCTTTTTTTGCGCGGCCAATAGCTCCGACCCCGTGCCATCCGAAGGTCAGCCAGTTGGGGAGTTTTTAAAACGTTCCAGGAATGAGCTATTGGATCCAGATCGTATTTTGCTGCTCATGGGGCCGACGGGGATCGGCAAGACCCAACTGGCGATGGACCTTCAGGATGCTCTGGGTGGCCCCAGCAAGGCCCAGCTGATTAGCGTGGATTCCGCCATGATATACCGCGGCATGGATATCGGAACGGCCAAGCCCACTAAGGATGAACTCCTGCGCTACCCCCATGATTTGGTGGATATTCTCGATCCTTCTCAACCCTATTCAGTAGCTGATTTTGTGGTCGACGCCGATCGTTGTGTGAGTGCGGCCCTGGAAGCGGGCAAAAAACCGATTCTGGTGGGCGGCACCATGATGTACCTGCGAAATTTTGTTCGGGGTATTGCCTCCCTGCCCTCTAGTAGCGCGCTGGAGAGCGAGATGCTCGAACAAGAATTGGCAACTAAGGGGAGTCAGGTTCTGCATGACGAACTTCGTCGAATTGATCCCCGGGCGGCTGAAAAAATTCACCCGAATAATCATCAGCGCCTCGTTCGGGCCGTGTCCTTAGTACGCCACGCGGGCATTCCCTTGCTGGAGCAGTGGCAGGGGTCTGCGGGGCAAGATGTGCACCAGCGCCTCAACCGGCCGCTCACCTTGATGGCCATGGTGCCGGAACACCGAGCCTGGCTGCATGAGCGAATTGATAAGAGATTTGATTCGATGATTGCTGGGGGCTTTGTCGACGAGGTGAAACACCTACTCGCTCGGGGCGACCTGGAGGAGAATATGCCGTCCATGCGTGCAGTGGGCTATCGACAAGCCTGGCGCTATCTGACCCATCAAGACGACTTTGACACCTTTTCGGCCAGGGCGAAGGCGGCATCTAGACAGCTCGCGAAGAGACAGCTGACCTGGATTCGGCAGTGGCCTGAGGTTGCGATAGTCGAGACGAGCGGGCAAACGGGTGGCCTGTCGGCATTTTGTTGACCAAAAAGGTCTTAAAATCCGCGACTAGATCACAAATTTCGACTCTGCTCCCCCGCTCGCGCTTTGGAATTCAACCAAGCATTGATGGGCATGATAGCCTTTCCAGGTCCTTGGTAGCTGAAGTTGACACCCTAGTCAGGGCGAGTCTCCCCATAAAATTAGAGTGAGGCTTTTCATAGGTTGTCATCGGGCTTGAGTTCAAGCGCGAGATGCTCCGTCACCGCGCCCTGTCCCGGCGGACAAGCCGGTGCAGCTAAAAAGAGGCCCCCGGATGGGGGCAACAGCCAAGAGAACGTTAAATTGGAACGACAAGAGAATAAAGATGGAAGAAAATAAAAAGGGTACCGCCCCGGCCTCAAAGGGACATTCGCTGCAGGACCCCTATCTGAATGCGCTGCGTAAGGAACACGTGCCGGTATCGATTTTTTTGGTTAACGGAATCAAGTTGCAGGGACAGATTGAGTCATTTGATCAATTTGTAATTTTGCTCAAAAACTCTGTCAGCCAGATCGTTTATAAGCACGCTATTTCTACCGTGGTCCCCGCAAGAAACGTGGATTTAGGGCCCAGGGATTAACGGCGGCATGGGGCGCCTAAGATTGGGCGCTTGAGAGCATTTCGAGATTCCCCTTGAAAGGGCGTCGTTTTGGACCAAGATAGAGACCTTAACGACAAGTGAACACATATGCTATTTGAACGGCCTGAAGCGGGCCGCAGGGCGGTGCTGCTTCATATAGAAATGCAGGGCCGCGAAAACCCAGAGCGGGGAGAATTCGCTGAATTGGCGTATTCCGCGCAAATAACGGTGGTGGACACGCTGACCGTGCGGCGGGACGTGCCGCATCCCAAATGGTTCGTCGGTAGCGGTAAGGTGGATGAACTCAGCCAGGCCCTGCGCGTGGCAGGAGCGGACTTAGTCTTGATCAACCACGACCTGTCGCCCGGCCAGCAGCGTAACCTAGAGCAGGCGCTGGACAGTCGGCTGATTACCCGAACCGAGCTGATATTGACGATTTTTGCCGACCGAGCGCGAAGCCACGAGGGCCAGCTCCAGGTCGAGTTGGCTCAGCTAAAGCACGCGCAAACCCGCCTGGTGCGAGGTTGGACTCACCTTGATCGACAGAAAGGCGGTATCGGTTTACGTGGTGCGGGTGAGAAACAAATCGAGCTTGATCAGCGCTTGCTGGGGGAACGCGTCAAAGCGACCGAGCGCCGACTGCTAGATGTCCAGCGTCGGCGAGAGCAAAATCGTCGCCAAAAGAAGCGGCAAGGCGTGCCGACGGTCTCCTTTGTAGGTTATACAAATGCTGGCAAGTCCTCGCTTTTTAATGCTCTGACTAATGCGGCGGTTTATGCTGAGGACTTGCTGTTCGCAACGCTGGACCCGACGAGCCGTCGGGTTACTGTTCCCGGCACCGGGGAAATCGTATTAACGGATACTGTAGGCTTCGTCAGCGCATTGCCCCCTACCTTGGTGGAAGCTTTCAAAGCTACTCTTGAAGAGGTGGTGCGTTCGGACTTGCTGCTGCACATCGTAGATGCCGCGGACCCTCATTGGCGTCACCGTATTGGACAAGTTGAAGAGGTTCTAAAAGAGATTGGTGCCCAAGAGGTTAGGAGCCTTTTGGTTATGAACAAGGCCGATCTGCTGTCGAAGGACGAACAGGCGCAGTTCAAGGACGCGCTCCTGGTTTCAGCGACCGAAGGCACCGGGATGACGGAACTCTTGGGGCAGATAGCGACCGCGCTAGGGGTCCACGCACCCCACTGTGTCAAAGTGCCAGTGGGGGATGGTGAAACTCGCGCGTGGCTGTATCGGTCTGGTGCAGTTCTCGATGAAACGTTGCTGACAGACGGCAGCGTGAAGCTTACAGTACAGGCGGACGATCGTTTGCTTGGACAGATTCGTCAAAGGCACAATATAGAGCTAGAGGTTCGAGCTGGGTCTCATGTAGGGACGTAGCGTATGAAAGGGTTATTTATTTTATCGGAGTGGACGAAAATGGCTTGGAATGAATCAGGCGGAGGGAATAAGGACCCCTGGGGCAACCGTGGAGATCAGGGGCCACCAGATCTAGATGAGGCGATTCGAAAGCTGCAGGGGCAGCTTTCGGGCATGTTCGGTGGCGGAGGCGGCAGTTCATCCGGCGGCGCAGGAATTTCTGCCGGGGCGGCGGGGCTATTAATCTTGGCCTTTATTGCACTCTATATCTTCATCGGTTTGTATCAAATCGATGCTCAGGAGCGGGGCGTGATTTTCCGTTTCGGAGCAGTGCAGGAAAGTGAAGTCACGCCCGGACTACACTGGAATCCACCATTCATCGACCGGGTCGATATTGTCAATGTCACCCAGGTTCAGTCTCACAGCCATCAGGCATTGATGCTCACCAAGGATGAGAACATCGTTGACGTCAGCCTGACGGTGCAGTGGGTTATTGATAGTGCGACGAGTTTCTTGGTAAACGTGCGTGATCCTCGAAAAAGCCTGGATCAGGCCACGGAGAGTGCCCTGCGCCATGTGGTTGGATCGTCCACCATGGACCAGGTGATCACCGATGGGCGTGAGGCCATTGCGATAGAGGTGCAGGACCGTCTGCAGGCCTACCTCAGAAACTACGGCGCGGGCATAGACGTTACCAAGGTGAACATCGATCGAAGTGCGCCGCCGGTTCAGGTTAAGGACGCCTTTAATGATGTTCAGAAGGCCAAGGAAGACCAGCAAAAGTTCATCAACCAGGCAACCGCATACTCTCAGCAGATCGTTCCCGAAGCGCGTGGGCGTGCTCAGCGTCAGCTCGAGGAGGCTCAGGCCTATCGGGACCGGGTGATTGCCCGCTCTGAAGGTGAGGCCGAACGCTTTGAGAAACTGTTGGCGGAATACTCCGTGGCAAAACAGGTCACTCGGGATCGTCTGTATATTGATGCGCTGGAAAACGTCTTTAAAAATGCGAGCAAGGTCATGATCGATGTGGAGGGCGGTAACAACATGATGTATCTGCCGCTAGACAAGCTTTCTCAACGAGCAACAGAAAACGGTGCGCTCGATGCTCAGGCGTTGCGACGCGATTTGGAGCAATTACGTCGTGATCTAAACAGTAGCCGCTCTCAGGGCGGCAGTCGTCTACGCACGAATTAGGAGATAGTCGATGTCAATGAAAAGTCTATTGGGCCTTGTTTTCTTGCTCGTGGGCGCCTGGCTGATTAACCAGTCAGCCTATCGGGTTCTTGAAACAGAAAAGGCAATCCTGCTGGAGTTCGGTAATTTGATCGACTCTGAGATTGCGCCGGGACTGCACTTTAAGTTGCCCGTGGCGCAAGAGGTTAAAAAGTTCGAGGCGCGCGTCCTCACCTTGGACTCCAAGGGTGAAACCTACTACACCTTGGAGAAAAAACCGCTGATTGTGGATTCCTTCGTGAAGTGGCGGGTGGCAAATATCGAGACATTTTATACCGGTACCTCGTTCGATGAGCGCCGTGCTCAGAGGCTGTTGCAGGAACGGGTCAATGAGGGGTTAAGAAACCAAATCAGCCGCCGCGATATGCGTGAGGTCATTTCCGGGCAACGGGACGAGTTGATGGCCGAGTTGCGTCGCGATTTGGACCGCGTGATGCGGGAGTCCGTTGGGGTTGAGGTCGTTGATGTGCGCGTGAAGAAAATCGATCTGCCGCCAGAGGTATCGACAACCGTGTACGAGCGAATGAACTCCGAGCGAGAAATTGAAGCGCGCCAGTATCGTGCGGAAGGCCAGGAGCAGGCATTGGCCATTCGAGCTAAGGCGGATCGGGATGCGGTAGTGCTCGAGGCCGAGGCTTATCGCGAAAGTGAGCAACTGCGCGGTGATGGCGATGCGCGAGCTGCCTTCGTCTACGCATCTGCCTTTAACAAGGATCCAGAATTCTACAGTTTCTATCGCAGTATCAACGCCTACAGTGAGGTATTTAATAATAAAAGCGACCTCCTGGTCCTGGATCCAGGTAGCGAATTCTTCAAATACCTCCAGAGTGGCGATGGTGAATAGCCGCGCCCAGCGTCCGTAGCAGACAGTGAAAAACTATTGGCGCCTACCTAGGGGGGTAGACGAGGTGCTGCCTCCCCTTGCCTGGGAGCTCGAGCTTCTTAGGCGCCGCGCTCTAGATGTTTTAGTCAGCTGGGGCTTCGACTACATCGAACCACCGGTGGTTGAGTTCCTCGACTCACTACTCGTGGGCAGCGGCGAAGACCTAGACCTGCAGACTCTTAAGGTCGTGGATCAGGTCAGTGGTCGTCAGCTTGGCCTGCGCGCAGACATGACTTCTCAAGCAGTCAGGATTGACGCCCACAGCCGGCCTAAAGCAGGTGTCCAGCGCCTTTGCTATGCCGGCCCCGTGGTCTTCGCTAATCCACAAACGGGTGCTCAGTCCCGCGTGCCGTTTAAAGCCGGAGCCGAGATTTTTGGATCAGCCAGCCTAGCCGCAGATGCCGAGGTGGTTGCGCTAATGCTAGAAGTGCTCAAACAGGCCCAGGTTGAGAAGCCGGTGCTGTTGTTGGGGCATATGGGCATCTACCTAGGTCTTGCGGGCAGGTTGCTGGAAACGGGAGAGCTTGCGGAAGACGACGCCCCCGCATTGTTCGAATCCATCCAGCGTAAGGGCGAATCAGATATTCGAAACCTCCTCGGCAATTCATCAACGGCACTGATGATGTCTGCCTTACCCAATTTGATGGGTGGGCGAGAAGTGATCTCCCAGGCGGCTCAGGTGTTAGAGAAGGCACCGGAGGGTGTCCAGACGGCCATTGCGGAACTTGATGAATTAGCCGCTACTATTGCTGAGCGGCATCCTGACGTTGACCTGCGAATCGATGTGGCCGAGCTGTCCGGCTATGGTTACCACAACGGGCCAGTGTTTGCGGTTTATCATCCTCGCCACGGGCGAGCCCTGGCGCAGGGCGGCCGTTACGACGGCATTGGTAAAATTTTTGGTCGCGGACGCCCGGCGACGGGGTTTGATATTGATCTAAAATTGCTGCTCGAAGATTCCATGACGAACACCAATCCCTATGTCTATGCGCCCTACGTGGGGGCTGCACTGCGTCCCGGACTGGAGGCTGCGGTAGCTGCGCTGCGCGCCCAAGGGCAGCGAGTGGCCATGGCGTGCTCTCCGGATGAGTGTGGTCCCGATGATTGCATGGGTGTACTGCGGCAAGTTGAGGGGGAATGGCAGATTCAGCCCTGTTGAAAAACGGCTGAATTGCCTCAAGACAAAACCAGTAGCAAAGCTAAGGAACGCTGATGGGACGTAATGTGGTCGTCATCGGCACCCAGTGGGGTGACGAGGGCAAGGGAAAGATTGTTGACCTGCTGACAGATCATGTTTCCGCGGTGGTGCGCTTTCAGGGTGGGCACAACGCTGGGCATACGCTGGTTATCGACGGTAAGAAGACCGTTCTGCACGTTATCCCCTCGGGCATCTTACATGACGGCGTTCAGTGCATTATCGGCAATGGTGTGGTGCTCGAGCCTCACGCACTGCTCAAGGAAATCACCGAGCTGGAAAAAAATGGCGTGCCGGTGCGAGATCGGCTGAAAATTTCTCCAGCTTGTCCGCTTATCTTGCCCCACCATGTGCAGCTTGACCTCGCTCGGGAAGAAGCCAGGGGCACAAAAAAAATAGGCACGACGGGCAGAGGCATAGGGCCGGCTTATGAGGATAAGGCAGCACGCCGCGGCCTTCGTCTAGGGGACTTTTTCTATTGGCAGAGTTTTACGGACAAGCTCTCGGAGGTGATGGAGTACCACAACTTCATGCTAACCAATTACTACAAAAAACCTGCTCTGGACTTTCACCACACCCTAGAACAATGCGCTGAGGTGGCAGAGCAGATCAGGCCCATGGCCGCGGACGTTGTTCCCTTGCTTCATACCCTGCGTGAGAGCGGGCAGAATATCCTTTTTGAAGGGGCTCAGGGCGCCATGCTGGACGTAGACTTGGGCACCTATCCCTTCGTGACCTCGTCCAATACAACTGCGGGCGGCACTGCCGTCGGCAGTGGCTTTGGTCCCAGGTATCTGGACTACGTTCTGGGCATCACGAAGGCTTACGCAACTCGGGTAGGTTCCGGTCCGTTCCCGACGGAGCTTTTTGACGAGGTCGGACAGGGACTGGCGGAGCGCGGGCATGAATTTGGATCGACCACCGGACGGCCAAGACGCTGCGGATGGTTTGACGCCGTCGCTCTCCGTCAGGCGGTACAAATCAATAGCATTTCTGGACTGTGTTTAACCAAGCTCGACGTTCTCGACGGGCTAGAAACGATAAAGGTGTGCGTTGGGTACGAGGTTCGGGGCGACGGTCGAGATAGCCCGAGCTTTGGCAGTGAGTACTACGAAAGCGTCCAGCCTGTTTACGAAGAACTGCCTGGGTGGGAGGGCTCAACGTTAGGCATGAGTCGAATCGAACAACTGCCTGAAAATGCCAGGCGGTATATTCAGCGCATTGAAGAAGCTGTCGGAGCGCCCATCGATATTATCTCTACGGGTCCTGATCGGCAGGAGACTATGATCCTCAAAAATCCCTTTATCTACGGCCAGGCAGGCCAAGAGGCCGCTGCCCACTAGAGAGGAACGCGACGTGATCGATTCAAAACTGTTAGAGCTATTGGTTTGTCCCGTCAGTCGAGGTGGACTTAAGTTGATGCGGGAGCATGACGAGCTGTGGTGTGCTGCCAGTCGCTTGGCCTATCCCATCAAGGACGGAATTCCTATCATGCTGGCCGACGAAGCTCGGCCGCTCTCCGACGTCGAAGCAGAAAAGCTCGGGCAGTAGCCCGGAAGACCTACCTGCCCCTGACAGCCTGCTCACTAGAGAAGGTCAGAGTATGGTCGTGATTTATGTTATCTGAGTTCACATTCTATTGACCTGGGGCAGCATAGCCTGATCGCTCAATTTTCAATGGAAAAGGTAAAGACATGAGATCAGCGGAGCAAATTTCGATAGCGGAAATGCCCGATATCGCGAACCGCACCCTCGCCGAGGCTCAGAGCACCCTAGATTGGGTAGGCATGAGTAATGTGCACCAACCGCTTCTTGTTAAAGATGGGGACCATAATCGTGAGGTGCATGCCAACGTTCAGGTATACGTTAATCTCGCTGACCCGTTGGCCAAAGGCATTCATATGTCACGCCTGTACCTGCTCTTGGATGAGCATGCGTCCACTAGGCCTCTGACCGCGGCGGGACTCAAAATGCTCCTCGCTTCAGTACTCGAATCGCATCACGACCTCAGCACCAATGCCTTTGTGCAGTTCGAATTCGATCATTCGATTCGTCGTCGCGCCTTGCTCAGTGACAACATGGGCTGGTCTTCCTACCCGGTTATGGTCAAGGGAACGTTGATTAAGGGACAGATCGCCCTAGAGCTTTCGGTTGAGGTGAAGTACTCCTCGACCTGTCCTTGCTCGGCCGCCCTCGCTCGGCAGTTGATCCAGGAGCAGTTCTGCAAAGACTTTGGTAAGGAAGGGGATGTCTCCATCAGCGAAGTGAAGCAATGGTTGGGCACTGAGGAGGGCGTGCTTGCTACCCCGCACAGCCAGCGTAGTACCGCAAAAATCCTTGTTCAGCTTGATGTGGAAAACGACGACCTGCCTCTCACGGCCCTGATAGATCAGATAGAAGCGTCCCTCAAAACCCCGGTACAAAGCGCGGTGAAAAGAGAGGATGAGCAGGAGTTCGCACGCCTAAACGGTAAGAATCTCATGTTTATTGAGGACGCCGGAAGGCGTCTCAAGGGCGCTCTGAGCGAGGACAGCCGCTGGAGCGACTACTGGGTGCGTATCGAGCACCATGAGAGCCTGCATGCCCACGATGCGGTAGGCGTCTTCACCAAGGGTGTTGAAAACGGCTATCTACCCATCCCCTAAGGGATGGGTTGCCGGTCGGTGCCCTATCGGAAAGTATCTAGGTCAAGGCCGTCTGCAACGGCGACCGAGCGCAGGGCGGATTCAAAGATGGATCGCGCCTGGGCGGTCATCTCCGCGAGCTGCGTGTGCAGCTTACGCTGGGTCGGATCGTCGTCCTCACACTGCATGCAGTACTTCTCAAAACCACTGATATCGATCAACAGCTTCGCAATGTGATTCGGGCACTCGCAGTGCAGGCTTGGAATCATATTGGCGAGCTTTGATAGCTGAGCTGGATCGAAGGCGCTAACACCAACCTGATAAGTTTCTGCGGGAATGTTTAAAGCCTGGGTAGTCAGATTGAGTCGAAGTTTTTCTGCTGAGGCCGGGGCTTTGATGGCCTGGACCCCATGACTAGCTAGCAGTTGTTCGACACGGCGCGGTGCGAAGGCATAGACGACGATGACGCGTTGGTAGTGTCCATTACGCAACGAGACTAGCCGTTCCACAACGGCATCAGGGAGCGTATCGCTTTCAACCACCAAAGTGCCATGATTGCTGTTCCGAATGTGCTCATCCTGATCCAACCACTTTTCCAGGGTTTGGGAGAAACCAGAGAAAGCGGGTACTAAGGTCGGCTTCGCTCTTTCGAAGATGGTTGTCAGGGTTAGACCAACAACGTCCGCGCCGCCGTCGTGGTGGGCGGCTCGGCTTTGCTCATGTCTCACGGCAAGAATGTCTAACTCGTCGTTGCTTTGCTTAGAGAGTTCCGCAAGGGAGTGACCCTCGCCCATGAGCCGCTTAACCAACAGCAGGCGTTGCACGTGCTCATTGGTATAGAAGCGGCGTCCAGAGTCACTGCGGTGTGGCGTAACAATGGCGTGTCTGCTCTCCCACTTTCGAAGGGTATGCGTCGGGACGCCGGTCAAGTTTGCGACGGCTCCAATGGTTAGACGTTCCATCTTTTTTCTCCTTGTTCGATTTAGGTGGTGGGAATCCAAGCGTTACACCATCCCGCGCCAGCAACGAGCTTGCCCGGTATCGCTGTGCAAAGCCCCATGCCGTCTTGCTGCTCAACGTACAGGGCGCAGTTGCTGCAAAATTGAGTGGCGCCGGAGGCGCCAGCGCGCTTCGGATACTTCGCGGTGTCTACTTCAGCGGCATTTTTCTTGTAGCCCAGAGCTATGGCGAGTGGGTCTGTCTCTTCAAGCGCAGGCATTCCCTCTGCCACAGTGATGGCCGGGATGAGAGCAGTGGCCCAAAGCGCTGCACCTGTGTGCAGGAAATCTCGACGAGTTTGCTTAGACATGTCTAAATCCTAAATTGTGGTATTGGGTGATTATCAGTTAAAAATCGAAAATGTCAAAGTAAATTTGGACATAACTCGCAATTTAGCCGAGAATTCTGAGACACGCGTATATGGTGTCCAAGTAGCACTAGGACTTATTGGCGCTAGCTGATGGGTGAGCATAGGGTGTTCAGCCCCTCGGGGTGGGGGCCAACGTGCTATCTGGTGTACAGGGTCTTAAATTAGGAAGAGCGACATGAATGTTTTGATTTTGGGGGCGGGCGGCAGCATTGGCGCGGCCTTGGTCGAGGAATACCTCGCGGATGATCGCGTGAAGCTAGTGATTGCCATTCATCGCCAGGCCGTTTCTAGCGTTCATGAACGTATCTGCTGGCTGAGCGCAGATTTAGGAGATGCGTCGAGCATCGACGCGTGCGCTCACAAAATAGGCGAATTGGATGTGCCAATTCATCGCTGGGTCTGCTGTAGTGGCTATCTGCACGGTGACGCGGGAGGACCTGAAAAAACGCTGCGTAAGCTGAATTACGACAAGCTGGGTACCGACATGTCGGTGAACGCCCTAGGGCCCCTTGTCTTGTTTTCCAAACTAGCGACGGCACTCAAGAAAGTGGAAGACTTCAGAGGGGTTTTTCTATCCGCGCAAGTGGGCAGCATTGAAGATAACCAACTTGGAGGTTGGTACGGGTATCGCATGTCCAAGGCGGCCCTCAATATGGGGATCAAGTGTCTGGCTATCGAAATGCGGAGCTGGCGTACGCAGCCTATCGTCATTGCCGTGCACCCTGGCACGACTACTAGCGCCCTCTCAAAACCCTTTACGCAGTCTCGAGCGGCGACCCTGCAGAGCCCCGATGCCTGTGCCCAACGTCTTTATCGGCTAGCAGAGTCCGTCACGGTGGAGCAAAGCGGGCAGTTCCTGAAGCTAGACGGGTCTAACCTTCCTTGGTAGCCGCTAATGACGCCAGCGCCCCGTCTGATCCCGCGCGACACACCTGCACGAGAATCTCATTGCGGCGCATGAACCACGGCATCATCGGCGGATCGTGGCGCGCCCACTTACTCGGGCCGCAGGCCACATAGGGCATGTTCTCTAGGGCGGCGAAGAGTCTTCTTTCATGCTCCAAAAAAAGATCTCGACTCCACCCGCCTCGATAGCTGATCGCCGCCATGATCGTTGACGGCCGCTGGCCAAGTTTGACCTGGTCAGAGCGCGGCTCGGGTAAGGACTCAAGATCGAACTGGCCGGGCATGACAAAGGAAACCTGCCAGCGTGCCGAGTCGGGTTCTTGGATCACCGGGGAAGTCATCGAAATCTTCATGTCATCGGCGTTGTTGCCGGCGATGTAGTTGAATAGCGGTCGAAACCCCTGTGACCCTGCGTTTTCAAAGTTTGATCCCACGCTCACCGACGCAAGCAAATGAGGCTCGTAGGCTCTGATTTCAATCGCCTCACCCTCCGCCAAGACGGTATAGGCCAGCGTTTCAATAGCGTTGGCTGAATTGGCAATAAGAAGTGCTAGGGCAAGAAGAGGATTGGTGAACCTAGGCATGGCGCGCTCCATGGGATGAAAAACGCTACCCTGCGTGCCTCGGCGTCGAGGCGAGGTGAAAGAATGTCTGGGCACAATTTGCAAACCGTCAGGGTTTAGTCGTCTTACCTGCCTTTTGACGCTGCATCTCAACGCTGATCCGGCTGGCAAGCTCTTCGGCAGCCTCGACCTCAGCGGGCGTCATGTCTTGAGCGAGGAGGGCCTGATAGCGTTCAGCATCTGGGCCCTGCTGGTTTGCACAGAGCGTAAACCAGGCATAGGCAGTTTTCTTATTCTTCTCAACGCCCGCACCGCGAGCGAACATGGCGCCCAAGTTAAACTGTGCAAGGGAATCGCCCTGAATGGCGGCGCGCGCATACCATCTTGCTGCTGCCTGAAGGTTCTGGGTTACCCCGACACCCTGCTCGAGGGCATAGGCTAGGTTGGTTTGAGCTTCTGGGTCCCCTTGTTCCGCCGCCAGCGAGTACCACCGCGCTGCCTGCTCCTCACTCGGCTCCACGCCCTCCCCGTCTCGGTAAAGATGACCAAGATTGGTTTGCGCGGGTCGAAGGCCAGAGGTTGCGGCTTCCGTATAAAGCTGGGCTGCGCGTTCTGAGTTTGTGGGCACGCCCTCGCCAAAGCGATACATCAAGGCGAGGTTAAAGGTCGCTTTCTTGCTGCCCTGGGCCGCCGCACGTTGATACCAGGCCACCGCAGTGTCCGCGTCTTGTGGAACGCCTTGACCCTGATGGTAGAGGTAGCCCACATTGAGCTGGGAATAAACGTGACCGGCCTCTGCTAGGGGACGCCAGATGTTCATGGCGGCCTCAAAATTACCTCGTCTGTATGCACCCAGCCCTCGTTGAAAGCGCCGCTGCCAGGCTCGGACCTGCGCGGCGCTCACACCGGTGTCTGCCTGAGCCGTTACGTCATCCGTATGGTTCGCAGACAGGGTGGGTACCGTGCACCCGCCTAAGTAAATCGCCAAAATAATCGTGACAACGAAAAAGGATCGACGTTGGGCGTGTTGGACAGCGCACCTGCAGGATTGGAGCTTCTTCCTTGCGTTAATCAACATATCGCCCGCCGTCGCGTACTTTATCGTTCCTCAAGTTTAGCCCGCCCTGGCCTCATCCAGCGAAAAGCTCGACGAAAGCTGGCGTTTGTAGGACGGCCTACGACTATTTAGAGGAGGCGGTGATGAAGGTCATGAAAGAGTGGTCGCAGCTGTAGATGGACGTATAAAGCGCCCCGAAAGCGGCACCGTCTTCCGAGCCGTTAAACCAGTCGTTTGCTTTGCCGAAGGCTTCGCCCGATGGCGAGATACCGATCCAGTTCACCGAGCGACTACGAATGGGAACCTGCTGAAATCCCACATGTGCAGTATAGGCGTCCTCGATTCCCGCTTTTTGCAGCATCTCGCTGAAGGTCGCCATCATCGCGTTAACATCAGCCAGGGTCTTTCCTTCATTTAGCTCGCAGGTATAGACCTCGACGATAGGTCCTGCCCAAGAGGTTGATGCGCAAAGGCTAAGCAGCATGGTGATCAATATTTTTTTCATGTTTTCTCCTTATTATTGTGTGCCCGTGGGCAGGCTTAGGGTACACAATAAAACGGCCATGCGCCTTTTACGCCATCTTTATCGCCCACTCTGATTGGCTGTGGACGCTAGCGGTTGGCCTTGTTGTGGGTGCTGGATTGATGACGAGCGACGCCAGATGGTCGCAGCGCCAGGTGCTTGGTCTTACGACCGCTTACCCGCTTTCGCCAGCGCAGAAAGGCGCCCCGGGAAATGTGTTGCCGCATGAGCTTAATAACTCGAGCTTCGGACAGGCCGAACTGGCGCTCTATGGCCTCAAAGGGCGTTCGGTCTTCCCAGGCCATCTCGACTACCCGGCTGATATCGCCTGCCGTCAGCGCATCGGTGAGCTGAGGGGGCGAATTGGCTTGGTCGGAAGTCAGGAGCTGGCCGCCTTGTTAAGTGCGCAGCTTAAAAAAATGGAACCCACTTTTAACCTTCCAGAGGACTTGTCGATCTCTATGCGGTGCTTGCCCGATTTTTTGCGGCAGGCAGCATGGGGGTCGCGGCTGGCGCGAAAGACCGCGCTGATGCTGTCGCCCTCGAAATCTGTGGCAATGGCCTCGGCCCAGCCATCAACCAACGTGTTGGTCTTCGTGCAGTCTGAGCCGCGTAGCCAAACCTTCTTTTTCGCCTGATCCAGCCGAACTTCCCTTTCCATTAACGCCACTCTGGTTTTGATCCCAAAGTCTTCGTCGGAATCTAAACGCGGAACGGTTGTCTTGATCTTGCCAGAGCAAATCAACGAGGTCTCCTGGGCGAAGGCGAGCGGTGTGATCAACAATAAAAAAGGGATAAGCACTTTCATGGGCGGTCTCGTTTCGGCGTCGATATAAGGATGAATTCCGGCGCGCAGCGCCGTGCCATCGATCGGGTTCTTGCGCTCTCAAGCACCGTAGTCTGCTATTCGGTGCCGCTAATAAAAGCCTGCCAAGAAGTCTACCGCATGACGATAGCGGTCATAGTGTTCACGGTAAACATCGAATCTATATGACTGGGGTTCGACACGGGTGGAGGGGCGGTTGGCAACATGCTCGTTCGTTATGCTGGAGATCGGCGACGGACCCTGCTGCATACAGCTCAAAATCCAAAGGGCCTGTAGGGCTGCGCCGAGGGCAGCACCCTCATCTACTTCCGGTGCCACAACCTGAAGCTCGAAAATGTCGGCGACGATTTGACGCCAAGCCGGACTGTTCGCGCCACCACCGGTGAGCGTGATCTCTCGGGCCTCAATACCCAGGGATACTAAGGCTTCCAATCCATACTTAAGGCCATAAGTGGCTGCTTCCACCTGGGAGCGTAAAAGGTTTGGCGCATCAAAATTATCGGGGCTAATGCCCAAGATAGAGCCTCTGGCGTTGGGAAGGTTCGGCATTCGCTCGCCACCAAAGAAAGGCAGAGTCAGCAAACCACCGGCCCCAGGTTCCGCTGTGTTGAGCACCTGTTCAAAATTTTCTAGCCCAACGCCCAGAGGCATACGTACAAGCTCGGTTCCCAGGGTGCAGTTCATGGTGCAGACCAGGGGCAGCCAGCCGCCCGTTGAACTGCAAAAGCCCGCAATGTCGCCCGAGGGATCAACCACCGCCCTATCGGAATAAGCGAACAGCGTACCCGAGCTGCCCAGACTCATGGTTAGCTGGCCCGAGACCACATTGCCGGTGCCGATAGCGGCCATCATGTTGTCGCCGCCTCCGGGTGCGACAGGCACATCCAGCGGCAGCCCGCATGCCCTAGCAAAGTCCGTTACGGTCGTGCCCAGGGGCTCATCAGGCGCAATGAGCGGCGGCAGCAGCGCCTTTAGATCTTGGTCTTCGTCCACTGCCCGACAAACCTCATCCGACCATGCTCGGGTTCGTACATTGAGCAGGCCGGTGCCCGAAGCATCCCCGTATTCCATGGCCTTGATGCCGGTGAGGACAAAGTTTAAAAAGTCATGAGGTAGCAGAATGTGTGCAAGACGCGCATAGGCTTGGGGCTGGCTGTCTTTGAGCCAGCGAATCTTAGAAGCGGTATAGCCGACAAGAATAGGGTTGCCCGCCACCTCGATAACTCGCTCTCGCCCGCCGCATGCGGCATGGATAGCGTCGGCCTGATCTTGCGTTGCGGTATCGCACCAAAGCTTTACCGGACACAGCACCTGGTCGGAGGCGTCTAAGGCGACAAAGCCATGCTGCTGGCCAGAAACCCCAATGGCGCGAACGGACTGTTTGACCGAGCCTGGGATTTCCGCGCAGCATTGCTGCAGGGCGGCCAACCAGGCACTGGCTTCTTGCTCGGCTGCGCCGTGATCATCCCGCTGGACCGTTAGGGGTCGCGAAGCGCTAGCCTGAATTTGTTTGGTCTCATAATTATAAAAGACCACTTTGAGGCTTTGAGTGCCCAGATCAATGCCAAGGACCGTGTTCAAGGTGTTTCGCTCACGCCGCTTAGGGTTATTTTTGAAAGATCATTGTGCCTGGATACACCACACGTGTCCTCTAGGCGAGATGCCCTGAGGTCCGCCCTTGAGAGCCCGCGCTGAGCATCCAGCAGCCTGTATTGTTCACGATTGGCGCGCAGTGATTAACACGGCGAATGGATGATATATGGCTGTTGGAGGAGGGTCCGCGGTCGCGCACAAAAAAAGGCACTTTGAAAGCGTTAGGCGTAAGATGGTGCCCAGGAGAGGACTTGAACCTCCACGGGGTTGCCCCCACTAGCACCTGAAGCTAGCGTGTCTACCAATTTCACCACCTGGGCATCTGCGGTCTGGCAGGGTCGCGGACTTTACTCATTTCACATAGAAGGTGTCAAACTTGACTAAGGCCTCTGCCGATAACGGCTCTGATGGTAACGCGGCTCTGCAGGCCCAGGATTTGCTAAACGCCATGCATCAGGCGGGTGAACCCCTGGGATGGCAGGGCTTGGTTGCCCAGCTAAAGCTTCGCGGGCCGGCAGAAATCAAGGCAGCGCGCCAGGTGCTAAACGAGTTGTTAAAAGCCGGGCAAATTTCCGGCGACGCGAAAGCGGGGTACGAGCTGGTGGGTCAACCTGCAATTCGACAGGGCGCCTCTGATCGGAAAGATGCGCGAGACAGGGGGGAGGTTCGCCTTCAGGGAGGCCACCTCTGGGTCGAGAATCTGCCCCTGAATCGGGCGCAGCAGAAAGAGCCAGGCGGGCTTTGGGTCCGCGCCGGCGATCAGATTCGGTATCGAGAGCAGGACGGCGAGGCGTTGGTTACCGAGCGCCTGAAGATGAGCGCCTTGCCGGTTATCGGCGTGTTAAATCTCAAGGGCCGAGTACCCTTGGTCGAACCTCTGCTCCGACAGGTGACTGGGCGCATCAGAATTCAAGGCAAGGCCTCAGGCGCAGCACAGGGTGATAGCGTGCGTGTCCAGCTCCTGGACCAGGATCATCGCGGCTGGGTAGGCCGTATCACCAGCGTCATAAGCAGTGAAAGTGTGCTGCAGCAAGCCATTGCCTCAACCCTGGAAACCCTCGACATAAAGGCGGACTGGCCGGAAGCGGTGTCCAAGAGCCTGCCGAGGCTGCCAAAAACAGTGCGTCGCCAGGACCACGGTCATCGCACCGACCTTTCAGATGTACCCTTGGTGACTATTGACGGCGCCACGGCCAAGGATTTTGACGATGCGGTGTATGCCGAGCCCCTAGCCAAGGGGGGTTGGCGCTTAATTGTCGCGATAGCCGATGTCTCTCACTATGTAAAACCGGGCTCTGCTCTGGACCTAGAGGCTAACGAGCGCACGACTTCTGTATATCTGCCCGATTATGTGGTGCCCATGTTGCCAGAGGCATTGTCCAACGAGCTCTGCTCTCTCAAGCCGGAAGTGGATCGACTCGCCTTGGTCTGCGATATGCGGATCCAGGCCGATGGGGAAGTGGTGGCCTATGAATTCTGCGAAGGGCTGATCCGGTCCCATGCCCGGCTGACCTATGAACAAGTACAGGATCATCTTGATCACCAGGCTCCCCTTCCTGGGGACCCAGAGGCTGCCCAGCGCATTGCCGCATCCCTGAGGGCACTGCACGAGGTGCACGATGCTTTCGCCGCTGCCAAACTTGAGCGCGGCGGTCTTGACTTCGAGGGGCGCGAAGGGGACATCGAAATCGAGCAGGGCTTCGTTGTTGGCATCCGCCCGGTTCGGCGCTTGATGGCCCATCGCCTGATCGAGGAGGCCATGATTAATGCCAATGTTTGTGCCGCGCGCTTTATCGAGAAGCACGAACAGCTGTCGCTCTATCGCATACATGAGCCGCCAGATGTCCTCAAGCTGGCAGATCTGCGTCAGGATCTCATGTCCCTCGGTGTCCGCCTTGCAGAAGGTGTACCCAGTTCTCTGACCTATCAGCGATTGTTGAAAGAGATTCTGTCCAAGCCCGGCGGCTGGCTTTACCAGCAGATGGTACTTAGAAGCCTTAAGCAGGCCGTTTATTCTCCTCAGAATGCGGGCCACTTTGGCTTGGCCCTGCCCCGCTATATGCACTTCACCAGCCCCATACGTCGTTATCCAGATCTGCTTGTGCATCGAACCATCAAGGCGTTGCTCAATCAGGGCGGTCGGCGCAAGGGGTGGATTCTAGACAAGGAAACGCTCGAGGGTTTGGGGGAACGTTGTTCCCAGCTCGAGCGTCGCGCAGAGACCGCAGGCTGGACGGTGGCCGCCTGGCTGAAGTGTGATCTGCTTCGGCAGCATATCGGAGAAGTGCGAGAAGGGACCGTGGCCGGCGTTACCGACTTCGGCCTGTTTATCGAAGTGGACGACTTCTTCATTCAGGGCTTGCTGCATATATCCGACCTGGGAGGTGATTATTTTCGCCATGAGCCGAGTCGTCAGTGTTTGGTCGGAGAGCGCAGTGGCAGACGTTTTGCGCTGGGAGACAGACTCGGCGTGTTGATCGCCAATGTAGAGCCTGCTCAGGGCAAGATCGAGCTGCAGTTGCCTGAGGGTAGCGCTCGCGCTAAACCCCAGACTAAAAAATCCGGATCAGAGCGTCCCAAGTCGGAAAAGGGTAGGCGTCGCTCCGGCGCTAGCGCCAAGCGACGGCGACGCTAGGCCGGTGCACAGCCGATCTTACATTGGGAGACTTTCTGCATCATGGACGAGGTGATTGGGAAACAAGCAGTGCGCGCCGCGCTCGGCGCAGCGCCTGCACAGGCTCGCTGTCTGTACTTCGCCAAGGGTCGACGTGATGCGCGCATTCAGGAGCTGCTGGAGTTGGCTCGCGCAGCAGGGGTTCGCTATCAGGCGGTGGACGATGCTTGGTTTAAACGGCGAACTCCAAATCTTAATCACCAGGGTGTTCTGCTCGAGTGTCATTCGCGAGCGGTGGCTGACGAGCAGGCGCTGAAGGATCAGTGGCCAGCACTTGGCGAGACGCCCTTGTTGTTGGTGCTGGATGGTATTACCGACCCACGGAACCTGGGTGCCTGTCTGCGAACGGCCAATGCAGTGGGCGTAGATGCCGTCATTTTGCCGAAAAGGAATAGTGCGCCACTCAGTCCCGTCGCCATGAAAACCGCACAGGGTGGTGCAGAAGGCTTGTTTATCGTTCAAGTGACGAACCTGGCGCGATGCCTGTCGTGGCTTCGCGATCAGGGAGTTTGGATTTTGGGCGCGGACGCCGAGGGAGAGGCCCTGTGGCAGTCAGTGGATGCTCGGCCCGCCACCGCTTTGGTCATGGGGAGCGAGGGCGACGGCCTTCGGCGCCTGACACGAACTCTGTGCGATCAGTTGGTCAGTATTCCCATGGTCGGCAGCGTGGAAAGCCTTAACGTCTCCGTGGCCACCGGGGTTCTGCTTTTCGAGGTACTGCGTCAGCGGGGCACATCTTAGCGGCGGTAGGTCGGCTTGCATCAGCCACGAGCGAACCCTACAATGCGCGCCCGGCTGCAAAAGTGGCCCTGAACCTTGCTTCACTGGGGTGGCTCGTCACGAGCTTAAAGCCTCAGGAGGCTACGACCAAAAGGAAGAGCTATGCGACATTACGAGATCGTATTCTTGGTGCACCCCGATCAAAGCGATCAGGTGCCAGGAATGGTTGAACGCTATACCGCCATGATCGAGCGCGGCAACGGCGTGATTCATCGGGCCGAGGACTGGGGCCGCAGACAGCTCGCCTACCCCATCGCGAAAATCCACAAAGCGCACTACATCCTAATGAACGTGGAAGTGGGCCAAGAAACCATGGATGAACTGGAAAGTGCGTTCCGCTTCAATGATGCGGTGATACGTAGCATGGTTATTCGTCGTAAAGGCCCAGTGGTCGGCAATTCCAAACTCTATGAAGAAGAGCTGAGAGAGCAAGAAAAGGATCGCGAGCGCGATCGCCGTCGTGAACAGGAGGCAGCGGCTCGGGAATCAGCAGCGGCGCAAAAGGCCACTGAGGCCGAATCCGCTCCAGCCGAAGCTGAGTCCTCAGAGACTGAGTCGACGGAAGCCGAAGCTGGGCCCACAGAAACCGCTCCAGCCGCAGCGCCCCAGGAAGAAGCCACCGAAACGGCCACAGCATCAGAGGAGGAGTCATCATGAGAGGCGGAAGAAGAGTACAGGTCCAGTTTAAGGACATTGAGCTAGACTACAAAGACCTAGATTCCCTCAAGCAATTTGTTGGTGAGACGGGCAAGATTGTTCCTGCCCGGATTACCGGGGCAACGGCGAGATTCCAACGCAACCTGGCGAAGGAAGTGAAGCGCGCTCGCTACTTAGCTCTGATCCCCTACACCGATCAGCACAAGTAACCCAACCAAGGAACAACTATGAACGTTATTTTACTTGAACGGGTAAACAACCTCGGAGACTTAGGGGATGAGGTGTCGGTCAAGCCAGGCTTTGCCCGAAACTTTCTTATCCCTCAAGCCAAGGCTGTTCAGGCCAACGACGCCAACCGAGCCGTGTTTGAAGAACGCCGAGCGGAGTTGGAAAAGGCGGCCAATGATAAGTTAGCCATAGCCCGCACCCGTGCGGAAAAGATGGAAGAACTGGTCATCACCATTTTGGTCAAGGCTGGGGAAGAGGGCAGGCTGTACGGCTCCGTGGGTACGCAAGACATTGCTGATGCGCTGGTGGCCGAAGGTCACGAAGTAGAGCGGAGTGAGGTCAGGCTACCCGAGGGTGCGATCCGCGCCTTGGGTGAGTACGATGTGTCGCTCCAGCTGCATTCTGACGTGATGTTCGACGTTAAGGTGGCGGTGGTCGAGGAATAACCAGACGATTTGGATTTCCCCTCGGGGCCGGCGATCATCTGTTCACGCGCGGCGGGTTGAATGCCCTTGATTTTGCCCGTCTAAGAATACAATCTGTTTAGCCCGACGTTGGAGCGCACCGCGTAGCACCTGGGTATAGGGTGCCCGACCACCATGTCCGAATTTGCCACCGATCAGAACAGAATAGATACCCTCAAGGTGCCACCCAACTCCCTTGAGGCAGAGCAGTCCGTTATTGGCGGCCTAATGCTCGATGACCAGTCTTGGTTTGAGCTAATTGAAGTCGTAGCCGCCACGGATTTTTACCGACCTCAGCATCAGATTATTTTTGAGGCCATGACGGACTTAGCCAATGATAATGCCCCGCTGGATGCGGTCACCGTCTCCGAGCGTCTCCAGAGCAAGGGCTTATTGGAGAAAGCCGGGGGTATTTCCTACCTAGCAGAGCTAGCGGAGGCGACGCCGGGCACCAGCAATATCACAGCCTACGGCAAAATTGTTCGTGATCGGTCGGTTCTGCGCCAGTTGATCGGTGCTGCCAATCAGATAGCGGACGCTGCCTTCACTCCGGAAGGAAGAGATACTGACAGCCTGCTGGAACTTGCCGAGCAGTCCGTATTTCAGATTGGCGAAAAACGGCTTCGAGAGAGCGGCCCGGAGAAAATCGCTAACGTGCTCAAGGAGACGGTAAAGAAAGTTGAGTTTCTTTTCTCTTCGAAGGGAGCCATAACTGGCGTTGCTTCTGGATTCAAAGACCTAGATCAAAAAACCTCCGGCTGGCAGCGTTCTGATTTGGTGGTGGTAGCGGCTAGGCCCTCCATGGGAAAGACGGCTTTTGCCGTGAACATGGTAGAACACGCGGTGATGTCTGGTGGCGCAGTCTTGGTGTTCAGCATGGAGATGCCGGCAGACCAGATCGTCATGCGGATGATTTCTAGCCTGGGACGCATCGACCAGACGCGACTGCGCACGGGCGAACTCAAGGATGAGGATTGGACGCGATTTACGGGTGCCGTGAGCCAACTCAGGGACAAGCGCCTGTATATCGATGATACTGCGGCGCTGACGCCGGGAGAGGTTCGCAGCCGGTGTCGCCGCGTAGCTAGGGAGGCGGGTGACCTCGACATGGTGGTTGTGGATTACCTGCAGCTCATGCGAACGCCGAACAACAGCGAGAACCGCGCCACAGAGATTTCCGAAATCTCACGCTCACTTAAAGCCCTGGCCAAAGAGATGCGCTGTCCCGTTGTCGCGCTGTCTCAGCTCAATCGGCAACTGGAATCCCGTCCGGATAAGCGTCCCATGAACTCCGATCTGCGAGAATCTGGGGCAATCGAGCAAGATGCTGATGTGATCCTCTTTATCTACCGCGATGAGGTGTATAACGAGAACACAGAGGACCGTGACATCGCCGAGATCATCATCGGTAAGCAGCGAAACGGCCCCATCGGCAAGGTGCGGGTTAAGTTCACCGGCAACCTCACCAAGTTTGAGGACCTAGCGCACGAGCGGTACAACGAATTTGTACACTGATCGGTCGTTGCAAGGAGAGGCTTGCTAAGTGGCAAAGAGCAAAATCAAAACGGCCTTCGTCTGCTCTGATTGTGGCGCGGAACACAGTAAGTGGCAGGGCCAGTGCCATAACTGTCACGCCTGGAATACGCTCAAGCAACTCAACGTCACTCCCATTGACGGCCCCCAGGTGGGTTATTCCGGTGAAACAGCGACAATACGCAAGCTGGCGGAGATCAATGTCCAGGAGACGCCACGGATTCCTTCTGGGCTAGCGGAGCTAGACCGCGTTTTGGGCGGGGGCTTTGTGCCTGGTTCCGTTGTCTTGATGGGCGGCGACCCTGGCGCGGGCAAGAGTACGTTGCTGCTTCAGGTGAGTACTGCCCTGGCTCAGCAGCGCTCGGTGCTGTACGTCACCGGAGAGGAGTCACTGCAGCAGTTGGCCCTGCGCGCAAAGCGTCTGCGCCTACCCTTGGATGGGCTGCAGGTGGCCGCTGAGACAAGGGTCGAGGTCATTGCTAACCAGATTGAGACGAGTCGCCCGGATGTGGTGATTGTTGACTCGATTCAGGTTATGCAGATGGGGTCCCTGGATGCCACGCCAGGGTCCGTTACCCAGGTTCGAGAAACCGCAGCCTTTCTTACCCGCTTAGCAAAACAACGAGATGTGGTCATCGTCCTGGTCGGGCACATCACAAAGGAGGGCGCCATTGCTGGGCCCAAGGTGCTGGAGCATATGATTGACTGTTTCATGATGCTCGATAGCCCTGCCGGTAGCCGCTACCGCACCCTGCGAGGACACAAAAATCGTTTTGGCGCGATCAACGAACTGGGCATTTTCGCCATGACCGACCTGGGCATGAAAGAGGTTGCCAATCCGTCAGCGATATTTCTGCAGCGAGGAGAGGTAGATTCTCCGGGCAGCATTGCCACCGTTACCTGGGAGGGAACACGGCCCCTGCTCGTAGAGCTGCAGGCGCTGGTGGATGAAGGAACGGGCGGTTACGCCAAACGCGTGGCCGTAGGCCTGGATCAACAGCGACTTGCCATGCATCTGGCCGTGCTGCATCGGCATTGCGGAATAACCCTCAGCGATCAGGACGTCTTTGCCAACGTGGTCGGTGGCGTGCGTATAAACGAGACCGGGGCAGATCTCGCCGTGCTGTTGGCGGTCTTGGGTTCTTTCCGGGATCGCATTCTGCCTCGCGACCTGATCGTCTTCGGTGAGTTGGGCCTGACCGGCGAGCTGCGGCCTGTGGGCAATGGACAGGAGCGCCTCCGCGAAGCGGCCAAGCATGGCTTCAAACACGCTATTGTTCCCTTCGCCAACCGCCCCAAGGAGGCGCTTGGGTCGATGTCGGTACATGGCGTTAAAACCCTGGCCTCGGCGCTCGAGGTCGTTCAGGGCCTCTAAGAGTCGGCCAGGACCTCAAAGAGGCCTCTATCTGGCCTTAACGATGGATGGGCTTATACTTCACTCGGGTGGGCTGGGCATCGCCCAAGCGTTTCTTGCGATCAACCTCGTAGTCACTGTAGTTGCCTTCATACCAAACCACGTCGCTGTCGCCCTCAAAGGCGATAATGTGGGTCGCAATACGATCCAGAAACCAGCGATCGTGAGAGATGACCAGCGCTGTGCCAGCGAAGGAAAGCATGGCCTCTTCCAGGGCCCGCAGGGTTTCAACATCTAGGTCATTGGTCGGCTCATCCAGCAGCAATACATTGGCACCGCGGCGCAGCAGCTTTGCCAGGTGGACGCGATTGCGTTCTCCGCCTGACAGGGTGCCCACGAATTTCTGTTGATCGGTACCTTTAAAATTGAAGCGACCCACATAGGCGCGACTGGCGATTTCGTGCTTGCCGATGCGCATAATATCCTGGCCTTCGGAGACTTCTTCCCACACCGTCTTACTGTCCGCAAGATGATCCCGGCTTTGGTCCACATAGGCCATGTCCACGGTGGACCCGAGGTCGATGGTGCCGCTGTCAGGCTGTTCCTGGCCCGTGAGCATTTTGAAGAACGTAGACTTGCCGGCTCCGTTCCCGCCGATGATGCCAATAATGGCGCCCCTGGGAATAATGGCGCTGAAGTTGTCGATCAGCAGTTGATCGCCAAAGCCCTTGCTGAGATTGTTTATTTCAATAACCTTTTCGCCCAGCCGCTCACCGGTAGGGATAAACAGCTCAGTGGTTTCGCGCCGACCTTCGGTTTCCTCAGCGACCAATTCGTCAAATCGAGCCATCCGCGACTTGCTCTTGGCTTGACGCGCCTTGGGATTTGATCTCACCCACTCCAGCTCGGACTTGATCGTGCGCTGTCGCGCTTCTTCCTGAGACGCCTCCTGGGACAGCCGCGCCTCCTTAGCCTCAAGCCAGGTGGTGTAATTTCCCTCGTAAGGTAGACCTCGGCCACGGTCCAGCTCCAAAATCCAGCCAGCAACGTTATCGAGAAAATATCGATCGTGGGTTACGGCGACCACGGTGCCCGGGTACTCGTCTAAGAAACGCTCCAGCCAGGAAACGCTTGCGGCATCCAGATGGTTGGTCGGTTCGTCGAGGAGCAGCATATCGGGCTTAGAAAGCAGTAAGGAGCATAGCGCCACCCGCCTTCTTTCTCCTCCAGAGAGATTTTTCACCGGGGTATCCCAGGCGGGAAGGCGCAGTGCGTCGGCAGCGATATCTAGGGTGCGGTCAATTTCCCAGCCGTTTGCTGCGTCGATTTGAGTGGCAAGGTCTCCCTGACGCTCGAGCAAACGGCTCATCTCGTCGTCATCCATGGGCTCGGCAAACCGGTCGGAAATTGCGTTGTACTCGTCCAGCAGCGAGACGATTTCTGCTACGCCCTGCTCGACGTTGCCGCGCACATCCACGTCGTCATCTAGGCCTGGCTCCTGAGGTAGGTACCCCACGCGAATATCTTTTTGTGCCCGCGCCTCGCCGTCAATCTCCGAATCCACACCGGCCATGATTCTCAGCAGGCTGGATTTTCCCGACCCGTTAAGGCCCAGAACGCCAATTTTGGCACCTGGAAAAAAGGAAAGGTTAATATTCTCAAGGATCGTTCGTTGAGGCGGGACGACCTTGGTAACCCCCTGCATTGTGTAGACATATTGCGCCATGGTGCTTCCCTGGAATTGAAGGGCGAGAGTATACGGCGATGGCAGGGGTGCCGTCAGCATTGCAGACGCTCAAACTCTGTCTTGGCCCTGTCGATGTCTATGTAGCCGGTTCATCTGAATCCCCGGCGTTATTCAGCGGTTAAAAAGAGGGCTTTGATATATACTCTCGCCCCTTATCGAGCGTGTGCTTGCTGTATTAGATGGCTGCTCAGGGTGGCGTAGCTGCCGCAATATTGCTGAACTAAAGGACCATTCATGTTTGTTGGAAATGAAACCATTGCTGATTTCGACGCTGAGCTAGCGTCTGCAATCGACGCTGAGATTCTACGACAAGAAGAACATATTGAACTCATCGCGTCCGAGAACTATGCCAGTCCCCGAACCATGGAAGCTCAGGGCAGCGTGCTGACAAATAAGTACGCTGAGGGCTATCCGGGTAAGCGCTACTACGGTGGCTGCGAGCACGTGGACAAGGTGGAAGTCATGGCCATCGAGCGCGCCAAAGCTTTGTTCAGTGCCGATTTCGCGAACGTGCAGCCGCACTCTGGCTCTCAGGCCAACGCTGCAGTATTCCTGGCCCTGCTTGAGGGGGGCGACACCATCCTGGGTATGAGTCTTGCGGATGGTGGGCACCTCACGCATGGCGCATCGGTCAATTTCTCCGGCAAGCTCTACAACGCCGTCCAATACGGCATCAGCCCGGAGACTGGCGCAATCGATTATGAAGACGTGGCACGCCTGGCGGAGGCCCATCAACCGAAAATGATTTTGGCTGGCTTTTCGGCCTATTCCCGGCAGATCGACTGGCAAAAGTTCCGTGATATCGCCGACAGCGTTGGCGCCTATTTATTGGTGGATATGGCCCATGTGGCCGGGCTGGTTGCGGCAGGAGAATACCCCACCCCGATTCCCTTCGCGGACGTGGTCACGTCAACCACCCACAAAACGTTATGTGGTCCACGAGGGGGCATCATTCTCGCTCGCTCGAATCCCGAGATCGAGAAGAAGCTGAACTCGGCTCTTTTCCCGGGCAGTCAGGGCGGGCCGCTCATGCACGTGATTGCTGCCAAGGCGGTGGCGTTCAAGGAGGCCATGACGCCGGAATTCAAGGCCTACCAGGCGCAAACGCTGGCCAATGCCCGAGCCATTGCCAAAGGTCTGATAGCGCGGGGATATCGTATCGTCTCGGGTGGCACTGACAATCATCTGCTGTTACTGGACTTGGTGGATAAGGACATCACCGGCAAGGCGGCGGATGCGGCCTTGGGACGTGCAAATATAACGGTCAATAAAAATGCGGTCCCCAACGATCCTCGGTCCCCCTTTGTGACTAGCGGTGTTCGCATTGGCTCCCCGGCCATTACCCGCCGCGGTTTTAAGGAGCAGGAGTGCGCCCAGCTCGCAGGCTGGATAGCCGACATCTTGGACGATATTGATAACGAGGCGGTAAACCAGAGTGTGCGTGAGCAGGTGCTGGCGCTGTGTGCGCGGTTCCCCGTTTATCGTCACTAGATAAGAAATGCACTGCCCCTTCTGCGGCGCTGACGATACCAAGGTGATCGATTCGCGGCTGGTCTCCGAGGGAGACTCCGTGCGCCGCAGGCGAGAGTGTCAGGTTTGTGGCGAGCGCTTCACGACCTTCGAAACGGCAGAACTGGTGATGCCCCACCTCATCAAGAGAGACGGGCGCAGAGAGCCCTTCGATGAGGAAAAATTACGCTACGGTCTCTCCAAGGCCCTTGAAAAGCGGCCTGTGGGCGTTGATCAGATCGAAACTGCGGTCAACCACATCAAACATCGGCTGCGCTCGACCGGAGAGCGAGAGTTGGCGGCTAGATTGGTGGGGGAGGAGGTCATGAACGAGCTTCGAGCCCTAGACCCGGTAGCCTATGTTCGGTTCGCATCGGTCTACCGTGACTTCCAGGACGTCTCCCAGTTCGCCGACGAAGTGCTGCGTTTGCACAGTGGCAAAGGCAACCAGGACACCTCGGACTGACGGCCTTTCGGAGGCGACGTTCGCCGACGAGACGGGTTAATATGGCCCCATGACCCGCCCAACCTTCCCGATCTGTACTCTAAGCCAATGAATCCGAATCCAGGTGCGGTGACAACGTCGGATATGCTGTTCCTCGAGGCCGCCATAGAGCTGGCGGAAGCCGGTCGCATGAGCTGCGCGCCCAATCCTACCGTGGGCTGTATCATCACGCGTTCTGGAGACATCATCGGCCGAGGCTTCCATCGTCGAGCTGGCGAAGCCCATGCAGAGGTTGAGGCCATTGCTGATGCTGGTGGTGATGTCGCCGGGGCCACGGTATATGTCAGCCTTGAGCCCTGCAGCTTTGAAGGCCGAACGCCGGCCTGCGCACAAACCCTCATCGATCACGCTGTCTCGAGAGTTGTCGTGGGTACAGTAGACCCAAACCCGAGGGTAGCGGGTGCGGGCGTGAACATGCTTCAGCAGGCCGGTGTGCGCGTGGATGTGGTGGACCTGCCTTCGGCTGCACGTAGCATTGCGGGCTTCGCAAAACGCATGGGTACCGGATTGCCCTGGGTTAGGCTCAAATCTGCGGCCAGCCTAGATGGAGCGCTGGCGCTGGCCAGCGGAGAAAGCAAATGGCTTACCGGAACGCTAGCCCGTCAAGACGTGCAATATTGGCGTGCTCGCTCTGATGCCATTCTTACCGGCGTGGGGACGCTGATTGAGGACGACCCCCAACTCAACGTCAGAGCGCCTGATTTATTGGCTCAGGGGGTCAAACAACCCCTCCGAGTGCTGCTAGACAGCCGTCTGCGGGCCCCGGCGGATCGAAAGATGCTTGGGGATGGCGCGCCCACGCTGGTGGTACATGACGCCGAGGTGGCGGCACCCGAAGGTGGCCCGCCTGATGATCCGCTGCAGTATCTGGCCCTTGCTGACGGTACTCGCGACTTGAGGTCCATACTGGCGCACTTAGGCGGTCTAGGCTGCAACGAAGTGCTGGTCGAGGGCGGGTCGAGCCTGCTCGGCAGTTTTGTAGAACAGGGACTCTGGGATGAGTGGGTTCACTACCTAGCGCCCAAGCTGCTGGGGTCGGATAGTTTGAATATGGTTCAGCTCAACGTACCGCTTCTGAGCAGTGCGCCCAACGTCCAGATCGCTGATGCGTGTCCGCTTGGTCCGGATTTACGCCTAACCCTGGTAAGAGAGGAAGACAATGTCTGAGACGAACAAGAAACCCAATATTTGGGCGCGTCGCAAGGCCCGTCGCGCTCTCGTCCAGGCCGCCTATCAATGGCAGCTTTCCGCTACCTCCCCAAGGCAGCTCACCGAGGAATTTTCCGAGACCGCGCTGGATAGGGCGGATACAGAGTTCTTCGATGACATTTTGAAACGCATGATTGGCACGGCTGCCCAGCTTGATGCCCAGCTGGCCCCGCTTTTAGATCGTCCCGTTGCGCAACTGGATGCGGTTGAACGGGGGGTCCTGCGTTTGGCGGCAACGGAGCTGAATGAGCGGATCGACGTACCCTACCGGGTTGTGATCGATGAATACGTTGCCTTGGCAAAACTCTTCGGTGCCGAGGACGGTTATAAATTCGTCAACGGTGTTCTCGATAAGCTTGCGCGGGAGACCCGCGAGGTCGAGGTCGATGCCTTAGGAGAGACCTAGCTTGGGCGAATTTGCGTTGATCAGCGACATTCTTGAGGCGCTGGGAGATCGTGCCGCGGTCTCACCCCAGGCGATGAAGACGGTTGTCGTGCCCCCTGGCGACGATGCCACCGTGGTCACGCCAACGCCAGGTTGGCAGCATGTGGCCTCTATCGACAGTTTTTTGGCCAACGTACATTTCCCCGAGAAGGCACCGCCAGAACTCATTGGATATAGAGTGCTGATGGCCAGCCTGTCGGATTTGGCGGCCATGGCGGCAACGCCTAGATACGCCTTGGTGGCACTGTCAATGGAGGCGGCCCTGCTGAAGCAGGATGAGAGCTGGCACTGTCGCCTGGCGTTGGGCATGGCGGAGGCAGCCCGAGAGGCGGATATGTATATTTGCGGGGGCAACCTTAGCCAGGGACCACTGGCCATTACCGTTAGCGTTCATGGTGAGGTGGCGGAAGGCTGCGCTCTACTCCGCAGTACGGGCAGGGCCGGTCATGGCCTGTATGTCAGCGGCACCCTGGGCGGTGCTAGTGCCTGTTTGCGTCTGGGTCAGACGAACATTGAAAGCCTGGACAATCTGACGCCCCTACAGGCCTGTTATTTTCGGCCAAAGGCCAGGTTTGATTTGCTGGATGAGGTCGGCAAGGCTTCAGCGTGCATTGATATTTCAGATGGGCTGCTGCAGGACCTGGGGCATTTGTGCGATGCCAGTAGCTGCGGTGCCAAGCTTCAGGGAGGGGCTATTCCGCTGGCCCCTGGTGCGACGTTGGAGGATGCGCTGAGAGGGGGCGACGAATATCAGCTGCTGCTCGCCAGTGAGGTGCCGCTATTGGGTTGTCAGCGCATTGGACAACTCACTGAGGAAGCAGGCATCTGGCTGGATGAGCAGCAGATTTCTGCCGACGGTTATAATCACTTCCATGCTTAGGGTTAAAGACCTGAGGGCACCGTCAGTCCTGTGGCTCACCGTGGGGGGCTCGGGCTTTCTGCGTCCGGCACCGGGTACCTGGGGCTCCTTGGCTGGCCTTGGCCTGTGGTGGCTGTTGCTCAAGGGCCTCAGTCCGCTGCATCAGCTGTTGGTGGTAACCGTTTATAGCGGCGTCAGCTGGTTTCTGTGCGAGCGGCTTGTTGAGCAGCGCCGGATAAAGGACGAGCCACAAATCGTAGCCGATGAAGTTGCGGGTTTGTGGCTGGCTCTGGTATTTATTCCTTCATCCGGTCCTTGGCCTTGGCTAGCCCTTGGGCTCTTTAGGTTCTTCGATATTGTTAAGCCCGGCCCCATCGGATGGTTGGATCGCAATGTTCACAGTGGGTTGGGCATTATGCTCGACGACCTGGCTGCGGGGCTGCTGACGGGATTAACGCTAGCCTTGGCCGCGCTCATCTTGGCTTGGGGCTTGTAGACAACAGTCTAAAAGGATCGCTGCACAGATTTTTTCGCCAGCGTAATCATGAGCGGTGTGGCGATGGAGGCTTCCTCCAGCAGCGCCAGACTTTCCTCCAGCAGACCATGGGCTTTCTCCTTGGCCGCCTCAAGGCCCATCAGGCGGGGGAAGGTGTTTTTATCGTTTACCGTGTCTGAATCTGCGGGTTTGCCAAGGGTTGCCGAATCCTGAGTGATGTCCAAAACGTCGTCAACGACCTGAAAGGCGAGCCCAATCTTATCCCCGAAAGTCCCTAGTCTGGCAAATTCCCGCGATGACGGGTCGGTTCCTGCGCATAGGGCACCGGACTCCAGCGCTGCCCTGATGAGAGCGCCCGTCTTTGCCTGATGCAGGGCCTCGAGTTCGGCAAGGGATAGGCTTGTGCCCTCGGCCTCGATATCCAGACACTGACCGCCGGACATCCCTGGCCAGCCGGCCGCTTTGGACAAAAGTCCAATGATGCGAAGTTTTGCGCCGTCTGTGATGTCCTGAGCGTCCACCACCGCCTGAAAGGCTAGAGAGTGCAGGCTATCACCGGCCAGGATGGCATTGGCCTCCCCGAAGGCAACGTGGGTGGCGGCCTTTCCATGGCGGAGGGCATCGTCATCCATGGCCGGCAGATCGTCGTGAATCAGCGAATAGGCGTGGATGAACTCAAAGGCGCAGGCGACGGGCAGCGCCTGGGTAACCTGTCCTCCGAAAGCCTGACAGCTCGCACAGACCATCATTGGGCGCAGGCGCTTGCCTCCACCCAACACGGCATAGCGCATGGCGTCCAGCATGGGCTGCGCAATATCAGACTGGTGGGGCATATGCTTGGCGAGAGCGTGCTCAATTTGCTCACCCAAGGACTTTAGGTCTTCGGTCATGGGGAACTGGCTGGGGCGTCTTCCGAAGCAGGTGGCTGACTGAGTTCCTGAACCTTGAGTTCCGCGCGTTCCAAGGCCTGCTGACATTGCCGGGTCAGCGTGACGCCTCTCTCGAAAGCAGCCAGCGAAGCGTCTAGGGTCAGGTCTCCACTCTCCATTTGTTCAACCAGAGCCTCGAGCTCATCCATGGCTGATTCGAAGTCTAGGGTAGCCTCTTCAAATTCGTTGCTGGCATCCTGGGGCTGCCCGGCCTTTTGTTCGTCGTTAATGTCCATCGGCGCAAAGTAACAGGGCAGCTCCGTGCGGACAACCGCGAGGGGCGTCTTGAGCCGTCAAGAAAGGGCGATGCCCAGATCCTTACATGCATCCTCACGAAGCTGGCGCTTAAAAATTTTACCCGAAGCCGTCCGGGGCAGCGGATCCTGGGTTTGCTGCAGGTGCTTGGGGATTTTAAAGCGCGCCAGGCGCTCTGCGAGAAACCCTTGAAGCTCCTCTTCATCGACCGGTTCCTCGCCATAGATGGTGGCGCCTACTTCTTCTCCCAAACGATCATCAGGCACCGCATAAACCGAAGCTTCACTGACTTTCGGGTGTTCAAGCAGCGCTGCCTCGACTTCTCCACAGCCAATATTTTCCCCGCCACGAATGACCAGATCCTTGATCCGATCAACGATGAAGAGAAAAGCTTCTTCGTCGAGGTAGGCCACATCGCCTGTTCGCATCCACCCTTCATCCAAGAAGGTCTCTGCGTCCGCATCCGGGCGATTCCAGTAGCCTCTAAACACGCTGGTGCCTCGGATCAGCAGTTCGCCACGCTCGCCGGGACCTAGGGGGGCTCCATTTTCATCAATAATTTTAAGCTCCATGACGGCACTACAGCGTCCAGAACTTTCAGGGCGGCCAAGATAGTCCTGGCCGGCGATGCTGGTGCCTATGGCGTTGGTTTCCGTCATGCCCCAGCCAGTACCGGGCAATGCTTTGGCGAAGGACTGTTCGATATTACGTACCTGCTCCGGCGCACGAGGTGCTCCGCCGCCGCCCACAGAAATCATTGAGCTGAGGTCTGCTTGGGTGCGTTGAGCCTCCTGCACCAAATCGCCGGTCATAGCTGCGGGGGCTATAAAGCTGGTTATTTTTTCTGCCTCGATGAGTTCCGCCGCCTTGGCCGCATCCCATTTGTACATGGAGACCAGCTTGCGCTGATGTCTATAGCTGGCCAGATAGACGGCATGCGAACCCGTGGCGTGGAACAGCGGTACGGCCAGCAGGGTTGCCGCTTGATGTTCAAGTTCCGGAGGTGGTTCCGGCAGCAAGGCAATGCCGCATTTCTGATCCAGTTCCCAGCTCATCAAGGCGCTGATCACGTTGACATGGCAGGAGGTCACGCCCTTTGGATAACCAGTAGATCCAGAGGTATAGAGTAGGGTGGCATCGTCTTCAGGCTCGGGGCTCTGCTCGGGCATTGGCAGCTGACCTTCGGTACGCGCTTGCTCCAACAGCAGGCCAAGCAGCTCAGGACTGTCGGGATACTCGGTCGTGCGTACTGCGATGGTCTTGATATTCGGTCTATCCTGATCGCTGATCTGGGCAAATCTCTCAAGGCGCTCCGCATCCGCAACCAGCACCTTTGCGCCACTATCCTTGAGTCCGTAGGCCATCTCGTCGGGCTGCCACAGGGAATTCATGGCGACTGCAATGCCGCCAATTGAGGTGGTGGCCATAAAGGCGTAAATCCACTCGGGGTAGTTACGCATGGAAATAGCCACTCTATCGCCTTTTTTAATGCCGTAGTCACGCACCAGGATATTGGCGAACTGGGCAGACAGCTGATACGCATCCTCGAAGGTAAGGCGCTGTTCTTCATAGATGATGAAGGGAAGTTCACTGCGACTATCTTCAAAAAGATCGCGCAGCGTTGGCGGGGCATTTTTGAACTGAACACAGGGTCTGCCAAAAACTTGGCCTGGCACCAGCTCAAAGGCCTCTCCTGGAGCAGTGAACTGCGCGATGGCGTCTGCTCTTGTTTTGATACTCATCTATGCCCTCTCCATTCTTGTCATTCTATTTCGGTTTCGAACTCAGCTCAGTTCCAATCCCGCAAGCGTTCCCTCTTCCCGCCAAGCGGCCAATAGCTGAAAAAATTCCACGGGTCCGCCTCCGTACTGACTATTTTGGCGGCTGCGTTCGTTCACCTTGCCTTCGTTGTTGTAATAACCCGGGGTGCACTCGGCAAAGAAACTTTCACCCAGGCGAGCTTTTTCGATAATGGTACTAACCCATGCTGCTTCCGCCTCCGCAGACGGTTCGCAGCGGGTTTTCTGTCGCGCTCCCAGTTCGCTGAGGACATAGGCAACGTGGTTTACCTGTTCATCTAGCATATGTGGAAAATTTGCCGTGAAGCCGCCTTGGGTATTGCCCAAGATAAAGCAATTTGGAAAGCCGCGTGTGGTAAGACCGTGCAGAGTAGAGACGCCCTGCACCCATTTTTCAGAGAGGCTAAGACCTTCTTTTCCGGTGATCTCATAGCCTGAGCGTCTGGTATAGGCCGTGCCCACCTCGAAGCCGGTAGCGAAAATGAGACAATCGACGGCGTAACGCTGTCCGTTGGCGATGACGGCATTTTCAGTGATGCGCTCCACGCCTTTGCCGTCGGTATCCACGAGCGTAACGTTGGGCAGATTGAAGGTGGGCAGATACTCATCGTGGAAACACGGACGCTTACAGAACTGCCGGTAGTAGGGCTTGAGCGCCTCTGCTGTCTCTGGGTCCTCGACAAGCGCAGCTGCTCGTCGCCTAACCTGCTCCATTTTTTGAAAGTCGGCCAGCTCCATCTTCTGCGCCAAGGCCTGAGGCGATAGGTCTGGCTCCCCCTCCTGGTTAACCATAAACAGCAGATTGCGAATGATGTGAGTCCAACCATCGCTGACCAGGTCCTCGTCGCTTACGCCACCGGTGACCAGAGTGTTGAAGTTTTCCATACGTTTTTTCTGCCAGCCTGGTTCGAGCCCGGCTACCCAGTCCGGATCGGTCGGCTGGTTCCCCCTTATATCCACTGAGGAAGGCGTGCGCTGGAAGACATAAAGTGTCCTGGCTGCCTGCCCCAGATGGGGGATGCACTGAACGGCAGTTGCCCCGGTACCGATGATGCCAACCCTTTTATCGCTCAGGCCCTTGAGGTCACCAGAGGCGTCGCCTCCCGTGTAGTCATAGTCCCAACGACTGGTATGGAAAGCACGCCCCTGAAAAGTTTCCACCCCAGGAATCCCTGGCAGTTTGGGTCTGTTCAGCGGACCGTTGGACAGGATGAGGAACCGAGAGCGTAGCGTGTCTCCCTTTGAGGTTTGAATCTGCCATCGACCCGCCTCCTCAAGCCATCGCGCGTCGGTGACCTCCGTTTGGAACAAGGCTCGAGGGTAGAGGCCGAAGTGCGTTCCGATGGCGCGCGCGTGATTTAGGATTTCAGGCGCATGAGCATATTTTTCGCTGGGCACGTATCCCAGCTCCTCCAGTAAGGGCAGATAAATGTAGGCTTCGATATCGCATTGCGCCCCGGGGTACCGATTCCAATACCAGGTGCCGCCAAAGTCGCCACCTTTTTCGATGATGCGTAAGTCGGTGATGCCTGCCTGCTGTAGGCGGGCGGCTGCGATTAAACCGCCAAAGCCGCCGCCGACAATGACGACCTCTATTTCCTCGGCGCGAGGTTCTCGAACAATGGTCTCTTCGACGTAGGGGTCCTCGGCGAAGACAGCAAAATCACCGCTTACCTCTAAGTATTGTTCATTACCATCCGAGCGCAGGCGTTTGTCGCGCTGCTCAAGATACCTAGCCTTCAAGGCTGCAGGATCGAACCCGTACTCTTCCTTGATGCGCTCAACATCCCATGCTTCAGACATAAGTGCGCCCTCCCCAAACAAATCCCAGAGCCAAGATCGCG
>DKNY01000013.1:0-4151 GCA_002470275.1 Gammaproteobacteria bacterium UBA7376 | reverse complement strand
AGCGCCAGTGAAAACCAAGGGAGGACGAAACCGTGTCGAACGTTCTAGAAGTATTAACCGATCAGCTGATTGCTGACTTACAGCAGTTCGACACGCCCACTGTATGCAACGCGCTGGAAATTTTGACGCCGGAGCGCCGAGGCTTTGGCTACACCACTTCCCCTCTTGTTTGCACACGCCCGGAATTACCTCCCATTGTGGCCTATGCTCGAACGGCCACCATCGCTTCTGTGCACCCCAATACGCTTCAGGGGGCTGAGGCTAGAGCCTTAGCGGATGCGTATTACGAATATATAGACACGGGCCCTAAGCCGAGCGTCGTCCTGATTCAGGACCTAGACGGTGATGGCGGCTACGGTTGTTTTTGGGGCGAGGTTAATTCAAATATTCACCTAGGCCTGGGCTGTCTTGGGGTCATCACAGATGGTGGTGTTCGGGATTTACCGGATGTGGCTTCAGGCTTTCAGATGTTGGCCGCCAGCATCCTGCCGTCACACGCCTTTGTACATGCGGTAGATTTTGGTAGGCCTGTCACCGTGGCCGGCATGCGGGTCAGCCCTAACGATATTATTCATGCAGATCAACACGGCGCAGTGATCATCCCGGCTCATGCGGCCAATGGCGTCAAGGCGGCGGCTGAGACGATAGCTCGCCAAGAGGCCGTAATTATTCGAGCGGCTCAACAGCCAAATTTCAACGCCCGCGCGCTCCGTGAAGCCCAGGGCGAGGCGGACGAAATCCACTAGGGCTTCGGATCCATCGGGCCGTCCGCGGCGGCTAATGCACCGACTCGAGCGGCCAGAAATTCATCGCCAGGCTGCCACTCTGGCAGAGCGAATTGCTCGGCAAGCAGCCAACCGCTATAGAATCCGAACTGCGCATCTTCAACCAGACCGTCAAAACGCCAGTGTTCTCCCAAGACGTCACTGGGTTGATGATAATGCTGCTGGACATATTCCTCGCTGAGGCGTTTGCCTCTCTCCAGTCCGCCCTCCAAAAGGTCGTGCCCGCCCCGAAAGTTCAGTGCGGGGACACCAATTTTTGCCAGGCTGAAGTGATCTGAGCGATAGAACAGGCCGGCACTGGGGTTCTGGTCGCCCTTGACTATCCGCCCCTGAAACGCCGCGACGCGGTCCGCCACTTCGTCGACGGTTGACCGCCCATAGCCTACAAAGTTGATATCACGAGATCGGCCGTTAATTTGCACGCCGTCCATATTCACTGCCGCCGCGATATGGCCTGGTGCGATGGTCGGATTTTGAGCATAAAAGGCTGAGCCGAGAAGCCCCTGCTCCTCTGCACCAACAAAGGCGAACAGGATGGACCGTCGAGGTGGCTCCGGGAGAGCGACAAACGCTTGAGCAATTGCCAACACAGAAGCCACGCCGGAGGCGTTGTCCATGGCGCCATTGTAGATTTGTATGTCGTTGGTATTCCGATCTATGGACGCCCCCAGGTGATCATGGTGAGCCGTATAAATCACGACCTCTGATGCTAGATCACCACCAGGTACTAGCCCTAGGACGTTGGCAGACTGCTGTTGAATCATTGCTACATTCATATCCAGGCTGGTGGTGACGGGCAGCTCTATGGGCTGGAAGGATGCTGATCTCGCTTTCGTCCGTGCCTCGGTTAGGGAAAGCCCCGCCAGCTGAAAGAGCTTCTCCGCGCTATCTTCGGTCACCCAACCCTTAACGCGCAGCTGCCCGTCCCCTTGCTTGGGCAGCTCGAACTGAGGCCCCGTCCAGGACGTCTGGACAACCTGCCACGGATATCCGGCAGAGGGCGTTGTGTGAAGGATGATGACGCCAGCAGCCCCTAACTTTTCTGCAATCTCGTATTTATAGGTCCAGCGTCCGTAATACAGGCGCGCCTCACCGGCAAAGAGGTCGTCAGACCAATCGGGGTCGTTGTTCATCATGACCAAGACCTTGCCTTGGACGTCTACGCCTTTGTAATCGTCCCAATCATATTCTTGTGCCTGAATGCCATAACCCACAAAGAGAAGGGGGGCATCGTCTAGGGTGACGCGCTGCGCTTGAACGCCGCTAGAAACGATAAAGTCGTTGCCCTGTTCGAGTTCTAGCTGTTCTGTAGGGCCACTAAAAGTCCAGTTCGCTGGCTGTGCTGCGTTGAGAGCGATCAGGCTAAAGGGCTGGCGCCACTGGTCATCAGGGCCACCGGGGGCTAGGCCAATTGCCCGCATGCGATCAATTAGATAGCGTTGGGTCATTCCATCCCCAGCGGTACCGGGCGCTCTGCCCCGAAAAGCATCCGATGACAGCACCTCGATGTCCTGGTTGATACCCTGTTCGGTAATTTGGCTCGCAGCTCGCTGCAGGGGTTCGGTGGGTTGAAAGGTCCCCTGCTGGGATGTTGGCAACTGGGCTTCACAACCCAAGCCAAGGGCCGCTATGAGGAGGGTGCTAAGGATTGATCGGTACATGGTGTGACTCCATCTCGCCAGGTGCTGGTTTCCAGGTCGCCGGCTAGGGTGACAAAGCTCGAATATAGCGCGATCCATGGGCCCCTGCGTGGGCAACTTAGCGTTTTTGTGCACTGTATTTGGGTGCTGAACGCAATCCGTTTTTCAAGCGTCGTTCACTAACGATCCTCAGCCGCTATACTGAGCGGCTAACTATGGGAGCGTCGTCATGACAGGTCTTGAATTTCCACTTCAGGGATTACGGGTGCTGGATTTCTCAAGGGTCCTGGCGGGTCCCTTTGCAGGCAGGATGCTCAGCGATCTTGGGGCTGATGTGGTCAAGGTAGAGCCTCCAGATGGTGATATCACGCGGCTTTGGGGAAAGGATATCGGCGGCCTCTCAGGCTACTTCTATCCGCTCAATGCGGGCAAAAGAAATGTCTGCATTGATCTTAGGGCAGAGGGCGCCAGGGAGCTGGTTTTGCAGCTAGTCAGAGAGGTGGATGTTGTTATCGAAAATTATCGTCCTGATGTGATGCCGCGCCTGGGGCTGGGCTTTGATGCACTAAGGGCTGTGAACTCAGGTCTCATCATGCTGTCCATCTCAGGCTTCGGGCGGCAGGGTCCCGAATCGAGGAAGCCCGCTTACGCGCCAATTATTCACGCAGAATCCGGCCTGATGCACCGCCAGGCGAGCAGAGCCGATGTGCGACTGAATGACCTGCCGCTATCCGTTGCGGATACGAATGCCGGCCTGCACGGCCTGGTGGCCCTGCTTGCTGCGGTCATCATGCGTCATCGGACGGGTGCGGGCCAACATATCGACATCGCCATGATTGATTCCACGGTGGGCACAGATGACCAGCTGCAATATGACATGGAAGACGCTGAGGATTCTGCGCCGATGCCCAATGAAGTCTGGCAAACCGGCGCTGGGGCCATCCTGATCGCCGCGGACTTCAGGCAAATGTGGCGTCAGCTCACCGGGCCCCTTGGTGTGGCCGACCCCACCACCAAGGAAACACCTCTGGAAGAAAAGATCAGAACGCGAAGGCAAATTTTTACGGAATATCTAGCGGGTCTAGAAGACTGGCCCGCCGTAGAGGGGGCAATGCAGGTGTTGGATTTGCCCTGGGGCCGGGTGCGCGACCCGGCACACCTTGAAGATCAGCCAACCCTAGCAGCGCGAGCGTCCATCGTCCAAATGGATGACCGCGTCGGGGGAACCCGTCCTATCACCCAATCCCCCTATCGCTTTTCCGATGCCCGGAGCGGCATCCGAGGGCCGGCACCGTATCAGGGTGAGCATAATGCGAACGTGATTCAAGATTGGCTTGGCTTTGACGAAGCGCAGGCCGCTGACCTTTTCCGCAAAGGCATCCTGCACGGGGAAGCCTAGCTTTTCTGGCGCACCCTCTGACACCGCATCAACCAAAAAAAAGCCCCGCGAAGCGGGGCTTTCTTAGTGTGGCAGCCTGTAAAGACTGCCTGACAGGTGGCCTAGTAGTCGCCAAATAACCGCTGGAAGTCCAGTCCCCAAGTTCTTTCTTGGAGCAGGGTTCCTTGGTACCTGTAGTTGGTCGTATGACTGCCCTGGTCGACGTAGCGGAAGTTCTTTTCATCCGTGGCATTGTCAATAAACGCTCGGACGCTTGTCTTCATATCAGCGGACGTCCACTTCACGCTGAGGTCCACTCGGTGTCGATCAGGGATCATATAGAAATCG
>DKNY01000016.1 GCA_002470275.1 Gammaproteobacteria bacterium UBA7376 | reverse complement strand
AGCGCGTCGGTGGCGGTGGCGTAGGCAAAGCCATAGCCCAGGCTTGCCCAGTCCTCGGCTTTGACGTGGGGGATGCCGTAGCTGGTCCAGCGTATCTCTGCATCATAGGTCGATAAAGATGGGGCCTCGCCGCAGCCGGTGAGCCAAACCGCTAGGACCAGGGCGGCCGCGCGTCGGTACATCATTTTCCCCTCTCCCGTGGGTGCATAGGGGCATTAGCTTAGCCCAAGGCCGACGGGACGACACCCGACCAGTTCACACGACTGTTAGGGATAAGGGGGCTTGTTGACCCTTAGTGTTGATATCTGTGACAGAGCGATGGTGTGTCTCGGTTTTTCGACCGGAATTGGAGGATCGCAGCGCAGAATTTTGCTGTCTTTGTGGACCTTCTGTCTGGAAATAGATACCTTTAACCCCGTGCGGCTTGCATCTCTCTAATAACTCCAAAGGGGAGGAGGGAGCGCGCAATTCGGACCAAGGACTTAAGAATCGTGGTGCCCCGCACCGCAAGTTTTTCAAAACGCAGGATGAAAGGGAGACACAATGAACGCATTTCGTAATCGCGCCCGTCAGTCAGGACAGGGTATGACCGAGTACATCATCATCGTAGCACTTGTGGCCGTCGCGGCGATCACTGTCTACAACATCTTCGGTGACACCGTTAGGGGTCAGGTCGGGGATTTGGCCGCTGAGCTGGGTGGTGGAACCTCAACTAATATGGGTAATACCGCAGGAAACGAAGCTCAGAGCGAAGCTGCGAGCGCGGACTATACGCTGGGAGACTTCGGCCAGACCGAGGGTCAGTAAACGATAGCCTCAGCGCCTGTTGAGGAAGGCCAGTGAGTTGTGATGCCGCAGAACCTCATTCTGCGGGTACGAACCTGTCTGGAAAAAAGCAGTCAGGCCAAGCCATCGTGCTTGGCCTGGTGCTACTGGCCGCCTGCGTCATGCTGCTGCTGTCCTTGTTCAACCAAGGGCAGCTCGTTCGACACCGTGTCGCGCTAGAAAACGCAGCAGACGCCACCGCCTACACCCAAGCCAAGCTGGCGGCGCGCAACCTCAACTTTATTGCCTACACCAACCGCGCCATGGTGGCCAATGAGGTCTCCATTGGGCAGATCAACGCCCTGATGTCCTGGGGTAAGCACTACCGAGACATCAACAAGTTCACCAAGTACTACTTGTACCAGACGCCCATTGCGCCGCCGTCACCGGTGACCTTTGCGAACGTGCTGGATGTGGTGACGATTCCCTACGTTATCGCCGGGACCGGCGCTTACGAAGGGGCGTCCAAGGTGGCGCTGTTCTGGCCGACGGTGGTTTCTAATTTTAATTTAGTGCTGGGTGCCTTTCAGGGTTTCTTCGCCCTCAGCTCGGCTTTCGCACAATATGAAGCCCACAGTGAAATTCTCGACGGCAATCAGATCGACTCGGGTGGCGGGGGTGACCCGAAAATCTACTTCCCCTACATGAGCCTCTTTTTTATGGCGCAGAATGCGCTGTTGACCTACAGCGGCGAGAGCTTCGACATCGACGGTATCGATGACACCGTAGAAGCGATTAAGGCTCAACAGGAAGAGGGGGGCGAGGTCGATGCGACCACCCAATTGGGCGTCAACGCCTATGACTTAGTGAGAGACTATTACCCCGGTGAGAACATGGTGAGTCTCAACTCACCCCGCGCCCCGGATCGCAGCGCAGAAGACAGCGTGGAGGCGTATCAGTACTACGCGGCCATCGTGAATCGCAACAGGGATGCCTTTACCGAGGACCGACATTGGCGTCTATGGGCTGAAATCCCGGATATTTTTCCAGAAATCACCCTGAACTTCGGCATTGTGGCGATGACCATCGACCTGGACCTACAGGTAGGTTTTGGCCTGCGCAACGACGGCGGGTCTTCCTATGTCGCCAATGGCGGCCTTGAAAACGACGGAGACATTGCCGACCTGGGTTGGGCCGCTATCGACGTCACCTCCTTCGGTTTTGAATTCACCGTAGGCCTGTTCGTCAAAATTAAGTTCTGCCTGCCGATTATCGGCTGCAAGTCTAAGGTGATTTTAGATTTTTCCCGGACCTTTCCCATCGGTTTCCCCTTGGCCGGTGCCACCCATCAGCTCTTCTCCGAATTAAATGATGCCAAAAAAATCCTCACGGACTGGGACCAAATTGGAACCGAAGACGGGGACTGGGGCGGTGATCCGGACGATGATGTAAACGATGGCGCCTTTGACGCCTTCCACCTGCAGACGCTCTACTTCGGGCAAACGGTCTTGCCGCCGATCTATGGGGGCAACACCAACGTAACGGCCAGCTATGGCAACCCACCGGGCTTTCTATCCCTGGCGGAAAGCCGGCGCGCGTCCCGCAAAAGCTACGAGTACACGGTAGCCTTGGCGATAAAGCTGGAGGACATCGAAACCTCGGATAACGAGGGAACGTTCAATATCGGCAACTCGGATAGCACATCCTCGGAAGATTGGGTGGAGGGCAATAAGGCCGCCATCGACTATACCCGTTTCGACTTGGATACCTGTGCAAGGGCGGAAGAGGGTAGCGTAGAGGGCATCTACCAACAGTTCGTCTGGGGGGCAAAGCGTCCGATGACGACCATCAGCTCTGCCGAGGCATATTTTGCAAACCCCATGCAGCGCTATGACGATGGTTCCTACGAGCCTGCGAATTTATTTAGCCCCTTTTGGGATGCACGCCTGATGGAGCCGACGGTGGTGCCCGTGGCCATCGCGACGGGGATGATGCCCTATGACGAACTCTTCGGTGAGGATGTGCCTGATGATGCCATTGGCGTGACGAAGTGGTTGCTCAACAAGATGGCGGACAAATTTATCGACGATCAGGTGGACTTTGCCAAGAGCCAGGTGGATGACCCCTACCGAACGCTGGTGTCCGGGCCCTTGGACCAGGTGGGGGATAAGGTAAAGAACGTCAGTGGGTCGGTCATTGACGAACTCGGTGATGGTCTAACGGACTTTGCCGGGTCGGTTTCTCGAGATAATTGTGCCGGGTAGTCGTATTAGCCCCAAGCGAGTGACCCTGGGTGGTCGTCAGCGGACGCGCCAGGGCGGCCAGGCGATGGCCGAGTTTCTGGTGAGCGTTGCCTTCGTTTTTATGCCGCTCTTTGTCTTTGTGCCCCTGCTGGGCAAGGTCATCGACATCCAGCACCACAATCAAATGGCCGCTCGTTATGCGGCCTGGGAGCGTACGGTCTGGTTCGACAATTTGGATGGTGAGAATCGTGACGATTTCAGAACCAGCGGGAGCGAGTGGGAGAGCGTTGCGCTGCGCAGCCAGCAAGATGTGGCGAACACGATGAAGAATCGTTTTTTCCGTAACGTGTCTGGCGGTGAGCTGAGCCCCATCCTCGATCTCGATACGTCGCTGGGTGACGGCGAGGGCAGTGAAGTGTGGCGCTACGTACAAAGCAAGGGGGCCATGTACGACGATACCCAGCTGTTGTCCTATCAAGAACAGGACACCCCTGGCTACGCTTACGGGGCCACGCAGCTTTTCGCCGACGGCATCCAAACGGTAAAGGAACCGATTAACTTCTTGCTGGGCGCTATTGGAAACGACAATGAGGACCTCTTCGCCTTTCCGCTGTTCAGCTCCCCCAAGGGTTATTTCACCCCCATGGTGCGGACTCAGCTAGATGTCGGCAACGCGCATGGCGGCGGGTCCTCTGTCTGGGATCGCGAGAATGGACAGTTCTCGGAAGGCATTGAAAGCGCTATTTTCTTAAACTGGGATGGCGTGCTGGAGAGCAACGCGGCGATCCTGGCGGACGGGTGGGGGGCGCAAAGCGTGGCGCACTATCAGGACCGCGCTGACGACTATGTGCCTTCGGATGTCTTTGATAACGCTTTCTTTGATGCGGTGATCACGATCATGTCCGTGCTTGAGGGTGGCCCGGAAAACAGCGCCATCAACAAACTAGGGTTCGGCGATGTGAGCGTGGAGCCCATGCCCATGAAGGATGGTGAACCCGCCGGCGTGGACTGTCCATCCGGCATCTGTAACTTTGAGGAGTAGGGGGTAATGATGAAGTGCGCCTTACCCCTACTGCTGCTTATTTTCGGCACGTCGTCCTGGGCCTGTTCCTTTGATGATTTCCCGATTTATTCGGCCATGAAGGTTTTCCCTATCATGTCCAATACGCTGCACAACAATCAGCCACTGAACGTAAAAGGTTTTCGCGCGTCAGTGAGCCGGTCAGCCATCGAGCGCTTTTATAGACGCACGTGGGACGACGAGGTCGTGACCAGTAGGGTCGATCCCTGGGACCAGCTTTCCACGCTTCAGGACGACTGTCTGATGACCGTCCAGCTGGCCGAGGGGGACGGCGTTACGGAGGGCAGGCTGGTGTTGTCTAATCTCGCTGTGCGGCCAAATGAACAGCCCCTGGGTCAAGGCGTTTTGCTGCCCGATGACGCCGTGGTCGCCACGGATACAGTGATGACCGATGGTCCAAAAAAGGGCCGCGTGACGCTGCTGGCCAGCGCTAAGTCACCCGAGCGATTGAGCCGTTTCTACCGGTCTCAAATGATGCGGCGCGGTTGGCTGCTGGAGCAGAACTTCACCGAAGGGGATGCCCGCGTGCTGGTTTTTCGCGATGGGCCGGCGCTCACTAACGTGCTGATTATGCCGGCGCCCACGGTGACGCAGGTACTCATCAACTCTGAGGAACCACGATGAGAAGGCAGTCGGGGCAGGCCATGTCCGAGTACCTGATCGTCACCATGGCTCTGGTGATTGGCATTCCCACGGCGTACAAGGCGGGCGAATTGGTCGGCTTACTGTCTCCCCAGGAGGAGGCCTGTGCGGGCTACGACAACTGCATCACCAAGCTGTTGAGCGTAGTGCATGATCAGTATCAGGGCTACGGCAACGCCATGACCGCCGTCCATCGCTATCCGATCACATCGGCCAGCGTGAGCGGCGATTCGACGGACGACGCAGCCGACGGTGGCGAAGACGGCTCGAGTGGCAGCGTTGATGGCATCGTCGATCCGGTTGAAGGCGTTTCCCAGCAGCAGGTGGTTACGGGCTCGGATGGACAGGTGTATGGCTTCGCTCAAGCCGACGGCTCGGTTTTTGATGTGGACGGCAACCTGATTGGATATTACGCCGACGATGTATTTACGCCCATTGGCGGCGAATCCGTGCCGGCGAGCGCGGCCTACGGAATAGTGGATGAAGACGGTAATTTGCTCGATCCAATGGCGCTAGTCGACTGCGAGACGGGTGACGCGGCTAAGTTTGTGTACCAGAGCACGGTGACCGGTGAAAACTACGACACCGCGAGTCTTTCGCCGCTGGACAGTGAGGACACCGTCGGGCTCTGCGGTCCGGAAGCCACGTATCAGATGCGTGATACCGAGGGCAACATAGATGAAGGCGGTGTGATCCATGGGGCGACCTACTATGCGTCCTTCCTGGGCGATCCCGTCGCCACGGGCGATGTTGTGCTCGTCGCCATCGCCGTTGATCAAGACGATGAGGACTATCCCGAACAGTTCTGGGGCGAGGTGGTGAGCGAGTGTGGTGTGATCGTGACGGGATGGAACGCGGATGAAACCAAGACCGCTGCGCAGAACTATCTCTCGTTCAAGGATCAAGGCGCGGTGTTGGGTACCTACGCCGGGGACCAAGGTTGCCCTGCTGAAACGATTATTTCTAACTAAAAACAAGAGAATCGGCATAAGATGCCTGCGGGCATAAAACAATAAAAACGGAGAGCGAAGATGTCAGAATTATCTGGGGTGCGACTGCTGTTAATCGCTGCGGTCGCGGGCCTGATCGCCGCAGGCGGAGTCGTGTTGTACCTCTCCGGCGTGGAGGAGCGATACCGCGAAGCGGCAGAGCCCGAGCCCGAGCAGATGGTTCGGGTGATTGTGCCCCGCCAGAACATGGCCCGAGGGGAGCGCCTTGACCGCTCAAAGCTGGCGGCCCGCAGCATCCCCCTGAAGTTTGCGCCAGCCAATGGCCTGCTTGCCTCTGACATTGAGCGCGTGGTCGATCGCACTTTGCTAACCGACGTTCAGTTCGGTCGCCCTATGACCTGGCATGCGGTAACCAGCACGAAGGCACGTAACTTCTCAGACGTAGTGGAACTCGGGAAGCGGGCGCTATCCGTTCGGGTGAACGAGGTGGACTCCGTAGACGGCCTGCTTCGACCTGGAGACCGTATCGATCTCATGGGTAACTTTGAGATTTCAGACCTGGGCTATTCCCAGGCCCAGGGTGGGGATCAGTCCATGCCTGAAGAAGCAGTCATGGCCGTGGTGCAGAATGTTGAGGTCATCGAGTCCGCGCGGGTTGATAAGAATGGACGCCGCTATGAGAACAAGACGGATAAAAACTCCAGAGACGGTATCGATCTCGAATTTACTTTGATTACGTTGAACCTCACGCCGCGCCAGGTGGCTCGCGTTCAGCTAGCGGAGACCGTGGGCGACGTTTTCGCCGTTTTGCGTAACTCTGCCGATAGCAGCCTCGTAGATTTCGACTATCTGGGCGTGGACATCCTGCTGACTGAGGATGAGCCGCCAGCTCAAGACTTGGTGATCGGAGCGGACGGCAAGCCAGTGGGCAGAATTGTTGGTGATAAGATTGTAGACAGCGACGGCAACGTCGTGGGGGAAGTGGTTGATGGCCAGGCCGTTGGGCTCGACGGTAAGGCCCTGGGCAGTATTTCGCGCAATGTATCCGCCGATGACCCTATCAATCGGGTGGCCGAGGTGAGCGATGTGATCCGAGACGCTCAAGGAAACATCGTGGGTAGAGTGGTGGACGGCAAGGTCGTTGACCGCGCCGGCAACGTGATCGGGGAGGTTAAGAATGGCCGCGCCGTCAGCACCTCGGGTGAAGTGCTGGGGTCGGTGGCGAAGGGTGTTGCCCTGGATAAGAACGGCAACGAAGTCAATCTGGGTGCCAGCAGCGTTAAGCAGGATGTGGTCATCGGGTCCGATGGCCGTCCGGTAGGCAGAATTGTGGGCGATAACGTTGTTGACCAGAATGGCAACGTGGTTGGCAAGGTGGTCAACGGACAGGCGGTTGCGCTGGATGGCTCAAGCCTGGGCCAGGTGGTGAGAAACGTCAGCGCCAGTGACCCCATTGCCCAAGTAGCCGAAGTCGCCGACGTGGTGCGAGATAAGAACGGCAACATCGTAGGCAAAATCGTCGATGGGCGCGTCGTGGATGCCAGTGGCAACGTGGTCGGCGAAAGCCAACAGGTTGTTCGGGACGCCAGCGGCAGGGTCATTGGGCGCATTGAAGACGGACAGATTATCGACGCGTCTGGCAACGTGGTCGGACGCGTTGATGCCAGCGGCCGCGCCGTGGCCAACGACGGTTCCTCCTTGGGCCGGATCGATACCGCCGTCATCGGCAACGACGGTCAAGAGCTTGGCCGGGTTGAGCGCAATGTGGCGCTGGACGCCTCGGGCCAAGAAGTGGACCTCAGCGGTTCCGCGCTATCCGCTAAAGCCACTCGCACTGAGCGAGTGATACGTGACGCCAGCGGCAACATCGTGGGCAAGGTTGTAGACGGTCAGGTGGTGGACAACTCCGGCAAGGTCATCGGCACCGTGGATGCAAATGGTGAAGCCCGCAGCCTCTCTGGTCGTTCCCTTGGGAAGGCTGAGCAGGTGCTGGTGAATGATGCCGGCGTTGTTGTCGGTGAGCAGGCCGAGGTGGTGCGAGACGCCAGCGGCAAGGTCATTGGCCGCGTTGTAAACGGTGAAATTGTGGATGCCGACGGCAAGGTCGTGGGCAAGGTCGATGCCTCTGGACGGGCGGTCAGCGCTGACGGCCAGGTACTCGGTAGCGTTGAAAAAGCCATGGTGGACCGGAACGGCAACGTTGTGGCGTCCACTCAGAAAGTGGTTCGCAACGCGAATGGCGAGGTGGTCGGTCGCATGGTGGGTGATCAGCTTGTGGATGCCTCCGGCAAGGTGCTGGGCAAGCGAGAGCAGGTTGTCCGCGACGCCAGCGGTAAGATTATTGGTCGAGTTCAGGATGGGAAAATCCTGGACGCCAGCGGCAAGGTCATCGGTAAGGTGGACGCCTCCGGTAAGGCGGTAGCCAATGACGGTAGTGCCCTGGGAACGCTGGACCAGGCCGTGGTCGGCAAGGACCTGGGCGAGCTGGGTCAGGAAGATGAAGTGATGGTGACCGAGAACGGTGAGCCTCTAGAAGAGGGGGTCAGCGTTGTGCGGGATGCCAGCGGCCAGGTGATCGGCAAACTGGTGAACGGCAAGGTGGTGAATGCCTCGGGTGAGGTGGTCGGCACCTATGAAAATGGCGTGGTGGTATCGAATACCGGTGAGGTGCTTGCTGAGGGTGTCACCATCGACACCGCCGATGCGGCATCCACTCAGGAAACGCTTGAAAGCAAGGCGGTTGAGCCCGCTATCAATATAAATAGAGTCGTGGACTTTATTCCTGGCGGCACCGCCAAGGATGGTATTACGCCAGTAGTAAAAGTGAGGTTGCAATAATGATGCGTTCAAAGAGACTGAGTCTGATTACGGAATTCAGATTGACGATCAAGAGAGCCTTGGTCGGTGGCATGGTGCTAGCGTTAACGCTGACTCACTTTCAGGCGGCTGCGCACGATAGCTGGCCCACGCTGCTGACTATGTACGCCGGAGAGTCAAAGGTGCTGAAGGCTCCGAACGTAATGCGGCTGTCCGTGGGTAATACCAAGATCGTTAGCTCCACGCTTCTAGAAAATGGGGAAATCGTGCTCATCGGTGAAGCAGCCGGCGAAACGAATATGCAGGTCTGGTTTTCTGACGGCCAACGTAAAACCCTCCCCGTCGTTATCGTAGAAAGCAACGGGTGGCGGCAGGCTCTGGAGGTGCGAGAACTCCTGGGAGATATTGAGGGCATCAAGATCAGCACGGTAGGACGTCGTATTGTGGTGGACGGCCAAATCGATACTCGGGACCTGGATCGGGTCAAGCTGGTGAAGGAGCGTTACGATGGGATGCTGATCCTGGCTCGAGAGCTGACGGAGTTCGAGCAGGATATGCTCCACTTCGACGTTCGCATCGTTGAGATCGGGCGGGACGTCACGGAAGAATTGGGGATCAACTGGTCCACCAGCTTTGCCGGTCCCTCCCTAGGCTATGAGGATATTTGGTCAACCAATACGCTAGGTCGCCTGCCCGAGAACGATAATGCATCCACTCCGGTAGGAACCTTGCTGGCCGACACCATGGACCCGCTTTCCCTGTTGCTGGGCACAGACCTAGATACCGAAGACGAGTACTCATTAGCCGACCAACGGACCCTGGCTGCGGCGCAGCAAAGGAGCTATACCTTTTGGGGCATCGGCACCTCGATTCTGTCCATGATCAATGTCCTAGAGGCTAACGGTGCCGCCATGACGTTGACCAATCCTCGGCTCAGCACCCGCAGTGGCGGCAAGGCAAACCTGACCGTAGGAGGTGAGGTGCCCGTTGTGACCAGCTCGGTGAGTGGAACCAGCGTGACCTACAAGGACTACGGTATCTTGCTAGAGATCGAACCCACCCTGGACCGCTACGACAACTTAATGGCACGGGTCAGCATCGAAGTGAGCGCGCTGGATTTGTCTAATGCGGTGGATGGCCAACCTGCATTCAAGAAACGTTCAAGCGAAAACGACATCAAGCTGATACCCGGTGATACCCTGGCGTTAGCAGGTCTAATTCAGCGAGAAGAGCAAATCGCCTACAGCGGCATCAAGTGGCTGTCGGATATCCCCGGCTTAGGAAACTTATTCAGGAACAAGAGTTTCACCGAGGGTGAGACGGAGTTGGTCATCCTGATAACGCCAACGCCGATTGACGATATGCAGAGTGGTGATAACAAGGCCATGTTAGAAATCTCAGAAGGCATACTGGACGAATTCAACAAGGCAAAAGAAGCGTTAGCCCGATAGCGCCCCTTTTTTGGATAGATAAATGTTCGAAATATCAGTTACCTCTAAATCCGGAGATTTTGTCGAAGCAGCAGTTTGCAACGGTGCGAGCTGCGATATCGGCAAGGCGCGAGATGCGCTGATTCGCGTCAAAGGTTGGTCCGTCGCGCCGCGTCATGTGCGGGTAGAAAAAGATTTGGCCGGCATCTTCATCGAGGATGTGAGTCGGGGCTTTGGTCTTACCGTTAACGGCGAGATGTGCAAGCGCTTCGGCCCGATGTCTTCGGGCGACGTCGTTGAATTCGGCGGCTATGAGCTGCGGGTTGTGGTCAATGAGGCGCAGCCTCAAACAGCCTCCGACCAGACTGAGGGGGAGGCGGCAGATGCTCAAGGCGATGTCGTTGAGGAGGCAGATTCAGGGTCCGCCTCGCTCTCCGACTACATGCAGTGGGCTAAATTTGTTCATAAAGAGCTGCTTCGGCAGCTTGATTTGGGGCGCGTGCACCTGGACGAAATGTCCCATGACGAACTGCGTAACTTTCTCGATGATCTAATTGAAAAGTGCATCGTCTCTATCGAAAAGGGCATTCCCGAAGGCATTGATCGCAGTCGGCTGAAAAAGATTGTGCTTGATGAAACGGTGGATTTGGGCGCCATCGAAGACTTGCTCGCGGATCCCAGCGTCACTGAGGTCATGGTCAACGCTCATGACGATATCTATGTTGAACGCTCCGGTAAGTTGACCAAGACCGAGGTGGAGTTCAGTAGTGCGGATGCCGTGCTTTCAACGATTGAACGCATCATCTCGCCCCTAGGGCGTCGTATCGACGAAAGCTCGCCCATGGTGGATGCGCGTCTGCGAGATGGGTCTCGGGTGAACGCGATTATTCCGCCCCTGGCCTTGCGTGGCCCCTGCCTTACCATTCGTAAGTTTGCGACCAAGCGACTGGAGGCCTCGGATTTGCTGGGCTTTGGCGCCGTGAGCGAGGGCATGGTTGAACTCATGGCCAATACGGTCATTTGGAAGCGTAACGTCATCGTATCTGGCGGTACCGGGTCCGGAAAGACAACGCTGCTTAACGTATTGTCCAACTACATTCCTGCGGCAGAGCGTGTAGTCACGGTAGAGGACGCGGCCGAACTTAAGCTGGTGCAGCCCCACGTCGTCTGCCTGGAAGCGCGACCACCCAATATGGAGGGCCGTGGTCAGGTGACCATTCGCGACTTGGTGAAGAACTGTCTCCGAATGCGGCCCGACCGGATTGTCGTGGGGGAGTGTCGCGGCGGAGAGGCCTTGGACATGCTTCAGGCCATGAACACCGGCCACGATGGCTCCCTAACCACGGCCCACGCCAACAGCCCACGAGATATGCTTCGCAGGCTAGAGGTGATGGTGCTGATGGCCGGCATGGACCTGCCCATTACCGCCATCCGCGAACAGATATCCTCAGCCGTTCATATGATCGTGCAGCAGACGCGATTCCCCGATGGATCGCGTCGGGTGACCAGTATTACTGAGATCACCGGGATTGAGGGGGATACCATCCAGCTGTCCGAAATCTTCCGCTTTAATCAAGAGGGCTTCGACAATGAGGGGAACGTCCGGGGGCGCTATGAGCCTACCGGTGCGGTGCCGGTCTTCTATCAGGACTTAAAGGAGAGAGGCATTGAACTTAACCTGGAAATTTTTCGAACATGACGAATAACTTGATGATGTTGGCCGCAACGCTGATGGCCGTGGTTGGAACCGGCGCTTTCTTTGCGGTCATCGCCTACGGTTCTTCAAATTTCTTCGTGGGCGTTGGCAATCTCTTGGTGCGTCGAAACCTGGAGAGGAATCAGCGCGAGGCGTCAGATTTGTTTATCAGCGCCAACCCGGTTCATCTGTTCTGGGGCAATGTGGGGGCCACGATCGCCGTCGTGGGTTTGGCCCATTGGTTCTTTGGCTCCATGGTTGTGAGCGCGACGGTTGCGGTCTTCATGATGTTGTTCCCCGGCTTTTACTGGGCGCGGGAGCGCTCGCGGCGCTTTAAGAAAATCGAAGAGCAGCTGCCGGACGCCTTTATGATGCTGGCCAGCAGCCTTCAGTCCGGTGCCAGCATTGCCTCAGCGCTGCAAACCGTGGCCAAGGAATCTCCGGCGCCTTTTTCTCAAGAAATGAACCTGGTAGTGCGTAAGACTCAGGTGGGCGTATCGCTGGATGACGCCCTAGTCCAGATGGAGCAACGGGTGCCCATCGACAGTCTGATCATGGCCACCTCGGCGGTACGGATCAGCCGTGAGGTAGGGGGTAACCTGGTGGACACCATCTTTGGTATTGCTGAGACTCTGCGGCGGAAGTTCACAATGGAAGGCAAAATCGAAAGCTTGACTGCTCAGGGCAAGGCTCAGGGCAAATTCATGGCGGCCCTGCCGATTCTCGTGGGCGGAGGTCTATCGCTGATCGACCCCGAGTCCATGGGTAAACTGTTGAGCACCGCAGAGGGCAACCTGGTGATGATGATCATCGTCGTGATGCAGGTTTTGGGCTTCATCTTTATCAACAAAGTCACCAGCATCGATAGCTAGGGCGGAGCCATGACGCAAGATATTCAATACCTGATCATCGCCGCTTCGGTCGTGCTGGCGGTATCCGCCGTGGTGATGTTAGTGCTTCGTCTGTTCATTATGACGTCTGATCGGGGCACCGATAATATGGACCCCCCGCCGGGAATCTTTATGCCGGTAATGGGGCTTGTGCGCCTCATTGCCCTGCTGGGGACGTCTAACTTCCCCGACAAGTGGCTGGCAGGTGCCGAAGAGATGCTGCAAAAGAACGGCTGTAGCTTCATGCTGACGGCGGAGGAATACTGGGCCGGTAGAATCGTCTTTGCGCTGCTCTTCGGCGGCATCGCGCTGATGTCCCCGTCAGAGGGCGCGACGGCCACCCTGGTGATGGGCGTTGCCGCGGCGGTCGGGTTTATGCTGCCCCAGTTCTGGATTATTGACTACAAGCGTCGGCGGGGGGAGGAACTGGTCCGGAACCTACCCCTCTACCTGGAGTATCTCACCATGTGTGTTGATGCGGGCCTGAACTTCTCTGGCGCCCTCAAGCAGGCGGTTGATAAGGGGCCCCATGGTGCCATGCGTAATGAGTTCAGAGTCATCTTACGGGACATCAACTCGGGGTATTCCCGAGCGGACGCCCTGAATCGTTTCGATGATCGCGTTGAGATATCCGATATCAGCACCTTTGTGCGTGCGGTTGTGCAGGCTGACAAGCTGGGTTCTAGCCTGAAGGACACCCTGTATGCCCAGGCTCAGCAGCGCCTTAACGAACGCTTTCAGCGGGCGGAGAAGCTGGCAATGGAGGCCCCGGTCAAGCTGATCGTGCCCTTGGTCATCTTTATTTTCCCGCTGACCTTCATCATTCTGCTGTTTCCCATCGTCATGAAGTTCATGGCTGACGGTGCCTTTTAGGCCTTTGTCGTGGAGGTTATGAGCGGCAGGCTAGAGGGGGCTCACGACGGCGTCGAAGGCGGGCCGCTACACATTGCCCAGGCTCGGGCCTGGTGGCAGCGCCTGTTGGGGTTGATGGGCAGAACGAGGCTGCCTGCCGGCGACTGTTTGGCCATTGCGCCCTGTAACGCGATTCATACGTTCTTTATGCGCATGACCATCGATGTGGCTTTTTTAGACGAGCAGGGTCGGGTCCTAAAGACGCGGTATGATCTGATGCCGTGGCGTGCCAGCCTGTGTTTGGGGGCGGCCATGGTTTTGGAGTTTCCCGCAGGGGGACTCGATCGCTTCGGCGTGCGTGAAGGAAGTCGCTTAGTATGGGATTGATGAAGTCGATAAGCTGGACGCTGATGGTCTGTGCGCTCATGGGGTGTGCGACCACCCAGCAGCGCTCCATTGATCTTGCGCTGGTGACTCGAGAAGCCGGCCAGGCTTATGCCGCCGGTGATTGCGCTCGGGCCACGGCCCTATATCGAGAGATCATCGCCCAGGTGCCCGATGAGAAGGGCAGCCTGCTCAAGATTGCGAACTGCACCTATTTGTCTGGGGATCGTCGATCTGCCATAGACCAATACCGTCAGATTCTTGCCACCGCCCCGGAATACCGCGCGGCCTGGTACAACCTGACCTATCTGCAGCTTGAGGCGGTTTCAGGCACCCTGGCCGGATTGATCAAAAACGTACCGCCGTCCTCTGAAGAGGAAAAGCAGCTTATTGAAATGTCGTTGAAACTTTTGCAGGTCTATAATGAAGGCCGCAAGGGCAGCGCGGTTAAGGATTTCGATGTTCCGCCGCGCTAAGGCTCGCCGCTCCCGTGGATTTACATCCGGGCAGGCCATGGTGGAATTTTTGGTCGTCCTGCCGTCCTTTATCTTGCTGCTCTTTGGGTCGATACAGTTTGCGCTCATTTTTTCCGCTAAGACTACGCTCAACTATGCCACCTTCCAGGCAGCGCGTATTGGATCCCTCAATAACGCCACCTACAGCGGTATTAGAAAGGGGTTGGTCAGAGGGTTGTCGCCGCTCTTCACGGCATCGGATAGCCGTGACGGACCGGAGGTCTATGCGGACATCAATGAGGGGGTAGACAGCGGTGGCAACAAGCGGGACGCGACGTCGGAAGTTGATGCCTACGTGCGCATCATTAGGGTGAGCCCGGGTGAGGCGCTGTTTTCCACTTCGTCCTCGGGTTTTGGCGAGCTAAACGAGGATGGGGCGCTTGTGATTCCTAACCATCAGTTGATGTACCGGGACAGCGACACCAAGTCCAACGTATCGATTCAGGATGCGAACCTGCTGAAGATTCGGGTGCAGTATTGCTACAAGCTGATGGTGCCCATTGTGAACAAAATTATTGGCAGCCTGAGCGAGCTAAACAATACAAGAGCCCGTAGCTCCTATGCGATGTACGAGACGGTTAATGACCCTCGCTTTGCGGATCTGAACCGGGGCTATGCGAACGAGGTGTCCATGGGAGAGAGGGCTTTGGCGAGCTATGATGATCTGTGCAGCGGGCGGGGCGTTGGCGACAATCGCGGAGCGAGCAGAGAAGGGTTTATGATTTCCTCGGAAGCCATCGTGCGAATGCAAACGCCGGCTTTCGCGGAGGATGAGAATGAGGTCCTTGGGTCCTATATGTGTGATGGAGATCGGATGGCCTGTCCCTAGGAAACGCCTGGAGGCCGGGCCAACTTAACTTAATGTAAACAAGAGGAAGTAGAACGATGAGCGATGGCGAAGAAAACAAGGTAGAGGCTGAAAAGTCGGGGTCCGCTGCTGCGGAAAAGGCCATGGCCGAGATGGCAAAAAAGGACTGGATGCGAATTCTTTATGTTCTGATTCTTTGTGTCTTTTTGTACTTCGAGGTTGTTTGGGCGGCAATGATTTTGGTCGCGCTGCAGGTTCTGGTTTATTTGGTGAAGGGCGAGCCCAATGAAAAGCTCTCGGGATTTGCCGACAAGCTCGCGGGCGTGATCGGCGAGACCGTGGACTACGTCTTATTCAGAACAAGCGATAAGCCCTGGCCCTTTAAGTCCAGCGCCGAAGCGGAAGAGCCTTCGGCAGAGCCAGCGGCGGAAGGCAGCGAAGAAGAGTCGAAGTAAGAATCGACTTTTGAACGCGTACTAGGGGCTTGGCCCCTAGTATAGGTTTTGCGGCAGCGGCTCTGGAATATGATCGTCCCGATCCTCGCTGCTCTCCCGGTGAATGAGGGTCGCGCGTCGCGTCTGCAACACGTCGAAGAGATCACCGTGATAGTTTGGAATCACCTCGGGGCGAAAGGCGGAGAAGCTGGACTGTTCCTCAGAATTGTCGGCTAGCGCCCAGTGTTCAATGGCGTGCTCTCCGTGCTGGGCCTGCCATGCCTCATAGACGATGGCTTTTGCGCTGTCGCTGGGTTCGAACAGCCAGATCACGCGAAGTGCTCCTCGGTTGTCATTGAGGCCCAGTAAATTGTGTTCGATTTCCCAGCTGCACCCCTCACTCTTGGCCCGGCCCAGGGCAAAGCCGTGCACGATATTCAGGCGAATAATGCGATAGGGCTGCTCCTTGGATCGGCTGGCGCTGATAACGGGGAACCCAAGATTCTTAAGCATATGACCTCCAACCCTTGGTGTTGGTTGTGACTGGCATGGGAGGGCCTCCAGGGCCACGACCGCACACGATACTTTGTCTAAAACGTCGATCCGTCGAGCGGAGCATTTACCCCACCCATGGAATCGAGGACCTTTAATTGTTGTTCCGACAGACGGTCTCGGTTCTTGATGATGTTGTCGCGGTTTTCCATCGACATCTCATAAGCCTCATTCAGCCGGCTCCGGTTGCCAGCTGCACCGGCCAGCAGCGTGGAGACCTCGCCGTCATAGTTTCGAGCGACGGTGAGCAACTGCTCCGTCTGCTCGCGCAGTTTTTGAGCAAAACCCGACTCGCCCAGTTCTGATTCGGGATCGACGTCCTTGCTCTCTATGATTCGCTCGTTTTCCGCCAGCTGTCTGTTGTTGAACGCGTTGATCTGAACATTCAGGTTATCGATGGTGCGATTGACCTCTTCCAGGGCACCGTTGATCTCCACCAGTCGACGACTGACGTTCACAATGGCGTTATTCATTTCGCTCTGATGGGCCACAAACTGCAGTTTTGCTGCCGCCGCCAGAAGCTCGTTCTGTTCGGTCGTTTCGCTGTGGGCATGCAGGAGGGCGAGCCGTGAATGGAACAGATCATCGGTATTCTGTTGAGCCAGATGACGATCGCCCAGGAAGGCCGCTGCGTAGTTACGCAGAACGAGGGCTCTATTTTCCTCGATCACTGAACGCGCCGCATAGGCCTTGGCAGAATTGCCAGCGGTCTTTCTCTCAAGCTCGTAAAGTACCTGCTCAGTGGTCTTGTCGGCATAAGCAGAGTCTTGGATTCCCATAGTTATCTCCGTAACTTCATAGGCGAATGGTCTCCCCAACGGTTAGCTGCTTTGTGACAAAAACCCTGCAGCCGCTGAGACCCGGGGGACAGAATAATTAGCCCCTGGTTTATCGATGAGTTTACTGCCATATACTGGGGAATGTAATCAATATCTGGCTGTTATCCCCTGACTATTGGGGAATCGATGGCGTTTATGGTTTAGCAAGAGAACAGATATGTCCTTTTATCAACGAAAAATCCTACCTCACGTAATCAACTGCGCGTGCGGTCAGCCCGCCATCGCGGTGCAGCGATCCCGCGTGGTGCCCCAGGCCGCCGGTCAGGTCCTTGAACTGGGGATTGGTACCGGCCTCAATGCCCAGCATTATGATCCCGACCAGGTAGAGCACGTTATTGGGCTAGACCCCAGCGTTGAGAGCTGGTCCATGGCGGAGCCGAAAATGCGCCAGCAGGACATCGCCTTTGAGTACATAGCCGGGAGCGCTGAAGACATACCCTTGGCCAGTGCGTCAGTCGACAGCGTGGTTCTAACCTACACCCTGTGCACCATTCCTGAGCCCGAACGCGCCCTGAGAGAGGTTGCTCGGGTACTGAGGGCGGAGGGTCGTGTGTTGATCGCCGAACATGCTCGCTCTCCGGATGCCGGGATAGCCCGGTGGCAGGACCGTTTGGATGGCCCCTGGGGCCGTATCGCCGGCGGCTGCCATCTTAACCGAGACATTCGCGGGCTCTTAGATCAAAGCCCGCTTAGGGTGACTCATTGGGACAGTCGCTACCTACCCAAGACCCCCAAAATCGCTGGATTTAACGTCTGGGGAGAGGCGCGGCTGGCTTAACGGGGTGGAGGCTACTGCGTCTCGATGGCGATTTTAAAGGCTGGCCGCTGGCTCACCCGAGTGACATAGGCCTTGAGGGCGCTCATGTCATCGGACACACATCCCAGACGATTGGCCATAAAGCAGGCATGCCCGAGCATGATATCCGCTGCGGAAAAGTCTCCGATCAGGTACTCACGGCCCTCCAGCGCGTCGTTCACCGGCCCTAGAGCCTTGGTCAGCAGTCGCTGGGCCTGGCCCAGCGCGGTCTCATCCCGCCGATCTGGCGGCAGCAGCAGGGTCTGAACGACGATGGTATTCACGGGAGGCATGACCATGCCCTCGCAGTAATGGAACCACTGCAAAAATTCCGGGAAGAGCGGGTCGTTCACCTCTGGCTTGAGGCCCCCGTTTTTGTGTCTGGCGAGAACGTATTCCACGATAGCGCCGGATTCATAGAGGCTGACCTCTCCGTCGTCCAGGACGGGCACCCGCCCAAGGGGGTGCCGCGCGCGGTGGGCCTCAGACTTGAGGTCGCTGGGGTGGAAGGCCATTTGGTTCAGCTCATAGGGCAGTGAGAGCTCTTCAAGCAGCCAAAGGATGCGGCCAGCACGGGAATTAGGGGCGAAGTGTAGGGTCAGCATGTTGCGCTCCAGTGATAAATCGTTGGTCTTTTTCCAGGGCGATAAGCATAGGCGTTTAGCATGGTTGGGCCAAGCTCTCGCCGCCTAACCAGACGCTGGCCAGCGATCTTAGGCCTGGCAACGACTAGGCCGAGTCTTCCTCAATGGGTGATGTTGAACCTTCGAGCTGCTGCATGACCACCGAGAAATCCTTGGCGCTCAGCCCCGCTTCAGCCAGGCGCTGGTAACGGGCATGGGCCGCCAGGCCAAATGGAATGGGTGCCCCGGAAGCAGCCGCGGCATCCCGCGCCAGCCTCAGGTCTTTGAGCATCATGGCCACGGCGAAGCCTGGCTCATACTGCCGATTGGAGGGTGCGCTGGGCACCGGCCCCGGCGCCGGGCAATAGGCCGTCATAGACCAGCACTGTCCAGAGGCCTTGGATGCAATATCGAAGAAAGTCTGGCTTTCCAGGCCGAGTTTTTCAGCCAGATTGAAGGCCTCGCAGGTGGCAATCATGGAGATGCCAAGCAGCATATTGTTCGCGCACTTGGCGGCCTGACCGTTGCCCGACCTGCCAGCATGGAAAATATTTTTGCCCATAGAGCCCAAGGTGACTCTGGCCCGCTCAAAGGCAGCCTCCGAGCCCCCAACCATAAAGGTTAGCGTCCCGGCCTGGGCGGCAGCGACGCCGCCGGATACGGGGGCATCCAAGCAGTCAAAGCCGGCTGCCTGGACGCGCGTAGCGGCGTCTCGGGCTTCACCTACAGAAATGGTTGAGCAATCGATGAGCAGCGCGGTCCGTGGCGCGTGGGCGAGGACTCCCTGGTCTCCAAAATAGACGCTGTGGACGTGCTTGCCTGCCGGCAGCATGGTGATCACGACGTCACAGCCCGCCACCGCGCTGGCGATATCCAGTGCCGGGGTAGCGCCAGCGGCCACCGCCTGATCCACCGCCTCTGGATTAAGATCGTAGGCGCGAACAGGATGTCCGCTGCTGACCAAGTTGGCGCACATGCCGCCGCCCATATTGCCTAAGCCGATAAATGCTAGGTGACTCATCTCTGTCCTCCGTCATTGGCTCCACTTATACCCGGCGCTACCACTCTGCAAGACTGCCGTCGGCATGACGCCATATGGGGTTTCGCCATCGATGTCCCGTGGCCGCAGCCGCCCTGACCTGAGTCTCGTCGATCTCAATACCCAGTCCGGGCCCCTGGGGAATCTGAACGAAGCCCTGGTCGAAGCGAAGCACTTCCGGGTTCATTAGGTAGCGGGTGAGGTCATTCTCTCGGTTGTAGTGAATGCCCTGGCTTTGCTCCTGAATAAAGGCAAGTTGGCAGACTGCATCCACCTGTAGGCAGGAAGCGAGAGCGATGGGCCCAAGGGGGCAGTGGGGGGCCAGGGCTACGTCCCAGGATTCAGCCATATCGGCAATGCGCTTACATTCGCTGATCCCCCCGGCGTGCGACAAGTCGGGCTGAATAATGTCGGCAGCGCCCAGGGTGAGCACGCGTTTGAAGTCGTAGCGTGAGAATAGGCGTTCCCCGGTGGCAATGGGAATATGCGTCTGTCGGCGAAGTGCCGCCATAGTCTCCAGATGCTCTGAAAGCACGGGTTCTTCGATAAAGAAGGGGCGGTAGGGCTGGATGGCCTCAATCAGGACCTTGGCCATGGGCGCATGAACCCGGCCATGAAAGTCTACGGCGATGTCCAGGTTGTTGCCCACCACATCCCGCAGTCGCGCGATGCGCTCCACGGCGGCGTCCACCTGACGCATCTGATCGACCACCTGCATCTCTTCGGTAATGTTCATCTTCGTGGCGCTAAAACCGTCCTCTATGGCCCGCTTGGCGGAGGCTTCGATATCCCCGGGTCGATTACCACCGACCCAGGCGTAAACCCGGATTCGATCGCGTACCTGGCCGCCCAACAGTTGGTGGACGGGCGTCCGGTGATACTTACCCTTGATATCTCAGAGCGCCTGATCAATGCCTGCCAGGGCACTCATCAGGATCGGACCGCCTCGGTAAAAGCCGCCTCGGTAGAGCCGCTGCCAATGCTTCTCGATCTGCAAAGGATCTTCACCGATCAAATAATCGGCCAGCTCTTTTACCGCAGCGGAAACTGTTTCAGCACGGCCCTCGATGACCGGTTCTCCCCAGCCGATCAGGCCTTCATCGGTTTCGATTTTTAGAAATAACCAACGAGGGGGCACCAAGAAGGTTTCTAGCGACGTAATTTTCAATGGGCCTCCCGTTCCCCGCTAGGGGTGCGAATGTAAACGGTCACGATTGCTCTGGTCGGTAATGTGACCGAAGTGCCGATGCGGGTGCAAGTTTGTGGCCTCGCTCAGGGTGCTGGATGTCAATCTAATGGCTGTCATTACTTTTTGAGATAGGATAGGGTAGTCTGGAATGAGGAGAGAGATCAGATGTGGCGTTGGAGCCTAATGTTGCTGGCGTTGATTTCGTTGGCTGGCGCGGCTTGGCAGTATCGTATCGAAATGGTGGTCAAGGTGACCCCCTTTGTCAGAGGGGTACTCAGTCCCATTGCTGAAAATCAGCCCATAGTCTGGCCTCAGGAGCCTACCGTTGGCCAAGCGGCACCCGACTCGCGTCCGCCTAATATCATTCTCATCCTCACCGACGATATGGGTTTCAACGATATCTCCCTCTACAACGGCGGCGCTGCCGATGGCAGTCTGAAGACTCCCAGCATTGATGCCCTGGCCCAGCAGGGGGTGAGTTTTAGTCATGGCTATGCGGCTAATGCGGTCTGTGCCCCCACCCGAGCCACGCTGCTGACCGGGCGCTACTCCACGCGCTTTGGCTTCGAATTTACGCCCATCTTCAAACTGGGGCCCACTATCTTCAAGTGGATGAATGAACTGGAACCACCAACCCTGCCCGTGGAAATCAACGTTGCCGCAGCCAGGGCCCTGCCCGGCATCGAGGCCTTGGGGATGCCCGGTGAAGAGATCACCATTGCCGAGGTGCTCAGAGACAGAGGCTATTACACCGCGCATATCGGTAAGTGGCATCTGGGCGGGATGCCGGGCATGCGCCCAGAAGACCAAGGATTCGACGACTCTCTCTATATGGCGGGCACCCTCTATTTGCCCGAGGCCCATCGGGATGTGGTTAACGCTAAACGAGAGAAGGACCCCATTGAGCGTATGGTGTGGGCGACGGGTCGATACGCGGCTCAGTTCAACGGAGGACCCCTGTTTCAGCCCGAAGGCTACCTTACCGATTACTTTTCACGGGAGGCGGTTAAGGTCATAGAAGCCAACGGCCATCGTCCCTTTTTTCTTTATCTCGCCCATTGGGGCATCCACAATCCGCTGCAGGCCACACGTGAGGACTATGCACGTTTCAGCCACATCGAGGATCACCACCTGCGGGTGTATGCGGCCATGACCCATGCGCTAGACCGCGGTGTTGGCATGCTGACGGCAGCCCTGGAAGCGCAGGGACTGGCGGACAATACTCTGATTGTATTCACCAGCGATAATGGCGGTGCCGACTACATTGGCTTGCCCGACATCAACCAGCCCTTCAGAGGATGGAAGCTGACCCATTTTGAGGGCGGCATTCACGTACCCTTCATGGCCAAGTGGCCTGCGCGTATTCCTCAGGGAACACGCTATGCAGAGCCCGTTCACCACATTGATGTTTTTCATACGCTGGCAGCGGCAGCGGGGGCCGAGATCCCCGGTGACCGCAAGCTGGACGGGGTGAATCTCCTGCCCTATGTGACTGGCGAGGCGGGGGGTCGACCCCACGAGACCCTTTTTTGGCGTGAGGGACATCAGCAAACGGTCTGGCATCAGGGCTGGAAGCTGATTCGTGCGGAGCATCCGGCCCAGGCCCCAGGGGATGCGGCCTCCGAACGCGTTTGGCTGTTTCATCTGGCGCAGGACCCAACGGAACAGGTGAACCTAGCTCAGGACAGGCCGGACAAGGTCCAAGCGCTGAAAGCCCTGTTGGCTGCGCATAATGCAGAGCAGGCGGAGCCGCTTTGGCCCAGCGTGATCAATGCCCCAATCCGCGTGGATAAGGTTGGGGATCAGCCCTATGTAGAGGGTGATGAATATATCTATTGGCCAAACTAACGCTGCCCTAATCCAATGTGGAGACCCGGGAGCAATCGGAGATGCAGGCTCTGGGCTGCACCGCACGCCCGCCGTGGAAAGGACTCTATTGAGGTCTCATTGGCGGACCCTTAAACTCCCCCGTGGCCGTGAATTTTTTGTGAAAATAAAGGGGCGCCTGGCAAGGCGGTATTTTCCCGAAGGTGTTTTAGGTATCTTCGAATAAGAATTGAGAGGGAGAGGGGATGATGAGCAGGTTAATCTTGGTAGTGGCCGTTCTCGCGGCCGGAGTGGGACTGTATTTCGGCCTGGTGCAGCAGGCAGGTAGTCCCGAGGTCGCTGAAACAGTAGCCTTCGAGCCCTCGGTGGGTTTGATCGATGATGAGAGAATCAAGAACGCGGAATCCGAGCCGGGGAATTGGTTGTCCTACGGGCGGACCTACGACGAGCGGCGCTTTTCGCCACTGACTCAGATCAACAGAGAGACGGTAGGCGGCTTGAGCCTCGCTTGGTACAAGGATATGGGCACTAATCGCGCTCAAGAATCCACCCCCATCGTGGTGGACGACACCATGTTTTTCACCAGCTCTTGGAGCCGCGTGTTTGCCGTAGACGCCAAGACCGGCGATACCCTATGGTCCTATGACCCCAAGGTGCCAGGAGAATGGGCGCGCCGAGCGTGCTGTGACGTGGTCAACCGAGGCGCTGCCGTCTATCGGGGACGCGTATATGTCGGCAGCCTGGATGGGCGTCTCATCGCTCTGGACGCCGCCACCGGCGCAGAGCTCTGGAGCGTGGACACCATTATTGACCGAGATCGCTTCTACACCATTACCGGGGCACCCCGAGTGGCCAATGGCAAGGTCTTCATCGGTAACGGTGGCGCTGAATTCGGCGTGCGGGGATACGTCACCGCCTATGATGCAGAAACAGGCGACCAGCTGTGGCGCTTCTTTACTGTGCCAGGCGATCCCTCTCTTCCTTTCGAGCATCCTGAAATGGAGGTGGCGGCGAAAACCTGGAAGGGGGGCAATTGGTGGGAAATCGGCGGTGGCGGGACCGTATGGAACGCCATCGTCTATGACCCAGATTTCAACAGTCTGTATATCGGCGTAGGTAATGGTGCCCCCTGGACGCGAGTGATTCGATCTCCCGGCGGTGGCGATAATCTATTTCTTTCCTCCATCGTTGCGCTGGATGCGGACACCGGTTCGATGAAGTGGTACTACCAGACCACCCCAGGCGACAACTGGGACTATACCGCCGTCCAGGATATGGCCCTGGCGGATATGGAAGTGGATGGAATGATGCGTAAGGTCCTCCTGCAGGCGCCGAAGAATGGGTTCTTCTACGTCATCGACAGGCAGGACGGCAAGCTGCTCCGAGCTAACCCCTATGCCACGGTGAACTGGGCGACCCACGTCGATCTTGAATCGGGCCGACCCGTTGAGAATCCCGAGCTGGACTATCTGGAGGAGGCCAACTGGGTACTTCCTGGACCGCTGGGCGCACATAACTGGCAGGCCATGTCCGTAGACGTTGAGGCGGGGCTGGTTTACATCCCTGCCCAGGACAACCCGCTGATTTTCGGTATGTCTGAGGAGTGGAAGCAGACGGGCGTTTATAAGCGGGACCCCGGACGCTGGAATACTGGGCTGGAATTCGGCGCCTTCACTCAGACGCTGCTGGAAAATATAGAGTCTATGCCCACGCCAAAGGGCTACCTCACGGCCTTTGATCCCCTCACGGGCGAGTCTCCCTGGACCGTCGAGATTCCTCATTACTGGAATGGCGGCGTGGTAGCCACAGCCGGTGGCCTGGTGTTTCAGGGCGACGCCCTAGGCATGTTTAAGGCCTATGACAAAGCCACCGGGGAAGTACTCTGGGAATTCAATACCTATACCTCCATGCTGGCGCCCCCCATTACCTTTGAGGTCGACGGTGAGCAGTATGTATCGATCCTTACCGGTACCGGGGGCGCTGATATGTTCTCAGGTGAGCCGCTGCCGCCGGTCGCGGAACATGCGTCGTTGACCTATAACAACTTTGGACGACTCTTGGTCTTCAAGCTTGGCGGCGAGGAGATACTGCCGGTACCCACGAAGCGAGATCGGTCTATTCCGGTACAGCCCATGCTGACGGCCTCAGTGGATCAGATTGCCGACGGCGAGCGACATTACGGTAATTACTGCGCGTCGTGCCACGGTCTGGTGGCACGCTCCGGGGGTGTGATTCCGGACCTGAGGGTGATGGGTGAAGAAAAGCACCAAATCTTTAATCAGGTGGTGCTGGAAGGCTTGTTGGCCCAGCGGGGTATGGCCGCCTTTGACGACGTCTTGTCGGAAGAGTCGGTGACCAACATTCATCACTATGTTCGTGCCCGAGCGGAAGAGGATCGTCTCTTCGCGGCAGGGGAAATCGAGGCGCCTCAACTCACCTGGTTGGGTGGCGAGTAGGGCCGCTAACGGCCTGGGCATCATGTTTGCTAGTTGCCCTTGGCCGGAAGAGAGGGGGGAGCGACCTCAATAAACTCGAAGGTTGGCTCGAATCCGTCGCCAAGAGGGGACGGGTTGCCCGCCTCATAGCCCGGGTCCTCTAGGGTTGACTGGTCGCTCTGTTCCACCTGATTACGAGAAATTCTCCCGTTTAAAGGTTCCCCGGCTTCAAGCCTTTCAAGAGCTGATTGGGCGTCTTCCGCGTCCTCGTTGCTCCAGGGGATACTGTGGGCACGCGGAGCGCCAACGGGCAGACCCGCCTCATCCAGGGCTCGGAGCCAGAAGAAAATGGCGCCGGGCGCCTTGGACGCCTTATTGGGATCGTCGATGGTGATCCAGAGTACCCGAAAAGCATCCGGTGGTGATGCGGTGGTCGGCCAGCCCAGCACATCACGGTAACCAAACCAGGTTGCTATGTAGAAGGCGGAAACCAGCAAGATAAGGCTCAGTTTCAGCAGGCGAGTGAGGGGCGATCGCACCATGATTAGCAGCAGCAGGGCGCCGATCAGGGCGTAAGTCAGGGTGAGCATCAGGCCGTAGTTCATCAGGATTTGCCCGCTACCGCCTTGGTGAGCAACGACTTGGGCCGTCGGCTGGTGCTGGTGACCCCGCCCTCTCCATCCAGGGTGAAGCGGATGGCCGTAAGCTCATCGCCGCTGCCCCCCAGTTCATGCACGCCGTAATACAGCATGCTGACCCTGGGGTTTAATTTTTCAACCTTGACCGTGACCGGTAAGGGTTGGCTGTAGTGCGATTTATAGTGCAGCAGGTTGACCACGTATTCTCCGGCCTGAGCGGCTCGGATGGTGACGGTCTCCTGGTTGATTGGGTTGGCGATGGCCACCCCGTCCACGGTGATCTGATCTGCAAAAACCCCCCGATCATCCCGATCCAAATGCATCAGGCCGGTATCCCGATTGTGGTACCAAACGAGGCCGCCCCTAGGGTCCTCAACGATGGCGTCCACATCGTCCGGGTGCTGGTCTTCCCAGCGGACGGTGATGAGCACCTCCGCCTTGGCGTCTACGTTACCGGCCTCTTCCGGGGCCGCGATCATCATAAAGGCCAATGCAAACATGAAGGCGAAGCCCAGCAGCGTGTTGAATAACAGGTCGGTAAAGACATCCTGCTCTTGGCTGTGGGTAAAAATGCGATGTTTCAAGAGGGCCTCAACTCATCGCTGGGTATGGGTGAAGGCCGATACCCGATTCACCAAGTCCGCCAGGGAGGCATCAAGCATATGATATTGGAGCTTGAGCAGCGTGCTGGTCACCAACCCGGCCAGGGTGGTGTAAAGGGCTACCGCCATGCCGCTACTCATGGCTGACAACAGTTGCTGCATCAGCGAGGGATCAAACTCCCCAATATTGCCAATGGGCAGCAGCATGAGGATAAATCCAATCACCGTTCCCGTGAGGCCCAGCTTAAGCAGGAGGTCGCTGATAAAGTGGCCGGCGGCGTGGGTGTTGGTCAGCTCGTCACCCAAGGTTTCAATCAGCGCGGCCTGACGCTCGGGCGGCTTGCCCTCCAGGCGCTGGAGGCACACCTCAAGCAGGCATCCCGAAGGGAATGGCACCTGTTCGCCGTCCTCCTCAGGCGCTTCGACCTGGGCCAATAGTCGACGCTCTTGCTCGAGACGCCAAGCGCGCCAAAGCCAGTGGCCGGTTGCCATTACGTACAGGGCAAAGATGGCCCATGAAATCATGCTGCGATCGGACGTCAGGGCTAGCGCGAGAAGTCCCGATACGCCGAGCAGAAAAAAACCGAAAACGATCAGTCCCAGCAGGATGAGCGCATACAGAAAAAGCGGGTCCTCAGACCGATGATCAACCATAACCTCCCCAATCGCCGGTCGATAAAGCAGCCATGATGCAATTAGGCTTGGGGATGAGCAAGCGTCCCGGTGGTCAAATTCTGCCCCTCAGGGAGCGGCCTACAGGCGGTAGCCCGGGTCCAGGCGGTCGGCCAGGCGCCGCATGGACGGCCACGCCGTGCTGCTGACACGGTCCCAGGAATCCGTGTTGTTGAAGGTGCTCTGCATCATATCAATGGCCTGCTGCTTGGGCGCATTTGGCGTGCCCTGGAGGGCACCCACCTGAATTTTGCAGGCACGCTCCAGAAAATAAAGCCGTAAAAAGGCGCTGGCCACACTGTCGCCCAAAGCCATGGTGCCGTGATTGCGCAGGATCATCAGATGCCTGTTACCCAGGTCGGCCACCACTCGTTCGCGTTCCTCGAGATCGAGCGCAACGCCCTCCCAGTCGTGATAGGCGATATCGTGATAGACGAATAGCGCATGTTGGGTTAGGGGCAAGAGCCCCTCCTGCATGGACGCGACAGCAACCCCGTGATCCGTATGTAGATGCATGACGGCGTGAGCATCTGGGCGCGCCATATGAACAGCGCTGTGGATGGTAAAGCCGGCAGCGTTTACCTCGAAACCGTTGTCCAGCACGATCTCGCCGTCTAAATCCACCTTGACCAGTGAAGAGGCCGTCACCTCGCTAAACTGATAACCAAAGGGGTTGAGTAAGAAGTGATCGTCGGGTCCGGGCACCCTGGCGGAGAGATGAGTAAAGACCATGTCGTCCCAGCCATAGTGAGCGACCAGCCGATAAGCCGCAGCGAGATCTTGTCTCACCGCCCATTCCTGATCAGAAACGTGTTCGCGTATTGCCTCCGGCGCAAGGATTTGATCCCGGGAGCGGGGGTTAGCGTTTAGTGCGATGGGGTCCTTTGCCATAGCGTTGCCTCAGTTGGTCATGCCGCTCAGCGGGATGCCGCCCAGAAAAGTCATGATGACGTCGTAGGCGTCGGTCCATTCTTGAGGGCTGAAGTTACCATGCCCGCCGTTCGGGATGGTATGCAGGTGATGGGTCCCCGTGAGCTGCTCATGCAGGGCCTGGGCTTGAGCATAGGGAACCAATCGATCCTGTGTGCCGTGGATGGTGATGATCGGGGGAGCGGCATCGGTGATCATCTGCATGGGCGAATAGGTTGCGGAAATTGCCGCCACCTCGGCAGCGCTGCCAGCCCAAATTCGGGCATAGTTTTTCCACACAGGTGGTTGGGACGGATCCGCCAGGAATTCGTCGACCTTGGCAATGTCTGTGATGCCAAAAATATTGACGATGGCCGCCGGTTTCTCGCGTGCTCGGCAGGGATGTGCGCGATTGCTGCTATTCCATAACCCTACCGTGAGCGCTAGATGGCCCCCGGCGCTGCTACCTGAAACCACCGTGCTGTGGCGGGCCATATTTGCCGCCGCTAAGTTGTCTTCGATGAAGCGATAGGCGCAAAGAGAATCGTCTACGGCCTGGGGTGCAGTATTCGCACCCTGACGGTAGTTGATGCTGATCACCCGCCACCCACTCTGGAGATAGGGGTCTATCAACGACCTCAGGTTTGGCTGGGCCTTGTCGCCCACAATCCACCCTCCGCCGTGAATCCAAAACAGTGTAGGGCGTGCGCTATAGGTCGGGTCGAAGGGGTTTTGGCTGTCCTCGGCACCGGCCGACCAGTAAATGTCCAGGCGCTGCTGGGTATCCTCTCTGTAAGCGATGTCGCGCTGCACCCAGGTCCCATCGCGCCATTCAGGTTGGGCAATCGTCCAGGCAGAAAAAGGGCTCAGGCAGATCAGGATAAGCCAGCCCATGAGCTTGTTATTATTCACGTAATTCCCTCGAGCGGTACACCGAAACAGAGGCATTGAGGACCGCTCCCTCTCCGAAACCGTCCTCACCTGTGTCCCAGTGTAGCCCGAGGAGTTGAGCTTGTCCCCGTAGGTTAGGGCGCTAGCCGCCGCCCAGGTGGAAGGTAGCCTCTACGCCGAAGAGTCGCGGCGGCGTGACGCCCGCTGTCTGACGGAAAAATTCCCCCTCACCGGTACGCAAGACCTGCAAAATACCCACTTCATCCAGCGCATTGTTGACGAATGCAGCAATCACCCAGTCTCTGTCGGCTGAAGTCCAGGTGAGTCGCGTATCCACGCGGCCAAAGGCCGGCGCGACCTCACTCTGGCTTTGGAAGGGCGAGTAGTAGACATCGTCAATCCAGGTATACAGCAGCAACCAGTCCAAGGTAGCGTTGCTGGGAAGATTGAATTGGTAGCTGGTCCAGGCCGTGTATTTAAGCTCGGGTACCTGAAGCACCTGATTCCCATTTATATTTTTAGCAAGCACGGTGCGGCCAGTATCCTCCACCAGGGTATTGCCAAAGATCGATGGGGGAGCGGTGGCATCAGTGGGATCCAGGACGTATAAATCCTCGGTATACTCGCTGGGCGTATAGCTCAGGTTGCCGCCAACGCTCCACTGATCATTGACTAGCCAAAGGCCCTCGGCCTCCAGACCATAAATCTGGGCGCCTGGCGCTGATGCCACAGACGTGGTGGTGCCGCCCAGCCCTGAGACCTCTGTGGCCGTGGTATGAATGGTCTCATAGTCATAAAAATAGACGGCGCCATTCAGCTGGAGGGTGTTATCAAAATGTTGCCCCTTATAGCCAATTTCATAAGCCATTAGCTCTTCTGGATCATAGGAAGGCGTAGTGCTAAAAAACGCTAGGTTATAGCCACCCGATCGATAGCCCGAGGTGCCTGAGAAGTACAGCAGCAGGTCGTCATTGACCTGCCAATCGAGGTTCACCCGGCCGGTTACCTTTTCGTCTTTTCGCCCAAAGGGGCGATAGATGCTCAAGGCACGAGGCACGCCATTGGTGACTCGGGGTGTAGGCTCCTCAGCGCCGGAGGCATCTGTGACTAAGCCACCATTGTGGCGATTGAAGTCCGACAGGCTCATGCCCGAGTTGGCAAGCGTCCGGGTGCCGCTGGCGGGAAGTCCTAGGGTTTCGGTATAGCGATACAGGTTTTCCTCTGCCATCACATCATCGTAGGCATAACGAACGCCAAGCGTCAGTGCAAAAACCTCATTGATATCCCACTTGGCCTGCGAGTAGACGGCGAAGGCCTCTCGCTCGGTTTGTGTAGCGTAGAGCAGGTCGGAGCCGATGGTTTGGGGGCCATTGATCACGTTAAGACCTGGGGTTGCGCCGTCATCGCCCATCCAGGTCGATGTGTAGAGGTTCAGGGCGAAGAATTGCTGGCCCGAAGCGCCATATACGCTGCGGATTGCTGGATCAACGGCGAAGTTCCGAGTACAGCCAGGTCCGCCAGTGCCAGCCAAACAGCGATTTTTTGCAGTGAAGAGGGTGGCCATATCGCCACTGCCGTTCACCAGCTCGGCGATGCTCAGGCCCTCCAGCTGATCAGCAGCGGCCGCAACCACCGCCATCTCCTCTTGGGTTGGATTGTCAGCATCTGCGTATGCGGCTTCCGACAGAGCGATGGCCTCTGCCTGGTCCCGGGTCAGAGCTGTTTGGTCATCGTAGGCCTCCACGAATCTTCGCTCGTTGCCCAGGGAGGAGTAATAGTCTCCTCGCTGATCGATGGTGGCGTCGTACCAAAAAATGCCGCTGGTCAGGGTGATGTTGTCGCGAATGTCCCAGAAGGCCTGAAGTTCGTGAGAGGTATAGTCCGCCTCATGGTTGACATAGAACTGGCGGTCATGGGCCTGGCTCGCCGTATTGTCGTCATCGGTGATGCGCTGATAGGAGAGCTGGTTATAGCCAAAGATATAATTCAGGGTCAGGCGATCATTGAGGTCCCAAGCGACGTTGATTTGGGTGCCCTGCTGCCAAAAAAGTTCCTCGTTGAGACCATTTGAGGCGGCACAGAGGTCGCTGCCGTCAACATCTTTGGAGAAAACGCAACGGTTATAGCGTTCTACGCTCTCGTCGCTAGAAGTGTTGAACCCGTCAAGGGACGCTGCAGCGTTCTGAAAACCGTCAGCATCAGAGAAATCGATCCCGGGCCGGATACGTTGGGCTTCCACTACTTCGCCAGTGGCAGGGTTGCTGAACTCAAAAATCTGAGCGGTGCTGTCGAACCAGTCGTTTTGATCCCGGTTGGCTGCTGCCGTGTTGGTGCGGTCTATCCGACGATAACCAGGGATTAGGCCGTCAGTGACCCGCTGAGCCCTGCCTTCCTCGCTGAGAACCACCAGGCCGCCGCCATTGCCGCCGCCGAAAGAGCGATCAATATCCATCCAGTTCTGACGAATATTGATGGTGAGATCATTCGTCGGTGTCCATTTGAGCAGGGCGGCTATGTTTTCGGTACCCAGGCCATCGAGGTCTTCACCGCCGCCTATTTCGTTGACGATGCCGTCGCGTTCGCGGTAAGCAAAGTTAATGCGTCCAGCGAGTTTGTCTTCCACAAGGGGGCCAGAAAAAGCGCCGTAGTATTCCTGGGTACCGAAGTTCCCTAAAATTGTCTTGAACAAACCTTCAAAGGTATCGGTTGGCTCTTTATGCAGAATATTGAAGGCGCCACCCACCGCATTGCGCCCGTAGAGCGTGCCCTGGGGCCCTCGCAAGATTTCGATTCGCTCCACGTCCCAGAACGTCTGTGCCGTGGCCGTTATGAGGTCCTCTGAGTACACCCCATCGATATAGGTCGCGACGCCCGGATCACCCCCCAAGGCCCTGAAGTTTCGGCCTACGCCGCGAATGGTCGCGTCATAGGGCTGGATGGTTGTGGCCGGAATGAAGATTTGGAGGTCATCCTGATTGCGGATGCCAAAGTCGTCAATAAAGTCGCCGGTCAATGCGGTGATTGAGATTGAGGTGTCCTGAATCGATGCTTCTTGGCGTTCGGCGGTAACGATGATCTCCTCAATTTGGCGGCCCGCGTCGGTACGCTCCGACTCGGCCTGAGCGCCGCCGCCGATAAGTAGGAGTCCGAGACTGAGGCCTCCCCAAAAGCCTTTCCATGATGTGGTGATAGAGTTTGTTGGCCTGTAAAAGGCAGATAGGACATAGCGCCACATGGTTACCCTCCCCTGAGTAAGAATCTGTGGTTGAAAAGACAGCCAGTAATCTGTCTACCGGGGGAAGTCTGCGTTTTTCTCAGGGGTTGGGTAATCCATGTCGATAAAGGGGAGAGTGTTCTCGATGAGCGGAGGGGCGGCCTGTATAAAGTTTTGTGCAGCGTTCTCCCGGAGCGGTATGGTGCGCTCGGGCAATCCGCGCGTTGGCGTGCACGGCGGAACGTGATCTTACGGCCGGATAGGAATGGAAGAGCGTCATGTTGAGTGAAAAGTCAGGCCCCTTGGGGCCGGAAGAACTAGCAGGCTATCAACGCGATGGGTTTGTTGTACGGCACAGCGTCCTTTCTCAGCAGGAGTGCGCGACTTGGGTTGCCCAAGTTGCGCGCGCTCAGGGGACGGCCCTCGCGTCCATTGACCTTGGAGCGCATGAGGGCGAGCCAGTTGTTGGCTATACCCTGGACGACAACCGCTTTTTCGACTTGGCGCATATCACCGTTCAGCTGGAGCATGATGATCTGAGCGGTGCGGTGCGGGTGATTGAGCCTATCCAGGATCTGATACCGGCCTTCAATGCGCTCATCGACGACGCCAGGCTGACCGCGCCCATGCAGCAGTTGGTGAGGGATACCAGCCTCTCCCTTTGGACAGCCAAGCTGAATGTAAAGTCCGCTCGCTCGGGGAGTGGGTTTGCATGGCACCAGGATGCTCCCTATTGGACTCATGATTCGGATCACGTGGCCCGCCTGCCGAACGTGATGGTGCTGTTTGAAGAAGCCACGCTAGAAAACGGCTGCCTGCGCATTATTCGTGGTAGCCATGATCGGGGCCTGCTGCCAGGGTGCGAGGATGGGCGTCAGCTCCAAGGGTTCTATACACACCCTCAGGCCTTCTCCACCGCTGATGAGGTCGCCTTGGCCGCGCCTGCAGGATCCCTGATCTTCTTTGATCCGTTTTGCGTTCATGGTTCAGGCCCAAACCTGACTGATCGCGGTCGAAGTGCAGTCATCTTGACCTATCAACCCGGCGGCTATCCAACGCTCAAAAGCAGGGTGCTGCGTCCGGTGGTGTCCTAGCGGCCTGTCAGATCCTGGTTGAGTTGGGCAATTAACGCGTCATGGTCAGGGAACGTGCCGCAGTCGGCCTTGGAAAAGACGATTCTTTTCTCGAGGACCACGTCAAATATGCCCCCGCCACCGGGGATGAGATCGCAATCGGCCTCTGGAAAGGTTTTTTTCAGCGCTGCAGCCAAACTGACCGCTTCAGGACGATAGTTTCATTGAGCGCAATAGGTGATAGAGAATCTCATAGGGTGCCTTCCCGTTGTGAGCCGGTGTGGTCCAAGCTACGATTTTGCATCGTCGACGTCAATTGGCAGCGTGGCGAGGGCGCTTTTGTAACGCCCGCGCTGAGGTATAGTTGGGGGCCTCCAAGAGAGGAATAATAAAGTTAAGGTTTTAGCAGTAAGGGGAGATGCGGTGAGCGTTAAATACTATGACTGGACGGCCTATCACGCGAACATGCGCGGGAACGCCGTGGCTATCGTGGATTTGGATACTAAGAATGAACTGACCTATGCGAAGCTGGACGAGCGCGCCGGGCGTCAGGCGGCCTGGTTACAGGCAAAGGGGCTGCAAAAGGGCGAGCGGGTCGCCATCCTAGCCCCGAACTGTCCCGAGGTATTTGAAACTCAGTTCGCCTGCGGCAAGACCGGCACTATTTGCTTGCCGCTTAACTGGAGGCTGACGGTCCCTGAGCTGGAATACATCGTGAATGATTCGTCACCGTCGGTGCTGATTTACGACCGAAAGTTCAGCGAGCAGGCCCAGGAGTTAATCGCCCTTTGCAACGTGCCCCATGCCCTGGAGATCGATCCCGAGGATGCTAATACCAGCTATGAACAGGCTCTAGCCGGGTCACCCTCTGAGTATGAGGCGGTGACCTGCACCCACGATGATGTGGCGATGATCATGTACACCTCCGGGACCACTGGCCACCCTAAGGGGGCCATGATTACCTTTGGCATGAACTTTTACAATATGGTCAACCTGGCCATTCCAGCAGGCGTTAACAGCAAGAGCGTCCAGCTGGTGGCCCTGCCACTGTTCCACACTGGCGGCATGAACTGCTACGCCAATCCTATTCTGCATGCTGGGGGAAGAATTCTGCTCATGCGAAATTTCGAGCCTGGCAGAGCCCTGGCGGTGATTGGGGACCCTGACCTGGGGGTGACCCACTTCTTCGGTGTGCCGGCACCCTACCAGTTCATGATGCAGCATCCGGATTTCGCGACCACGGATTTGAGCCGTATCGAAACCGCAGGCGTTGGTGGCGCACCCTGTGCCGAGGCCATTTTGCAGGGTTGGATTGATCGTGGCGTTGGGCTGATTCAGGGTTGGGGTATGACCGAGACCAGCCCAGGCGGTACAGCGCTGGATGCAGCAGATGTGCTGCGTAAAATTGGCTCGGCGGGTAAGCCGCTGCTGCATACGGAAATTAAGATCGTTGGCGATGAGGGAGAGACGCTAGGCAGGGGCGAGGTTGGCGAGCTGCTCATCCGGGGCCCGAATATCACGCCAGGGTATTGGAACCGGCCTGATGCCACCGCCGATGCCTTTGTGGATGGCTGGCTGAAAACGGGGGACGCCGCGCGCCTTGATGACGAAGGCTTCATTTATATCGTTGATCGATGGAAGGATATGTATATCTCTGGGGGCGAAAACGTCTACCCGGCCGAAATCGAGAACGTCATCTATCAGCTGCCAGAAGTGGCTGAGGCGGCCATTATCGGGGTTCCAGACGAGCGCTGGGGCGAGACCGGAAAAGCCGTTGTTGTGGTTAAGCCCGGCGCCAGTCTGGAAGCAGATGCCGTGGTTGGCCACTGCTTGGGCAAGCTCGCGAAATTCAAGGTACCCAGCAGCGTTGAATTTATAGATGCGCTGCCGCGTAACGCCACGGGCAAGGTGCTCAAGCGTAGCCTCAGAGATCGCTTTGTTGGCGCGGATGCACCCGCCATCAGCTGACCAGGCGCGGTAAGCGGTTACGAGGATTGAGGTCGCACAAGGGAAATGGAGGGGAACGATGGAAGTACCAAATGGTGTTGGAGAAATGCCCCAAGCAGAGATGCAGGCCATACTTGACCGCCAGAAAGCGGCCTTCTTGCAGGGCGACGGCGCGAGCATCAAGCAACGTTTAGACCGACTGGAGCGGACCATTGCCTTGCTGCAGAGCAATGAGCAGCAGTTCACCCGGGCGCTGTCCGAGGATTTTGGGCACCGCAGTGCCCATGAGACCCTGGTGGCCGATATTGCGGTCGCGATTAGCCCCCTGCGCCACGCTCAGAAACACCTGGCGCGTTGGCAACGCAAACGGCGCAAGCCGGTAACCCCCGGGCTGCTCGCGCTCTTCGGCGCACGCGCCTGGGTTGAATATCAGCCCCTGGGTGTGGTGGGAGTCATCAGTCCCTGGAATTTCCCGATTTTTCTGAGTTTTGCGCCCTTGGCCGGGATTTTTTCTGCCGGGAATCGCTGCATGATCAAGCCCAGCGAATACACGCCGGCAACGTCCGAGGCCATAGGGGAGGCCGTTCGCCAGGCATTCGATCCTGATGAGCTGGCGGTGGTCACTGGCGGACCGGCCACGGGTGCTCATTTTTCTGGGCTGGCCTTCGACCACTTGCTCTTTACCGGGGCGACGTCGGTGGGTAAGCATGTGATGCGTGCCGCCGCGGACAACCTGGTGCCCGTGACCCTTGAGCTGGGCGGCAAATCGCCGGTGATCATTGGTCGCAGCGCTGACCTTGATGGCGCCGCAGACGCGGTCATGGCGGGTAAAATGGTGAACGCGGGGCAGGTCTGCCTGGCGCCAGACTATGTCTTTGTGCCGGAAGAGAAGCTCAAGACCTTCGTTCAGTCCAGTCAGCGCGCCATCGGTAAGATGTTTCCCAGCTTGTTGAACAATCCGGACTATAGCTCGGTGATCAACGAGCGACACTTCGATCGCCTTACGGGCTATGTGGATGAGGCCCGTGCGGCTGGGGCTGAGGTGGTTGAGATCAACCCCCAGAATGAGGATTTCCGCCAGCAGCCCCATCGCAAAATGCCGCCCACCTTGATCATTAATCCACCGGAAGAGACTGCCGTGATGCAGGAGGAAATTTTTGGTCCTCTGATGGTGATCAAGGGCTACCGGGAAACCGAGGAGACTATCGACTATGTTAACGACCATGATCGACCCTTGGGTCTTTACTACTTCGGCCACGACAGGGCAGAGCAAGAGCGTGTCCTTCGGCGCACGACCTCCGGCGGGGTTACGCTGAACGATGTGGTGATGCACATTACTCAGGACAATTTGCCCTTCGGCGGCGTTGGGCCATCAGGTATGGGGCACTATCACGGGGAAGATGGCTTTCGGACCTTCAGTCATGCCAAGGCCGTCTATCGACAGGCGGGCTTTAATATCCTGGAGCGCATTGGCATGCGGCCGCCCTACGGAAAGAAGCTAGAGAAGCTGGTTAGAGGACAGATGAAGTAGGTTAAGGCTGGCGCGCCAGGGTGGGGACCGCGTCATTCAGTATGACCCAGCTCTGCTTGCTATCGCACCAGAAGTGCGCCTGAGGCTGGAAGTCGGAGCTATCGTCCAGCGTACCTGACTTGATGTAAACCATGTCTCTGTTCGCACGCAGAGAGGAGTATATGGGTGAGCCACAAAGACCGCAGAAGTAACGATCGACGCCATTGCCGCTCTCAGAACTGGTGTCCTCGTAGCAGGTGAGCGTGCCCTGGATTTGCAGGGCCGCTGCGGGGATACCCACCAGGGTGGAAAAAGCCGAGCCGGTCTGCAGCTGGCAGCTCTTGCAGTGGCAGACCCCGGAAAAAGAAGGTTCGGTATCTAGACGATAGGTGACCTGCCCGCACAAACATTTTCCCTGTGCCGCCATCAATATCTCCCGTTAGCGAAAACGTAAAGATAGCCCCGTTTTTTATTCGATTGCAAGATGTGGGCGCTGGCCGTCATCGGGGGTTAGGGCGTCGCGCCGTTGAGCGCCCAGTCGTAGTGGTACCGAATTTTGCTCTGATGTGTTCGTAAGGTCGTTGCGAGATTCGGGGCCCGCTCGGCCAAGAATTGAAGTAGCGCCTGCTCGCTGTCGGCGAAATCCTCTAGGTACCAGTCAAATAGGCTAGAGAGCATCAGCACCCCATCCTGGGTCAGTTCGATGGCTCTGGGCTGGCTCAGAAAAAGGTCTTCCGCCTGTTGAAGCTGCCCTTGGACGGTTTCGGCACGGTAGGCCTCGGTGCTTAAATCCGGGCAGCCTAGGCTGGCGCAATTGAGCGCGAAATGAAGCCTGTGGTCCGCCCAAATGGGCCGCAAGATTCTGTGTTCGATATCGTTGAGAGAGACGTCCTTGCCCTCGATCTGGAGATATTTTTCGTCCCAAGGCCCCACGCTTAGAAGGCTCGGACGCATCTTTAAAATGCTGTCTTTGTCCGGATAGCCTAGGACGACTTTCACCGTCTGCGCGTTATACAGATTGATCCAGAAGGCGAGCTGCTGGTTGGGGCTCATGGACGTGGGCTCAAGGCTCTGGAGATAGGCCAAGTAGGTGTCCAGCAGGTGCTCGTTTGTTTTGACGAACCCTTTATAGTCCACGCGATTGATATGGTCTCCGCCGCGCTGCACCGAGCCGTCTAGGAGAGTTTGCCAAAGGCTGTGATCCACCTGCAGCGCGGCGTCTCGATCGTGCGCTGCCCAGTAGGCCCATAGATCAGAGCTCGGTGCTGCATGGGCGGAATGCCAGACCATCACCGCGAGCAGGGCAATGAGCCTGAGTGCGGACACCAGAGGCCGGCGACGTGCAGCGGATGTGCAAGATAGATAAGCCTGTATGCAATACATGACCGTTCCTAAGAACAGCCTGGCCCCAAGGGGGCCAGGTACTGGGTTAGCGTTGTGGCACTAGTATCACGTAATACGAGCTAAAATGTAGCAGAAAACTTTGCACCATAGTTCCGACCCGGGAGGGGTACTTCTTGCTTGACGAAGGAGCTGTGGTTCCTCGCGACGTCATCCAGCAAATTGTTCCCGAATACCGAGACCCTCAGCGCAATGCCGTTCTCAAGCTGGAACGACTTTACCGCCCTGAGCCCAAGCATTTGATACCCGTCAGTGGCTTCTTCACCGCCTGAGACATCCCGCTGAGACGCCACATCCTTGAGCTCCAGGGATAGCCCCACGGTCTCTTCCTGATAGATCGCTGAGTAGATATTCCTTTCCGGAGTGATTCGAGGGAGATATCCGCCCCCGGCAAACTCGCCCGTAACGGCATCTCTAGCAAAGGAGAGCGTTAGATCGCCCTGGCCTAGCGGGAAAATCGCGCCGATCTCCATCTCGTAGCCGTCGAACTCAGCGTCCTGCTGGAGGTAGTTCGACACCACGAGGCCGTGGTCGAACTCCGAGCTGTCCTGTAGGTAGATATAATCGTCGATATTGGTGTTAAAGAATGCCAGCGTTCCGAAGAATCTGTCGTCTCGGTACTGAAGCGCGAGTTCTGCGCTGGTGCCTTTTTCCTCGGTCAGAGCTGGGTTACCCACCTCAAATCGCCCCGTGGCCAGGTGTGGGCCGTTCATAAACAGCTCAACGGAGGAGGGCGCTCTTTCCAGACGGGAGAGATTCAAGTCCACTGTCAAATGCTCACCGATGCTTCGTTTGAGGCCTACGGCCACACTAGTATTGGAGGTGTCCACGGCGAAATACGCCAGTTCGGCCTCTTCATCGTGTTCCGCCTCATCTGCGTCATGCTCTTCCTCGTGACTCTCCAGGGCCACAGATCCGCTTCGCTCGATTTGGTCATGCCTGATACCCAGTTCCAGGGTCAGGGTGCCCATAACCTTGCTCGCGTAATACCCTAAGGTGAATTCGTCGTTGTCCACAGGGCTCATAAAGGCCTCTGCACCCGAGATCGCGGTATCCTCAGAAACAAACTCGATGGCGAGCTTTTGAGAAAGTAGGTCGTTAGTCAGATCAACAATGACGCCGTACTCCCGAGCATCGTTGGCAAACAGGGTAGGACCCTCGGCATCATGATCGTCCTCTTCCTCGTGACCTTCGGCCTCCATATGGCCCTCCTCTTCGGCATGCTGCTCGATGAGTTCGTAGTCCGTCTCTCGGAAGTAGTAATCTATGCCCTTGACCACGGAGTGCCCTAGGTTCAGGGACCCCTCAAAGTTCAGAGTATCCGACGTTGTCGTAGAAAATATCCTCTCTCCTTCGTGGTCTTCCTCCTCATGGTCTCCCTCTTCCGCATAATCCTCTTCACGTTCGTCACCATGAAAGGGGATGCCGTAGAGTCCTTCGTTGCGTCTATAGGATGCGCCAAGGTGTCCCCAATCTCCGACTTTGGAAATGCCGATGCGTTGGGATTCCAACCGGTGGTCCGAGTTGGCAATGGACCGAATGTCTTCATGCTCTTCCTCGTGTTCCTCTTCATGATCCTCATCATGGCCTTCCTCCTCGTGGTCATCGGCCTCGTCCTCGCTATGAATAACGGCACCTGATGGGACCTCAAAGTCCTCAAACTTTGAATCCTTAAACGAGACGCTGACGTTTAAACCCCCTAGATTGCTCTGGTGAGAGAAGTACTTGCTGTCGCCGTCACTGACGGTTTGCGCCTCCAGACCCACCGAGGTTTCAGCCTCGGTGACGTCGCGTCTTGCGATGGTGTTGTCGACGATGTTGATGATGCCGCCAATAGAGCCATTGGTGTGCAGGAGTGAAGAGGGGCCTCGTATCACTTCCAGCTGTTCAACGTTGTGGAGATCAACATCATTGCTGTGATCTGCGCCCAGGCCCGCAACGTCTCTAACGACCAGGCCATTGTTCAGAATTTTGACCCGATCGCCTGCAAGGCCCCGAATAATGGGCTGGCTGACTGCCGAGCCATAGTCTGCTGAGGAAACCCCTAAGAGGCTGTCCAGGGTATCGCCCAATCCCCGGGTTGCTGCTGAGGCAATGTCGTCGCCACCTAATAGATGAATCGCGCTGCCGAGTTCACTGCGCCGGGTGTCTACCAAGGATGACGTTACGTCCACCTCTTCGATTATTGAGTCGTCTTAAGGCGGCGAACCGTCTGCAGCCAGCAAAGGGCTGATGCTTGCTAAAACCGCCAGCATAAGGGCGGAAGAAATTTGTCTGTTGTGCATGTCTGCTCCTAAAATATGAACCTACGCCGCCTGTATTTATTGTTAGGAGCTGCGCGTGAAAAAAGTTTTTGGGAAGGTCGGCGGTGCGCGTGGCGTCGGTCGGATAAAGGGCGCTTCACGCTGGTCCTGAGCCTGTAGGTGCTTTTTGTTATAGGGGCTCGGATTGGGGCGGCTGGGATGGTTCTTAAGAAGCGTGTCGAAGTCGGTGAGAACGGCCTCTGCCCTGAGTGGGTTATCGGGATGGCGTTGGCAGGCCCCTGGCTCGGGGTGGTTGAGACCTCTGGACGCTAAGAGGCTCGAGGAGGCG
>DKNY01000048.1:50012-51042 GCA_002470275.1 Gammaproteobacteria bacterium UBA7376 | reverse complement strand
CGATGAAACCGGTAAACCAAAATGATCGAAGCCGCGACGAGCCCGCTGGCCAGACCCATCCAATATCCGAAAACGCCAAAATCCAGGGCCTCGACATAGCCGTAGCCCAAGGTCCAAGCAATCGGAAATCCAATCAGCCAATAACAACAGAAGGCGAGCAAAAAGGGCATCGCGGTATCTTTGTAGCCACGCAGAGCGCCCATGGCGATGACCTGGATATCGTCAAATATTTGGTAAATCGCCACGATCACCAGCAGCTGGGTCGCCAGCAGAATGACGCCAACCTCGGAGGAATAGAGGCCAATCAATATTTCGCCGAACAGGAGCAGCACGGTGATCGCGAAAAGGGCAAAGCTAAAACTCGTGCCAATAGCCACCCAGCCACTTCGTCGGGCAGCAACGTGGTCTTGACGGCCTATGTTGTAACCGACCCTAATGGCGGTGGCCATGCCCAGCCCCAGGGGGATCATAAAAATCAGTCCACTGATGTTGTTAACGATTTGGTGCGCTGCCACGGTCTCAGCGCCAAGCCTGCCAATCATCAGGGTCACCACTGAGAAAAAACCAAACTCTGCAAAGGTCGCCATTCCGATGGGTATACCAAGCCTGGCCAGCTTTTGGATCTGGGCCCATTGAGGCCATGAAAATTCAGCAAACAGTTTCACGTGGGCGATGCGGGAATAGGTAACCACCAGGCTGATTGCAACGAGTTCGTACACCATGACCAAGGCAGACGCCCACCCGCAGCCCTCCCCGCCCATGGCTGGAAGGCCCAGGCCTCCATACATAAACCAATAATTTAAGGGCACCTTTAGAAGTAACGCAGAACCCGCGATAAGCATGGATGGCGTTGTCCACGACAACCCCTCACAGAGGTAGCGCATGGCAAAGTAACCGAGGACGGGGATGACACCCCAACTTATGGCCTGCAAATAAGCCGACGTCACAACGATGACCTCTGGATCCACCCCCAGCGCCATATAAAGGGGTGCCAGATTGCGCAGGACGAACGTGAGCGCCACACCAGCCA
>DKNY01000048.1:942-49610 GCA_002470275.1 Gammaproteobacteria bacterium UBA7376 | reverse complement strand
ACTGGCGTGAGCGACATCACAACCCCAGCCACGAGCAGCAGCAGCGGCCAAAGCACCGCGCCGCCAAGGGCTACACCCGCCAACTCCACGGAACTGATCTGGCCCGCCATCAAGGTGTCGGCGACCCCCATACCCATCTGCGCAACCTGGGTAAAAACCAGCGGCAAAGCGAGTCCGAATAACTGCCTAAACTCTCTGACAAATACCGCCATTGACACTCGCTCGCTGAAATCTTAGACAAAAGTGCGTGATTGTAACGAATTCACGCTTTTTAGAAATGGGAATGATTATCATTGACACCAGTTAATGATTTCACGGGTTCGATAGCCTGTGTCTATGGTAATGATCTAAACATTCAAATAGAAACAGAGCCATAAGACCCTATACTCACTTGACCATCTTAGATGGCCCTAAAGATAACCTGTATGGAGTACATGCAAACATGGAATTGAAGGACAGCAATACCTTACAAAACCTGAAAGACGCCTTTGCTGGCGAATCTCAGGCTAATCGTCGCTACCTATACTTTGCAGCGAAGGCTGACGTAGAGGGCGAGAACGATGTCGCAACCGTTTTCCGCTCAACTGCAGAAGGCGAAACCGGACACGCTCACGGCCATCTCGAGTACATGGAAGCCGTAGGCGATCCAGCCACCGGTATGCCCATTGGCACCACGGCGGATAACCTCAAGGCAGCCGTCGCGGGCGAAACTCACGAGTACACGGATATGTACCCCGGCATGGCGAAAACCGCTCGTGACGAGGGCTTCGATGAGATCGCTGATTGGTTCGAAACGCTTGCGAAGGCAGAACGCTCGCATGCGAATCGCTTCCAAAAAGCCTTAGAGTCTATGGTCTAAAGCCTGACCTAAGACAGGAACAAAGAGGGGCTCCAAAAGGCCCCTTTTTTGTTCCCACCCCCCCATAGAACCCGTTAATCATTGTCATAGAGAACTCTTATGAGCACGCGAGAAGGAAGTTTAGAAGCCCCAGATCGGCAGCCGCTAGACTGGAAAAACCCTGAGTTTTACGACGAAGACCTTTTGAACCAAGAGCTTGAGCGAGCCTTTGACATCTGCCACGGCTGCAGGCGATGCGTGAGCCTCTGTGATTCTTTCCCAACGCTCTTCGACCTCATTGACGAATCGGACACTTTCGAAGTGGACGGCGTGGACAAGGCGGACTACACCAAGGTCGTTGACCAATGTTTCCTCTGCGATCTGTGTGCTGAAACAAAGTGCCCCTATGTACCGCCCCATGAGTGGATGCTCGACTTTCCCCACCTCATGCTGCGCGCTAAGGCCGTTAAGTTCCGCAAACAGGATACGAAGTGGCGGGATCGTATTATTACGTCGACCGATCCGATTTTTGATGCAATCTCAACCCCTGGCATCGCTCAACTCGCCAATGCGGCGGCGGGCAGCAAGACACTGCGTAAGGCAGGCGAAGCGCTCTTCGGCCTCCACCAAGACGCCCCCCTGCCCTATTTCCACGCCACCCCAACCAGCAAAAAACTACCTGGGGAGGTCGGCGCTGACCACCCGGCGCAGTCCACAGACCGAACCACAGGGAAGGTGGCCATCTACCTAACCTGCTATGGCGACCATAACGAGCCCCAGATGGTAGAGGACCTCGTCGCGGTTCTGGCGCACAATCAAATACCGGTCAAACTGCTGCAGGACGCAAAATGCTGCGGGATGCCCAAACTTGAATTGGGCGACCTGAAAAAGGTTGAGAAGATGAAAGATGCCAACGTCCCGGTCTTTCTCGACGCCATCGCAGAGGGCTATGACATCATCGCGCCCATTCCCTCTTGCGTGCTGATGTACAAGCAGGAACTACCGCTGATGTTTCCTGACTCTGAAGAGGTCGCGAACATTCAGAAGCATTTCTTTGACCCCTTTGAATATCTCATGCTGCGCCACCGCGCCGGCCTGATCGATACGACGTTCGCCGAGGGCTTAGGAAAGGTGGCCTACCATGTCGCCTGCCACCAGCGCGTGCAGAACTTCGGCATGAAAACCCGGGACTTCCTTGGCCTTATCCCGGATACGGAAATCACGGCGATAGAGCGCTGTTCGGGCCACGACGGCACCTATGCCGTCAAGGCAGAGACTTACGAAAAAGCCAAGAAGATTGCCCGACCCGTTGTTAAGCGCGTCAAGGATAGCGAAGCCGATACGTTCGGTTCTGACTGCCCCATGGCCGGCCGCTTAATCGCAGACGGCATCGACGACGGAGAGGCCAAACACCCCATCAGCATGGTGCGACAGGCCTACGGCATCTAGCCATTATTTTGATACCCAGGAGCCAACTATGAACCTTTCAAGAACGGACCTATGGTCCTTAGAAGAATACTCCCAGCGGCGACCAACGTTTCGACAGGAAGTCATCACGCATAAACAGCAGCGACAAATCGCGCTGGGTCCCAACGCAACCCTCTACTTTGAAGATGCCCTGACCATGAAGTACCAGATTCAGGAAATGTTGCGCGTGGAGCGTATCTTCGATGCATCAGAGATCGAAGAGGAACTATCAGCCTACAATCCGTTGATCCCTGATGGCAGCAACTGGAAAGCAACCTTTATGATCGAATATGGCAATGCCGAAGAGCGTCGAGTAGCGCTCGCCAAGCTCGGGGGCATTGAAGAGACGCTATGGGTGCAGGTCGACGATGGCGAGAAGACTCATCCCATTGCCAACGAGGACATCGACCGTAGCCGTGAGGACAAAGCTGCAGCCGTACACTTTCTGCGTTTTGAGTTGAACCCAGCTCAGGTAACCGCACTCAAAGCTGGTGCACGACTTTCCATGGGCATCGATCATCCAGCAATGACCGAAGCCGTGGTGCTCGACGATGCTCAGCGCACGGCTCTAGTCGCCGACCTCACTTAGCGTTATGCCCGGGGAGCGTCCTCTGAGGGCGCTCCTGGGCGCATCATGTCACGCAGCTGAGCTGCCAAATCTCGCAATAAATCCTTTCGCGTCGATGTGCTTCGCCAGCAGAGCCCGAGTTGACGGCTGGGTGCCTTGCCGTCAAAGGGCAAGTACCTAATTGGCGGCACGTGATCTCCAGCGTGCGGATAACTCTTTACCGCGAACTCCGGGATCAACGTGGTCCCGAATCCTGATGCCACCAGTTGGCGAAGTGTTTCCAGGCTGGTGGCGCTATAATTTTGACTCTCTATCCCTCGGTGGGCCTGACAGACCTCAAGCGCCTGATCGCGCAAGCAGTGGCCGTCCTCTAGCAGCAGCACCTCCTGTCCCTCTAAATCTCCGGTGCTAACCCGGGCCCTATCCGCCAGCGGATGGTCATGGGGCACCGCATAGAAAAATGGCTCATCGTAAATTGGAAACTCGTCCACGTTTTCCTCACCCAGGGGCAACGCCAGGAGGGTGACATCCACCTCGCCCTGCTTCAGCAGCCGGCTGATATGATCTGTTTGCCCCTCGGTGAGCTTGATATGAAGGTTTGGGAAAACGGCACGCAGAGAGGAGAGCAGCCTGGGCAACACGTAGGGCGCTACGGTCGGTATAACGCCGAGCCGCAACTCGCCCCCACGCGGATCTTGGAGCTGCTCGGACATGGCGGTTAGGGAATTGACCTCTACTAAGATGCGCTGGGCCTGAGCAACGATCTGCTCACCCTCTGGCGTAAGCATCACCCGCCGATTGGTGCGCTCTACCAGCGTCACACCCAGGGTTTCTTCAAGCTTCTTGAGCTGCGTCGATAGGGTCGGCTGACTCACGAAGCACGCCTGAGCGGCGCGCCCAAAGTGGCGATGTTCGGCCACCGCCACCAAATACCTTAAATCCCTTAAGTTCATGCCGACTTCCTAGTTAGAGACACCTTCCACCGCGGCGATCATATAGTCAACGGCATCCGCAAGTTCTTCGTCGGTGCAGGAGTAACACAGGCCGCGAGCCGGCATGCCAGGCGCAAGCCCTTTGATGGTGGACTGTACGAGTAATGCTCTGCCCTTGGCCAGACGAGGTGCCCAAGCAAGCGCGTCGCCAAGACGCGGAGCGCCAGCGATGCCAGGCGTGTGGCAGGAGTAACAATATTCGTTATATCGAGCCTTTCCCGGATGACCGCTGACCAATTCTGGGCCGACGACGGGGCCAGCATTGTCGCACCCCACGATGACCGCCAATAAACCGAGCGTGAGCCCAGCGCGCAACAGACCTTTATAAGAGTTCAGCATTTATTTTTTAGAATCCACAGTCTTTGTTGAAGGCACGAGGCCGGGAGATTGTTATTCAAGACAAAAACGATCCGCATCGAGATGAGCAGGGAATTTCTGACGATATTCACGTAAGTCATCTAGGGACAGGCTTACCGTAAATAAGCCCGCTTCTTGGTGGGCGTCAAACACGGCATCGCCCTGCATTCCATAGACCGCGCTGCCGCCAGCGTAGTCTACCCCAGCTCCGTCACGCCCAACAATATTTAACCCAACGCAGTAGGCCTGGTTTTCTATCGCCCTAGCCGCGAGCAGCGTCTGCCAGGCCAAGGCCCGCGCGCCGGGCCAATTGGCGACCACCAGCAACAGGTCATAGTCGCTGCAATTGCGTAACCAGACCGGGAACCGGAGGTCATAACAGACGCTCAAATTTATTCGCCACTCTCCTAGAGTGGCCACCGAAGCTTGATTACCTGGGCTGAAGTACCGGTCCTCTTTCGCCATCCGAAACAGATGCCGCTTATCGTAATATGTCACAACACCCTCGGGTGACACCCACACCAGCCGATTAAAGAAGCGGCCTTGATCCTGAATGATCAGGCTGCCGCACAACACCTTGCCTAGCGCCGAGGCTCGCTCCTGCATCCAGCTGATGGTTGGCCCGTCCATGGGCTCCGCCATTTCTGCCGCAGCCATGGTGAACCCCGTGCTAAACATTTCTGGCAGGACAACTACCTGAGCGGCGTCAGGCAGCGCCTTGAAGTAGCTGTCAAATAAATCTCGATTCAGGTCCGGTCGGTGCCAGTGGGTGTGGGTCTGTATCAGGCTGATCTTTAGATCTGACATAGGATGTCTGCCGCCTGCTTCAGGGTTTGATCATCCTTGGCGAAACAAAGGCGCAGCACGCGCTGGGTACACCGCTCGGGCCGCCCATAAAAAACGCTGATGGGAATCGTGGCAATGCCTTTTTCCTGTGTCCACCGCCGCGCAAGCACGGTATCCCTCTCGTTCGAGATTGCCGAGTAATCAAGAAGTTGGAAATAGGTGCCCGGACTGGGCTGCACCGAGAATCGCGACGCCGATAGCCGAGCGCAAAAGAGGTCGCGTTTGCGCTGGTAGAACGCGCCCAGTTGCTCATGATGCTCTGCATGCTCATTGAGGAAGTCCGCTAAAGCCAGCTGAACTGGCGTGTTTACGGTAAACGTTAGATATTGGTGAATTCGTCGAAATTCTGTCGTTAGCCCTGGCGGCGCAAGACAGTATCCGACCTTCCACCCGGTGGCATGGTAGGTCTTGCCAAAGGAGCTGATCACAAAGCTACGCGCATAGAGATCCTCGTATCGACAAAGACTGAGGTGCGCCTTGCCGTCAAAGACCATGTGTTCATAAACCTCATCGGAAAGGAGGTAAAGGCCATGGCTTGCCACAATTTCCCTCAGAGCCCGGATATCCTCCTCGCCCAAAATCGCTCCGGAGGGATTATGGGGTGAATTGATGATGAGCATGCGCGTCCGAGGAGAAAGTGCATCCCGAACCTGGTCCCAGTCAATCTGATAGTTCGGCAGCGTAAGCTCTAAATGAATGGCCCTCCCCCCCTGAAGGCGGATGACGGGATCATAGCTATCATAGGCGGGATCAAAGACGATGACCTCGTCGCCTGCACCCACAACCGCCGCGATGGCACAAAAGAGCGCCTCGGTGGCCCCCGCAGTGATCGTCACTTCCTCCTCGGGCTGGACTGAGCAGAGGTAGTCCTTTTGGACCTTGCCACCAATTGCCGCCAGCAGGCTTGGAACCCCAATCATTGGCGGATATTGGTTGTTGCCCGAAATCATGTATCCGTGAACCAGGTCAACTAAGGCCTCGGGTGGATCAAAGTCCGGGAACCCCTGGGACAGGTTAAGGGCCTGATGATGGCTCGCCAAGGCGCTCATGACCGAAAATATAGTGGTCCCAACATCCGGTAATTTGCTCACCGGCAGCGTTGGTGAATTCATTGAATCTGCCTTGGTTTGTAGTCTGGTACTCGACAAGTCTGACATAGGTTTGGCATCGCTCCCAGTTACAGATTCATATCATAAATGGATGCTGTTATTCTGCGCCTCGCGATCGGCTCCGGCCCTACCCAGGCGTATAGGTAACGCGAGATAGCGAACAAATAGCGGCGACCGAGAAGGATCGTTCATCCCAAACCTGGCTGGCGCGATTGTTATGACAATAAGGAAATTAGCGATGACCGATTACAAAGTGGCAGACATTACGTTAGCTGAATTTGGCCGCAAAGAAATTCTTCTAGCCCAGTCAGAAATGCCGGCGTTGATGGCACTTAGAAAAAAATATGCGGCTGAACAGCCACTGGCGGGCGCTCGCATTATTGGATGCATCCACATGACTATTCAGACGGCTGTTTTGATCGAAACACTCGTCGATCTCGGAGCTGAGGTTCGCTGGTCATCCTGCAACATTTTTTCCACTCAGGATCATGCCGCCGCAGCCATGGCGGAAGCCGGCATCCCGGTGTTCGCCTGGAAGGGTGAGACCGAAGAGGAATACGAGTGGTGCCTTGAGCAAACCATTCTCAAGGACGGCGCCCCCTGGAATGCCAATATGCTGCTCGACGACGGCGGCGACCTGACCATTATGATCCACGAAAAATATCCTCGTATGCTGGATCAAATCCATGGCGTCAGCGAAGAAACAACGACCGGTGTGCACCGCCTTTACGAAATGCTGCGCGAGGGCACCCTTCGCGTACCAGCGATCAACGTCAATGACTCGGTAACCAAGTCTAAAAATGACAATAAATATGGCTGCCGCCATAGCTTGAACGACGCCATCAAAAGAGGCACGGATATGCTGATGGCCGGCAAGCGCGCCCTGGTCATCGGCTATGGCGATGTGGGCAAGGGGTCAGCTCAGAGCCTGCGCCAGGAGGGGATGATCGTCCGCGTCACGGAGGTGGATCCCATTTGCGGGATGCAGGCCTGTATGGATGGTTACGAGGTGGTCTCGCCCTATCTCAATGGAGTCAATACCGGCAAAGCCCAGGACATTAATTCGGCCCTGCTCCAGGATACCGACCTGATCGTCACCTGCACCGGCAACGCCAATGTCTGCGACGCGGCCATGCTCTCCAGCGTCAAGGCCGGGGCCTTGATCTGTAATATCGGCCACTTCGACAACGAGATCGATACGGCCTACATGCGCGAACATTGGCGATGGGAGAAGGTTAAAGATCAGGTGCATATGATTCATCGGTCTGACGTGGCCGGTGATTATCTGATCCTGCTTTCGGAAGGCCGGCTGGTCAATTTGGGTAACGCCATGGGACATCCCTCGCGCATTATGGACGGCTCCTTCGCAAATCAGGTACTCGCGCAGATGTACCTCTTTGAGCTAGCCTGGGCCGACCAACCCGAAAATCAGCGGCAGCCTGTGGGGATCGAGGTCCTGCCTAAGAAGCTCGATGAAGAAGTCGCTGAGCTCATGGTGCAAGGCTTTGGTGGCACCATCACCAGGCTGACCCAGCATCAGGCGGATTATATCGGCGTCGGCCAGGAAGGGCCCTTCAAGGTAGAGAGCTATAAATACTGACGGCCAAAGGCCGTAGGGGCCGGGGCAACCCTTGAACGAGATCATCAAGATTCTCGATCTAGAAGAGATCGAGCTGAACCACTACCGCGCAACCAGTCCCAATGATGGCTGGCAGCGGATATATGGCGGTCAGGTCATTGGTCAGGCCCTAGTCGCCGCCTCTCGCACCGTACCGGCGGACCGGCAGGTTCACTCGCTACACGGCTACTTCCTTCGTGCTGGCGATACAGAGATTCCAATTCTCTACAAGGTCGATCGAATTCGAGATGGCAAAAGCTTCACCACCCGGCGCGTTGTGGCGGTTCAGCGAGGCCACGCCATTTTTACCCTGTCTATTTCGTTTCAAATTGAGGAATCCGGGCTGAGCCACCAATTCCCGATGCCTGAGGCCCCACGGCCTGAGTCCTTGCTGGATGAACGCGAACTTCGACTTGAACAGGCCGCGCATTGGGCACCGGAATATCAGGCGCATGCGGAGACGACAATCGCCATTGATCTGCGACCTGTGGCACCACAAGACATGCTCGATCCCAAGCCAGCCGAACCCAGGCAGCAGTGCTGGATGCGCAGCGCCGATGCCCTGCCCGACGACCCACGCATTCACCAATGCGTCTTAGCCTACTTGTCTGATTGGTCGCTTCTGGATACAGCAACGCGGCCTCACGGCATCAGCTTTATGCAGCCAAACCTGCAGTCTGCGAGCCTGGATCATGCCATGTGGTTTCATCGCCGCTTCCGTGCAGACGAATGGCTGCTATACGAACAGGACAGCCCCAACGCCAGCGGCGCTAGAGGCTTCAATCGCGGCTTGATTTACAATCAAGCCGGCCTGCTGGTTGCGTCCACCACCCAAGAGGGTCTTATCCGCGTTCATCCCTAAACTGAGCATTCAGCGCCTCGCCTAACAACCGAAATCTGACCCTCGGCAGGCCGACACAACTGCCTTGGACAAAACGACCGTCCGCCCTGAAAACAATACCCATAAGCCTCTCGGCATTTCATTTCCCCCATCCAGATTCACACTGGACCAGGGATGCATGCTGTGTCACCGCACGCTGCACCGCACATCATATCTGGCTGGGGGAAACTGGGAGAGTTTCGCCCTCTATTGGGCCAAGGCGTCCATAACCCCAGGTAGGCACGTATACGGGAGGGAAAAAATGCGTTATCCAAATTTATTGCGCTGGGGCACGCTTGTGCTCAGCACGCTGATCTATCAGGCGACGACGGCGGAGCAAGCAGATCGCACTATTGAAGAAGTCATCGTCACGGCAGAAAAACGGCAGTCAACGGTCTCGGATACCTCCATATCCATTACCGCCTTCGACGCGTCCAAGATAGACGACTTCGGCCTCCAGGGAGCCGACGAGCTAGTCAACTTTATTCCGGCCACCACCCGCGATGCTTACGATATCCGTATTCGTGGCGTGGGTCGGAATTTTAGGGCCCTGGGTGGTGACACAGGCGTTGCCACCTACTACAACGGCGTCTATTCGGAGGATTTTGGTATCGCGGCCTCCGAGAACGGGCTTTATGACGTTGAACGGATTGAGGTCTTGCGCGGCCCCCAGGGCACCCTATATGGGCGCAACGCTATCGGCGGCGCCCTGAACTACATCTCAAATCGACCCACCAGTGAAATGGAGGGTGAATTTCGAGCCGTAGCAGGCAATTTTAGCGCGCGAGAATTTTACGGATTTCTCTCAGGGCCCCTTATCGACGATCGGGTCAACGGTCGGCTTACCTTCGTCAAGCGGGACCGAGACGGCGTCATCAAGGGCCAGGACAGCGATCAAGACTTCAACAGCATCGATGACCAAAATATTTCCCTGTCGCTGGAATGGGATGTGAGCGAGGACTGGTCGGTCTATGTGCGATGGAACGATCGTGCATCTGATCGAGCGGGCGGTGGCGACGTTTTACTTACAGACGGAATAGCCGGTGACCGGGGGAACATCAATGCCTCTAATTATGCTCGTGGTCTGCGCCCCGTTGCGGCTGGAACTGCCGGGGCCTTGGGCTTCCGTCATCCTGGCGGCTCGACTCTATGGGGCCTGCCCAATCGTCCCGGGGTAGATTCGGCGGGTGTCCACCCCAATCCTGCGTTTGGCCTGGACGCAAGCCGCTTGCCAACCAACATCGGTTTGAACGACATAGATAATCCGGTAGTCAATAACGGCCTGAATAGTGAGCGCTTTGATCAAAATGGAGTCCAGCTCGACGTCACCTGGGATCTCAGTGACGCGGTGTCGGTGAAGTACCTGCTAGGCTGGCAGGATTTCGACTATACCTTAGACCTGGACTTTGACTACGTGGACGCCGACTTCAGCCAGCGGCGACAGACTGCTCTTGAAGCCGTAGAGACCTCCTCTCACGAGCTACAGGTGCTGTGGCAGTTGGGTGACGCGTTACAGATGACCAGTGGGGTTTATTTGTTCAATTCTGATCGACTTCAAAACTATGCGCTTCGTGATGCGCCTCGCTTTACCCAAGCCTATAACTACGGAAACCTCGCCGGATTTCTGCCGTTCATTACTGGTATCAGCAGTGAGCACGCTCGAATTGGCTCAAGCGATCTGAATCAGACTTTACTTGGCCCATGGCAGGGCGACCCAGGCGGCGCCCACTATGAACACTTCAATACTGCTGAGGTAGAGGCGGTCGCCGTCTACACCCAGGGCACCTATACCTTCAACGAGGAGTGGGCGCTGACCGCAGGCCTACGCTGGGCGGAGGATCGCAAGGATGTGTATGAGAACCGAACCGGCTACAACGAGTTTCATTTCCTTGACGCTGCTCTAGACAATTCCTGCGACACCCAATTCAGTACCGACTGTAGTGCCCTAGGCCTGACGCCCCTAGCCATCGCCAATGTTTTTTCTGGCGCCGCAACGGCCACGTTTAATCCGGCGAACCCCATCGTACCTACCTGCACTCTCGGCGAAATGGGCTGCGCCACGCCACTGCTGCTAGAAGGTTTCCCGCTTTCTTTCGCCATGCGCGCCGAAGATAACGAGACCTGGGGGGACACCTCGTTCAGAATTAACCTGGACTGGACCCCAAATGAAGAAACGCTGGTGTATTTCTCCATCACCACAGGCTACCGAGCAGGCGGATATTCCCTTGGGGTGTTAGATGCCAGAACGGGCAGTGGGTCAACAGGCGACCCGATCAGCTTGATCAGCTATGACCAGGAAGAGGTCGTCGCCTATGAAATGGGCCATAAGGGAACCTTCCTAGATGGCCAGCTTCAGGTCAACAGCTCAATCTATCGCTACGATTATGACAACTACCAGGACCAGGTAGACGTTTTTAGCACAGTCCGCCAGACCTCTGCAGACTTTGTGAAAAATGCGGATAGCGCGGAAAACTTTGGTATCGAGACGGAGATTACCTGGCTGGTCAACAACAGCCTGACACTGGGCGGAAATGCGAGCTATGCCAATACCGAATACACGGCTTCCTTCCTCGTACTTGAGGATTCGGACCCCAACTATCCAATAGGCCTGTTCAACGAGACCACCACCGATGGACGGGACGCATTCCTAATCAAAGATTTTGACGGCAACCAGCTGCGGCGTATCCCGAACTGGAAAGCGACGATGTGGACGGACTATGAGTGGCGCCTCGACCAGGGCACGGTCAATGCCATCGCCACCATGTCCTATACCGGCTCCTACTACTCCACCGGCTTCGAGCGCGAGTTGGATCATGTGCCGGACAGGCTGCGCTTGGATGTCGCCCTTACCTGGCGGGATAACCAAGAAACTTGGCAGGCGAGGGTCTTTGTGGACAACGTTACCGATCGCCGACAGCCCAGGAATCTGAATGCAAGCTCCTATGATTTCAACTATCGGCTAAGAGCACCCATCTTGGACCCCAGGTATTTTGGCGTGGATGTGACCTACCGCTTTAGATAGCCACGGCCGCTTCGAATCATTTGCCTCTGACTAAGCCTGATCTTGAGGTTGGTCAGAGGCCCTCTTTCTTGTCATGATCTCTTTGGGAAAAACAGGGGATAAAAATGTTGTGCATCATTAAGGGGTCACCGGCTCAGGGCCTAACGATTTTGGCCCTGGCCGCCTTATTGTTAGGTGCCTGTAGCCAGGACAGCGGTGATTCAGGTCCTCAGACAGAGGCCGCGGGGAACGCGCACTCGACCACGCCCGCTAACCAGACAGCCGCCCGGCGCTTTGATGCGCCGCCCCTGGACATGCCTACTGATACCATTGTTGGCGCTGCCCAGCGCAACGCAATGCGCCAGGCCTATTTTGGGGACCTGCATGTCCACACGAAGTATTCTTTTGACGCCTATGCCTTTGGCACGGTCGCAACGCCCTACGATGCCTACCGCTACGCCCAAGGGGAGCCCATTCGTCACCCCTCTGGCTTCGTCCTGCAACTCAGCCAGCCACTAGACTTCTATGCGGTTACCGATCACGCCATGTTTCTTGGGGCGGTCAGCGCTGCGGCGGACACCTCGACCGAGTTCTCTCAGGAAGATCACGTCACCGACCTCCACGATATCAATGCCGATGACAACATGAACAGCAACAGTCTCAGTGAGCGCGTCAATGCCTTCACGACGTTTCTACCGGAAACCTTCCAGAGGATTATCAACGGAGAAACGGATGTTGATCTCCTAAACGGTATTGCTAAGGAAGCCTGGGCAGATATTGTGGCGGCCGCGGAAGCCCACTATCAACCTGGTGAATTCACCACCTTTGTCGCCTATGAATATACGTCATCCACCGATGACCGAGGCAACCTACATCGCAACGTCATTTTCAAGGATTCAGATAAACTGCCCGCCATGCCGTTCTCTCGCCTGCACAGCCAAAACCCGGAAGGACTCTGGGACTGGATGGACGGGCTAAGGGCTCAGGGCATTGAGGCCATGGCCATTCCCCATAACCCCAATGGCTCAAATGGCGCCATGTTCAAGATGGTGGACTGGGACAATAATCCTATTGACCGAGAGTATGCGGATCAGCGGCTGCGCAATGAACCCCTGGTGGAGTTGACCCAGGTCAAGGGCACATCTGAGACGCACCCCCTGCTCTCGCCGGAAGACGAGTGGGCTAATTTTGAAATTATGCCTTATCGCATCGCGACTACTCAAAAGAGCGCCCCCTCAGGCTCTTATGCTAGAGAGGCCTTGCTTAATGGCTTAGTCCTCGCCGAATCTGGCATAACCAACGCCTATCAGTTTGGCTTTGTGGGCGCATCGGATACGCACAATGCCGCTTCGTCACTTACCGAAAAGGGCTACTTTTCTAAAGTTGGCCTGCTGGACGGCACCAGCGCCTGGCGCGGTTCTGTGCCCTTAACGCCAGCGGAGTCTGAAGTCATCAAAGCCGCAGGGCGCGTCCAGGTCAAGCTCGTGGAGGGCCAGGAGTATGCTACCGGCGCCTACGAAACCTGGGGGGCATCGGGCCTTACCGGGGTTTGGGCAGAGCGCAATACCCGGGAAGCCCTCTATCGGGCGTTTCGTCGCAAGGAAACCTTCGCCACCTCAGGGCCAAGAATGAAGGTGCGACTCTTTGCCGGCTATGGCCTAGAAGACAACAAGCTCGCTGATCAACGTGATTTGACCCAGGCCTACGCACAGGGAGCCAGCATGGGTTCGGAACTGCACCTCCAGGAACAGGGCACCCCCACCTTGCTGGTTGAAGCGATCCGAGACCCTAATTCAGCGGCTCTGCAGAGACTGCAAATTGTGAAGGGCTGGACAGAAAATGGAGCACATCGTGAACAGGTCTACGACGTTGCGTGCTCCGACAAGGGGGAGGTTGATGAAATAACCCACCGCTGCCCAGACAATGGTGCGAGGGTCGATTTGGCCAGCTGCGCCATCACACCCGATCGGGGCGCAGGACGCCTCATGGCAGCCTGGAAAGATCCTGACTTCGATGCATCAGAGCGGGCCTTTTACTATGCTCGGGCGCTTGAGAATCCGACCTGTCGTTGGTCCACCTGGGACGCGCTCCAGGCAGGGGTTATGCCGAGAAGCGACCTCCTGGCGACGCTCCAGGAGCGGGTCTGGTCATCCCCCATCTGGATGCTCCCTGAATCGGACTGACGTCCGTTGGATGTGCCCTAACGACCACGTCGCGACGCGAGACTTTCATAGGTTTCTTCGCGACGAGGCTGTTGGCTCTCTCCACGGGTCGCGCGCTCACTGAGCCGCACCTCGACCCCCTCCCGCTGACGATCGTTCTGAGAGCGCTCACGCTCCGCTGGGCGAGGCTCATTGGACTGGACGGGCTTTGGCTGGGTGCCGCGAGCGCCCCCTAGGGTAATTTCACCGGCCAACATTTTTCTCCGCAATCATTTCGTATCGATGATCTATTGAGCAGATCGTACCTGATCAATCCAGGCCTTGCCCAGGCCTCTTAGGAGGCGGCTACCTGTGCGCCCTGGGATCCTTTGCGAAAGGTGAAATCCTCGAGGACGTTGTACAGCACTGGCACCAGCACCAGGGTGATGACGGTGGAAAAGATAATGCCGAAAGCCAAGGATACCGCCATAGGAATGACCATCTGAGCTTGCACAGAGGTCTCAAAAAGAATGGGGACCAGGCCGAAGAACGTGGTCAATGACGTGAGCACAATTGCCCTAAAACGCTCTGCCCCAGACGCCAAAGCGGCCTGGGCCACGGCCATCCCGTTGGCCATTTTTTTATTTACCACATCGACTAAAATCAGGCTGTCATTAACGACAACGCCGGCCAGAGCGACAAAGCCTAAAATCGAAATCACGCTGACGGTCTTACCGAGCAGGAAGTGGCCCATCAGTGCACCGATCAGACCAAAGGGAATGACGCTCATAATGATGAAGGGCTGGAGATAGGACCCTAGGGGGATGGCCAGCAAGGCATAAATGCCGGCGAGCACCAAGGCAGCCACAAGGTATAAATCCACTAAGGACTCACGTTCTTCCCTAGCGCCGCCGTCCAGCTCAACGCTCAATCCAGAGTACCGCTGCATCAGCCCCGGCTGAAACTCAGTGACGACCTGCTCAATCGCTCGCCTCGGCGCGATCTGCTGTTCATCAACGCTTGCAGACACTCGAATGGCCCTACGTTTATCAAAACGACGAATCACATCAACGCCCGGCGCCATCGTATATTCGGCAACGCTGCTGAAGGGCACTTCCGTTCCATTGGGGAGCCGTATCCACATGCTCTCAAGGTCGCCAATCGATCTGCGATCAGCCTGGGGATATCGCACCATCACCCGCACTTCTTGACCATCACGAATCATGCGCTGGGCCTCTGCTCCGTAGAAGGCTTCGCGTACCTGACGCGCAAGATCAGAAAGGGTCACGCCCATGGCCACGGCCTCAGGCTTAATCTGCAGGTTGATTTCCTGGGGCCCCGCCTCTAAGGAGCTGGTGACTTCATAGAGGCCGCCCAAGGACTCGAGGTAATTTGCAAGTTCAGCCGAGGCAAGCTCGGCGCTTTCGGTATCGCGGCTACTGAGCTTGAAGGCCACTGGGGCGCCGCCCATCTTGTCGGTGGACGAAAAAGCAATTTCTTTAACGCCGGCGATCTGGCCCACCCGCTCCCGCCAAGCATTCTCAACACCCTTGGCTGATATTGGGTTCGCAGAGTCCTGACTCAGCTGGACGACAAGCCGGCCCACCCGATTCTCCGACAGCCAAGCGAAGTTATGATCAACGATTTCTCCCTCTGGACCATACTTTTCAATGCTTTCGCGGCGCATCTCGTTAAGCACGCCTCTTATGTTGGTGAGCACTTCTAAGGCCAACGTCTCTCTTGAGCCATCACTCACCTCAAAGGAAACGCTCAGCGACGGTTTTTGAATGTCCGGGAAAAAGCTGTACTTAATGAAACCACCAACGCTAAAACCCACCACCAGAAGCACCATCCCCAGGAAGCTAGCAATGGTCACATAGCGATAGGCAATGGCCCTCTCCAGAAACGGTTGATAAACCTCAGCAATAAAGCGCTTAAGCAGACGATCCACCTCCCGATTGATGGGATTGGGACCAGTTTTGGGTGGCCCCATCAGCCCTAGGTGGGAAGGCAAAATGAGTTTGCTTTCCACCAACGAGAACATCAAACAGAAGATGACGACCCAAGCCGTGGCTTGAGTCAGGGTGGAGGGTGGTCCGGTGACCGCCAGCATTGGCAAAAAAGCCATCACCGTCGTTAGGACACCGAAGGTTGCGGGCACAGCCACGCGCTGAGCGCCCCGGACAATATTCGGCACGCTATATCCGAAACGTTCAGTTTCGCTGTGGGCGGCCTCGGCAATAATGATCGCATCGTCGACCACAATCCCGAGTACCAGGATAAATGCGAAAAGGCTGATAATGTTGATGGTCACTCCCACTACGGGCATCAACATAAAGGCCCCAAGCACCGCAACGGGTAGGCCGACCAGAACCCAAATCGCTAAACGCATTCGTAGGAAGAGACCCAGAATGCAGAAGACCAGGACCGCGCCCAGGGCCATGTTCTTCAGCAACATGTTCATTTGTTGATTAAGAAAGAACGTTGCGTCGTTCCATATATTAAGGTGGATACCCTCTGGCAAAGAGCCCTGCTTTTCCTCTACATAGGCTCTGACGGCTGCGCTGATTTGGATTTCATTTTCTTTTTCCGTGGAGAAAACATTGATCCCCAGACTTGGCTCACCGTCATAGAGCGCGAGAAAGCTCCACTCCTCAAAGCCATCGTTGATGGTCGCGATGTCGGATAGCCGAATTTGAGAACCGTCGGGATTCGTCAGCAGAGCGATGTCCGCAAATTCCTCTCCGTAATAGGCGCGACCCTCAGCTCGCAGCCGAATATTGCCGGCTTCAGTTCGAATTTGGCCGCCGGGCAGGTCAACCGACCAGCGCCGTATGGTGTTCGCGACTTCAGCAAGCGTCATGTCAAATTCGCGGAGTCGGTCTTCGGAAATCTCAACGGATATCTCATAGGGCCGAGCGCCCCAAGGCTCCGCATAGGTCACCTCAGGCAGCGCCAGAATTTCCTCTCGAATGTCATCGGCGAGGGCCCTCATCATCAGCTCGTTCAGATCACCCGAAATCTGAACCGTCAATGCCTGTATTTGACGCTCAATTCGTCGAATCACCGGGCGCTCAATGTCCTCGGGAAAAGTTGAGATGCCGTCTACGGCCATCTTGACCTGATCACTCACCTCCCCCACATCAAAACTGGTCTTAACATCAACTCGAACGATTCCGACCCCTTCTCGCGCCACGCCCTCCAGACGATCAATGCCATCGATCCCCGATAGCGCTTCCTCAATGTTCACCAAGATGCCCGATTCTATTTCCTCCGGCCCCGCACCCGGGTAAGCGACGTCAACCTGCACCTGCTCAAAGTCAATGGGCGGCATGGACTCTTTTTTCAAATCGAAAGCTGCCCACCCACCTAGGCCAAAGATAAAGAGCATGAGCAAATTCGCGGCTACGTGATTTTTTGCAAACCAGCCAATCAGACCACTGACTTCTGAGTCTTCATAGTCTCTAGCCACTGATACGCACCCTCATGCCAGGCAGTGGCTTTTCAATGGGAGTAGAGCAGTACTGTGTTCCCTCCTCCAACCCGCCATCGATATAGAAAAACCGATCATCACTGGCCACCACGTTGACTTCTTGGGGCTGGATTTTAGACCCCTCGTCGATAAGCCAAAGTACCTTGCCACGTTTGAGGGAGTGTCGCGGGATAGGGAAAAGATTACCGCCAAAACGGCCGCTAATTTCAGCCGTTACAAAGGTGCCGATCAGCAGGGGCATGTCGTCGGACTCCTGGCTAAGTCCGAGCGCCTCTCCTGAAGCGCCGAGACGGTAAGGGTTCTGAACCGTGGCGACGAGATAGAGCACTCGACTAGACGCATCGAATACGCCCTCTGATCGAACAACCTCCGCAGCCCAGCTGTAGGTGCTGCCGCCCAGCTGGGCGCTGATCACGGTGTTAATCGGCTCATTTCGTCGAAGCTTGTCCAGGTTCAGGAACTGCAAATCTTGCTGGGTCACGGGCAGCCGTATCTCAGCAACATCCACCGCAAAGGTAACCGCTAACTGTGACCCAACGTTGACGAACTGCCCCACGTCCGCCAGCTTTTCGCGAATTAGACCCTCATAGGGCGCCCGAATTACCGTTCGCTCCAAATCACCCATCGCTTTATCAAGATCTGCTTCCGCAGACTGCAGTTGCGCCATGGCCTCCTGCAGCTGAGGCTTGCGCATTGCCAGGTCCGAAGCCTCATCGGACAGAGCGGGATTGAGGCCTCGAAGGCGCTGATAGTCCTCGCGCGCGTAGCCTGCCAGGGCACTCTCGGTGGCGAGCTGCGTCTCTGCTCGCGCAACGGCGGCAGATGCTCTTTTGACGATGCTCTCGTAGTTGCGAGGGTCGATACGGATCAAAACGTCACCCTTAGAGAAAAACCCGCCGCTCACAAAGGCATCGGAAACTTCAACAATCTGCCCTGAGGCTTCCGCAACGAGCGTTGTCCGAGTTCGCGGTGTCACTGTTCCCCTAGACTTAACCGTAAACTGTACAGGCCGCCTGTTCGCGGTAGCCACTTCAACGAGTATGTCAGGGACGCTAACGGCCTCTTTTTTGACCTCGCCACGGGTGACGTACATGCCCCAAGCGGCTAATCCACTGACTGCGATAATCAGAAGTGGCAGTAGGGCCTTAAGCTTCACGGCGTACACTTTTCTTCTTTCATATTTAAATGTTACCAGAAGTAGCGGTGCCCGGGGAAAGTGCTTCTAACGAGAGAACGATAGCCCCCCAATTCGCATTAGGTCGTTCCAAACCTGACTCTGGTGGCGAATCGAGGCCAGCGACCGTTTGAAAAAAAGTGCTTCCTAGACCCATTTGCCCCGTTAGCAGGTTGTTAGGCACTGCAGATCCTCTCTGGCTATCCCTTAAACGGCTCTTACGGCCGCTTGGTCAAGTAATTTCTAAAAAAACTTTATGTCCTAGACGGAATATATTCCTTTTCAATTATTCCTTATATTTTTCCGCCCGACGCCCGATATATTACTCGCGAAGGAGAGGGAGTTTGGACAACTTAACTGAAGGAAGATCAACAATGCAGCCGTCAGCCAGAAACGAAACTCCTATGTCGCAACCCACCTCTGCCCTCGAAGAAGCAGAATACAAGCGTTGCTTAAATCCACGGCCTATTGACGAATCGCTCTCCGAATTCGAGCGTGCTCGCCAATCCAGTAAAACCTGGTCCATGGGACAAGACTAGCTGGCGCAGGGTGAGGCGTCCGTCCGATCGGCCGGGATCGATATAACACGATAGGTTGGATGAACACGACACGATTCAGCGCTGTGGCGCTCGCCCTGGCCCTGGGCGCCTCTTTGTTGGCACCTTTGCCGAGCCAGCTCGTCTCCGCAGCAAGAGCCAGTTCGGATAATGGCCGGGCGCCTGCTTCCAGTACGCAGCTTTCCATCACGCATCAAGGCAGAAGCCGGCACTACCGCCTGCACGTGCCCGATAGCCTACCTGCCAGGGCACCCTTGGTGGTCGCCATGCACGGCTTCGGTAGCTCAGCCCAGCGACTCCAGAGCTACTCAGGCATCGATGCCGTCGCGGACCGAGAAGGTTTTATCGTCGCGTACCCTCAGGGCACCCAGGACGACCAGGGTCGCACTTTTTTCAATGTTGGCTACCAGTTTCACAGCGCCAGCGACGTAGATGACGTCGCCTTCGTCATCGCCGTCGTAAACCACGTACGTCAACACATGGACGCGGGATTTGGGATCGCACTCAGCAGCGTGTTCGCCACCGGCATGTCTAACGGCGGCGATATGAGTTTCTATCTCGCCTGCAAAGCGTCCAAACACTTTGACGCGATCGCCCCGGTCACCGGCACAATGATGACCAGTTGGCAGCATGACTGTACGCCCGAGAAACCAATTCCGGTATTGGCGGTGAACGGTACCGAGGACGCCGTCACCCTGCCTGAGGGTGACCCAACCAACCGTGATGGCTGGGGCGCCTACCTCAGCACTGAGGATGTGATCCAACACTGGGTCAATCACTATCGGCTTGATGATGTCCAACAGGAATCCCTTCCTAACCCCTCATTCCTCGATGGCAGTCGTGTTGAGCGAGTTCGCTATACCGCCTCAGACAGTGACATGGTCGTTGAATTCCTTCGCGTTGTTGGCGGTGGCCATGCCTGGCCCGGCGCACCGATGGCCTGGTGGCGACCGAGGGCCTGGCTAGCTTGGGGCTTTCCTAACCAGGACATAGACGCTGCAGAGGAAATCTGGCGGTTCTTCGAGCAGTACAAATAGGCCGAGGTGATAGCCGACCCAAGGATGGGACTTCTAGGGAATAGCCGAGCCTCCAGCATTAGGTGATACATGCTGTTGTTCTACGTTGGGGAAGACTTCTCTAAATAGGCTGAGCATATTCTGGGTTGAGCGTCGATCCGCGGCCTCATGGAGGTGCCCGGGCGGCCCCAATCTGGACGGCAGGGCAAAACCATGAGGTGCCTTCGCATGTTCATGAAATGTCCAATCTACCCCTGCCGTATCCATCTCTTCATAGAAGCGTTGCTTGCTCGAATCCGGCACTAAATGATCGTGTGCCCCGTTTTCAATCCGAATCACGGTTTTCGTATTGTGAACGTTTGGGCAGGTCCTGAGCGGTGCGCGCTCCACGCCAAAGCGAGAGGGACTGGGATCCTCTCCCGTTTGTAACAGCCCATGAAAGGACACCACCGCGCTGAAATCGAGCCCACCCCGCACCGCTTCGAGGACCGCAACGCCTCCGAGACAATAACCCATGGCCCCAGGAGAGACCTGATGGTCTACGGATGGATCCGTCATGCCAAGGTCCCTCCAAGCACCGAGCAATGCTCGAAACCGCTCATAGTCGTGATCAAGTCGAACCATGGCTTCAAAGCAGCGACGTTGATACGCCTCCACTTGCGACATGTCATCAGGAAAATCGCGCTGGTGCACAGGCACATCATTACCGTAAAGATCGATTGCAAGACCCACATAACCCACGCGCGCCAAGTACTCAGCCACCTGCACATCAAAGCCTTTAAGGCCCTGATAGTTATGGATCACCAGCACCAAGGGCCTGGGCTCGGCGCCGCCCGGCGCGACCAGGTGTCCGACAAACGTTTCCCCCCGGAAACTCAGTTCTAAGGATCGGCGCTCAAGCGCCGCATCCGGCCAACCAAGCTCTGCACTGCTATATTCCATCCCGCTACCCTCATCTAATGCAATCAAGGTGCTGTTTGTACTACTCCGCACCCGGCGCTGCAACAGATGGCGCATGAGAGGGCCTCACCTGAATCAAAGCGCCGCCAACGCCATCCGTCAAAATGTAAAGCAGTCCATCAGGACCCACCCGGATATCTCGAATCCGGCTATCGAGTTCCGAAAACAGCGTCTCTTCTGCTATGACCTGGGCATCGCTGAGCTGAAGACGGCGGACCTCTCTATCCACGAGAGCGCCAACAAAGAGGCTATTTTTCCACTCTGGAAACACATCTGCTTCGTAAATTGCCAACCCGGAGGGCGCGATCGAGGGCGTCCAGTGATGAATCGGCGGCTCCATGCCTTCAAGCTCCTGATAAGGGCTGATCAACGCGCCGTTATAGTCAATTCCGTAGGTCGCTGCCGGCCATCCATAGTTGAGCGCCGGCAGGATGATATTGACCTCATCGCCCCCTCTGGGACCATGCTCGTGTTGGTAAACCGTTCCGTCTTTAGCGATCGCCAATCCCTGTGGATTCCGATGTCCAAAGCTCCAGACTCTCGGCGCCTGCTCAAAGGGGTTACCCGTCGCACTGCCATCACGCAGGATGCGTATGGTCTTTCCCAGTTCAGATTCAACGACCTGTGCCTGTTCACGGAAATCGAACCCATCACCGGTGGTGAGCAAAATGCTATCGTCCGGCAACAGGATCATTCGGCCACCATAGTGCAAAGGCGCATACTTGGAGGGATTGGTGGTGAAAATCACCGAGACATCTTGGAGTCTGCCGTTGCGGAGCGCTGCCCGAGCGACGGTGGTACCGTTTTGATCAGAATCGCCTGCCGCATAAGAAAGATAAAGCGTTTGATTTCGCGCGAAGTCTGGGTCGAGCAACACATCAAATAACCCGCCCTGACTCGCACGATACACAGCGGGCACACCCTCAATCGGGGAGCCCAGGGTGCCATCGGGTGACAACAGCCGCAGAGTGCCCCCAAGCTCGGTAATCAATATCCCCCCGTCTGGAAGAAAGGCCAGCCCCCACGGATAGTCTAGGTCTTCGGCCAGGGTATCCAGGCGGTATTTGGCTGAGGTACCTGCCAGCGCTGAGATACAGAGCGCGAAGAAAACGGAGCATAGGGCGGCAGCAAAAACATTTGGTAAGGCGGAACGCATAAATATTTCCCTAAATCCAACAGAATGACTATGTGCCATGATACCTTTTCATGATCTCAGTGAAACTCCCGAGGGGATCATGCTTAGGAATATAGTTGGTTTTCTTTGTGCGGTGACCGGTGCCTATCTTTTCGCCGTGCTGACGTATTCACAGCTCAATCTCAATAGGTTGATCGAACTAGGCGTACCGATAGGGTCCAGTCAGCGTCTTTTTGCCTTGACGCATGATGTCCTCAGCATGGCCAGCGCATACTTGCCCATACTAGCCGTCGCGTTATTGGTCGCCTTTGTGCTGGCCGCTCCGGTAGCGCGGCGGCTGCCTAGATTCAGGTCCGTCGGATTTGCTTTCGCGGGCGCCGTGAGCGTCTACGCAGTCATTTTATTGTTGTTGCTTCTGTCTGGAACCCATGGGATCACGGTCACCCGTACCCTTCCCGGCCTTATCTCGCAGTGCATGGCGGGTGCGCTAGGGGGCTATATTTTCGCTGCCCTCACGCGCGCGCCAGGGGCAAAGGGCGCCGCTGCCTGACCTATTGAAGAGCAGCCAAGGTGATCTCTTTCAGAGCAGTTATCATTTGACGAAGCTCGTCAGCATCGTTCGCTCCAGCTCTCAGTAACGCGGCATTGTTCTCTAAAAAGGCGGCGACCTCTCGATAATCCGCCCCCTTGGCCTCGAGAACATGCTGCCGGCTGGCAAGAACGCTCTCAAAGTGCGACCGCATGACCTCAGCATTTTGCGCGATTTCATAGGAGGCATGTTTCTCTAACTCGCAGGCAAGCCTCATAAAGGGCATGGCGACCACGTGGTTCCATACGCGCGCTCCAGCTTGGATGCTGATTAGCAGCTCAAGGGATTCCTCCAGGCCGGCACAGCGAGGCAAGAGTCGCTCAATAACTTCCTCGTCACCCTCCCCGACATAGAGCACGACCTCCTTAACCAAATCCAGTTTCTTTCCAAACGCGTTATAAATCGTCTGTCTGGACACTTGGGCTTTGGCAGCAATTTCTGCCATGGAAGTCAGGCTTACGCCTCGGCTGTAGTAGAGTGTTTGTGCAGCCTTAAGAATTCTCTCTTCGCTTTTGTTGATTCTCCTTGTCATGGCATCCCTTATTCCGCGGGTGCCCGCAAATCGTCGCATGAATAGCGAACATGCGGTGGACAAGTAAATATTTCATGTACATTTAATCACCCAAGAAGCAAACCACCCCGCATTGCTTCACCTCTGTACTGGCCGTAATCTCCCTGTATATCAGTGCGGTGATTTTGTTATGGCGTTAACTGTCCTGCCCCCGGGGTCGACTGCCCGAGTGATTGTTGAGGAGCTCAAGCGTAGCGGCGCCCTCATCATTGAGGACGTTCTTCCACAGGATAGGCTTCAAAGCCTGGTCTCGGAGCTACGACCCTTTATCGATAGAACCCCCGCGGGCCACGACGACTTCCTCGGTAGAATGACCAAGCGCACTGGCGCTCTGGTTGCTCGCTCTCCCCAGTGTCGGGACCTTATCCTGCACGACACCCTCCTTGGCGCGGCCCGAGAGTTCCTGAGCCCCTACACGCAAAAAATCATTCTGCATCTCACCCAAACCATCGAAATTGGCCCGGGCGGACCCGCCCAACCCATCCACCGGGATCGCTATGCCTGGGGCACCTATCTTCCGACAAGCATCGAGCCCCAGTTCAATACCATCTGGGCGCTCACAGATTTTACCGAGGAAAATGGTGCGACCCGCTGCGTGCCAGGGAGCCATCTGTGGGACTGGGACCAGAAAGCCAATAAAGACCAAATTTTTAAAGCCACCATGCGTGCAGGTTCTGTCTTCGTCTACAGCGGCAGCGTGCTGCATAGCGGTGGCGCTAACGTCTCTTCTGACCCCAGGCTTGGCCTCAATCTGACGTACTGTCTGGGCTGGCTGAGACAGGAAGAAAACCAATACCTATCCTGCCCGCCTGACATCGCCCGCACTCTACAGCCCGAACTCCAGGATCTGCTGGGCTATACCCAAGCAGAATATGCCCTTGGCTACTACAGCGACCCCTACAGTGAGACGGGGGGACGGGAAATTCTACCTCCCGAACGGATTTTGGGCCGCAAAGCACCCCGCGAAACACTTTCCGACTGATCCCCCTCTCTCTTTCGAGGCACGTTCGCTGAGCTATCCGCACAGAGAAGAGTGCCTTCAAGCCCCGGGTCTGATACAAAGACCTGTGTCAACTAAAGGTTGATGAACCTAGACCAAGACCGGGTTTCAGAGGGGGCTCAAGTTGAAGACAGAGGCGTTCAGTGCCAATCGCCCGGGACTCAGCAAGGGCGTGCTGGCAGCCTACTCCGGTATCACCTTGCCCGTAGCGGCTATGGGTATGCCCCTTGCGGTCTATCTACCCAGATTTTACTCCGAGGGCTTGGGACTTTCGCTAGCGACCGTTGGCCTGATTTTCACCCTGGCCAGGATTTTCGATGTGGTCACGGACCCCTTAATGGGCCTTTTGATCGATAGGTACGACACTCGCTGGGGACGCCGAAAGCACTGGGTGGCCCTCTCGATCCCGCTGCTCATGGTATCGATCTGGATGGTTTTCATTCCCGATCCCCAGGCCGTCGACGCAGCCTACCTCGCCTGCTGGCTGCTGCTGCTCTATGCGGGCTATACCATGCTCACCATTTCTCACCTGTCATGGGGCGCAGAATTGGCGGTGGGATACGATGCGAGATCTCGCCTCTTCGGCTGGCGTGAAATTTTCATTATCGCGGGCATGACCTCAGTATTAGCTCTGCCGGCAGCCCTAGAGCTCAACGGCTACAGCGACCAACAGACTAAAATCGCGGGGATGGGTTGGTTTTGCCTGATTCTTTTACCCCTGCTGCTGATCCCCACGTTGTTCTTAGTACCGGATAGCCGCAGCCGCTCAACAACTGCGGTACCCTGGGACGAAGCTGTCAGACTAATCGTTCAAAATCACCTGATGTGGCGGTTGCTGGCTGCTGACCTGCTTTCCGGTCTTGGCACCGCCATCTCCGGGGCCCTTTATATTTTTGTCGCTAGCAACTATTTCCAGCTACCGAGTCATGCCAGCATTTCCCTTCTCTTCTACTTCCTCGCCAGTTTCTTCGCCATGCCCCTCTGGATGCAGCTCGCCTACAGGATCGGCAAAGATCGCGCCCTCAAGGTGGCCTTGCTATACGGCGGCGGGATGAACCTGCTTTTAACTGCCATTGCGCAACCTGGCAGCGTCATAATGCTCTGGAGTTTTACGATCTGCTACGGAATTGCCTATGGCGCTGCGCCCATGCTCCTGCGCTCCATGATGGCCGACTTAACGGACGAGGATGAGCTCAAAACGGGCAAGAATAGAGCCGGATTATTTTTTGCTTTGCTGACCACCACCAATAAACTAGGCGCAGCCTTTGGTGTGGGCGCCAGCTTCCTAACCCTGGAATACCTGTTTAACTATGTACCTGGCGGCGTGAACAGTGACTTTGCAAATGGGGGTCTGCTATGGACCTTTTGTCTTGGCAGCGCCAGCGGTCTCTTGCTCGCCTACCTGCCACTGCGAAAATACGCCATGTCTCGAGCGCGCCACCAACAAATACAGGCTGCGTTAAGCGCACGCGAAACCCAGCAAGAGCAGACGTAATGCTGGCGCAAAAAAGAGATCCGCACACCCAGAGACCTATTTTCAGCAGCAGCGCTGCAGCGGAAAACGCTGCGGCGGATATAAAGGTTAGAATTTCACTCAAAACCAAGGGTCCAAGGACCCCATTTTTTAGGAGAACACCGTGCTCGCATTTGCAGGCTCACTAGACTTGCCGGCCATCGCCATGATCCTAGGCCCGATTTTAGCTGTCTTACTGGGCAGTGGTTTTGTCTGGCGGCGATTTTGTCTGCTTTCAAATCGGCTAATGATAGATTTGGGCATTGCTTACCTGGTGATCGGCGCTATCGGCATCCTTTACGACACCAACGGGCTGTATTCCTTTCACTTTATCGCTGCCCTAGCCCTGTTGCCGCTACTCTATGGCCTCTTGCTCAAGCTGCCCTTCCACATGCTGAGCAGAGACTATCAAGCCCTGGCGGAGCCCCCTCCTCTTGCGTTTCGAGTCGGCGCTCTAATCATGATCATCGGCATTTTAACCGCCGCAGCGCTGATGACAGCGCCTGCCAGCGCCTACCTAAGCACGATCGCCATAGTCTTCATCCTGTTGGGGGTCCTGATCATCAGCAGCCTAAGCAGACTGAGGCCCTCAGCAAGCTTCTCCGCAGATCTCATCAGCTATTTGCCCGCTGTGGGTTTAACGGGCCTTGGACTCAGCGGGGCGACCGCCCTGCAGGACCTCTATGAGCTGGATTCCCTAGCGTCTATCTTGACCCTTGGCTGCTTGGCCCTGCTGTACAGTGTTTTCCTCAAAATACTGCTGACGATCGCCTTCCCAACGGTAGAGCCAGACGAAACCGTACTGAATGACTTCGGTCGACTCACCCTGTCGTTAATGCTGCTGGGCGCGGCCCTTTATATGGCCTTCGTTAGCTTGGAGCTGTCCACCGGGTAACCCTTTGATTTATTGCCCGCTGATCTGGGGGCTCAGGGCTTTATACCGACCTCGGCAGCCCGATAGGCGTAAATGTTGTGAAGCGTTCTGTCCCCAAGCTTCTGGGCGAATACATCTCGCAGGGTGGCCATGGGTTGTGCGAGATGAAAAAGTCGGGCATTGCGTCTCGACTGGCGTTGAATCCCTGCAGTCCTTGGGCCGCGCAGAGCCTCATATCGCCTCAGACCTTGATCCACGGTGTTAGCGCAGGTCAAACAGTTGGCGAGCACCATGCCATCCTCGATAGCCATGTTGGCGCCTTGGGCCAGAAAGGGAAGCGTGGGATGAACTGCATCGCCCAACAGGGTCATTAACCCCTGCCCCCACGGCGCTATGGGCTGTCGGTCGTAAAGAGCCCACTTATAAAGAGAGTCCGAATCTGCCTGGTCAATGAGCGCCTGAATATGGGGGTGCCACCCAGCAAAGTCGGCTTTGAGTTCTGTTAGTTCGCCTGGCACCGTCCAGGACTCCACCTCCCAGCCTTGCTTTTCGACCACGCATACACAGTTGATCAAGGTGCCACCGCGCACGTAATAGTGCACAAAGTGTTTTCCGGGTCCCCACCAGACACCGGAGACGGGAGGGATCAATCCAGCCGGCATCCGGGCTGCATCCACTAAGGCTCTCCAGGCAACATTGCCGGTGAATTGTGCATTTTCCAGGCCCCAGAGGTTACGGCGAATCGCCGAGTGAATGCCGTCTGCGCCAATTAGCAGGTCGCCTTGACAGGTCCCATCGCGATGGGATACCGAGACCGAGCGTTCGCGGGCCTGAACATGGGCCACCGAAGCTCCCAGTCTGAGTTCAATATTGCTCTGCTGCACCACCGCCTGACTCAGGACTCGATGAAGATCTGCACGATGTAGGTGGTAGTAGGGGAAACCGTACTTGTGATGAACGCTCTCGCCGAGCGGAGATGTCATGATCGTCTTGCCGCTTCGCCAATGACGCACTACGGCCGCCTCTGGTTGAAAGGCTTGCGCCTTAAGCTCAGCTTCAAGACCCAGCGCATGCAGCACATGTGCGCCATTCGGTGAAATCTGCACGCCTGCTCCGACGTCCTCGAATTGTGGCGCCTCCTCGAACACGCTGACGTGATGCCCCAATCGGGCCAGACACAGAGCCGCTGTCAGGCCACCAATACCACCCCCAACCACCAGGGCATGCAGACCCTCGCCGGGGAGGGATCGCCTAGACGACACCGGTACTAACGCTGCCAAGGGCTAGCGCTCAAGGGCCAACCGGCGCTGCTGAGCATACGCTTCACGGGGACAAAACCCAGGCTCATGCCCAAATTGCTCCTGGACCCAGAGCAGAGCTCTCCCCTCATCCAGACTGATATCCCAGCGCTTCCCTTGTGGCTGAGAAACATGCCAAGGCGTATCCCAAAAGACTTCCAGGCCATTGCCCTCGGGATCATTGAAATAAATGGACAGGGTGTTGCCATGGGACAGCGGTGCTACGCTGATCCCGTCAAGGTCCATCAACACCTCATGAAGTCGCTGAATGTCCTTAAAACAATCCGTTCTGAAGGCAAAGTGATTCACCGAATTTGAGGGAGCACTGTCTCGACGCACTGGAACCATTGCCAGCTGGTGGTGTTCGTCCGCATCCTGGCTCAAAAAAATAATGTCCGGTGCGCCGTGATCAAGCGGGCCGCGATCAACGACCTGGAAGCCCAGAACCCCCGTGTAGAATGCCAACATGCTCGCTTCCTCTTGAACGTACAGTACGGCGTGAGACCATCCAAGCTTCATGCTGTTATCCTCGTTAGTGACATTCTTGCTAGGAATAATACCCCAATCCCCGATGAACCCTCTTATGCAGACCGGCCACGGGAACTTTCCAAATTCGGTTTGTCTGGCTACCCTCGTGACGCCGCAATACCCTTTGAGCCTCAACAGGACCTTGGGCCTGCAGGTTCTGGATAATAAAAATGCCGGTCGGTCTAGGAGGCCAACGTTTTGACCACAGCCATCAAAGATCTCTTCGCTCAAGCGGAAGCCTTGCTGCGGCAGCGAGACATCGACGCCGCAGAAAAACTGCTTTCGGACATTTTAAGCGAAGACCCCAAGGAGCCCAATAGCCTGCGCCTGCTCGGCGTCATACGGCTCGGTCAGGGCAGGCCCGAGGAGGCCATCTCGCTGCTTGCTGACGCGGTGAACGCGGCCCCTGACTTTCATCGGGCGAACTTGGACTATGCGCGCGCGCTCTTCGAAGGGCAGCAAAGTCAGCAGGCGAGCCACATTTTAGAGCCGCTGTGCCCCGTGTTGCACAATGCAGAAGCTTGGCAGCTGCTCGGCAACGTCCGAATCGAGCTAGGCGATCCTGAGCAGGGACGCGCGGCTTTCAGAAAGGCGGCAGAAGTGGATCCGCTACGCACGCGCATCGCTCAAGGCGTGCGCTCTCTGTCTCAGGGGCGGGGTCGGGATGCAGAGGCTGCATTCAGGGGAGTGCTGAAGGAAAACCCAGATCATGTACATGCCTTAATCGGCCTGGCCACCATTGCCATGGACGCGGGCGCTGTCGGGGATGCAACGCGACTGCTGAAACACGGTCAGCGCATCTCTCCCCACACCGACGCCCTGTGGCGAGGCCTTGCCCGAGCGCACAGCGAGCGAGCCGATTACGCCGCCGCCAAACACGCGGCAGAGCGAGCGGTTGCATTAGCCCCGGGCGTGGCAGACTGCTGGACGATGTTGGGCACGGTCCTAGCCAGCGCCTTGGACCCTGAGGCTGCTCGAGACGCCTTTCGCAAATCACTGGAACTCAAAACCGACCAACCTCGGGTGATGCTGTCTCTGGGCCACGTTGAAAAAACGTTAGGCAACCCCCAGGCCAGTGAAGCCGCCTACAGCCGAGCTCTGTCGCACAACCCGCTCCTCGGCGAAGCCATGTGGAGCAAGGCGGATTTGAAAACCTATCGCTTTGGAGACGATGAAATCCAGGCAATGCTGGCGGCGCTAAAGCACAAAGACACCACCGAGCAGGACCGCGCTGCCTTTCATTTTGCCTTAGGCAAGGCCTATGAGGATCGTCAAGCTTTCCAGGCCTCCTTTGAGCACTATGGGCAAGGCAACGCCATCAAGGCGAAACATGAACAGTTCCCGCTGGACGATTTCAACACCCGCGGTGCAGACATTCGCAGGGCGACAGAGCAGATGCAGCCGCCGGCGAAGCCCACGGGAGCGGTGACCGTTCCGATCTTTATTCTGGGTATGCCCAGGGCAGGATCTACCCTCTTGGAACAAATTCTGGCCTCCCATTCGGCCGTTGAAGGCACCATGGAGTTACCGCATATCCTGAACTACAGCCGGGAAATTGATGCTGGGCCACATGGCTATCCTGGTGCTTTGACGGTTCAGTCCGACGATCATTGGCACGCCTTAGGCCATCGCTACCTTGAGGAGACCCGCGCCTTCCGTGGCAACAAGCCATTTTTCATCGACAAAATGCCCAATAATTTCCCGCACATTGGGCTTGTGGCCAAAATGCTGCCCCAAGCGGTCTTTGTCGACGCTCGCAGGGACCCCATGGACTGCTGCTTTTCCGTCTTTAAGCAAAACTTTGCCCGCGGACAAACCTTTAGCTACGACCTAGACGTTCTTGCCGGCTACTACAAAAGTTACATCACGATGATCGAACACTGGCAGCGGGTATTGCCCCAGCGCGTTCTGAGCGTTCGCTATGAGGACGTTGTGGCCGACCTTGAAGGCCAGGTTCGCCGCCTCCTGAGCCATTGCGGGCTAGAGTTCGAGGCAGCGTGCATTACGTTTCACCAAACCAAGCGGGCCGTGCGCACCGCCAGCGCACAGCAGGTAAGGCAACCCATATACGCCAGCGGCGTGGGCCATTGGCGACATTACGAGCCATGGCTTGAGCCCCTAAAGACCGCCCTAGCGGGGCTAAAAGCTTAGGCCTCGAAGCTTAGGGGCTCGACGCACCAGACGAGCTAAAATTTCATGCCCCACGAAAACATAACCCCAGCCGGCCCAGGGATTGAGCCTTTCCCCAACTTATGTTTCCCTATGACTACGGAAAAGGGAGAGAATTTCTGTGAACGCTAATAAAAATACCGATACACCAAAACTACGTCCGTCTGCTGGAACCCAAAAAACGCCGATGCTTAAACGAACCGCCTTGGCTAGCGCCATTGCCTTGGCCTCAGGGACACTGCCGGGCATCGTGATAGCCTCAGAGGCACCCGCTGCGAGTATCGAGGAGGTGGTGGTCACCGCCACCCGAAGAGCCAACAACCTGCAGGATGTGCCGTTATCCATACAGGCCTTTACCGAGGACCAGATTGAAAACCTGGGCATTTCTCGCTTTGAAGACTTTGCCAACCTCAGCCCCTCAATTTCTTATATCAGCGCGGGGCCGGGTACTCAGATGATGTTCATCCGAGGCATTGCGGATGGAAGCAACCCCAACCGTACCCATACCGCGACCGCGACCATGTACCTGGATGAGGCGCCGCTAACCTACTCGGGCGGCATCGCGGATTTACACAGCTACGACATCGAGCGGATCGAGATTCTTAACGGTCCTCAGGGAACTTACTATGGTGCGAGTGCAACGTCTGGCACGGTTCGCATCATCACCAACAAGCCTGATCCCACGAAATACGAATCTGGCATTGATGTTTCCGTCGGTCGCATAGACGACGCGGACGGCGTCAGCACCCTCGAGGGATTTGTGAATATCCCCCTAGTAGAGGGTATGTCGGCGCTGAGGCTGGTGGGCTGGTACGACAAGTCCGACGGTTTCGTAGACAACGTGGCGGTATCGAGGACCTATAGCAATGGCGCAAGGGCATCCAACGCCGCCTTCGCGCGGGACGCCTATAACGAAGAAGAAACCCAGGGTTTTCGAGCCACCTTGCGGTCCTCCTTGGGGGAGCGCTGGGACGGCACGCTCAGTGGTTTCTATCAGAAGAGCGAAACCCAGGGTGCCTGGGACCATGATCCAACACGCTACGAAGACCTCCAGGTCGCGCGCTTCGGACCTGAATCCGGCGAGACCACCTACAGCCAAATTGCCCTTAGCCTGGAGGGCGATCTGGGGTTCGGTGAACTGGTCTACTCCGGGTCTTACTTTGATCGGGGCAGTGAGTCCACATCAGACTACTCGGATTATGTGGAGTACGCTTCCTTCTCAACCTGGATTCAGCAGTTTGCCTGTGATGACTACTACTGGTATGGCAACGTCGCCTGCAACGACCCCAGCATGTACTTCCAGGGCGACTATCAGGCCGAGCGGATTTCCCATGAAGTCCGCCTAAATTCAACCAGCGAAGGTCCACTAAGCTGGATCGCAGGCGCGTATTACGAAAAGAATGAAAGCGACAACTTCATTTTTTGGAATATGCCCGGCATTCAGCATGAAGGCGGCCCCGGCGCCTACTACATTGCTTCCTACGGCGGCGAACCGCTGCCTAACGAATGGTGGAGCTCTGAGTGGGAATCTGAGTGGGAGCAGATGGCGCTCTTCGGAGAAGTGACCTACGACCTCACGGATCGCTGGACCGCCACCCTAGGCGCGCGCGCCTTCGAATCAGAATTTTCAAGTCCAGGCACCGGTTGGGGCGGCTACTTCTATGATGCCAAGGATGCCGGTGACGGCAGCAGTGGCAGCACGGACGACGTCATCTACAAGGTAAACCTGACCTATGAGGTCAGTGACAACGTCCTGGCATTCTTCAACTACGCTGAAGGCTTCCGACCCGGTGGTGGTAACTCTGAAGGAGATACCAATACCAGCGTTCCTGAAACCTACCAGCCGGATGTTCTCGACTCCTACGAGTTAGGTTGGAAAGCTCAGCTGGCTGACGGCCGGGTGACCTTTAACGGTGCTGTTTACCATATGGAGTGGACGGATTTTCAGACGTCTATTTACGACCTGTTGATCTCGCCCCTGATTTTCCGAGCCAACGCCGGTAACGCGGAAGTGGATGGCTTCGAGGCAGAGGTTAACGCCATGGTCAATGCCAACCTGGCAATCGGCTTTGCGGCCACCTACAACCAAAGCGAACTCGCCGAGGACTTCAACTCCACCGTTGACCCTGACGTTGTTTGGGCACCCAAGGGCCGACAGCTGCCCTACGTACCCGAGTGGCGCTATTCAGCCAATGCGCGCTACAGCTGGTCGCAGTCAGCAGACACCACGGGCTACGCACAGCTGGCCTATTCCTATACGGGAGAGATGTGGAACCTGCTGATTACCGAACCCTTCCAGGCAGATGCCACGCCGCAGCTTCAGGAGTCCTATAACATCCTTGATCTGCGTGTGGGTTGGGAACTGGCGAACGGTCAGTATGGTGTGGAGCTTTATGCCACGAACCTGTTGGACGAGCGCGCTGAAATCTTCATCAATACCGGGAACTACGATTCCCGCGTCACCACCAATCGACCGCGCACCCTAGGGTTAAGCCTAAAGGCTCGTTTCGATTGATAAAGCGCTACCCACGGTGGGTTGCAGTCATCCTCTTGGGTTGTCTGCCCCACCTGGCGCTTAGCCAATCTATCGGCCTCACGGCCGAAACAGTCCAGACCCGCAACGGCCCGGATGTCCTGCAGTACCGAGGCATCCGCTACGCCCTGCCGCCTACGGGCAGCCATCGCTGGACCCCTCCTCGGGCTATCGCTGAAATTGCCCAACTGGGCGATTGGCCTCCGGCCTGCATGCAGGACCAAGGTAATACTGAGTGGTACGCCATGGTGGCTGCTGGTGTGGGAGGCGACCCCAGCCTGGTCCCTCAAACTCCTGAGGTGAGCGAAGACTGCCTGTTTCTGAACATCTGGACTCCGGCGACCCCTAGCGAAGACCCGCTGCCGGTCATGGTTTGGATTCATGGCGGAGGCAATGAGGGCGGCTGGTCCTTTGAACCCGACTACCGAGGGCACGAGCTGGCCGCTAAGGGCGTAGTGGTCGTCTCCATTGCTTATCGCCTGGGCATCTTTGGCTTCCTAGCGCACCCCCAGCTCACCAAAGAGTCCGTTCACAGCAGTTCGGGCAACTATGGGCTGCTAGATCAAATCGAGGCCCTCGGGTGGGTGAAACGTCATATTCAGTCGGTGGGGGGAGACTCGAGCAACATCACAATATTCGGTGAGTCGGCCGGGGCAGGCAACATCGGCTACCTGCTGGCGACGCCCATGGCGGACGGACTGTTTCATAAGGCGATCATGCAGAGTGGCGGCTGGGCGATGACTCAGCAACGCACCCTGGCAGATGATGAGCAGGAGGGCCTTGCGCTTACCCAAAAAGCGGGCATCACCCTGCAGGAGATGCGTCAGCTGCCCGGCGCAGCCTTACTGCGCCTGCAGCAAGAACGCTATGAACGGGGCTATGACGACCCCCCTATTGATCAATGGTTGCTGGCCCAAGCGCCGGCAGAACTCATGAAGAGAGACTCGCTCCCCCAGCGCCCTGTTTTGCTGGGCACCAATGCCGACGAAGCCCTCATGTACATAGAAGCCCCCACGCCCCAGGATTGGGCCGATGCTGTCGAGCCTTATTCCCCAGAAACTCGGGCCTGGCTGGACCAAGGGTTGGGAGGCCTGACCCTGCGGCAACGGCTAAATGCCTTGGGGTCAGCAATCAGCTACCAATGCCCGACCTTGGCGACAGCGGACGCGCTGTATCGGGCGGGCAGTTCGGCCTACGTCTATCGCTTTGATCGGGTCCGATCAAGTGCTCAAGCCATTGGTGCCTACCATGGCGCAGAGATACCCTACGTCTTTGGCACCCACGACCGTTGGCTCACCACGGAGACCCAGGACTGGGCGTTAACCCAATCCATAATGGACATGTGGGTTGCCTTTGCCCAAGTCGGCGCGCCAGCCCCGACCGCGACCTGGCCGCGATGGGATGAGGATGCTCTAGCCTTATCCTTAAATGCGATGTTGGCGGTATTCCCCGTGGATACCACCCTTTGCTCAAAGCTGGGTTTCGACATTAATGAGCGCCGCTTACCTGTGTCGTCCGCCCTCGTCGAGTAGCTCAAAGCCCGAGTTTAATGATTGTCATTATTTTTTGAGCATGATAATTTTGAGGTCGTTTCACTTATCGGGACAACCCCATGGCCAGCACTCTTCCCCTGAGGTTCAAAGGCGCTCCAGGTTCGCCCTATACCCGAAAAATGCTGGCCTATCTTCGTTATCGCCACATTCCCTATGAGCTGCTGATTGGCGATCAAGACCGCGACCTGGGCCTGCCCAAGGCCAAGGTGCATCTGCTGCCCACTTTCTATCTCCCCAATGCAGACGGCGATATCGAGGCCGTCGTAGACTCCACGCCGCTAATCCGACGGTTTGAAAAGGAATTCAGCGGCAAGGCCACCCTGCCCCCGAATCCGGTTCTCGATTTCTTGAACTATCTGATCGAAGACTACGGGGACGAATGGCTCACAAAGCCGATGTTCCACTATCGCTGGCGATATCAGGCTGACATTGACATGGCGGCGACAATCTTGCCCCGATGGACGCATATTCAAGCGACCCAAGCCCAACTCGAGGCGCAGAGCGCCCACATAGCGGAAAGACAGATCTCTCGTCTGCACGTGGTGGGTTCTAACGAGGTGACGGCTCCGGTCATCGAGGCCAGCTATCGACGGTTTTTGGAGATCTTGGATGCCCTCATCCAGCGTCAGGGCTTCGTATTGGGTAGCCGGCCCGCTTCTGCTGACTTCGCGCTCTATGCACAGCTGACCCAGCTGGCAAAATTCGACCCCACACCAGCGGCGCTGTGTTTGAAGGACGCCCCCAGAGTCTATGCCTGGACCGACCTTATGGATGATCTCAGCGGACTCAGAGCCGATGAGACGGGCTGGATGTCTACCGATGACGTCAAGACATCCCTGGATGAGCTGTTGTCAGAAATAGGGCGTACCTACGCCCCCGCGCTGCTTGCCAACGCTCGCGCAATTCAGGCCGGGGAGGCAGAGATGCGAACCTCCATTGACGGCCTACCCTGGGAACAGCCTGCCTTTCCCTATCAAGCCAAATGTCTGCGGTGGATCACTGAGGCGTATCAACGCCTAGGGGACGAGGCCAGAACACAGGTAGATCAGATCCTGACCGGCACGGGTTGCGAACAACTGTTTGTCTGAGGCGCCTTGGAGGAGGTTTTCATGAGGACATTGATCAACGTCGCCGTCGCCCTCTCGGTTCTGCTGGGCCTCGGCGCATCGGCCCTCTACTACACCGAGGCGGGTCAGAATTGGCTGCTGAAGCAAGGCGCGATCGCTCAGGTCGGTCGGGCGTTTAAGCCCATTGACGGTCTAAGCGTGCTCGTTTGCGGCAGTGCCTCACCCTTGGGCAATGATGTGGCCCGCGCTCAGGCCTGCATCGCCGTGGTAACCCCCGAGCACTTTTTTATCTTTGATGTCGGTGCGCGTGCGCCCCTCAGGGTGATTCAGGCCCAGCTCCCTCTTGACCGACTGGACGGCGTCTTTTTAACCCACTTTCACTCTGACCACATTACCGGCATAGCCGATATCAACCTTGGGTCTTGGGTTCAGGGGCGACGTGAGCCGCTAACCATTTATGGACCCACGGGCGTGGCGCGGGTTGTCGCTGGCTTCAACCAAGCCTATGGCTTGGACCGCGGCTATCGCATCGCCCATCATGGAGAGGCGCTCCTACCTCCCCGTGCAGGCCCCATGCAGGCCCAAGGCTTTGCCAAGCCAGGCACTGTGTGGGCGGATGACAAGCTTACGATTCGCGCCTTCACCGTAAGCCACCCGCCAATCGAACCCGCAGTGGGCTATCGCATCGACTATGCGGGACGATCCGTGGTGATTTCTGGAGACAGCAACGTCTCGGACAACCTGTTCGAGGTGGCAGAGGGCGCTGATTTGGTGCTTCATGATGCCCTATCACGCCCCTTGCTCGATCAGATGATCGCCTTGGGGAGTGAGTTGGATGTCCCCTTCGGGCCGCAGTTAATGACAGACATCATCGACTATCACGCGGACACCCTGAGCCTAGCCCAGCGCGCGCAAACCGCGAACATTGGCCAACTGGCTCTTTATCACCTGGTCCCTGCTCCTGAGAGCGCCCTTGCGAAACGCATTTTCAGGCGTGGACTGCCCGAAAACATTCTTTTGACCGTTGATCTCCAGCGCTTTGACCTCCCTGCACACTCCGATGTTGTGGAGATCAGTGGTCCGTGATCATGCGTCCGGAGACCATGCTCCGCTCCCTCGCCATGCGTCACTACGCCAGTCCAGCGTATCGACATCGGCAGCACCAACGCGCCCGCCGCCGGTGTAAGAAGCAGCGGGCCCAGCCTGAAGTTCACTATTTCCACCGTGTAGATGATCCCCACAGCCATCTTGCGGTGCAGCGCCTTGACGTTCTTCGTGCCGCCTATACCCTGGACTTTAGAGTGCATCTGGTCAGCAAACCCCCGGCACCCTACCTGGGCAACCCTGAAAGTTTTGATGCCTGGGCTGTGCGCGATGCTCAAGCGATCGCGCCGCTCTACAGAGTGGCTTTTTCGCCAGCCATCGTCACGCCGACTCAACAAGCCGTCGCAGCGGCCAACGCTGCGCTGGCCCCAATGCTTGACCAGGATAATTTTGCGTCTGAGGCAGGCAGCATCGGTGAAAGGCTTTGGGCAGGCGCATCCCTTGATGCCTGGAGCGAGACGCCGGGCACCAAACAGAAGGTCCTCGCCGGCACGGCGTTACAGCAATCCTTAGGGCACTTTCTGGGCGGCATGTTTTATTTTCAAGGCGAGTGGTACTGGGGTATTGACCGCATTCGGTCCCTGGAAGCCCGACTGCATGCAGAGGGATACAGTGGCGCAGACTGGTCACCGTGCGTACCGGAACCTAAGCCAGATACAAGCAAGCAGGCTTCAAACGTGCTGCTGGAATACTTCCCCTCCCTGCGTAGCCCCTTCACCGCCATCGGCCACCAACGAGTTCTAGACCTGATTCAACGGACCGGTATCCGCGTCGGTTTACGCCCGGTGATGCCTATGCTCATGCGCGGCGTTACGGCACCACGAGCCAAGCAGCGCTTCATTATCACCGACGCCGCACAACAAGGCCGTGAACAAGGCGCCCCTCTGGGACGCATCGTCGATCCCTTTGGCGAGCCGGTACGACGCGCCTTTGACCTTTACCCTGGCGCTGTTGCCCTAGGCCAGGAGATGGCCTTCATCACGGCCTACCTCCAGGCCGCCTGGCAGGATGGCGTAGACATCAGCAGCAATCGGGGACTGCAGCAGGTAGCCGACCGTGCGGGGATAGATTGGTTAGCCCTCAACGCCGCCGCGAAAGGCCAAGATTCGGCCGCCCTTCTGCAGAGTAACCTGGCGGCAATGCAAGGCGGTAACCTCTGGGGGGTCCCCAGTTTCAGAATATCCGGCGGCGGCAAAGCGCCGTTATGCTGCTGGGGACAAGATCGTATATGGTTGGTGGAGCATGACATTGCCAGTAGAACCCCCTAAGACTAAGCGGCGCGCGAACGCCACCCGTGAGTCGCTGATGTTTGCCGCTGAGGCACTCATTGCAAAGCAGGGTATTGAAAATACTTCGATACGCGACATCGTCCAGGCGGCCGGACAAAGGAATGAGTCCGCGCTGCACTATCACTTTAAAACCCGCGCCGGCCTAATCGAAGCCCTGCACGAGACGCGCTCGCTTGAGATTCAGGAAGCACGCGCCCAGGCTATGCAGCAACTGCTTGAACGGCAACCGGAGCCCGGGCTGCGAGAACTTTGTGCGCTCATGGTCGAGCCCCCATTCCGCTTACTCCAGACCAACCCAGGTATCCGTCGATACATCCGAGCATTTGGCCATACGCTGGCGCTGACCAACAGGTCGGCACTGGCTCAGGTCACCCTGCGCGGCGGTGGCGGCGCAAGCGGAGAGCAGCTGGGAAAACGTTTAAAAAGCAGGCTGTCTCATCTTGATCGCGCCGCCTATCGGCGGCGCATGGAGTCTGCGGTGAGGCTCTGTGCGGTCTCTATGGCGCATCTTGCGAGTCAGGACAAGACTCCGGACAGCGCTCCGAACGAGGCCTTCATCAGCGACCTGATCGATGCCCTTCAGGGCCTGCTGGCCGCACCAGAGAGCGCGGCGACCCAGGCGCTGTCTGCCCGCACGGCAAACGCTGAGACGAAACCCTGAGACCAGGGCCTAATCCCTGCTCACGCGGCGCTGAATAAACCGGGTCAGCCCAAACGTGGCCACAGCCACAACGGGGATCAGACCACCTAAAACAACTTCATCGGCAAGAGGCAGGGGCGGGACCGCATCCAGGGCAAATTTGATGAGATTCATGGCGTAGTAGGTGATCGCGACTACGCTGAATCCCTCAATGGCGTGCGTTAGGCGTATTTGCTGGCGTGCGCGATCCACCATCAACTCGAGCAGCATCTGATTTTGGGTTTGTATTTCCAGATCGAATTTTGTTCGCGCCAGCGACATCAGCTTTTGAGAGGCGTCGGCCAACAGCTTTAGCCTGTTGTCAAAGGCCTGAACACTCTTCATGGCGGGCGTAAGCCGATGGTCAATGAAGTCACGCAGCGTGGTGCGCATAGCAACGGGCACCTCATCAATGGCATCCAGCCTTGCCTCAACAATATCCCGGTAGGCACTCGAGGCAGCGAAGCGATACTGGGTTGCTTCCTGTAGTTCCTGCACGGAGAGCAGCAGCTCGGAGATTCGGTGCACATTCTCCGCGTTAGTTTCCTCCCCCTCTTCATCCAGCGCTCGGCCGATTTGCTGCACCTGGGACTCTAACGACCGAAGCGTCGCACCACGCTGCTGGGTCAGGGGTAGCGCCATCATGGCCGCCAGGCGATACATCTCGATATCCGTAAGCAATTTGATGATGCGCCCTCGGATTATGGGATCAGACTGCGCACCCCAAACCTGATACTCAACAAACCCTCGGGCATCATTCGCAAAGCTCGTTTCAATTTCGTAGCCAATCCCCGTGTTGCGGCCGCCATACAGGCGTTGGGTGCCTGTGGCGTCGTCGCCGGCGCCGCGCGGTTCATTGACCAGTTTAATTCTGCTGGCGCAAAAAACATGCGTGCCCAGCAGCGGGCTCACGCCCGCCAGCAAAGTCCCCTCCTCGCCCTGGGGGTCTGTAGGCACAAAGGTAAAGGACAGGAACTCCGTATGCCGCTCAACCCTCAGCGTCCCGTTGGCCAACTCAAATTTGGAGTGCCGACCGTCAAAGGGATAGTGCTGCTTCACGTAGGCGGCCTCAGGCGTTAGGGGTGCCTGCTCACCGAGCCCTACTGCTCCAGACTGAGTGACCACAGACCAGTGGTAGATGAGACTCTGGGCCACATCCACGGACAGGGCGGGGCGAGCATGAAATTCATGCTGGATTTCAGTTTTGAGCACTGAGAAATTTGAGTCCAAGCCGGTCACAGAGAAGAGCCCTCCACTCTTTTCATCAGGCTAGCTGCTCCTCTGCCTTGGAAACGTGAAATCTAGGGCGTGCGCGGATCACACTCTTACTGCATCATCCAGCCGCCGCAGCGGGCAGGCGCCAGACGAAATGTGGATCAGGGCACCGGTAGGCTGAAGGCCACCAGGTAATCTCCAGACCCGCCAAATGGCAGCCGCGTATCGCCCCCGGCGGCGACCACCACCATCTGGCGATGCCGGCCCTGCTCATCGATCACCCGATAGCTCATGGGGCTCGCGTTAGCCGGTTTGGGCAATCCGTGCCGCCAAATGATCTCACCGTTGGTCAAATCGTAGGCATACAGCGTCGGGTCCATAGCGGCGCCAAGAAAGAGCACTCCGGTCTCAGTGAGCAAGGGTCCGCCCACTTGCGGCAGGCCCAGGCTCTGTGACCCGAAAACGCTGCCATGAGGACGGCGCCACAGCACCTCGCCGGCGTTAGCATCGATCACCATGACTTCACCGAAGGGCGGCCCCGCACAGGGCCAAATACCCAGCAAGGGGTCCATCAGCTGATGGCGTGCCATCGCATAGTCCTGCCCCAAATTCAGGCCAACGTTAGCCTCAGGCGGCAGCTCAAAATATGCCCTTATCGCCGCCAAGGCAGCCTTGTACTCCTCCCCCTCGCGCCCTGGCTGCACCAGCGTATCGAAGTGTTCCTGGGCACCCTCAGTCTCGAGCAGGCGAGTGGTGAAAGCGACATGATTAGCATGCAGCGCAATCAACGACCGCGACGCATCTACGGCGATTCCGCCCCAATTGGTAGCGCCGGCGATGCTGGGCAACCCAATGGTCCACTGCTCGGTAATTGGCGTGTAAATCTCTCCAATTTGAGCGTCGGCCTCGACGCCGTTGCACAGACCCAAGGGAGAGGCCCCGGCCTCGTATGTCCGAGAAACGCGAAAGGCTTCGGGAGGAAAGGGTTGGGTCGGTGCAAGCTGTGCTGCCAGAGGGCCGTAGCGAGGCACGGGCCGCTGCTCCACAGGATGCAGTGGAACCCCGGTTTCCCGATGCAGGACGAAGACAAAGCCCATCTTCGTGCTTTGAATAAGTGCGGGAACCACCGAACCCCCGATTGTTATCTCCGCAAGAGAAGGGATTGACGGGACATCAAAATCCCAAAAATCTCGGTTCACCACTTTAAAGCGCCAGAGCAGTTCCCCCGTTGAACCGCGCAGCGCAAGAACGGCAGAGCCGTAATAGGCCATATCCAGCTCGCCGCCCCGATAATAGTCAGGCGATGGGTTACCCGTAGGCAGAAAAACCATATCCCGCTCTTCGTCAACGGCCATACCCGCCCAGACGTTGGGCGTACCCAGAGCATAGCCCGCATCGCTCACTGGGCCCCGCTCGTAATCGAAATCTGGCGGTGCGAGATCGAAGGCCCAGACCAAGGCACCGCTACGCGCATCAAAGCCTCGCACCACGCCGCTGGGCGCATTGGTTCGCACGTTATCTGCCACGGCGGACCCCACCACCACCACATCGCCAACTACCGCTGGCGGGGAGGTCACCTGATACTCCTGCTGCCAGAGCAGATCGCCCACCCCTGCCAGCAGGTCAACCTTTCCTTTATCACCGAAATCACGGCAAAGGGCACCGCTTTCCGGGTCCAGCGCGAGCAGCTGGCCGGTATTGGTGGCCATAAAGAGACGGCTATCGCAGGCCTTGGTAGCCTCGCCACCGAACTCGGGCACTGCCTGCCACTGAGCCAGGCCACGGCAGTTGGCTTTGTTGGGGTAGGGAACGATCGGCACCTGGGCATCGAACGCCCAGAGTTTGGCCCCGGTCAAAGGGTCTAGAGCAAGCACGTTGTTGTGGGGGGTGCACAGAATCAGCCTACCCTCGGATATGATCGGGGTGACCTGAAAAAAATCAGCCACATCACCCGTCTGAAAGACCCAAGCCGGCTTTAGGTTCTTAACGTTGGTAGGGGTGATCTGCTCAAGCTTAGAAAAACGCGCGCTATCAGTCCCCGTGTGGCTGGCCCAGATCGACGTTTCCCGTGGCTGACCGGGTGCATTGTCCGCTACACGGAATGCAGCCAGATCATTGGCACACCCAAAGGCTAGGAAGATAACCCCCAAGAACAAACACCGTCTGCTAACGCGATTTATGGTCTCCACAACCGACCTCCCTACTTAACCTATTGCGCCACGGAACCGGACGCCAATATTTTAACAGTGCTGTTTATCATTGCGCACGCAGACCGAGCCAGGGTCACCTTATGACCGAAGTGGGAAATTGATTTTGGGTGGTTATCATGGTGCTAGAGGTTGAATGTGCCCAGGTTCGCGTCGACAGTAGGTCGCGGGGGAATCGTTAATCATCAGTCAGGCTGAGAGCCTCGTTTTAAAGCGCTTCCCCAAAGGCCAAGAACCAGCAAAAAGCAGCACGAGGGCGGGATACTCAATGGAAGCTACCACCGAATCTCTGACACCAGAAGGTCACCGCAAAGTATCCGTGCGAACTAAATTGCTGTTTGCCTCGGGCACTCTGCAAGAAGCCGCAGTCACGGCAGGCGGTCTAACGACAATGCTGTTTTATAACCAGCTGCTGGGTGTTTCGGGCACGTTGGCCGGCACCGCTTTTTTGATCGCGAGCATCTCTGATGCAGTCACCGACCCGCTGGTTGGCGCTTTCTCTGACAATTTCAAGTCGCGCTGGGGCCGACGCCACCCCTTGATGCTCGCGTCCATATTGCCCATCGCCATAGGCTTCTACCTGCTTTACCAACCACCCGCTGATCTAAGCGAATTCGGTTACTTTCTGTGGCTCACCACTTTCTTGGTGCTCCTGCGAATTGGGCAAACCCTGTATCTCATCCCACACGATGCGTTAGGCGCGGAGCTAACCCAAGACTACGAAGGTCGCACCCTGATCTTCGCCTACAATGCGGTGGCTCAGGGGATCCTGACCATCACGGTGGTGGGTGTCGTCACCATGCTCATTTTTCCTTCAAACGAGCAGTTCGAGAACGGGCTGTTAAACGAGGCCGCATACTTCATCCTAGCGGTTGCGGGTTGCGCTACCATCATCTTTTCTGTGCTGCTGTGCACCCTGGGCACCCTGGATCAAATTCCTCATCTACACCAGATCAGCAACAAAAAAAGCTTCGAGCTACGAGTGTATCTGCGCGGCCTAGGTGTTTTGCTCAGCAGCCGTTCTTATCTCGCCGCCTGCATCTCCATCCTAACTATTTACATCAGCATCGGCATCATCGGTATCGTTGCTAACTACGCATACCTCTATGTATTCGAGCTGACTACCCAGCAGCTATTTTGGGCATCGGTGGCGAAAACCCCGGGCATCCTTGTTGCTTTGCCGCTCCTGGCCTACGTCGGCACGCGCTTTGAGAAAAAAAATATAGTCATCGCTGCGGTCGTGATCACCGCCGTTTTCCTCTCCTTGCCACATAACTTGAGCATGCTGGGACTATTTCCCGGCAATGATTCGCCCTGGGTACTGATTGGTTTATTTGTGCCATTGGCGATTGGATACCTGATCTTCCCCATGGCAACCATTACCCTTGATTCTCAACTTGCTGATTGCGCTGATGAGCATGATATGAGATCAGGCGATAGGGCTGAGGGAGCCATCTTCGCAGTCAGAAGCTTCGCACTGAAAACCACCAACGGCATCGGCGCCTTTATTGCGGGCGTTGCTCTGGATATTATTCGATTCCCAGACAATGCCGAAATGGGCATGCTCGAGCCCTTTACCGTAGACGGATTGCTGTTTCTTAACGGTCCCTTGTTCCTAATCATTTATTTAATTGCGGCCTATGCGATGTCTTTCTATGCCATTGATAAAGCCCGACACGACGAGATTTTGCAGACCCTGAAAGAGCGTAACGAGACCCGAGGCTCCTAGTTGAGGGCGTCGAACACAATGATCAATCCGTTGATGTCGGACGACTCGGGCGAGGGCTCCTGGGGCGGGGACTCATTGGGTGGAGGTGGGTCGGAATAGTCTGGCGCACTCCCCGAGTCGCCGCTCAGGAAATGCCGCTGACACAGGCGCGGGACCGCAGAACCAGCCCAGGGACTTATTCGCGACTGAATTCAGGGCTGCGTAGCCAAGCCTTGGGGAAGCGACCCGTTATTTCCTGCAGGGCGGCAGCCGAGCGCGGGTATTGCCCCTTGTCATCAGTAGCTTGCACCCAAACGTCCAGTTGTTCCCGTTTCTCTTCGAGGATGGCTCGGTAGGCCGGATCATCTGCCAAGTTGACCACTTCGTCCGGATCGCTCATCAAATCGTAGAGTTCTTCAGCAGCCCGAGCGCCATAGGGGGCCGCCTGAGCAGGAGTCAGCCGACCGGCTTCCGCAAGACGTCGAATCATTAAAAAACTGCTGGCCTCCGGATCAGCCAGGGCTATCATTTCCCGATGCCCCCAATTCATCAGCGGCCTGTCCGTATAGAAGTTACGAATGTAGTGGTATCTATCCCCCATCACGGAGCGGACCCGATCCAGCACATTTGACATGCGATCTGCCGAGGAAAAAACAACCGAGCGCGCATAGTCCGGAGCGAAAAGATTCCGGGCATCCATTGTGTCGGGCACATCCAACCCGGCCAGGGCTAGGGAGGTGGCCGCGATATCCATCAAGTTCACCAGATCGGACCGCCTCGTTCCGGGCACCACTTCAGGCCGCCCGGGCGCCACAACGATAAGCGGGACATGCAGCCCCTCCGCATAGCAAAACTCCTTGCTGCGGGGCAGGTCAGAGCCATGATCCGAATAGAGAAAGATCACCGTCTGGTGCCAAAGCCCATCAGCCTTGAGGCGAGCCACGACCTGCCCGACCTGATGATCTGTACGCAGAATACTGCTGTAGTGATTCGCCACATGCTGACGTACCTGGGGGATATCCGGGTACTGAGCGGGCACCCGCACCGCTTTGGGCGAAACCGAAGCGAGGCCAAGCACCTCAAGTTCTGACGCGATGTCACGAACACGCTTACCGCCCGCGATGGACATCTGGCCGAAGAAGGACGCGCCTTCAGGCACATCACGCCAGTCGCCACCCCCGCTAACGCCCTTCCACCCCTTTTGGCCGCTGTCCAGGGTAGTCGTTTCCTCTGCCCTCGCGTCGCCGATGCCCTCCTTCACGGCAACAGCCACACTCTTCTTGGCAACGGTCTCCCTCTTAGTCGCAAGAGCCATGGCCTCCTTAGTTTTACCCTGCATGACGGAGGCGGGATTTGGATTGCCCAAGGAGTAAAGGTCGCTCCTTTCGTAACTGAAGTTAAAGTCGTCTTTATCCGAATTGTAGGTTTCGAAACCCGCTGCGCGGAACAGTTCCGGCAGCGTCTGCACCCATTCGGGTAATTCAATCTGATAGCTGGGCACGCGGCCCGATCGATGGTCATGGGTGCCCAGGCGTATGCTGTAGCTGCCGGTGATCATGGCCGAACGACTCGGGCTGCAGACTGGCGTCGGCGCATAGGCACGCTCGAACACCACGCCCTCTGCAGCCAACTGGTCAATATTCGGGGTCGCCACGGTGTTATCGCCGTAAGTGCCATACCAAGGCGACTGATCATCTATAGAAATCCAGAGCACGTTTTGCGGCGTGCTCGCGGGAGCGTGTTCTGCAGTGACAACTTGGCCAGTGAGCACAGATCCGATGCCAATCAGCACCACCCCAAACATAACTCCCTGCCCCATGAATCGCATCCTCCGGTCACCCCTTTTAGGCACATCTCTTTTCCACAGTTATGATGTACCGAAAAACGGGGCTAGTTTAAAGGCTGGGTCGATAACGTTCACCCAGAAAAGTGTCCATGCCTCTACTGGCCTTGTTCTTAGGGACCATGTGACCCATGAGTGCGGGCACCCTATCCATGATTGAGATGGCCGAAGACCAGACGGTGCGCGAATACCGCCTTTTTCACGGGGCCGAAGACAGCATTATCGCGGTTGATCGGAAGCGGCATCGGAACGCCTGCAAGGTCGCGGGGCCCCTTCTGGAGTTCCTAGGGTAAATCGACTCCCGGCAGTCTAAGTCTCGGTGCTCTGAGGTATCCATCCCTGAGCGAACGGATACTCCTTGCTTCGCCTATGACGGCTGTGCGGGCAGCTCCGATCGAGCAGTATCGATTAGAAAAAGGAAGGTAAGGCGGGCTGATGAAGTCCACGGCACCTCAAGCCATGAGGTGCTGTGGAACTTTTTAAGCGTCCTTAAGGCGCCGCCTACATCTGGTCGTAAGTCACCTGCAGCGTCATGCTTCTAGGCTGCTGAATCAGGGACACAACGCCCCCGACCGCGTCTTGCGATCCAGGCAGGTACATACCGTCGTGGTTCGTTGCGTTGTTTACGGACAGCGTGAAGGTCCAGGGACCATTACGCGCGCCAACGTTCACGGAGGCATTGGTATAATCTGAGTCCGCCGGCACATATTCCGTTGCCGAGAGGTCAAAGATGTTCACGCCGTCCGGTGCGTCGCGCGTGGTGTAGTTCAATGCGGCAAAAATGCCCCAACCGTTATCCAGCTCTCTGTCATAGTTCAGACCAATGTTGTGTGTCACGGGCGAGTAGTTAAAGAGCTCCCCGCCGACCTGTAGAGCAGCTGGGTATCCGGTTACGCTTGCATCATCGGGTATGCCCGTTATCTCAGAATCGGTATAGGCACCGGCATAGCTCATAGACAGGGTTTCTGAGAGCTGCATATACAGAGCAAGTTCCCAAATTTCCACCTCGGCTTCGGTGCCGCCAATGGCAATCGAAACCGGTGTCGGTGGGATGTTCAATTGAGCCCAAACCGGAAGGTCATTCCACTCTGAATGAACATAGACCAACTCTAGCTGGAGCCGATCATCCAAAGTCATCCACTTCGTACCCAACTCGGTGTTCACCAGTTCAGACGCATCGGGATCACCGGGAGGAACAACATTGGCATTCTCTAACGCAATTCGAGAAGACTGCGGCAGGATGATTGGCGCACGGTTAGCTGTGGACCGCGTGAGGTAGACCATACCATCTTCCGTTGGCGTCCAGGTCACGCCAACACGGTAGCTGACATGGCTGAACTCACTGTCTTCAGAGGTATCAGGTGAGGGCATTGAAAAGGGTCCGAAGGTGGGCTCACCGGCGAATCCTAACGCGTACTCGGAATAGTTCGTGCGCTCTTCATCGTGATAACGCAGACCGCCCATCACGCTCCATTGTTCGTTTAGGTCGTACTCGATTTCCCCGAATAGCGCCATGGACTCTGACTCAATTGGGTCAGCGACCTGTTCACTGACGAAGAAGGCGGGGGTTTGAGTCCATCCTCTGGCATCGCTGTCCGCCTCCATAAATGAAACGCCACCCAACCATCGAAAGCTGCCTACGGAGTTAGAGACAACCCTCAATTCCTGGGTTGTTGATTCAGCGGGTTGGTTGAAGACAACCCCGCTGAAAAGCGGGCCATAGCCAAGATCGAAAATGAACTCAGAATTCGTTTCTTTCTTCGGCGTGTCCACGTGTCCAACCGAATAGGTCACATCTGCGAAGTCGAGCGCCCATTCGGCCTTAAACGTTGTCCAGCTGATTTCATACTCGTTTTCGACGTTTCCATCTGGGAACAGCTCTAACAGCATGCCCGTCGAGACTGGGTAGAGCACCATGTCTCCTGAGCTTGTGTCCTGAACTTGGGTACCGGGAAGGAACCCATAAGTCGTATCCCAGCTCGAGTGAGACGCCTCAAGGCTGAGATTTTCTGCAACATTAAAAAGCGCCTTGATCCGAAGGGAATCACGCGTATATTCAAGCGGATTCTCGATGTCAGGGCGCGTATCAACAGAGCCGAAGCCCGTGTCCTTCTCACGCTGATAGGACATTCGCACGCCAAAAGTATCCTTCACGATGGGTACATTGACGACGCCCCCGGCCTGATACCCAAAACCTTCAACGTCCCGAACGCTGGTTTCACCCAAACGCGCCTTGTAGCCAAAGTTCTCAAGGTCTACGGGCGATGTCCGCATGATGATGCTGCCGCCTGCAGAGTCCTGACCGTAAGAGGTGCCCTGGGGTCCCCGAATGACTTCGACGCTAGCGAGGTCGAAGGTGCCAATGGGCGGTGGGATTGGCGTGCTGATATCCATATAGGGGATGTCGTCCACGTAATAGCCTACGGGCGAACTACCATCACTGGCACTAGACTGCGTGATACCGCTACCGCGCATTTGAATGCCTTCCGTCTGAGGGGACTTGGCCACAAAACCCGTTGCACCCGGCACCAGATTGAACACCTGGTTCATATTGTTAAAGCTAGGCAGTTCAAGCGTCTCACTTGAAATGGCCTGTATCGACTGAGGAATATCCATAATCGGCACATCCCGGCGGGTCGCGCTCACGATCACTTCTTCCACCATGCCCTCTTCGTCCGCCGCGACGACGCTAACAGACGATGGAAGGACCAAAGCCGCAAGCAACGACCTCATCAAAAGCGTTTTCATTTTACTCTCCCTAATAGGCAAAATCGCC
>DKNY01000048.1:343-545 GCA_002470275.1 Gammaproteobacteria bacterium UBA7376 | reverse complement strand
GGGGTAGAAAGTGCAAACCTACAGACGATAGCGCCTCAATATAGTGCGGCGCGGAATTTCGGGCGGACGAGAAGGCGATGAGGAGTCTTCTAAACCTCCAATATCCTACCAGTCGCCCAGGAACGAACCAGCCAGTGGACCCAACGGGTCGCTAACTCTCTGATTAACTTAGGGAAATATGGCTCCGCCTGCTGGGCTCGAA
>DKNY01000048.1:0-145 GCA_002470275.1 Gammaproteobacteria bacterium UBA7376 | reverse complement strand
GCGATGAGGAGTCTTCTAAACCTCGCTACGCCATCCAACAAAGGGAAGGTTGGCGGCAGCGGGAGCGCCATGCGTAAGGGGGTCAAAAAGCGGGTGCAGGGCTTATGCCGCCGTTTTTAGGCCGTTGGTAAATTTGGTAAGAAAA
>DKNY01000008.1 GCA_002470275.1 Gammaproteobacteria bacterium UBA7376 | reverse complement strand
ACTGGACCATAACCGGCTGAAAGATTGACCTCTTGGTAAGTCTCGTCCCAGTCGTCCGTGTAGTAGTAGCCAGTAAACCCGATGCCGAGAGACACTTCACCGACGTCCATGCCATATCCAGCGTACAGGTCATACTCTAAGCCTTCACCAACGTCCGCGGTCCAAGCACCGACGTACATGCCGTCTTGCTCGAAATCAACTCCAGCACTGGCTGATGAATTTTTCTGCATGATGCCACGGTAGTAGTACTCCGATACGTACCCAACGTTGTAGGACACCTCCGCAACTGCTGTCGTAGTCGCGAACATCGAAGCGGAAAGCAGCGACGCCAATGCGAGTGCTTTTGCCATTATTTTCATAGTCTCTCCTGACTTATTAGAATCGTTTAGCTTGAAGAGCCAGCTACCCACGCGAAGCGGGCGAATCAGCTCGACTACGCCACTTGATGCAAATAAGAGGCCACGTTGGTCTCTGCCAGGCCTAAGAGACTGAAATTTAAGGGGTTTTGGATTTTTTGTTAGAAAACGGCACCACGCGAGGTGCTCTATTTGATGGAGTTTTGAGAAGGCTCGCGCACCAAGGCGGTGCGCTGGCCTCAGTATAGTGCGCTACTCTGCAGCCTCAAGCATGTACGTCATGGCGGCACCGAGGTCTTCGTCGGAGCAGCTCATGCAGGTGCCCCGAGCAGGCATAGCGTTGATCCCATTAAGCGTGCTGTCCATCAAGACTTCCATCCCCTTTGCGATTCGAGGCGCCCAAACCTGCTGATCCGCAAACAACGGAGCACCGCCAACTCCACCAGCATGGCAGACAGCGCAGTATTGACCGTAGACGTCTTCACCCGAAAGTGGCGCTGCCGCAACTTGAACCAGGGACTCGTCGACGGCTGCCGCCCTATTGACCATTCCCATAGGCTGGAGCCGTTGATCTATATCGCTCTTCGTGCCCGGCGGTACCGCATGGGCAAAGACGCCGACGAAAGCTAGAGCTGCCACAAATACCAATGATTTTGCCTGCACGATGTCTCCTTGTGCTGTGTTACTGACTCGACGTCACGGAAAAAGCTTTGTCAGCCGCCACTAAAAACGGCTTCACGGGCCGACATACTATATCTCTAGGCATGAGTTGCGTCGAATAACTCTCGGCCGATTAACATCCGTCTAATTTCGCTGGTGCCTGCCCCGATCTCGTACAGCTTTGCGTCACGTAACAGTCGGGCCGCAGGGTAGTCATTGATATAGCCGTTTCCGCCCAGCGCCTGGATCGCCTGCAGAGCATGCTGGGTTGCCCGCTCCGCGGCATAGAGGATGCAGCCTGCTGCATCGAACCGCGTGGTCCTCCCTGCGTCGCAGGCAGCCGCGACCGCATACACGTAGGAGCGAGCAGCGTTGGTCTCGGTATACATGTCCGCTATTTTCCCCTGCATAAACTGAAACTCACCGATTGGGCGACCGAACTGTTGACGTTCGTGGATATAGGGCATCACCAGGTCCAGGCAGGATCGCATGATCCCTAGGGGGCCGCCTGCTAGCACCACTCGCTCAAAATCCAGCCCACTCATCAAAATACGAACCCCCTCACCGACGCCGCCAAGCATCTGCACTCTGGGTACCCTGCAATCCTCGAAGATCAGCTCCGCGGTATCCGATCCGCGCATGCCCAACTTGTCCAATTTCTGACCCGTGCTGAACCCCGCCATATCCTTCTCGATAAGAAAGGCCGTGATCCCCTTGCTGCCGAGTTCAGGATCCACGGTTGCATAAACCACGAGCACATCCGCACCCGGGCCGTTGGTAATCCACATTTTGGTGCCGTTCAGTATGTAATTATCACCGTCAGGGCGGGCACGTAACCCCATGCTCACAACGTCTGAGCCGGAACCCGGTTCGCTCATGGCCAGCGCACCCAAGAACGTGCCTGATACCAGCTTGGGCAGGTAAGCTTGTCTCTGCTCTGGGGTCCCAAATCGCTGGATTTGGTTGACGCAAAGATTGGAATGCGCGCCGTAGGAAAGACCCACCGCCGCAGAGGCGCGGCTAATCTCTTCCATCACCACCGTGTGAGCCAGATAACCCAGATCAACGCCGCCGTACTCTGCGTCTACCGTCATTCCTAAAATGCCCAACTCTCCCAGCCTGGGCCAAAGCGCTCGGGGGAAGGAGTTGCTTCGATCAATTTCATGCGCTAACGGCGCTATCTCCTTGCTGCAGAAAGACGCAACGCTCTCCCGCAGCTGGGCGACGGTTTCTCCAAGACCAAAGTCAAAATCTGGTATCAAACCCATACCCACCCCCGAATATCTAGTAAGAAAAATGATAGCCTAATTAACTTCGGCATGGGCCATCCACGAAGGTTCCCGGCCCAGCACTTCTTGAAATTTGCGAGGTATTAGATTTGGCAAAGCAACCGGACGACTTGCTTGAACACAATCGCCTTTGGGCGGAGCGTATTGCAGTTGAGCAGTCGGGGCTCTTTGCCGAACTTGCCCTCGGTCAAAGTCCATCCGTCTTGTGGATTGGCTGTTCAGACAGCCGCGTGCCGGAAACGATGATCACTAACCAGCTTCCTGGCGACATTTTCGTTCACCGAAATATTGCAAACCTTATCAAGCCAAATGACCCCAGCTGCATGAGCGTGATCCAGTACGCCGTCGAGGCCCTGAAGGTAAACCACATCATCGTCTGCGGCCATGAGCGCTGCGGTGGCATCAATGCAGCCATGCAGGGTGGCACAACCGGCGTCATCGACCAATGGCTCGCGCCTATCCGGGACCTCTGGGCGGCGTACCGCGAACAGGTCGCTAGCTTAAACAACGATCAAGCACTGAACGGCATGTGCCAACATAGCGTGCGACATCAGCTGGCGAATTTGGCGGATACGCCTACCGTCCAGGACGCCTGGGCGCGTCAGCAAGACCTGACGCTGCATGGTTGGTTCTACACGCTAGCGGATGGACGTCTCAACCGCCTTTGTTCTCCGATCAGTGATCGGCTCGCGGCACAAAATATGGTTGCCTCTGGCCCAGGTTAGCCCCGCCTCACCACCTGGGTGCCTGCCGCAACATCATGCAGGCAGCGGCGAGACGACCAGAAGATCGGCAGGACGTCCAGCAGCACCAAATACCAACTCCCAATCAAAGCAGCATGGGGGAAACCAAAAAACAACGCCCGAACCCCAACAAGTTTCCACAACGGAGGTCGTGCGTCGGGGTCATCCATTTGGACGATTTTAATGTCTAGCAACCATTTCCCCACGGTCTGGCCCCTGCGCCATAGCAACCAGCCGTTGGTCAACACATAACCCGCAACGCCAAGCAGTAAAATTCTGAGCCATGGAACGCCGTTTGCGTAAGCTTCCGGCCCCTCCATAACCCCTGTGACCAACATGATCATCATGGCCGCTGTGGGCACGAGAAAAAAATCGATGAGCGCGGCAAGCAGCCTGCGACCAAGCAAGCCTTGATGAGGCCGCATTACTGCCCCGCTGCAGTAACAGCGGCACCCGCATTAGCAGGGGCATCGGCAGGCACGGGGTTCGACGCAAGCTCGAAGTAAAGCAGCGCGTTGCCACCCTTCATCTGAAGGCCGCCATAGCCAGAGGAGACGATAACCGCATCTCCGGCAATTAGCGGGCCATGTGAATCGATGCTGGCACCCTGTGCCTTGACGCCATTCACCGACCCGAACGTCCGCGTCGAATCGAAGGACCAGATCACCTCACCGTCAGTCGCTCGGTAGGCCAAAATCATGCCATCTAGGCCGCCAGCCAAGACCATTCCTTCCGCTGCCACAATGCCGGCTGAAAGGCCTGGCCAAAAAAATTGCCCGTCAAAAACAGGCCTAGGCGTATGCCAAAGTATGGTGCCATCCTCCATATCGAGCGCAAACATGCCCGGCGCGCCAGGTATGTTCTCTGGATAGGGACCTGCCGGGAGATCGCTGATTGGCACATAGAGAATCCCGCGCTTAGCATCTGCTGCCATGCCCCAATGTATTCCGCCGAGGTAGCCCCCTCGACCTGGGCGCGCGCTCCAAACCAGGTCTCCGGTGTCCGGGTCCATAGCATAAACAGCACCCGACTTTTGCCCAGCGAAAACCAGATCACGCCCGCTGGGCGTCGTAGCGATGATCGGTGGAGCCCCGAAGTCCAGATCGGGGCCAGCATCCTCGGGACAGTTAGGTCCGCCAATGACACAGCCCATGTTGAAAGTATCGTTAGCGGTAAATTGGCGAACCCAGCGCCGCTCTCCTGTGCCGGCATCCAGCGCAATGATCGCATCGCTGGTCTCCGTCGCTGGGGCAGTATAGTTTTCTCCGGTACCAAAAAAGAGCAGCCCTCGAGCCGCGTCAAAGGAGGGCGCGCTCCATACCGGCGCGCCACTGGGACCCCATTTCTCAACAAAGACGAGGTGCCGGCCAGTGACCTTAGGTTCCTCTTTAATCGTGGGTGCATACCAGAGCTGTTCCCCGGTGTCCGCATCCAGCGCGGCCATTCCTCCACTAGATTTACAGCAGCCGTAAAAGGGGTTCATGCTCAGCGCTATTTCCTGACTCGATATGGGCACAAAGATTTGATCCCCTACCACCAGCGGAGAGCCGGAATACCACGGCACCGGTTCATCCTCGACTTCCGCCTCCCAAAGGGTTCTGCCGCTCAGGGCGTCCACCGCCGAGATGCCACCCTCACGGCTGGCGATAACGAGCATCAGCGCATCATCGGTCTCCCTGGCCAGGACGGCGGAGGCCACATCGGCTCCCACGTCTGTATTTCTCCACCGCTCACAGCCATTAGCCCGATCTAAGGCGACAAGGCCGAGGCCTGCATCGCCTATGAATACCGTATCTTCCGTCACCAGTGGAAAAGAACGCTGGGTGTCCGACGCGAACCCATACACCCATTTGAGCTGGAGTTGGCCAACGTTCCCAGCATTGATCTGGGTGTGCTGGGGATTCACGAAGCGCGAGCCGGTTGGGTCGATACCCCACCCCTTAGGGAAAGCCCCGAGAAGGCTTGGTTTATCACTGGCGCACTGAGCGAGCCCCTGAGTCGGCAGCAGTGCCGTGAACAGCACCACCAAGCCCACGAAAATGCCTCCAGGCCTTAACGTTGTCACCATTGTCCTCCCCCTAAATGCCCGCTGATGCCCACTCGATTACCTAAGCCCCATCGCCAAGATAGGTCCGCTCCAGGCGCTGGCCCAATCCCGTCAGGACTTCGTATGAGATCGTTTGACACTGAGCGGCCACCTCGTCAATCGGAACATGGGGGCCGAATATCTCTACCCAGTCCCCTTCACTCAGCTCAAGCGTTCCGATCTCCACCTGGATCGAGTCCATGCTTACCCTTCCAACAATGGGCAATCGCCGCTGTTGAGCAAAAACGCAGCCCACATTTGAGAGAAGCCGGGGCACGCCATCGGCATAGCCAACGTTAATGGTCGCCAAGCGAGCGGGGCGTTGCGTAACGTAGGTGCCTCCATACCCCACCGCGGTGCCGGCCTCTACCCTTCTAACCTGGAGGACCCGCCCCTCGAGCAGCGCAACCGTTTGGAGGCAATTATCCCCTCCTTCGGAAATGGGTCCAGGATGACTGCCATACAGCGCTATACCAGGGCGATGGAGGGCGACGGGCAAAGGCGTGCCTAGGTCAGTGGACAGCAGCGCTGCCGAATTGTTTATGCTCAAGCCAATTTCCGGGTAAGCCACTTGAAACCGCGCGAAGGCGCTGGAGAACGCATCGACCTGAGCTTGAGTATGAAAATTGCTGAATTCATCCGCGCGCGCTAAATGCGTCATCAAATACTTCAGGTTGAGCCTGGGCAGCGACCCGGGATCCGTTTCCACAGGCAGGCCCAGGCGGGTCATCCCCGTATCGATATGTAAGGCTGCGGGCAGATCCCCATCGGACCAAAGATCGCACTGGCCAACCGTATTCAAAACCGGGGTGAGCCGATAAGCGCGCATGGCCTGCAGCGCATCCGGATGCACCCCTTCAAGCACGAATATCTCTGCATCAGGCAGCTCACGACGCAGCTGCACCCCCTCTTCCACAAAGGCGACGAAAAAATGCCGACAGCCGACAGACCAAAGGCGGCGGGCCACAGGCGACATACCCAACCCATAGGCGTCAGCCTTGATTACGGCGCTGCAGGGACCTTGGTCTAATGCCGCCAGCGTTCGATAGTTTTGCGCCAGGGCGTTGAGGTCAACTGTTAAACGTCCCGTCATTCCTGAGACAGCGTATTGATGTAGGCCACCACATCAATGTAATCCGCTTCTTTTGCAAGCACACCCATCATCGAGCGCATCTGACGCCCGGCATGGTGATCCGCGGCATAGCCGCGCTGTCCCGCCCGGTACTTTTTCAACTGAGAGAGCAAATACCAGTCATGTTGGCCCTGGAGACGGGGACCGGCCATTTGCGATAACCCCTGGGCACGGTCACCGTGGCAAGCGGCACAGGTTTGATAGAGACCCTTTCCTCGATCCTTGTCACCCTCAACGCTCGTGGGCACCGCCTGGTTGGGAAACGTCCCAATGTAAGCAACCAGGTCCTCAAGCGCCTGATCTGAAGAAAGTTGGGGCCCTTTCGACATGGCTGCCATCTGACGTCCCTGTGCGTCTCCCTGGGCCGAACCCCTGGCGCCACTTTGGAAGAGACGGAGCTGGGCCAGGAGATAGTCCGCATCTTGCCCTGCCAGCTTTGGACCCAACATAGCGCGGTTCCCTAAACCCTTCGGGCCGTGACAGGCACTGCAGACCGGGTACAAACTCGCTCCCTGCTTCGCATCCGCTGCATTTGCTGATGGCGCGAAACAGAGAATGAGCGCTAGGAAGGGCAACGCCTTTATTTTACAGGGGCTAAACATGAACGCTCCCAATAACGTTTCAGATGAGAAAGAGTGGCAAGACTATAGCCGGGGCGATGGTTGAAAAACAGGCTGGCTAACGCGCGGCCTTAAAATGCGGTGCGTGAGACGCAGTGCAGCGCTAGGATAGATTCGTCACAGCAGAGAGCGGGCAATTTAGTGCAAGGACAAGCGACACAGGGCGGCAGAATTGTCATGTTGGAACATGATTCCAGCATACTCGCAGACAACCCCCTGGGTGACCCAAGACGCCGGCAGGTACCCGTTTACCTCCCGGCTGCCTATGATCAGCCAAGGTATAGAAAGAAACGCTTCATCACCCTTTACGACCTCGCTGCCTTTACCGGGTCTGGGCCAGCACACCTAAACTGGCGAGCATTTGAAGAAAACCTAGTGCAAAAACTCGACCGCCTGATTGGTCAAAAGTTAATGCCGCCGGTGGTGGTGGTTTTTCCCGATTGCTATACCAGCTTTGGGGGCAATCAGTACATCAATTCATCTGCCGTTGGCCAGTATGCCGACTATCTTTGCGATGAAATTGTGCCCTTTGTCGACCAAGAAATCAGAACGCTGGCCTCAGCCTCACATCGGGGATGTTTTGGGAAGTCTTCGGGCGGGTATGGGGCCATACGGCTAGCTATGTCTCATCCAGATTGTTGGGGGGGCTTCGCCAGTCATGCCGGAGATGCTTACTTCGACTTTGTCTATGGGGCCGAGTGGCCGGGTGCGCTCACGCACCTGCAAAAGTGGCGTGAGCCCCTCCTAAAGCCTGGCAAGCGTTCCGTTGAGCGAACACCAGGAGAGGGCTTAGACGACGGTCGCGTCGCTCGTTTCCTAGACCATATTCGTGGGCGGCATCAAAACGGGACGCAGCAGCTGTCGAGCCAAGACATTACAACGCTTATGCTGCTGGCTATGTCGGCCACCTATGACCCGGATCCCCAAGCACCCAATGGGTTTCGACTGCCCTACGACCTAGAGAATGGCCTTCTGATCAAGGAGAGATGGCGAGCTTGGCGACGGCACGACCCCGTCACGATGATCCCTCGCTACTGGAATAGGCTGCGCCGCACGCGAGCCATTTTTATAGACTGTGGGTGGCAGGACCAATACCACATCCACTTCGGCACGCGCCAACTGTCAACGGCCCTTGCCAAGAAAGGCATTAAGCATCGCTATGAAGAGTTTTCTGGCAGCCATTCAGGAATAGATCACAGATTGGACGTTAGCCTTCCCTTTCTCGCGCGACATCTTAAATAGCTGGAACGACGCCAAAGGCTTAACCCGGAAGAATAAGCCTCAACATCTCATCAACGGTGGTCAGTGGCGTGATTTCCAGGCGCTCCGCTATCGCCGTGGTGTCCACATCGTCGTCATGGTCCAAGACTTCCAGCATCGCGCGCGTGATAGGCGGTTCGGTGACGGTCTTCTCCAGAACAAAGGCAAGCGCTAAGCCTAGGCCGACGGGCAGCGAGATCACCTTAGTCTCGCGGCCCACAACGGTAGCTGCTCGCTCGTAAAGCGCGGCCCGAGTCAGAGACTCCGGTCCCGCGAGATCGAAGCCTCCCTCAAGTTTCTGGGAGGCGGCAGCGCAAATCGCAGACACAACGTCCCCGGCATAGATAGGCTGTTCTAAGCTGCTGGCGCGAAAGGCGAAATTCCGCGGGTTATGGGCTCTTTTCTGGAGCATTGCACTTGCGTAATCACCTTCGCCAACCACCATGGGTACTCTGAGGGTGCAGCAGGGTATTTGGCCATCAGCGAGGATCTTTTCTGCCCGACCCTTGGATGCCAAACAAGGATTCCCAGAAGTAGGCGTCGACCCGAGAATGGAAACATAGGTCACATGCCGTACCTGCGTTCGCACCAAAGCCTGGAGCAACCGCTCACAGCTGCGCTCGTGAGCGTCTGTATAACTCGCCCGAGAGGAGGCCTTTAAGATACCCACCAAGTGAATGACGCGATCACAGTCATCTGCAACATCGGCAAGTTGAGCCGCATCATCATAGTTCGCTATCTGGACCTGGAACAAATCGCTTGGGCCCCGGGGGTCCAGGCCCATCAGGCTTTCTCTAGCAGATTCACTTCGAACCACGGCCACCACCCGGTGACCTGCCGCCATCAGGCAGGCGGTAAGACGTCGCCCCAAATTGCCGTTTGCGCCAGTAATAAGCCATTTTTGAGGCGTGGATTGCATACTTTTCCTCAATAAATAGTCAGGAATTTTAGTAACATCATTCTGCGACCTTACCGCGAGATAAATGAGATGCGCAATTGTTCAAAAGAGCTCGGCAGCCTGGCCCTGGGCGTTGCCCTATTCGGCTGTAGCGCCCCGATTGGGCCTATTCCGGGCGGCACGCTCAGCGGCGAACTGGCGTGCTGGCCCGAGAACTGGGCCCATGTGGAAGATCGCGAGAACGTGCTCCTGCAAACGAACCCAGAGGACCCTTACTCGGTGACAATTTGGGGCCTGGGTTTGGGCAGCGACTTCTATATCGCGGCGTCAAAGCGAACAAACCGCTGGGCCCAATACCTTGAGGCAGACCCTAGCGTTGTCCTTAACGTGGATGGCAAGCTCTATGAGGCAACGGCCTCAAGGGTATCCGGTGCCGAGGAGGCGCTGCCAGTTTCCGTCGCATTTCGTGCCAAATACGATGTGCAGGGGCACAGGGACTTCGAAAACGAAGGCTCTTTTTATCGCCTCACCGCCCGAGCCACCGCAAACTAAACAGCGCCTGCTGCCCCTTGGCCACGATGAACGGCTGTTCAGATAAAGAAAAGACGCCACCCGAACCTCCGGGCACTATCGCCCCAAAGTTAACCCTGGCCAATGCCCTGACCCTCTCTCGCCTTCTGCTCGCGCCCTTGTTGGTTTGGGTCATCCTCAGCGGGTACTGGCTGGGGTCCTTGCTCATTTTTTTCGCTGCTGCCCTCAGCGACTTCTTCGACGGTCGACTCGCGCGCGGGCGCAATGAGGACACTGCGTTTGGGGGATTCTTCGACCACATAACTGACGCGATCTTCGTGGCAGCAGGCTGCTGGGCCCTGGCCCACATCGGGCTGCTGCCCTTCGGGCTGTGGATCATCATTTTAGCTGCATTCGCTCAGTACACCCTGGACTCAAAGGCGCTTGCAGGGCGATACCTTCGCACCAGCTGGCTGGGGCGAGCAAATGGTGTGGCCTACTTTTTTGTGGTGCTGACCGGGCTATTGGCCATGGCGATGGACTCGAGCGCTCTGCGGACTACGGCTCTGCTGTTGGGCTGGATGCTGGTCATCACCACCGTTCTTTCCATGGGTGATCGCGCCTGGCATCTGTGGCGTCACCGGTAACCCGGAGACCCCAGCGCCCTCAGTCACCAAAGAGTTCCGCATTCGCCTTGGGTAAAAACGCGACGCCTATGCCTGCGTTAAAGACCACGAAGAAGGTGTGCATGATGACGCTGAACACGCCAACCTCTGGGTAATCTGGGAATAAGACGGCCCAAAGCAGCAGGGCGCCAGCATGAAAGGGTAGGGGCAGCGCGGCGGCCAGGAAGATCACCGGCAGGAATGCAAGCATCTGACCAAAGCTCACGTCCACATTGAACAACGCCAGCGCCGTCGTATACACAAACACCGCGCCGATGAGATTTGGTGCTTTAAACAACAGCAGCAATAAATACTGGTGGGGTCTGGCCTCTCTGAAGGCCCGAAAAATCTGGGCGTTCCTGATCGTTGGCGCCTGCATCAGATGTCCTCGAAAAAATAGGATGTGCAGGGGAAGATAGGCCGCGGCAACGACGAAGACGATGGGCAGGATGGTATCGAGTGGGAGCTGGGTCGATGCCTCCTGTACCAAGGAGTAATAGAGCGATACGCCAATGGCGGAGAAAATCAGGAGCTGATAAATCTCCGTGAGACCCAGCATCACCATGGTTGAGAGGGCCTGCCACGCGGGCACCTCATGCCGACGCGCCAGGTAAAGCGACATCGCCCCCTTGCCAACCTGTTCGTTTACTAGCGACAAGATGTAGGCGCTGGCGCGGATCGGCAAAACCTGCGTGAGCTTTAGCTCTCCGGCATTAAACCAGCGTATGGCTCGCCAGCTGGCATGGGCGTCGACGAAAAAGAAGAAGAAAGAGTAGGGGACCATCAGCATCAGCCACCCTAGCCAATTCGCGTCTGCGAAAAACCGAATCAGGTACTCCGCCACGGTAAGCCCTTCAAAGGCTGCCTTGGCCTCAGTTCGGGAATAAACCAGGTAGAAGCATAGGATCGTCAGCATCCACATGGCCAATTTAAAGATGAGATTAGATGCCTTCCTGGTCGGCACCTTATCCTCACTACCGGAGTCTGTCTGGGAATCCTGTTGTTCTGCCACGCTAAGCCCTAAGCTGTCGAATTCGGCCTCATTGTGCCCTCATTCTGAGGCAATTTCATAAACCATAGATTTAAAGTCCTGGCTAAAAGGGTGCAAAAATCCGGGCATCCTTTGCGTCAGACAAAAACCGGTCAGGTTGGCTTCTGGCGCGACCCAAGAATGCGTGCCCGAAAGGCCGCCCCAGTGATATTCATTTAGCGAGGCCGGCGGTTCGTGATCCGCTAACGCGGCCTTTATTGCGAAACCGAGTCCGAAGACCGTGCCTGGCATCTGCCAATTTAAAAACTCTACGCCAACGCCTGGGGCAAGTTGATTGGTTCGCATCAACTCGAGGGTTTGGGGCTTCAGTAATCGTACGCCAGTCCATTCACCCTCGTTGACCAGCATGCGTAGAAACTGAGAGTAATCCGCTACCGTCGACACCAAGCCGCCACCGCCGCTTAACAATTTGCGGGGTTGATTAAAGTGTCCGGCGATGGGGTCATCGGTCTTAACCAAGCCCGATGCCATTGGGTCGAGAAGATTCGTGGGTCCATAGTGCGTGGTGAGCCGGTGTGCCCTGTCTGGAGAAACCCAAAAGTCAGTATCGACCATACCAAGAGGCTCAAAAATTTGCTCCCGAAGCACCCGGTCAAAAGGCTGTCCGGTGAGCACTTCCAGCAGCCGCGCACAAACGTCTGTGGCCACCGAGTAGCGCCAGGCTGTGCCGGGCTCATAGACTAGGGGCAGCCCTGCGACGCGCGCGCACAGCTCGTCCAGATCTAGGTTTTCATCCTCCAGAAGGTTGATCCCTGCTTGGGCGTAGGCTTGGTCAATCAAGGACGTTGGCTCAATAAAGCCATAGCTCAATCCAGCGCTGTGGCAGAGCAGCTGCCGAGGCGTTATGAACCCCTCAGCCGGAACGCAATCGGCAAGGGATGTCGCTCCCTCGCTCAACACGCTCATGTCGCTAAATTCTGGCAGGTATTTCGGAAGCGGGTCGTCTAGATCAAAAAGTCCCTGTTCATAAAGCATCATCAGCGCAACAGAGGTAATGAGTTTCGTATTCGATTTCATGCGAAAGATGGCGTCGCTGCGTAGGGGCTCCCGACTCTCTAAGTCCATAAAGCCAAAAGTCTTCTGATCAATAATTTCGGTGCCACGGAACACCACCGTAGCGCAGCAGGGGAGAATTTCCTGATCAACGTAGAACTGCATGCGATCATGCATGGCAGTGAAATTGGGCTCAGCTGTCATTGTTCCTCCAATGCGAGTGATGGCCATCAGCGACGAGGAGCATCGGACCCGTCATGCAACCTAAGGCGTTTGGGTAAATAAGTCCAAGAGTCGATACAACGTTCTGACGCCTCGCTCTAAATTTTCCACGCTCAGCCGCTCATTGTTTCCATGAATACCCGTCGCTTCATCCGGCGCAAAGGCAAAGGGTGAGTATCCGTAGCTCGTTATCCCCAGATCTCGCAAAAAGTGCGAGTCCGTAAAGCCGCCGGACACGATGGGCACCACGGGAGCCGCATAGGTTTGCTCGGAGACCTGGGCGATAGCGGCGAAGAGAGGCGTATCCGTACGGCTGACCGCAGGGGTAAAGCTCATGATGGTTTCAACGCTTATCAGATCATCACTTAGGATGGTTTTGATCTGATCCACGAAACGCGCAGGGTCCTGATCGGGTAGGAGCCGACAGTCCAACTCCGCGTAGACCTCCGCAGGAACAACGTTGATCTTGCTGCTGCCCTCTAATGTCGTGATCGAGCAGGTATTACGCAGCAGAGCATGGCTGCTGGGACTCCTCAATCTCAACATCAGCAAAAAGTCAGGGTCGCCAACACTCTCTCGTAGGTTTGCGTAAGCGCGTCTATCTCGGGCCGTCTGATAGGGAGCAAGTCCCTCGAACATGACCGCCACGGGATCAATAACGCGTGGTGGAAACTCTGTTTCGCTGATACGGCTGAGGCCACGGATCAAGCGCGTTACCGACGTATTGACTTGGGGGGAAGAGCCGTGGCCTGGCCGGCCCTTGGCCGTCAGGCGCAGCCACAGGGGCACTTTTTGGGTGACCTCAAGCAGGACCACTGACTGCTCATCGAATAATCGGGCGGAGCCCCCTTCATTCAGAACGAAGCCAACGCCCTGAAACAGCTCGGGGCGATTTTCGATCAACCAGCCTACGCCAAAGAATCCGCCGGCCTCTTCATCCGCCGTGGCCATATAAATGACGTCTCGATTCAGCGCCGTCTCGCTCTCAGCAAGGGCCAAGAATGCCTGAAGTTGGGCGATACCCAGTCCCTTGGTATCAATGGCACCACGCCCGTAAATAAAGCCATCTTGCTGTGTTCCGGATAGCGGCGGGACGGACCAGTACTCCGCATTTGCAGGCACAACGTCTATATGGTGCAGCAAAATTAAGGCGGGTTTCAGTTCGGCATCGGGGTTACCGGGTAGCGTCGCCCATATATTGCCTCGGCCCGGTGCGGATTCGGCCGTTTCATACTGAATGCCGGCCTGATCAAATATCTGCGCCAAAAAGGCTACGCCTCGCCCCTCGTTGCCGGGTGGGTTGGTGGTGTCCACCTGAATGTATTGAGAAAGTCGCTCTGCCGCCTGCGCCGCAAAGACGTCCAATCTTGAAGGCTCTGCTCGAGACAGCGCGGTGGAGAGCAGCAACAACGGCAACGCTAGGCTGCTCCAATGCCCCCATATGGCTGGCCCCCGGGACCCTTTTCGATGCCATCCAAGCATTCGACACAGCTCCAAAAAAAGATGCTTGACCATGCCCAAGTCTCCATAATCTCGCAACACTTTGTGGGGTAGACAAGATGCGAATTTCAACGCTCATGGGCTATGCAGGTGGATTTAAAGAAGCTGTAGCTGAAATCAAATCCCTCGAGCAGGCTGGCCTTGATTTGGTGTGGGTGCCCGAGGCCTACTCGTTCGATGCGCCAACGGCAATGGGTTACCTAGCGGCTGAGACAAACCGCGTTACTATTGCGTCTGGCATTCTGCCGATCTACACCCGAACCCCCAGCCTGCTGGCCATGACCGCTGCAGGCCTTGATTATTTGTCTGACGGACGCGCTATGCTGGGCCTGGGGGCTTCAGGCCCGCAGGTGATCGAGGGGTTCCACGGGACGCCCTATAACGCGCCCGTGGCGCGCATTCGCGAAATCATCGCCATCTGTCGCCAGGTTTGGCGACGAGAACGCCTGCAGCATATGGGCACCCACTATCAGATACCCCTTCCGCAAGACCAGGGCACAGGGTTGGGGAAACCTCTCAAACTTATTAATCATCCCGTGCGCACGGACATCCCTATTGCTATTGCGTCCCTGGGCCCAACCAGCGTCGCGACCACCGCCGAGCTGGCCGACGCCTGGCTGCCCGCCTTCTTCACCCCTGAGGCGGCACGCGCCGTCTGGGGCGACGCATTGGATCAGGGCACTGCAAAGAGAGACCCCCAGCGTCCGCCGCTTGATACCTTTGCCGGAGGGAGCGTAGCCATTGGAGAGGGCAAGGAGTTGCTGCGAGAGCGGGGCCGTGCCTCCACAGCACTCTATGTTGGAGGCATGGGTGCGCGTTCCAAAAATTTCTACAACGATATTTTCGCCAAGAGCGGCTACGTGGATGAGGCCAAGATTATTCAGGACCTTTATCTGTCCGGAGATAAACAGGCAGCAGCGGCAGCGGTGCCGGACGACTACCTGGCAAAAAGCGCCTTGATCGGCCCTGAGGGCTTTGTTCGCCAGCGACTCTACGCACTCAAGGAAGCCGGCGTGACCTCCCTCAATGTAAGCTTTATCGGAGAAACCGCCGATGAGCGAGTAGCGGAGTGCGAAAAGCTGCGCAATCTCGTTGATTCACTCTAGCGAAATTGACTCGGTCTTTAGGTCCGGCGCTCAGTCCTGACGCATCTCGGGGCGGCTGGCGGACGCGCCATGGACTCGAATTAACCCCTCTTGGGCCGTTGACGCCAACAGCAGCCCGTCCTCAGTGAAAATGTGGCCCCGAGTATAGCCACGGGCATTGGAGCTACTGGGTGTGTCGATGGCATACAGCAGCCACTGGTTAAGATCTGCAGCACGATGAAACCACATCGCATGATCAAGGCTGGCTACCTGCATATCCTCGCGCTCAAAACGACCTCGGTGAGGTAGCCTTGCCGTGCCCAGAAGCGTGTTATCGGACTCATAAAGCAGCAGCGCCTGGGCCAGGCCGACGCCCTCTGGAACCCGACCCGTGGGTTTGAACCAGACAAATTGTTGCGGGGGCTGAGGCGTTTCTTGCTGGAGGCGCCGAAACTCATGCCGCCAGGTAATGAAGGGTGCATTGCGCAAGGCCTCAGGGATTTTTTCCTCTGGGGGAGGTTTCAAATCGGGCATTTCAGCCTGGTGCTCAACCCCCGACTCGGGCACCTGAAAAGACGCCTCCATTGTAAAAATCGCTTCACCGTGCTGACTCACCGTCACCCGTCGCATTGAGAAAGAACGCCCGTCCCTTGTCAGCTCTACCTGCATGAGCGCTGGGGTTGCTGGGTCGCCAGGGCGTAAAAAATAGCCGTGAAGAGAATGGGCCACCCGATCAACCTCTACGGTTTGGGACGCGGCCATCAAGGCCTGGGCCATGATCTGACCACCGAATAGGCGGTGCCTGCGTTGGGCAGGATGGTGGGCGAGGAATACCGTCTTTTCCACCTGCTCTAGGGTGAGTAAATCAAGCAGTTGGTCCATCTTATTCACCATGCCTGCTCCCTATTCAGCGTGATCCTAAAGCAGCTTCCCGATCTTTTAATCAGCGCAGTAGGGCCCGTAAAAGGGGTCGTCTGCCAGGGCTTTTCGGCGGCCGTGTAGGTCAATGATATCGGGGTAATTCCACAGCAGATTTATGGATAAATCCGCTTCATCAGGAGGGTTGCCCAAAGCATCCAACAGCACCACGGCATCTTCGGGTAGCATCAGCCCCTCGGGCAACGTCGCCAGCAAATCCAGGACGTTCCCCACCACCTCGTCCGCTGGCCGCGCCTTTTCATGAACCTCTAGGGCCCAATGCCACAAGTCCTCACTGGACAATAGCTGTTGCTGCCAATCAGCGAGTTTTCCCATCAGCGTTGCGCGATCTAGCGTTTCCAAAAGCTTCACCTCCTATCGCATGCGCTTTTGCCAAGCGTTACCCTGGATTAGTATGGCCACAGGTCCTAACTATACCAGCAGAGCACCTTGATATGAGAACAACCGTTCTTTTGCTCCTCGTTGCAGCAGCATGGCAAGCCGCCATCGCGAACCCCGCGCGCTCATGGCAAGCGATTTCTCCCGCTGGCGAAACGCGATGTTCGGATGGTTCCGAATATCGTTTCTTGGTTCGCAAGGGCAAGCCAGAGCATTTGGTGCTGTATTTCCAGGGGGGAGGCGCCTGCTGGTCCCGGGAAACGTGCGACCTGGCTATGTCGACAAGCTATTCGCCTCGAGTGGGCGGTCTTGAGCAGGCCCAATTTGGCATATTCAACCAGGACAATCCGAATAATCCGTTTAAAAACCACACCATCGTCTTTGCCCCGTATTGCACGGGCGACGTACACCTTGGCGCAAGCGATACGGTTTATCAGCCGATAACGCCAGAGCAGGAACCCTTAACCATCTTCCATCGAGGACGGACCAATGCCCAAGCCGTGCTGGACTGGACGTATGCCAACGTAACGGCACCTGAGAGCATCTTGGTGACCGGCTCTTCGGCTGGCGCTATTCCATCGCCGCTCTATGCTTCCATCGTTGCCAACCACTACCAAGAGGCCCGCGTCGCGCAGCTCGGCGACGGCGCGGGTGGTTACAGACGGTCGAGTGGTGACAACCGCCCACAAGACCAGTGGGGATCGTTTAACTTTCTCAATGAAGAACAGGGCTTTGAGCACATCACACCCGACAGCATGACCTATGAGGCCCTCTACGTCGCGGCAGCCAAAGCCCACCCAGACATCATGTTCACACAATATGACGCCGCAGAAGATAGTGTTCAGAAATACTTCCTCAATCTCGGCGGTTCTCCCGACGCGGACCTTATTGATAACTTGAAGGCGAACCATGCGGATATTCGCGGTGAGGTTATCAATTTTAGAAGCCTGATCGTGGGTGGCGAATCCCATACCATTTTGGGCCGCCCGGAATTTTATGCGTGGGCCGCCCAAGACGTCAGTGTTCGCGACTGGGTTGCCGATGTCGCGGCAGGCCGCTCGGTCGATAACGTTAGCTGCCAAGATTGCGCCAGTGAGTCCTTCGCCGGACCAGCGTTACCGGCAGCCGCGCAGCGCGTGATTGATAACTGGAATGATCCCAAGGCCCAGTATGTCTCGCCCTTCAAAATTTTCGACAACGCCTATTACGTGGGCATCGACTGGGTATCCGCCTATCTCATTGATACCGGTGAGGGCCTGGTCTTAATAGACTCTCTCTATGGACCCTTTGTACCGCTGCTGATAAAAAATATTCAGGCGCTCGGCTTCAATCCGGCTGACATCAAATACGTCATAAACACCCATGGCCACTTCGACCATGCCGGAGGCGCTGCGATCTTCCAAAAAATCTTTGGCGCAACGGTTGTTATGACTGAAGAAGATTGGACAATCGCCAGGGCGGCGCCGGAAACGGGCCAATTCTATATCCCTACACCAAGACCTGACCGGGTCGCTGAGGATGGTGAGGTGATCAAGCTCGGCGACAATCGCTTCGAGTTATTCAAGACCCCCGGCCATACCGAGGGCGTACTGTCTATAAAATACACCGTGCGGGATGGCGACGAGACCTATGAAGCGATGACCCTGGGCGGCGTTGGTCTCAACTTTTCAGGCGCGGATCGAACGAAACGCTATATCCAAAGCTATCAACGACTGCAAAGCATGCAGCAGGATATTCAAGTTAGCCTGCCCAACCATGCTGAAATGGGGAGCGTCTTTGAACGAAGAGATTTGTTAGCAACCCGCAACTCTGGGGCACCTCACCCCTTTGTCGACCCCAAGGGCTATGCCGAAAATTTGGCACGCTTTTTAGTTGCTGCAGAGGAAAAGCTAGCCCTCGAAGAATCCGGCAATGCGCCTGACCCCTTTGCGGCACTACTGGAGGCCACAGACGATGAACTCTAATACCCTTCGTTATACCGCCACCTCGGCAATCGCCTGGCTTTTATTCGGAGCAATCCAGGTGTGGGCAGAAACGACCTCTCCCTTCGCTGGCAAGTGGGTGGTGAACACGGGCGAAACAGATCTGCTGCGCGAAGACCTGGATGAACGCACCACCCTGATACAGAATCCTGGCAAGGTAAGGATTTCGGTCATGGGCCTACCGCTACCGGGTGGCGGAAGCTCTGGCATGCCATCCCACTCACCGTTAAGCGCCAGGGACCCTGCAGAGCTTCGCAGCGAGGTGATGCTGATCGAGGTGCAGGCCCAGCGGATCATGCTCAATTTTCCAGACCTGTCAGGGCCTGATGCGATGCAGATAATGCCCAAGGGGGAGTTTCGTGGTCGCAAAACAACGTGGTCGAACCGCAAAATCGAGCAAAAATACAAAACGACAGAACGCAGGGTTCAAAAGACCTGGTCAATCCGCTCGGACGGACGACTCTTAGTTCAGGTGATGATCAAGCCCAAGGGGGGCAAAAAACGCACCTTCAGTCGCGTATTTGATCGAGCCTAGCCGTCCGCCCCAGGCTCAGGGAGTGAATGCGGCATAGAACCGGCCTAGCCGGCCTAGAATGCGGGCAAGAGCGCTCTCACCAGCAAACAAAGGCGTTGTGTTGTCATACCGGTCGCCGCTTGTTCTTGGGACGCTAGATTGGTCGCTCACCCCGGTGTATCTTTTTTCGCAGGCGCCGTTATCGCGCGTAAATCCAGAGAGTGTGGTAAATGACCAAGTACCGGCTGCCTCGAGAACCGTGTCAGTTTCGCTATACCCATAGCTCTGGCCCCGGCGGACAGCATGTGAACAAGGTGGCAACGGCAGTGGAGCTTCGAATCAACCTCGCCTCACTGCCCCTTAACGGCGCGGCGAAAAGTCGGCTAAGAGAACAGCAGCGAGGCAAGATAAACAAGCAGGACGAGCTGATCATTCACGCCGATCGCCATCGCTCACAGCTGAAGAATAAGGAAGACGCCATCAACCGAGCAGAAACCTTTATCGGCGAGGCGAGCAAGCAACCAGTCAAACGCATCGCGACGAAGCCGACGAAGTCATCAAAACAGAGGCGATTAAAGGGGAAAAAACGACGAGGGGAGACAAAGAGCCAACGAAGAAAGCCCGAGGTCTAGCCGCTTTGGCTATTGGGCTTCCTTCGCTACCAGGAAATCTACGACCTCCAGCATCGCGACATTGGATCCAGCCGTGCGGCCACTGACTCTGTATTTGCCGTTGACGATCATGGTTGGAACGCCTGTCACGCCATAGGTTCGCACCTTCCCTCTCGCCTTGAGCACGCGGCTACGCACTGAGAAAGCCTCATACGCTGCTCTGAAGTCATCTTCCTTGACACCAGCCTCATCCTCAAAAAGCCTGGCGAGAACCGTCTCATCTCCCACATTCAATCGCTGAACATGTATGGCTTCAAACAGCGGCTCATGGAGCTGGGCGCCGACGCGGAGCACTTCCGCCGTATAGAAGATGCGCGCCAACAAATCCCACTCGGGCGAGAACACGGCGGGTAGCCGGCTAAAGGCAACGCCCTCCGTTTGGCGCTGCTGCCAACGACTAAGCTCCGGATCAAAGCTGTAGCAGTGAATACAGCCGTAAGAAAAGATCTCTTGGACCTCCACGGGATCGCCTGCCTTTGGGCGCTCTGCCGTGACAGAGTCTATTCGCTGATAGTGAACGCCTTCTACAAAGGCCTCCCCAGCCAGGGTTAGGGAGGAGGCTGCCATCAGCACCAGGGCAAGGCCTGACCAGAGGAGGGCGTGGAACACTTTGTTGAATCGTTTAGGTGATGACCCGTTGCTGTGCATGATAGCCTCCGGCGGTTGTGCGACCGCTATTGTAAGCCGCTTATATAATCCGCTAGAAGCGAAATTTCGGTATCTGAAAGCCCCGCCGCAACGCCTCTCATCATCCCGCCAAACCCTTCATCTGAAGCACGCTTACCCTCCCGGTAGGCGGTTAGCTGAGCAACGGTGTAGGCGGCAGCCTGCCCACCAATTCGGGGGAAGCCAGCCTGGTCGTTACCCAATCCTCTTGGGCTGTGGCAGGCCGCGCAGGCCGCAACGCCCTTTGCAGCGATGCCACCCTTATAAATCTTCTTTGCGGTGTTCAGCGCGGCATCATCACCAGTGGCCTCACCAATTTTTCCCGGCAGAGAAGCGTAGTACGCGGCTAAATCTTCGAGATCCTGCTCTGACTTGCCAATCAGCTGAGCCGTCATCAGCGCTACGTCACGCTCTCCAGATTGAAACATTTTAAGCTGCCTAGCGAGATACTTCTGACCCTGGCCAGCGAGGTTCGGATAGCTTGGGTCTATTGCGGTGGCGCCATCTTGGCCATGACAGGCCGCACAGGTCACAGACAGCGCGCGCCCTGCCTCCGCATCGCCAGCCGCTAGGGCAGGTGATCCCATACCCAGCAGGATGATGGGGGCGATAACTAATTTAGCGATGCATCTCAGAGCACTCATGACTTCTTTTTCCTCAATTGCTTATTTTCGTCAGTTTTCGGTAAGCCCTGCAAAAGTGATTTTGATTCAAGGGCCTGCCGCCATGTTGACTGTGGCTCCTGGCAGGGAAGCCTGCCCAGAGAGCAGCGCGACATAACAGAAGCCGCCGATGAGCGGTGCTACACTCCAACCGAGGGAGTTATGACACCGAAGCAGCCGAGGAATTATATACAAGATGACTGAAAAAGTGTCTCTACCTGAACGCCTGGAAGCCACCTTTCTGACCAGTGCCCCGGACCTGAGACGATGCCCCCCGGGGGACTGCCCTGAAGTGGCCTTCGCCGGCAGATCTAATGCTGGAAAATCGTCGGTCTTAAATGAGCTGACGGGTAACCGCAAAACCGCCAAGGTCAGTAAAACGCCCGGCCGAACCCAGCTCTTGAACTTTTTTGATGTCCGCACCGGGGGACGAATGGTTGACCTGCCAGGATATGGTTACGCCAAGGCGGGCCGAGACGCCCAGCAAAACTGGCAAAAGGCGGTCAACCACTACCTATCCTACCGAGAGGCTCTGGTGGGCATTGTGCTGGTCATGGACATTCGACACCCCAATCAGGCCTTCGACCAAGAGTTATTGCAGTGGAGTCACGATAGCGAGCTACCCGTCCACATCCTGCTGAATAAGGCCGATAAACTGAGCTTCAGCGCACAAAGGCAAGCCCTACAAAAAATCCGCAGCGCCTACGCCGACTTCCCGCTGGTGACGGTTCAATGCCACTCAGCCCTACGTCGTATCGGCACGCCTGAGTTGCTCGCTCAGCTGTTCACCTGGCTTGGCACGCCGATAACTGAATCCGAAAACTCGGCACAACCGCAAGATTAATCCCTGCCGCGAGTACTGCGGCGCATCAATGGGCCTCGTCCCAATTCGCCCCCACCCCGGCATCAACCACCAGGGGAACTTTGAGCGTTGCGGCCGCGGCCATGCGCTGAATAACGGCTTGCTGCACCTCATCCAGCTGGTCTTGAGCGACTTCAAAGACCAGCTCGTCGTGCACCTGCATGATCATTCGCGCCTCTGCGCCGGAAGAAGCCAACCAGTCCTGTACGGAGGCCATCGCCAGCTTGATAATGTCCGCAGCCGTTCCCTGCATCGGGGCATTGATAGCCGTGCGTTCGGCTGCTTGCCGTCTGGGTACATTTGTTGAGCTAATCTCCGGTAGATAAAGGCGCCGACCGAATATGGTTTCCACGTATCCCTGCTCTGCGGCCAGCGCCTTAGTCTTGTCCATATAGTGCAAAACGCCAGGGTACCGCGCGAAATAGCGGTCAATATAGTCCTGAGCCAACGTGCGGGATATGCTTAGCTGTCGCCCCAGCCCAAAGGCAGACATGCCGTAAATCAGCCCGAAGTTAATGGCCTTGGCACTGCGCCGCTGCTCATCTGATATTGCCTCCTCGGATACCTGAAACACCTCAGCCGCTGTCGCTCGATGAATATCTCGGTTAGCTGCAAACGCATTCAGCAAGCCCTCGTCCTCGGACAGGTGCGCCATAATGCGAAGCTCGATTTGAGAATAATCTGCGGCCAGCACGATGCATCCGGGCGGGGCGACAAATGCCTGACGAATGCGCCGCCCTTCGGCATTGCGTATGGGGATGTTCTGTAAATTCGGGTCCGAAGAGGAGAGCCGCCCCGTTGCCGCAACCGCCTGATGGTAAGAGGTGTGAATGCGCCCGGTCTGTGGATCAATGTCTAGGGGCAGCTTATCGGTATAGGTGGACTTTAACTTAGCCAACCCTCGATAGGACAGCAAAACTGCCGGCAGCTCATAATCCCGAGCCAAGTCGACCAGCACCGGCTCAGCGGTTGAGGGTTGGCCCCCAGGCGTTTTTTTAAGTACGGGCAGCCCTAGTTTGTCGTAGAAAATGGCTTGAAGCTGCTTCGGGCTATCCAGGTTAAAACTTTCTCCAGCCAGCGACCAAGCCTCTTCCGTCAACTCCTTGAGGCGCGCCGTCAGTTCCCCGCCGTGCTGGTGTAGCATCCGTCCATCCACCAAGGTGCCCTGACGCTCAACCGAAGAGAGAATGGAGACAAGGGGCATATCAATGTCATTAAAAACTTGAGCTAGGCTGGGTTGGGCCTGCAGCTTGGGGTAAAGACATTGGTGAAGTTGCAGGGTGATATCCGCGTCTTCCGCAGCGTAATCGGCCGCAGTCTCTAACGGTACTTGGTTAAAGGTCAGCTGTTTCGCGCCTTTGCCGGCAACGTCCTCATAGCGAATGGTCTTTAAACCCAGGTAGTGCCCGGCAAGAGCGTCCATGTTGTGTCGTGTTGCAACGCTGTTCAACACATAGGACTCGAGCATGGTGTCGAACAGATCACCATTCATCACCACCCCATAACGTGCGAGCACGCTCATGTCGTACTTTATATTCTGGCCGATAATTGCAATGTCAGGATCTTCTAGGAGGACCCGCAGCGCCTCTAGCGCGGTTGCTAAGGATAGCTGTTCCGGAGCGGCGGGATAATCATGAGCCACCGGCAGATAGGCCGCACACCCAGGCTCTACCGCAAAGGAGAACCCCACTATTTCCGCCTGCATGTAATTAACGCTTGTGGTTTCCGTGTCAAAGGCGAAAATCCGAGCTGCCTGAATCTTTGCAACCCATTCGGTCAATGCGCCCTCGGTTAAAATGGTCTGGTAGTCCCGGGGCACCTCGTCCGGCGCAGGCTCTGCGGTTTCCTCAACGGCCCCGTCCAGCTCAGCGACCCATGACTTGAATTCGAAACGTCTAAAGGCCTCCGTCAGGCCTGCCTGATTCGGCTCGGCATGCTTGAGCGCATCCACTGAGTCGGAGAGGGCAACATCGCGCTTTATCTCGGTCAGCGCCCTGGACAACGGCAGCTGATCAAGATGCTCGCGCAGGCTCTCACCAACTTTGCCCTTAATCTCATCGGCACTTTCAATGAGCGCATCCAGGGAGCCATATTGATTCAGCCACTTCGCGGCTGTCTTAGGGCCAACTTTTGGTATGCCTGGAATGTTGTCGACGCTATCGCCCATCAGCGCTAGGTAGTCCACGATGTGATCCGGATCGACACCAAACTTATCCCGTACGCCCACAGCGTCCAGGGTCGTTTCCGTCATGGTGTTGACCAGGGTCACCGAATCATCCACCAACTGGGCCATATCCTTATCGCCCGTTGAGATAACGGTGAGCCGGCCCTGGTCACTGGCCTGCTGAGCATAGGTTCCAATGACGTCATCGGCTTCGACGCCCGCCACGCAGATCAGAGGCAGGCCCATATCCCGGATAATGCTATGTATGGGTTCGATCTGCTCGCGAAGGTCCTCGGGCATGCTTGAACGATTGGCCTTATACTCACCGTAAAGGTCGTCCCGGAATGTTTTCCCAGGCGCATCAAAGACCACGGCAATCGTACCTTTGGGATACTCTTTTTGAAGTCGTCGCAGCATGCTGATCACGCCGCGAATAGCGCCCGTAGGATGCCCATCCGAGCTTCGCAAATCCGGCAGCGCGTAATAAGCTCTGAACAAGTACGAGGATCCATCTACAAGGATCAGAGGAGAAGCGTCGTCCATCGATTTCGGTCCGAGGTTATTCGCCATGGGACAGCCATTGGCGTTAAGAACAAAGTGATTATGACGCGAAGCAAAGCATGGGCGCTAGGGTGAAGGCGCAAAGCTTTGTGACGGACCATGCAACTAGGGAGATGACATGGCAATGAGAGTCCTTATCGCCATTTTAATAAGCCTATACGTCTCGGGTATGGCCTATGCCAACGAACCCCTGCGCGGACCGGATGTAAAGATCATCGCCGAAAAAAACCGGGTGGTGTACGAGTTCAGACAAAATGGCCACTTAAAAATGGTGCGCGTCGTTCCGAACTTCGGTAAGCCCTACTACCTTATTCCCAAAGACCCAACCCAAGGCGTAAGCGGTCTTGAGCGTGTGGATGCCCTAGTACCGAGCTGGACCCTGTGGGAGTTCGAGCCGCCTGCAGAGAACTAGTTCGCCTCGGGCGCAACGCGCAGCAGATAGAGACCGAAGTGCTGCTGATCGTCGAGCCAATACTGGGCTGGGGCAAATCCTGCCTCGGCGGCCAGCGCCAAAAACTCCTCTGGGAAGTATTTGTAGGAATTTTCGGTATGAATCGCCTGGCCTTCTTGAATCTCTATGGTATGACCGCCAAGAGTCACCTCTTGGTAGCAGGAACTACGTAAAAACATTTGAATACAGCCCAGACTTTCATTGTATCGAGCCACATGCTCGAACCTGTCCGGACGAAAATTGGCCCCCAATTTGAGATTGAGATTACTTAGGGCGTTGAGGTTGAACTGAGCGGTAACGCCCTCGCTGTCGTCATAGGCGGCCTCAAGGATTTTGACGTCTTTTTTACAATCAACGCCAATCAGCAGAAGCCCCTCCGGGCCTAGGGTCGTGTTAACGCGGCGCATAAACTCCGCCGCGTGCTCTGGTTCAAAATTGCCGATGCTTGAGCCTGGGAAAAATCCAACCTTAGAGAGTGAGGAAAGCGCCTCCGGCAGCGCTAGATGTTGCGTAAAGTCCGCGCAGATGGGGAAAATGTCCAGCTCTGCAAAATCTTCGGCCAGCCTTTGTGCCCCCTCAAGCAGGTAGTCGCCCGAGATATCAACGGGGACATAGGCCGCCGGACGAAGGGCACTCAGGACTCTTCTTATCTTGAGCGTGGAGCCGCTGCCATACTCTATGACGCAACAATCCGGACCAATGACCTCCGCAATATCGCTCAGGTGTTCATCAAATAATGAAAGCTCGGTGCGCGTGACGTAGTACTCGGGCAGTTTGGTAATCGCCTCGAAAAGCTGAGAGCCACGCTCGTCATAGAAGTACTTGGGCGAGATGGAAAGCTGGGACGCTCGCAGCCCCGCTAGCACCTCGGCGAGGATGTCTTGCTCCGCCGGCTGAGAGTCCGTGTATAAAAATTGTGCGCTGGTGTTTGGCTTCATGTGCAATCTCGCGCCAGCCTGAGGCCAGAAAATTGCCACCCGTCTCCAGGATAGAAGAAGTTTCGGTAGGTACTTCGGATATGGTCCTGAGGCGTAGCACATGATCCGCCCCTAAGCACTAATTGGGAGCTCATGAATTTCCCATTATACTCACCGAGCACGCCCGCAAGGGGGCGGTAACCTGGATACGGACCATAGCTGCTCGACGTCCATTCCCATACATCACCAAAAAATTGGGGATTCCCCTCCTGGGCCGGTAGGGGTCGCCACATCCCCTGGTCGGCAAAATTCCCTTCCTGAGCCTTTGCGCGAGCCACCACCTCCCACTCGTGCTCCGTCGGCAGCCGACAGCCTGCCCAGGCGGCGTAGGCCATGGCTTCAAACGCCGTGACGTGAACGACGGGCGCATCCTTTTGCAGAGGCCCAAGGCCATCTAAGTGAAATTCAAGCCAGCCATTTTCCGTATCCTTGTGCCAATAAAGAGGATGTTGGCGGTCCAGCGTGCTCCACCCCTCGGAAAGCCAAAGGTCCGGCCGGGTATAGCCGCCATCTTCGATGAAGGCCAAGAACTCACCGTTGGTAACCAACCGGTTCGCTATCTCAAATGCGGGTATGAAGACCTGATGTCGTGGACTCTCGTTGTCATAGATAAAGTGACGGTCCGGATTCAAGTCCGCGCCGACCTCGCAAAGCCCCGGTGCGTACTCGGCAAAGTGCATGGGTGCCAGGGGCCTGGCGGGCGCGGTCTTCGGGTCAGGCGAGCTAACGAGGATCGGATAAAGCGGGTTATGCCCGAAGTTGTACTTTATGTCTGTGAGCAAAAGCTCTTGATGCTGTTGTTCATGATGGATGCCGAGCACCACAAGCTGGGCAATTTCTCTGTGCAGGTCCTCCCCACACTCTGCCAGCAACTGCACCACGCCCTCCTCGACGGCGGTTCGGTAGCAAAGCACCTGGGCTAAGCTAGGTCGTGACAGCGAACCCCGACGTGCCCGGGGAAAGGGATGCCCAACGCCATTGTAATAAGAATTGAAGAGGTGCTCGAACTGGGGATGGAACGCCTGGTGGTCCCTGGCGAATGGCTTTAGCAGAAAGGTCTCAAAGAACCAGGTGGTGTGAGCCAGATGCCACTTCGGCGGACTCGCATCCGGCATGGGCTGTATCCCGTAGTCCTCTGTTTCCAAGTTGCTGCAAAGCTCAAGGGATCGGGCTCGGCAGCCGGAGAATCGTTCTGCCAGCGACCAAGGGGGAGAGTGACAATCGAGATCATCAGCTGCGAGCTGGGGCAGCTTCTGCGGCTCCGCCGTCTCCATAGTGCTCCTAGAATTGCGAGACTAGTGTTTGAAACGTGAGCCTAATGGTCTCTGCATCATGTGGCAACTTAATGAATCCGTGATAGTGGCCCTTCGGGTTGATGATCACGATATTGCCCGTGTGGTCCATAGTATAGGTGCCGGGGACTGGCGTGCCTTGGGCGTCACGAAGGGGAACCTTAGCGAAGGCCACATTCACCTGGCGAGCAACTTCGGCCAATGCTTCCCGGCCGCCCGTGACGCCCCAAAAACGCGGCGAAAACGCCGTGGCGTAGGCGCCTAAGGCCTCCGCCTTATCGCGCTCTGGATCCACCGTGACCAATACCCCCTGGAATTGCGCCGATGTCTCTGGGTTATTAGCAAGCAGTGCCCGCTCAACCTGGCCCAAAACCGACATAGACGTTGGACATACGTCGGGACAATTGGTAAAGCCGAAAAACACGAAGGACCACTTGTCCTTCAAACGATCATTGTCGAAGGCCCGACCCTGATGGTCGATGAGTTCGAAGGGCGCGATATCTCGGGGACGGGGCAGAATGAAAACGCCCTTACTGCGCATCTCCTCGATTGAGAGCTGGGGCTCTCGGGTGACGCTGAGAACGAACATGCTCACCACAATGGTGATAAATACCAGGCACAGGCCAACCGTTGAGCGGATGTTACCCACCGGCCAACGCCACGATGGGGGTCATCAGGATCGGCGCGGCAGGCTCCCCCACGATGATTAGGTAATGATCTACCAACATCACCAAAAACAAAGCGCCAAGATAGAGGATGGAGTAACGGAACATTTGCATCGGTGCACTGGGATTATTATTTCTGAGGAGCACTATGGCCCAATAGAGAAATCCAGCGCCGAGAGACAGTGCGCCAGCCAGGTAAAGTGGACCCGACATGAGAATCACGTAAGGCAGAATTGACGCGACGATCAGCAAAATCGTGTACAGGAGTATGTGCAGACGCGTGAGCGCTTCGCCGTGGGTAACCGGCAGCATGGGCATACCCACGTTGGCGTACTCGTCTTTACGCTCTAACGCCAAGGCCCAAAAATGAGGCGGCGTCCAGGCAAAGATAATCAGCACGAGCAGCAGTCCGCCTGGGTCGATGCTGTTGGTCACGGCAGTCCATCCGAATAACGGCGGAGCGGCGCCAAACAGGCCGCCAATTACAATGTTTTGCGGCGTCGCACGTTTGAGATACAGGGTATAGACCAACCCGTAGCCAACCCAAGATGCCACGTTAAGGTAGGCGGTTAACGGGTTAATAAACACCCAAAGCAGCACCACACCGAGGCTGCCGGTCGCTGCCGCAAAAACTATGGCTTCCCGGGTCCCAACCCGTCCTGTAGCAACCGGGCGATTGTGGGTCCGCGCCATTTTTGCATCAATGTGTGCATCAGCGACATGGTTCACGACGGCTGCAGAGCCTGCCACGAGGGCAATGCCCGCAAGGGCGACAGCAACCGTCCATAGCGAAAGGCCGCCGTCAGTGGCCAGGAACATTCCCACCAGCGCACAGAGAAGCATTAGTAGCACCACGCGGGGCTTACACATCTCTAGGTAGTCGTGCCAGGAAGCTGACAGGGTTGCTTCACTCATTGCTATTGCTTCTTAGGCCTGGGCCAACGTCCTCAATCTGGGCGCGAAGTTTACTGTAACCACACAGAGCAGCAACAGGGCACCGACCGTATTGTGAGCAGTAGCATTGATGAGGGGCAGAACCCAGACGACGTTCAGAATGCCGAGGGCTACCTGGGTCGCTAAGACCGCAAATAAGACCCCTCCTAGCAAGGGCTGAATGCGCAACAGCCGCAGGGCAAGCAACGTGACCACAGCAACAACCACCAAGGCCCAAAGCCGATGCACCCAATGAATGGCCATCCGGGCCTCATTGGTAATTAGACCACCCAGGTAGTTGGGACCAATGGTCTGAAATATGTTGAAGCCCTCGGCCAGATCCATATCCGGACTATAGGTCCCGTCACAGCTGGGAAAGTCGTAGCAGGCTAAGGCTGCATAATTGGATGAGACCCACCCACCCAAGGCAATTTGAACAACCACGACAAAGAATGCCAGATTGCTCAACCAGGACGGAGAGGGCAGCTTTTGGATCAACGATGCCAGGCCGCCCTGTCGGAGGTAGAGCAACCAGATCAAGCTCAATGTCGTAAAGCCACCAAGTAGGTGTGCCGTGACAACCTGTGGCCACAATTTTAGCGTAACCGTCCATGCCCCGAAGGCGGCCTGGAGGATGATCATTGCCATGACCACACTGGTCAGCGCGACGGGCGAATTCTCGTTTCGGCCCCTAATCGCCAACACCCAGATCGCGAACACGAGGAGCATCAAACTACCCGCAATATACCGATGGCCCATTTCCCACCAAGCCTTGACCACTTCCACCGGTGCGTTGGGGTAAAGGGTCTCCGCTTGGGCAATATCGCCGGCCGTCTCAGGGACCGTCAAAAATCCATAGCAACCTGGCCAGTCTGGGCACCCGAGGCCAGCATCTGCAAGCCGGGTATAGGCCCCCACGGAGACCACGACTAAGGCCAGTAGAACGCCGGCTGCCGCCACACGCTTTATTTGTGTATTAACCAATTTGAGATACCTTAAGTAACTTTTTTAAATCCTTCAGAATGAGCTTTGGGTTTGTATCCAGAGCGTAGAAGAACACCAGATTCCCCAAAGGGTCCACGATGTAGACACCGGGTGAGGGTTGAGGGCTCGTTGTCCTGATGCCAAGCAGGTCTGGCTGATCCGACGGGGGTGTATAGTCCGACGACGTTGTTATGCCTCGGCGCACCCTCTTCGCTTCCCTGTTCAGCAAAATGTGGGTTGCACGCAGGTTTTTCAATGTCTCCGTGCAGGCTTCTTTACATTGAGCCGCCACGGTCCACAGCCACCACTGCCCAGAGGTAGATAGGGTGGCCCCGTCTTGAGTTGACCAGCCCAATTCTGTAATGGTCGACGGGGGGTCAACGAAGGCCCCGTTATTCGTTGTACCCCAGCCCTCTGCACCCCGCGCCAGATAAAACAGTGCATAGGATCCGCCCAGGGACAGGCTGGCAACGATAAGGATAAGCGTGAGTTGCCGACGCGCGCCGTTTTCTTTCGTCTCAGACATAACAATCTCGATTTACTTAGAGCGACGTGACCGCGTCGCGTTTAGTTGTCCCTTGCGGCCCTCAGGCCGTAAAAAATAAAGGCCACCATCAGCGTCAGCGCCAACCCAAACCAAGTGGCCGCATAGCCAAGGTGGGTATCGTCGCTCAACCGTTCTGCAAAGGGTGCTGCGTTCGCCACCCCGGGCTGTCCGGGTTCTAACCTTAGCTCTACGGGCTGCGCCTGGGCCGCAACCCCCATCCGCTTGAAATCACCGCGCTGAACTCTCTTCGGCCAGCCTAGGTTCCACGGTGTCTGTTCCCAGCTCGGGATCAAACCGAGGTCAGGCCAAACCACGGCGACTAGGGAGAGCCTACCTGGGGGTGTCACCACGGCGGGGAGGTTACTCCTGTCCCGTTCTCCGGGAATGAAGCCGCGATTCACCAGAAGGCGTCCTGCGCGCTCGTCGCGAAAGACCTGAATCAACCAATATCCCGTTTTGCCCGCGCTTACCTGATTGTCGATCAGAAAATATTCGGGTTGAAAGACGCCCTCGAGACGCAGCCGGCTAAAGGGCGAACGCATCTTTTCCATATCGGGCGCAACCGGCAAAAGGGTGAGTTGGGTGAGATACTGCTCTTCAAGAGACCGCTTAAACTCACCGCGATCCAGCTGCCAAAATCCGAGTGAGAATAACACTGGCAGCATCAACAAAACGAAGAAGCTCATCTTACGTCCAGGTTTGAACCTAGACATTGCTTAACGACACCCAACGAATGCTATACAGTCCGTCTTCAATTTTAGGATTCCCTCATGCTTAAAGTCGTCATCGTTATTTTGTTGCTGTGCGTGATTGCGAGTCTGATGACGGGCCTATTTTTTCTATTCAAGGATACAGAGCAGCCCGGCAGCAAACGACTTTGGTATGCCCTAGGCGTTAGAATAACCTTTGCCACCCTGCTCCTGCTGACCATCGCCTACGGCTTCTATACCGGGGAGCTACGCATGGGCCTTAACGCACCATGGCATGGCAAGGGTGGTGACGCCGTGGGAGAACCCGTGGGCCCAGCCCCCTAGAAGTGAAAAAAAAGGGGCCCTTGGCCCCTTTTTTACAGTTTTTCAAATCCATACCGCATGGGCGCTCTAGGGCCGCCGCCTAGACCACGTAGACGAATATGAATAGGCCTACCCAGACAACATCCACGAAATGCCAGTACCAGCTAGACGCCTCAAACCCGAAACAGTCGTTTTTCGAAAAATGACCTTTAACCGCCCGGACCAGCTGCATAAGCAGCATGAAGGTGCCCAAGGTGACGTGGAAACCGTGGAAGCCCGTTAATATAAAGAACGTTGACCCGTAAATGCCGCTGTCTAAAGTCAGCCCGTACAGCTCATAGGCTTCAATATATTCCTCGACCTGAAGAATCAAAAAGACGATGCCCAAAAGAACCGTCACCGCCAGCCATGAGATGAGCTTCTTACGGTTTTGCTCCTTAATGCCATCATGCGCCATATGCACAGTGACGCTCGACGTCAGCAGGATCACGGTGTTGTAGAACGGCAGGTAGCCCGCCAATCCACCGAGTTCTGTTGGGGCCGCCATGCTCTTAATCGGATCTGTAAACAGCGCGGGGTCCGGGTTCTGAACCACCGGCCAGGTCGCCTGGAAGGTAGGCCAGAGATAGTCACCGATAATGCCTTTTTCGCCTTCGCCACCCAGCCACGGCACCACGAGAACGCGTACGTAAAAGAGCGCACCGAAGAACGCGGCGAAGAACATGACCTCGGAGAAAATGAACCAGCCCATGCCCCAAACGTAGCTCTTATGCACTGAAGCGTTGTTCAGCCCCGCTTCATTCTCAGAGATCACCTTGGTAAACCAGGCATAAAGCACGAAACTAACGATCACGAAGCCAAGTAGGCTTTGCGTCCAATCCGCCACACCCTGGCCGCGAATTGTGTTGAGCGAGTCGGCCATCCCAGTGACGAGAAGCATTAGGCCAAAGGCCAGAAACACGGGGTACCATCCCTGCTCTGGCACGTAATAAATATCCTTATCCACCTCTGTCGAGTTGGCCATCAATCTCCTCCGCTATTAAGAGAACCACTACCCCCCGGCAGCGATATCAGAATCTATCGGCTCCTGACTGGCCGTGCTCGTGGCCGCCATGTCCGCAGGCAGGCCGATCCGCTCCGTCACATCAAACAGCGCGTAGCTTAAACTTATCGACTGAACATTTCTCGGCAAATCCCGGTCCACGATGAACCTCATGGGCATTTCCATTTCTTCACCTGGCTGGAGTAGCTGCTGCTCGAAGCAAAAACACTCGGTCTTGTGAAAATACTGCGTGGCCGCCACCGGAACCAAGGACGGGATAGCTTGCCCAATCATCGGCCGCGACGTTGGATTCTTAACAAAGAAACTCACCGTCTTGGGCTCGCCAGGATGGACCCGAACCGAGCCCTTGCCCGAACGAAATTCCCAAATCATGCCCTGGTTGGTATTCGTTAAAAAATTGACTCTGACAAGGCGAGACGTATCCGGTTGGGCGCTTGCTTCTTCAAAGACATAGGGCCCACCCGTTTTCCCGTTGAGCCCGGTGATCTCGCAAAACAAGTCGTAAAGCGGCACCAAGGCCACCACGAAGCCGCACATGCCGAGCACTATCAACCCCAGCTTACGCACCGTTTGCTTGATGTTCTTCTGTCGCTCCTCATGGGACGTCATCGTTTCAGCCTCGATCTTCGTTATACATCTTAGCCGTGTACTTCTTCGGCTTTGACTTCAGGTGGATGCGTGAAGGAGTGATAGGGCGCAGGGGACGGCAGCGTCCACTCTAGCCCACGAGCACCTTCCCATCCCCGAGCAGTCGCTGGCTTCCCGCTTCGAATCGCCTTGATCACAACAAAGAGGAAGAACAACTGGGAAAATCCGAAGATAAAAGCCCCGATGCTGGACAGCATGTTGAAGTCCGCAAACTGAAGCGCGTAATCCGGAATTCGACGGGGCATGCCGGCGAGACCCGAAAAGTGTTGGGGGAAGAACGTGACGTTCACCCCGATAAAGGACAACCAAAAATGTAGCTTGCCCAAGGCCTCGTCGTACATCTTCCCGGTCCACTTAGGCAGCCAAAAATAAACTGCGGCAATGATCGAGAACAAAGCGCCGGGGACCAACACATAGTGGAAGTGGGCTACTACGAAGTAAGTATCGTGATACTGATAGTCAGCCGGGGTGATGGCCAACATTAGCCCCGAGAATCCGCCCATGGTAAACAGCACCACAAAGGCGATAGCAAAAAGCATCGGCGTTTCGAAAGTCATGGATCCGCGCCACATGGTCGCAATCCAGTTAAAAACCTTCACCCCGGTCGGAATGGCGATCAGCATCGTGGAATACATAAAGAAGAGCTGGCCGGCCAGGGGCATGCCCACAGTGAACATATGGTGGGCCCAGACGATGAAGGATAAGAACGCAATAGACGCAACCGCGTACACCATTGAGGTATACCCAAAGAGCTGTTTGCGGGCGAAAGCCGGAATGATGTGAGAGATAATCCCGAAAGCCGGCAAAATCATGATGTATACCTCAGGGTGCCCAAAGAACCAGAAGATGTGCTGGAACATGACCGGATCACCACCGCCGGCAGCGTTAAAGAAGCTGGTGCCGAAGTGAATGTCGAACAACATCATGGTCACCGCGCCCGCCAGAACAGGCATCACGGCAATCAGCAGATAGGCGGTAATCAGCCAAGTCCAAACAAACATCGGCATCTTCATGAGCGTCATGCCCGGGGCACGCATGTTCAGAATGGTAGCGATGATGTTGATGCTACCCATGATGGATGAAGCACCCATCAGGTGAACGGCAAAAATAAAGAAGGTTACCGAATCTGGCGCATAGGTCGTCGACAGCGGCGCATAAAACGTCCAGCCAAAGTTCGGACCGCCACCTTCCATGAACAGCGTAGAGATCATGATTCCGAAGGCGAAGGGCAGAATCCAGAAGGACAGGTTGTTCATCCTGGGCAACGCCATATCTGGCGCTCCAACCTGCATAGGAATAAGCCAGTTAGCCAAGCCCACAAAGGCTGGCATGATGGCCCCAAAGACCATGATCAGACCGTGATTGGTGGTCATTTGATTAAAGAATTCAGGCTGGACGAACTGCAGTCCTGGCTGGAACAGCTCGGTGCGGATCACTAGCGCCATGAGTCCGCCGATCAAGAACATGGCAAAACTAAACCACAGGTATAGTGTCCCGATGTCCTTGTGGTTCGTCGTATAGAGCCACCGGAGAAGCCCCTTGGCTGGTCCGTGATCGTGGTGGTCGTGATGGCCTGCGTGTATTACTTCGCTCATGACTATTCCTTACTGACCGTTAGATAAATTCATTACGTCTTGCGGTTGGGACATGTCCCCCGCGTCGTTGCCAAAGGCATGGCGTTGGTAGTGGACGACCGACGCCAGCTGCACTGGATCCAGCTGCTTACCGAATGCCTGCATGGCTGTCCCAGCCACGCCGTTAATAACAAGGCTCAGATGCTCATCCCGAGGTCCGCTTGCAATGGCGGATCCCACAATAGCCGGGAAGGCGGGGGGAATGCCTTCCCCGTTAACCAAGTGACAGCTGGCGCAATAGGTGCCGTACACAGTTTCGCCATTGGCCATCAGCTGTTCATGGGTAAGCGTTTCCGCAAAACTTTCTTCACGTACCAGCTCTGAAGTCACCTTCGACGCGTACCAGGCGTCAAATTCCTGTTCGGGCAAGACCTCAACAACGATGGGCATAAAGCCATGGTCCTTACCGCACAGTTCGGTGCATTGTCCCCGATACACGCCAGGCTCAGGAACCACCGTCCAAAGTTCGTTTAACATCCCCGGCACCGCATCGCGCTTAATGCCAAAATCCGGTACCCACCACGCGTGGATTACGTCTTCTGCCGTCACCAGGAATCTAACCTTCCTGTTGGCTGGAATGCGCAGGGGCTCATCTACCTCTAGCAAGTAGTTATCAGTCTTGACGGACTGATTTGTGATCTGATCCCGTGGCGTCGCCAGATTTGAGAAAAACGAGTAGGTGTCGTTGTAGTCCCCGTCAAGGTACTTGTACTGCCACTTCCACTGATATCCGCGTACTTCAACCAGCATGTCCTCGCCCCCGGTGTCGTACATGGCGACCAAGACCTGGGTGGCTGGGATCGCCATAAGGATGAGGATCAAAGTGGGGATGACCGTCCATGCGATTTCGATACGCGTGTCGTCGTGAAAATTTGCCGGTTCCGCACCTAAAGATTTGCGGTGGTTGAATACGGACCAAAATAGCGCGCCAAAGACGATAATGCCGATCACGACACAGATACCAAGAATAATCATGTGAAGCTCATACACCTGGCGGCTGATCTCCGTCACACCAACTCGCATGTTGAGCTCGTCCGCAAGCGCTGAACCCGAGGCTACAGCCAGCAGAGCTCCTGAGGCGAGGCGTGCAATAAAATTCTTCATTCTGCTTGTCTCTTGTGTCGTCTTTGTTTGTCGTCTTTGTCGAAACCGATTCATTCAATCGATTTGCCAGGTTGTGGCGGGTGAGTCCACTCAAACCCTAGTGACCGGTCGTCATTGATCCCGGTCTTGCGGCCTTGGGTGACTATAAATCCCTTACTCTTCCGCTGAGCACATTGTTCTGGATTCCTGCCACACTAAAGCCACTGCCCCTTTGAGTGCCTCACGCTACCGGTCACAATCGGGCAGGGCAGAGGTCAAAGGCGCCTTATCACCCTAGGGTAAAAATGGCTGTCGTTTGAAGATTCACACAAAGCGACTTGTGTAAATCATGTGAATTATAGCAGCGATGGAGTGGCTGGCAAATCAGAGGGCCAACAATAGTTGGACAGTAACCCCTGGCTAGGCCTTATAGATCGAAATGTCTGAGACAGAGCCTGCCTATCCCTTGCGGCGCCCCAGCGCTAGGCCTTGCGAGGGTTCTTGAGCTGGTCGAGATTGATTAGCTTAACCGGGCTGGCCTTCTCCGCTTCTCTTCCGCTCTTCTCAAAGCGAGCGCGGGGTAATCCAACGCTCGACGATCCTGGCTCGGTGGCTAGCGCCTCCTCATACCCACAGGCCACGCACCGCCGAATAACCGTTTCGGCGTCAACCTCTTCCTCGCTGCCGGGGCCCGTGGGAGAGGTTTCCACAACCATTCGGTCCAGCGCTCTACAGCTCGGACATACGGCGCCTGCAATGAATCTTCTCCTCATGGCTCTAGGGTAAGCAGGTTAGCCAATTTGTTCACGTATTTTTGCAAACGCCAAGTTGGTATCAGGTCGGACTTGGTGCCAAATCGCAAAGCTTTCTGCCGCCTGCTCAATCAACATGCCCAGGCCATCCACTGCCGATATCGCACCTTGATGACTGGCCCAGTGGGCGAATCGCGCGTTGTTCCCGTAGCTCATGTCGTAGCAGTGCCGCCCCCGAACAAGCTCTGGGGCCAGCGTAATGTCGCCGCTGGAGAGGCCAAGCGAAGTGCCGTTGATTACCACATCGGCCTCGCATTCGGCCGCATCCGCCAGGCTGCAAACACTCAGTTTCGCACCGGGCATCAGCGTCGAAAACAGCCCGACCAAGGCCTCAGCCTTATCCACGGTTCGATTGGCGATAATAATCTCCTCTACGCCTCGCGCGAGCAGTGGAACGATCACACCCCTCGTTGCACCGCCGGCACCGAGAATTATCAATCGAGCCCCGTTTAGGGCCCAGCCGTGTCGGGCCTCGAGGTCTCTAACGAGCCCGAGGCCATCGGTATTATGGCCGCTTACCAGGCCGCCCTCACCTCGGGCCAGGGTATTCACCGCACCGGCTTGTTCCGCCAAGTCGTTCAGGCGGCTGGCGTAGGCGTAGGCGTCTACCTTGAACGGAACCGTAACGTTCAACCCCAGGCCGCCCTGTCCAAAGAAAGCATCGGCAGCATCCGAGAATGAGCCTGAACTCACCTCAATTTTTTCATAGTGCAATTTGATCTTCTCCTGGCTGGCGAAGATCGAGTGAATTTCAGGGGAAAGAGAGTGAGAAACGGGGAATCCCATGACGGCATAGTCACGCGACATCAGGATGTCCCCCTCAGGATCTCGCCCTGACTGTCCCGAATAACGCTGGGCCCACTGTACCCGGAGGTCTCGCCAGGCAAGATAAAGTCAACCACACCCGCGAACTGAACCTGAGCGTCTGCCTGTCGCGTGATGGGCGGCCGGCCCGCTCTGTTGAGAGAGGTGGAAATAAAGGGAAAACCGCAGAGTCTGGCCAACCGCCGGGCTTGATCGTGATCCGGGACCCGGCAGGCAACGCCCGTATGGATGCCCCGAACCCATCTTGGGTAACGCGTATCCGGCAGCACCCACGTATTGTGCCCCGGCCAACTCTTTGTAACGCGGTCTATCCGGCATTGCGGCAACTCTGCCAGCTGGTCTTTAAAGTCCGACGCGTCGCCGCCCAACAGCAGCAGGCCCTTTTCCCAAGATCGCTCCTTGATCTCCAGTAACCGGAAGGTTGCCTGCTCGCATAGAGGGTCGCAGGCAAACCCCCAAACGCCCTCTGTCGCATGAGCGATTAGGCCCCCATCGACTAGGATTCGAGCGGCCTGTTGTTCAGGGGTCACTAGGTGAGCGATGCCTGCACAGACGCATTCTGCGCCGCAACTTTCTCCGCATTCGCCTGGCGATCGGCCACCACGGTTTGATGAAGATCCGCATCGGCTATCGCCAGCATTTGTGCCGCAAGATAGCCCGCATTTTTTGCTCCGGCCTTGCCGACCGCAACGGTGGCCACGGGCACCCCGCCAGGCATTTGGACCGTGGACAGCAGCGCATCCATGCCCTGGAGCGGACCGCTATCAATAGGCACACCAATTACCGGGCGCTGGGTATGGGCTGCGGTAGCGCCTGCCAGATGAGCAGCCATGCCGGCAGCGCAGATGAATATGCGGCAGCCCCGTTTTTCCGCATCCATAATATATTCCTGCGTCGCAGCAGGTGTTCTGTGAGCGCTAGACACGCGAACCTCAAAATCGACGCCCAAGGCCGCCAACGTTTCCGTACAGGTTTTCATAACCCCCCAATCCGACTCTGAACCCATTAATACTGCGACCCAAGCCATGACTACCCCAAGTAAGTGAATCAAAGGCGAATATACCCGCCTCCATGCTGGCGAACAATTCCCGCTAGCTGCAGTTCCACCAGAGCGAGGCTGAGGTCGCTGATGGCCATGCCGGACAGCTGAATTAAGGCATCGGAATTTAAGGCCTCAACCCCAAGCCAGGGCAGCAGCTTCAGAGCGCCCGCGCTGAGGTGGGGCATTGTTGCCGGCACCGTTGTTTCCGACGCCGTGGCCGAAGTCGGTGAGGAGCCCAGTTGAGGGTTGTGCCGTGCGGCTGCAGACCAGCCTAGCTCTTGAAATACGTCAGCCGCTGACTCAACCAAGGCTGCGCCCTGGCGAATGAGGGCGTGGCCACCGGCGTTCGCGCCGGTCAAGGACGATCCGGGAAAGACAGCCACCTCACGCCCCTGCTCAAGGGCCAGCCGTGCGGTGATTAGGGCCCCGCTCCTAACGCCGGCCTCTACGACCACGGTAGCCTGAGCAAGCCCACTGACAATTCGATTACGCTCTCGAAAGAAGAAGGGGCGCGGCGGCGTCCCGGGCGGATACTCACTGATCAAGAGGCCTTGGGACGAGACGACCTGAGCAGCCAGGCCTCGATTGCGGCTTGGATACAGGTCGTCAAGGGAAGACCCAAGGACGCCGATGGTCGCACCGTCATCATGGGACAGGGCGCCCTGGTGCCCGGCGGTGTCGATACCAATGGCTAATCCGCTCACCACCACGGCCCCGAGGACGCCGAGTTCCTGGCCCAAAAGGTAGGCTAGGCGACGACCGGCGTGAGTCGCCCTTCGCGACCCCACCACGGCAATGCTCGGACGCTGGAGGAGGGCGAGATTACCGTCATAAAATAGAAGTAGCGGCGGATCAGGAATCTGGCGCAACAGCTCTGGATAGGTTTCATCCAGCAGGCATATCGCCATCACCTTCTCGGCCTCCGCCGCTGCTAAAAACCGCGCCAATGGCTTCGCGCGCTTTGGCCCCAGGTCCCGATAGGAGAGAGTCGAGAGGTCGGAACCAGCGTCAAGCCAAGATTGAACCTGACGCCTTGGCCATTGAAATAGGAGTGAACACAGAGTGCGGGCAGGCTTGGAAAAAATATTGCGTTCTCGTGAGGAAAGTCGCAGGAACCAACGATACCCCCACAAGCACAGTGGCGTCGCACAGACAACCATACGTCCCGTTGGCGCTCCCTGACCCGCAGAAAGGTAGTAAAAACTCCCTCAAAACTGCCCGATTACCCGCACAAGGCCGCTATACTTCCCCGTCTTTTTTGTTATCGGTCGCTGCATGTCTCTGCTTGAAATTTTGCACCACCCAGATGCCCGGCTGCGCCTTAAGGCTAAACCCGTCACCACGTTTGACGCGGCACTTGCAAAGCTCGCTGAAGACATGCTGGAAACGATGTACGCGGCGCCGGGGATTGGCCTTGCCGCCACCCAGGTCAACGTACAGCAGCGCCTCATTGTTGTTGATGTCTCCGAGCATCAGGACCAACCCCATATCTTTGTGAATCCTGCCTTAACGCTGCAGGGATCCCTTGTGCCCGGGGAAGAGGGCTGCTTGAGCGTGCCCGGCGTTTACGACGCCGTGGCCAGAGCGCCACAGGTGACCGTCGAGGCCCAAGACCTAACGGGAAAGGCTTTCACCCTGGAAGCCGAGGGTATGCTGGGTGTCTGCATCCAGCATGAATGCGACCATCTTGAGGGCAAACTCTTTGTTGACTACCTCTCCAGCCTGAAACGCAATCGCATCACCAAACAGTTAAAAAAACAGAAGGCCTGAACGTGTCTAGTTTACGCACGGCCTTCGCCGGCAGCCCTGAGTTCGCGAAGACCATCCTGAGCGGCCTGGTAGACTCTGATTTCCCACCCGTGCTTGTCATGACCCAACCCGACAAACCCAAGGGTCGCGGCCGTAAACTCCAGCCAAATCCCGTCAAGGCAGAAGCAGAGCGCTGCAATATTCCCCTCATCCAGCCTGCCTCCCTGCGAGACGCCGAAACCCATACCCTGCTCCGACGACTGGAGTTGGATGTTTTGGTGGTGGCTGCCTACGGGCTGATCCTGCCTGAAGCCTTGCTCTCCATTCCTACCTACGGATGCCTCAATGTACATGCCTCTCTGCTGCCTAGGTGGCGGGGAGCCGCGCCCATCGAACGCGCCATTATGGCCGGTGACAGCGAGACCGGGGTCGCCATCATGCAGATGGAAAAAGGCCTGGATACGGGGCCCGTATTCGTGCAAAAGGCAGTACCTATTACCGAGGAATCCACCGCCGGGCGCCTGCAGCAGGCTCTTGCCCAACTCGGCACGCAGCTACTGGTCGACGTTCTCAACGCGCTGCCAACCACGCCAACCCCCCAGCCAGCCGACGGCGTTTGCTATGCGGCAAAGCTTACTGCAGAAGATCGCCCCATTAACTGGGGGAGACCTGCCCGGGAGATCGCGCAAAAAATCCGCGCTCTGACCGAGCGCATGCCTGCCACCTGCCGGTCAGACACGCTTGAAATGCAGGTGCTATCCGGCTACGCGCTGAAAGAGCCCGCGTCCGGGCCGCCTGGCACGGTGGCCGGGCGGGACAAGAGATCGATTCGGATCAACAGCGGTGAGGGCCAACTTGCCATCACGCGCCTTCGACTGAACCGCGGCAAGGGGCTTCCAATGAATGCCCCGGCTGCGGTCAATGGCTTTGGTGAGCTGTTCGCCCTAGGTCAGTCCTTCGCGGACGCTGGCCGATGACCGATCAGCGCCCACAGTCCGGAGAGCGAGCAATTAGCGAACTCCAGATCAGCACCTGTCGTTGCTTGGCTCAAATCTTAGAAAAAAGGCGTAACCTGGATTGGTTGCGCCTCAACCGACCCGAATGGTTGGCGCTCCCCGGGCAGCGGGAGCTGTTGTATGGGGTGTTGCGCCACTACCTATCCCAACGGCACCGGGTAAGCGGCCTTCTGGCGAAACCTTTGCGCTCGAAAGACAGCATTATAATGTATTTATTGATAGTGGGCGCTTACCAACTTCGCTATGCCAAGGCGCCGGCGTATGCAATCATCGACAGTTGCGTAAATGCCTGTGCGCCCCTGTCACGACCCTGGGCTAAGGGTTTGGTCAATGGTCTGTTACGCCGACTTGATACAGAGACGCCTCGCCCTGAGGACGCACCCACCCAGGAAGAACTGTCCCTTTTGGCAAGCCAGGACCACCCCGCCTGGATGTCGAACTTGATCCAGGCCACCTACCCCACCTGTGCAGAAGCATTGATGATGGCCAACAATGAACGGGCACCCATGACGCTTCGGGCGAACGCCACCAGCCAAACCCGGGACCAGTATGTGGCCAGACTCAGCGAGGCTGGTATTTTGCATCGTACTATGGAGCAGGATTCTGCAATCGTGTTAACGAGCCCGCAGCCGGCGGCAAGTCTCCCAGACTGGCGCGAGGGGGCCTGCGCCGTCCAGGACCTCTCGGCTCAATTTGCAGCGCCCAAGTTGATGGAGTTTCTTCGTGAGAGCCAGAACCCGGAGGTTGCCCCCGTGGTCCTAGACGCCTGCGCCGCGCCGGGCGGGAAACTCTTCCACCTCTACGAGGCGCTCTGCGCTAGCTTTGCGACCTTTCAGCTTTTTGCCATCGATAACGTACCTCAGCGGATAGAAGACTTAACTTCTGTTGGCGAGAGATTGGGACACCTGCCCGATGACCGAGTGGATATTCGCTGTCTGGATGCCAGCAGGCTTGAGGACGGCGACCTGCCTACCTTCGACGCCATTTTACTCGATGCCCCCTGCAGCGGCAGCGGTACCATGAGAAGAAATCCAGATATCAGGCTGCTGCTGACACCTGAGCGCCTCGTTGAGCACTCAGCACTGCAGCTCAAATTGCTTCAGCAGCTATGGCAACGCCTTCGCTCAGGGGGTACCCTCCTCTACTGCACGTGTTCCATGTTTGAAGAAGAAAACGATCAGGTGATCCAAGCCTTCTCCCAAGAAACTTCCGAGGCGCAGCCTTTGTCGCTGCAGCTGAGTCGGGGCCAGGCGACGGCAGCCGGGTGGCAGCTTCTGCCTACAGATTCTATGACCGACGGGTTCTACTACGCCGCACTCCGCAAAGCAGATACCGCGTGAAAATTCTAATCCTGGGCGCAGGACAAGTCGGAGGCACCCTGGCCGAAAATCTGGCCAAGGAGTCCTTCGACATCACGCTCGTCGACAACAACGGCGAACGCCTCGCCGAACTCGGCAGCCGCCTGGACATCCAAACCATAGAGGGCTCTGCATCGCACCCGGACGTGCTCCGACGCGCCGGCGCGGATGACGCCGATATGCTCATCGCCGTCACCTCAAGTGATGAGATCAATATGGTCGCGTGCCAGGTTTGCTATTCGGTCTTTCGCACGCCCATGAAAATCGCGCGTATTCGTTCGGCCGCCTATCAGAATAAGGAAGGGTTTTTTCATAAGAACCATATGCCCATTGACCGGCTCATCCATCCTGAACAGGTCGTTACTCAACAAATTAGCGAACTCCTGAGCCATCCCGGCGCGCTTGAGGTGCTGGACTTTGCCGACGGCAGGGCCCAGCTAGTGGCCATGCGTGCCATTCACGGTGGCCTGCTCGTCGGCCAAGAAATCCGCATGCTTCGAAAACACATGCCTAAGGTAGATACACGTGTAGCAGCCATTTTCCGTCGCGGAAAATCCATCGTGCCAACGGGCACTACGGTGATCGAAGCGGATGATGAGGTGTTTTTTATCGCCGCTAGGGAGCATATCGGAGCCGTGATGGGGGAGCTGCGCAAGGTCGAGCAACCCTACCGGCGCATCATGATTGCCGGCGGGGGCAACATTGGCGCTAGGCTTGCTGCTGCCATTGACCACACCTACGGCGTCAAGCTTGTCGAGGTCGATGCTGACAGAGCCAAGACCCTGGCGGATCGCCTGGATAAGGCCGTAGTGATATCCGGCAATGCCACAGACCGAGACTTACTGCTCGAAGAGAATATTGAGCAGTGCGATGCCTTCTGTGCGGTCACCAATGATGATGAGGTCAACATCATGTCATCGCTCATGGCCAAACGATTAGGGGTCCGGCAGGTGATCACGCTGATTACCAAGCCCGCCTACGTTGATTTAGTCCAGGGCGGGGAGATAGACGTGGCGATTTCGCCCCAACAGGCAACTATCGGCACCGTCCTGTCTTACGTTAGGCGCGCCGATGTGGCCCGGGTTCACAGCCTGCGGCGCGGAGCGGCTGAGGCGATGGAGGCCATCGCGCACGGCGATGCTGCGAGTTCAAAGGTCGTTGGCCGGCGCTTGAACGAAATTGAACTACCCGAAGGCGTCACCATCGGCGCCATCGTAAGAGGAGAGGACGTGCTGATCGCTCACGATGATGTGATCGTTGCCTCAGATGATCATGTCATTCTGTTTTTAATGGAAAAATCCAAGGTGCGGGCAGTAGAGAAGCTGTTCCAAGTTGGATTGACCTTTTTTTAGCCGCCCACCAACGTGCACTTTTCCGTTATTTTTCGAGTCACCGGGACGCTTCTGACCCTATTTAGCCTGACGTTTTTGTCCCCTATCCTAGTCGCCCTCGCCTACGGCGAAGCGACAACGCAGACCTTCCTAGCAGCTTTTCTAGTGACCCTGGGCATGGGACTGCTGCTTTGGCTGCCGTTTAGAGGTAAGCACGACCTTAGGGGCGGTGACGGTTTTCTTATTACCGCGCTATTCTACCTGGGGCTCGGGTTTTTTGGTGCGATACCCCTCTATCTGTCCGACACCCTCCATTTAAGTTTCGTCGACGCCGCGTTTGAGTCGATGTCGGGTTTGACCACCACCGGAGCAACCGTCATTGCTGGCCTAGACGCGCTGCCGCGCTCGATTCTCTTTTATCGGCAGCAGCTACAGTGGTTGGGCGGGATGGGCATCATCGTGCTCGCCGTTGCCATATTCCCCATGCTGGGCATTGGCGGCATGCAGCTCTACCGTACTGAATCCCCAGGTCCAATTAAGGACAACAAACTCACCCCAAGAATTACAGAGACCGCCAAGGCGCTGTGGTTGGTCTACATCTCTCTGACCGTAGTATGTGCCCTGTCGTACTTTATCGCCGGAATGGATGCCTTTGACGCCATTGCCCACAGCTTCAGCACGGTTGCCATTGGCGGGTTTTCCACCCACGACGCAAGTATTGGGTATTTTGATAACGTCCAGATCGAAGCAGTCGCCTGCCTCTTCATGCTGCTCTCGGGCATCAATTACGGGCTTCATTTTTTGGTATGGCGTCGTAAAAACCTATTTTACTACCTAGCGGACATTGAGCTTCGCGCCTACCTGATTTTCACCTTTGGGATTGCGGCCGTCGTCGTCGGCATGCTTACCCTTGTGCCGACGGCAACGGTTTCGCCTTTGCGAGACGGAATCTTTCAAACCATTTCGATCGCAACGACCACTGGATTTGTGACTCAAGATTTTTCCCAGTGGCCCTCGGTGGTGCCCGTTCTACTGCTGCTGGCCGCTTTCGCTGGGGGATGTGCGGGCTCTACTGCGGGTGGCATCAAAATTATTCGAGTGTTGATGATCTACCTCCAGGGCATGCGCGAGGTCAAACGACTCATCCACCCCAGCGGTGTATTCCCCATCAAACTCGGTAAAACGCCGGTGCCAGATCGGCTCATTGAGGCGGTGTGGAGTTTCTTTAGTGCCTACGCACTCCTGTTCCTACTGTCCGTAGTCCTAGTGATGGGTCTGGGAGACCTAGATCTCCTGACGGCTTTCTCGGCGGTGGGTGCCTGCCTGAACAACCTGGGCCCAGGGCTCGGCGACGTGGCGCTCAACTACGCTGGGCTGGATAGCAGCGTAAAGTGGATTCTGATGTTCAACATGATGATGGGGCGACTGGAAATATTCACCCTGTTGGTCTTGCTCACACCCGCTTATTGGCGCCGATAAAGGTCTTCATAGGCCGAGCCTAACCGCCTAAAACGTTTATAGGACCACTGATATTGCTCGGGATATGCCCGCACCATCGCTTCTATCCCGGCGTTTAGGGACTGAGCGTGAACGAGTGCATCCTCGCTATAGAGGTCGGCATCTGCTGCCCGAATCTGAATGGTATAGCGAATACCCTCCGGCCCCAGCTGCCGCTTTGCGGCGCCGTAAAGGATTCGAGGGCGGCCGATCTGGCTCAGCCGCTGGATGAGCAGCATGGTCAGCGCAGGCTGGTCAAAAAAAGGAGCGATCACGCCGCTAGCCTGACTTCCGGGCAGTTGATCCGGCAAGATCGCCAACAGCTCGCCTTGACGCAGGCCTTTAACCAGGTGGCGTAAGCCCGCTGGCCCGGCCGGATAGAGGCGGGCGCCCTGTCGCTGGCGCGCGCGCAGAATTGTGGGTTCCAGGGCCGCCTGATGAGGCGGGTCGTAAAGGGCGTTGATTGCATAGTCCCTGCCAAGGTACAGGCTCATAAATTCCCAACATCCAAGGTGAGGCATGAGCAAGATCACGCCTTCGCCACTAGCCGCTGCCTCCTGAAGCAAGTGCTCGCCCTCAACGTCGTGAATCTGCCGTCGGAGCAGATCTAGGCTTCGGTAGCGTAGATAGCCCATCTCAAAAATCAGCAGCCCGAGATGGGTGAGGCTGTCTCTGACCAAAGCCGCCTGCTGTTGAGCATCCAAATCTGGGAAGGCATGGCCAATATTCAGAGTCGTTACTCGGTGCACATCGTTATCAAAGGACGTTAGCGCTTTAGAGAGGCCCCTGCAGCAGGCAATTGCACACCGAGGCGGTACTTTGGACAGTACCCAAAAAAGGCCGGCCACCACCTTCGCTAACATGCGTCGGCAGCTCCACGACCTCTTGATCGGCCTCTGCAACCTAGTGTGCTCATGCGTTAACCCCGCGACGGGCGAGGGCCTGATCCACAAGCCTCTGGCACTCGCCATGGCGAAAGCAGGTTCGAGCGTGGTCATTCACCATGCCCGCACTTTGCATGAAGGCATAGCAGATCGTAGGGCCAACAAAGCGAAATCCGGCGCTTTTCAATGCCTTTGACATGGCCGTCGATTCTTCGGTGAAGCTGGGCGCCTGGGTGTGGATCTGATGCGAAGGCGCAAAGGACCAGACCCATTTGCCAAAGTTCGGGTGTGCCAATGCAGCCTGGGCATTGGTGATCAGCGCGGTCAGTTTGCCGCGATGACGGATAAGGCCGGTATCGGTGAGCCAATGGTCGATATCGCGGTTGCTGGCACGGGCCAGGCGAGTCATTGAAAAGCCTTGGAACTGCTCGTCCATTCTGGACCGCTTCCGCAAAATGGTGAGCCATGACAGGCCAGCCTGCATACCCTCAAGCATGAGCAGTCGGAAGAGCGCCGAGGGATCCGTCTCGGGCACGCCCCACTCGGTATCGTGATAGTGCTCATAGAGCGCATCCCCAGAAACCCAGCTACAGCGACGCTTGGCATCTCCGGTCACTCATACACCATCTGGCGAAGCAGAGGGGCGAAACCGTTGGCTAGACATCCAGGTTCACCACTGAGAGCGCATTGGCCTCAATAAATTCTCTTCTTGGCTCAACCTGATCCCCCATGAGGGTAGTAAACAACCGATCAGCACCGATGGCATCGTCAACCGAAACGCGCAGCATTCTTCTCACGCTTTGATCCATCGTGGTTTCCCAAAGCTGGTCTGGGTTCATTTCCCCAAGACCTTTATAGCGCTGTAAATCAACGCCTCGACGCGCTTCGCTCTGCAGCCAGTTAAAGCCCTGGGAAAAGTGCGAGATCTCGAGAATGCGATCACCCCTCTTAATGTAGGCGCCATCTTCCAGTAAGCCAGCAAGACGATCAATCATGGTGGCGATGGCCCTGTATTCAGCGCCCTCAACAAAGCTCTTGGTCAGGCGAACGCTCTCAGAAATGCCCTTGAGGAGTAGCCGGACATGGGGCACATAGGCGCTCTCTTCTACCTCCCATTCCACCTCAACGGAGGGGTTGGCCCCAGGTATCTCAAGCAGCAAATCATTCAGGCCGTCCGCCCATTTCGTCATACCCTGCTGATCAGCCATCAATTCCGCCGTCAACTTTTCCACCTTAACCAGAGCATGAGTAAGCTCGGTTGGATATTTGCGCGCCGATTCACTTAAAACTTCCGTTAGGTTTTGATAGGCGTCAACAAGAGACTTTAGCGCCTCTCCCTGAACGGCGGGTGCTTCGTTATTAACGTGAAGTGCTGCGTCCTGGAGGGAGAGCTCATTGAAATAGGTATTCAGCTCCTCATCGTCTTTTACATATCGCTCCTGACGATTCTTTTTAACCTTATAAAGGGGAGGCTGAGCGATGTAGATGTGCCCTCTCTCAAATAACTCCGGCATTTGCCGAAAGAAAAAGGTCAGCAGCAGCGTTCTGATATGAGAACCGTCGACATCGGCATCCGTCATGATCACGATATTGTGATATCGCAGCTTGTCCGGATCAAATTCGCCCTTACCGATCCCGCAGCCCAAGGCCGTAACCAGAGTGCCAATCTCTGCGGATGAGAGCATTTTATCGAAGCGCGCTTTTTCGACGTTCAAAATTTTTCCGCGCAGGGGAAGGATCGCCTGGGTTCGACGGTCTCGACCCTGCTTGGCCGACCCGCCGGCGGAATCACCCTCTACTAAAAAGATCTCTGAGAGTGCGGGATCTTTTTCCTGACAGTCTGCCAGCTTTCCAGGCAGCCCCGCGATGTCCAAAGCGCCCTTGCGCCTCGTCATGTCCCTGGCTTTGCGAGCGGCCTCGCGCGCCCGGGCAGCATCAATCATCTTGCCCACAACGGCTTTAGCGTCTTGAGGATGCTCTTCCAGATAATCAGAAAAACACCGTCCCAGTTCTTGTTCCACCGCGGTTTTAACTTCACTGGAGACCAATTTGTCTTTCGTTTGAGACGAAAACTTTGGGTCAGGAACTTTGACCGAAACGACAGCGGTTAGCCCCTCTCTGGCATCATCCCCCGTGGTCGCCACCTGGGCTTTCTTGAGTAAGTTTTCTTTTTCAATATAGCTGTTTAGAGTTCTGGTTAATCCACCCCGGAAACCCGCTAAGTGCGTGCCCCCATCACCTTGTGGAATGTTGTTGGTATAGCAAAAAACTTGCTCTTGAAAGGTATCATTCCACTGCATGGCGATTTCTACGCCAATTCCGTCCTCGCGAGAGGCGGAGAAATGGAACACTTCATTCAGGACCGTTTTATTTTGGTTCAGATACTCCACAAACGCGTGGAGGCCACCCTCATACAAAAAGGTTTCTTCCTTTCCCGTCCTTTCTTCCTTTAGAACGATCGACACCCCGGAATTCAGGAAGGCAAGCTCCCGAAGCCGCCTGGCCAAGACCTCATATTGAAACTTGATGTTATGGAAGGTCTCAGCAGACGGGCGGAAGTAACACTCTGTCCCACGCTCAGTGGTTTCTCCTACCGCCGCTATGGGTGCAAGAGGCACGCCGTGGGCATAAGCCTGCTTGTAGACCTTTCCATCACGCCGAACGGTAAGCCGCAATTCGTCGGATAGCGCGTTGACTACCGAAACGCCCACGCCATGGAGGCCGCCGGAGACCTTGTAGCTGTTGGCGTCGAATTTCCCACCAGCATGTAGGGTCGTCATGATGACTTCTGCGGCGCTAACCCCCTCCTCAGCGTGAATGTCCACAGGTATACCGCGACCATTGTCGCTTACGGAGATGGCTTCTTCGGGGTGCATGGTGACGTTAACGGTATCGCAGTGGCCAGCCAGAGCCTCGTCGATGGCGTTGTCCACCAATTCTTGAACCATATGATGAAGGCCGGTGCCATCTTCGGTATCGCCGATATACATCCCAGGACGTTTACGGACTGCGTCAAGCCCCTTGAGTACCTTAATGCTCTCAGAATCATAGTTGACGTTATCAGCCATAAAACCCTCTTAACTACCCAGGCGATAGGCCTGTCAAAGCGGAACAGCTTATCATCTTCGTTGCATTCATTGGTGAATCAATTCACCTTGTTCCACGTGGAACACGGCTAAAGAGGACGCCATTTCATCCCCTACCAGGGTCGCCGCAGAATCAGCGGAGGTGGCGATCACCTGACACCCTATTTTCCTGAGAAGCAACAAAAAGGCCATTCGATGGGCCTGATCCAGCTCTGCGCCAAAATCATCTAGCAGCAGCGTCGGCGCTACGCCAGCGCGATCAGAGAGAATTCCGGCATAGGCCAATACCAGCGATGAGGCCAGCAGTTTAGCCTGGCCCCGGGACACCACCTGTCTTGCTGGCCGACCGCTCACTAACAAAGACATCTCCCCTCGGTGAGGGCCGATGTGGGTAAGCCGCCGGGATTGATCGGCCTCGAAATTTTGCTCGAACTGCTTGGCGTAGCCCTCGACCCCCAGGGCTTTGCCCGGATAAGCATACCCAATGCCCAAATCTAGGCTGCAACCCAGCTGTGCCAGTAGCGCTGGTGTTGCAGCGTTAAGCTCCGAAGTAAAGGATTCTCGCATGGCGTTGATGCGCTCACCCTCTTGGATCAATTGAGACACCCAGGGGTCCGTATCGAATCGCGCGCTAGGCGCGCTGCGGAACCACGCATTTCTTTGCATCAGGGTCCTGCGATACTTTCTTGAAGCATCCAGGTACTTTTGTTCCACGTGGAACAACCCCCAATCTAGGAATTCCCTGCGGATACCGGGCCCGTCTAGCACTAAATCGGAGATCCCGGGCAGCAGAACCTGCAGTGGCAGCGCCTTAGCAAGATCCGACAAAGACCTAGCGGCCTCGCCATTTAGTTTTGCGATGGATTTTGCGTTTAGCGCCTTTGAGATCGCCAGCGTACGCTCAGACCCTTCAGGGGACGTGATTCTCGATCGCACAATCAGCTCATCGGCGCCGTCTCGAACCAGGTATTTAGCGCGGGTGGCTCTAAACGACTTGCCCCGCGCGGAAAGGTACACCGCCTCAAGCAGGGCAGTCTTACCAGCCCCATTTGCGCCGGTAATAAGGTTGATGCCCGGAGAGAGCTCGACCTTGAGGCCCCTTATATTGCGAAAATTGCGAACCTCGAGCCCAACGAGCGCCACTTTATACCCTGCGTACTATTTTACCCTGCGAACTAAAGCCTCATGGGCATCACGACATATAAAGCGTCGTCATCATCGGGGGATTCCAGCAATGCGGAGCTGTTGGCGTCCGACACGCTAAATCGCACCCCGTCGCTATCCAGCACGTTCAGCACATCCAGTAGATAGCTCACGTTGAAGCCAATCTCTAGCTGTTCATCGTTAAACGCAACGGCCACGGTCTCTTCGGCCTCCTCCTGTTCAGGGTTGTTGGCTTGAATCACCAGTTGCTCGGGCGATATCACTAGGCGCACGCCTCGATACTTTTCATTAGACAAAATGGACGCCCGCTGAAAACCCTGCTTCAAGGCATCTCGATCACCGGATAACACCCGGCCAGTATCCTTCGGGACGACCTTGTCATAGTCCGGGAACTGTCCGTCCACCAGCTTCGTTGTTAACGTGAAGGGCCCGCGCGTCACCCGAAGGTGGTTGTTGCCCAGCATTAGCGTGAGGTCTTGTTTTTCTTCATCCAGCAGCCGGCCTAGTTCCAGAACGGCCTTCCGGGGCACAATGGCCTGCTTTACGGACCCTTGAGCCACTTCTGATTCACATCGTCGAGTGCACATGGCCATTCTGTGCCCATCCGTCGCCACAGCTCGAATGTACTCGCCACCGATCTCTAACAGCATCCCGTTCAGGAAGATTCGCACATCCTGTTGGGCCATCGCGAAAGCAACCTTGTCAATCATGCTCCGCATCTCGCCCTGATCTAAGGTTGCCGAGGTATCTGCCTCACCGCCTTCAACCTTAGGAAAATCCATCGCGGGCAGCGTCGCTAAAGTGAATCGGCTACGGCCGGAACGAATGACCGCCTTATCGCCTTCTACAGAAACGGAGACCTCGCTGCCATCGGGCAGCGCTCGCCAAATATCAGCCATCTTCCTCGCTGGCATAGTAATTTCACCGGGCTGCTCCACTTCTGTGGCGCAGCGGGCGACCATTTCGACTTCAAGGTCCGTTCCAGTAAGCGATATGCCGTCGACATCGGCTCGGATCAAAAGGTTCGCCAGAACGGGTAGCGTCTGTCGTCTCTCAACAACGCCGGTCACCAGCTGGAGGGGACGGAGCAGCGTTTCTCTTTTAATTGTGAATTTCATGACCGTACTTCCTGCTTTAAAAAGAACAAGGCAAGACCTGCCTCTAGCCAGACAACAGCCGAGTCAGATTCTTATAATCCTCGGCAATATCCTGCGTCGTCGCTCTCAGCTCTGCAACCTTACGACAGGCATGCAGGACCGTGGTGTGATCGCGTCCACCAAAAGCATCCCCTATTTCCGGGAGAGAATGATTTGTTAGGTCCTTAGCGAGCGCCATGGCAACCTGCCTTGGTCGGGCAATTGTACGGCTTCGGCGCTTAGACAGCAGGTCGCTCATCTTAATATTAAAGTATTCGGCCGTGGTCTTCTGAATGTTATCGATAGAGATGTGTCGGTCCTGAATGGCAAATAGGTCCCGCAATGCCCTCTTAACTTGATCTACGCTGATCCGCATACCCGTAAACCGCGCGTTTGCAATCACACGTCTTAGGGCGCCCTCGAGCTCCCTGACGTTGGAGCGAATACGCTCAGCGATAAAGAAGGCCACTTCCTGGTCCAGCGATATTTGCTCGGCTTCCGCCTTCTTCATCAGAATCGCGACGCGCGTTTCGAGCTCGGGAGCCTCTACTTCTACGGTTAAACCCCAAACGAAGCGTGACTTGAGCCGATCCTCTAGGCCATCGATCTCGCGGGGATACTTATCGCTGGTCAAGATCATTTGTTGCCCGCGCTCCAACAGCGCATTGAAGAGATGAAAAAACTCTTCCTGGGACCTCAGCTTCTTCGCAAAGAACTGAATGTCATCGATCAACAGCGCATCCACAGAACGATAGTACTGAACGAAGTCGTGCATGGTCCCCGTCTGCAGAGCCTTCACCATATCTTGAACAAACCGCTGTGAGTGGAGGTACAAGACATTCGCTTCGGGTTTATGGCGGATAATTTCATTACCCACTGCCTGCATTAGGTGAGTCTTCCCAAGCCCTACGCCGCCATACATAAGCAGCGGATTGTAAGACCGACCAGAATTGACGGCCACCTGTCTCGCTGCCGCCTTAGCTATTTCGTTAGACTTACCCTCGACGAAAGTCTCAAAGGTGAAGTCCTGGTTTAGGTTGTGTGCGATTTTTGGGCTTGTACCACGTTCGGTAGACCGCTCGACCCGCATGGGCTGAGGCTCCTTCCTCCCGCCTACGGACAGCTGCACCTCTGAACCGTTTGCTACACTGGCCAAAAACTCGCTTATCTTTTCTAGGTAGCTCGTTCTTACCGTCTGTTCAACGTAAATGTTCGGAGCGAGAATGCTGACCTGTCCATCGGCAAATCTCGCCTGTAATGGTCTGATATACGTTTCGAACTGCCTACTATCGAGCTCTTGTTCCAGCTCAACCAAACACTTTTGCCAGATCGACTCATCCACTTATTCTTTCCCTCAAATCATCCCCCGATCACCGGCCGACGGCCTGGCTCACTATTCGATTTAGACTCCCCACCTTTTTGATTCCCAGGCGCTCACACCGAAACCCAACAACTACCGGCGCGTCATTCCCGCCTAGCTCGACAACCTTTGTTCCTGCATTCGCCACGCGCTCTACCTACTCATGATCGACTGATAAGGCGATGCTGCGGGTGCCTTCTTGCTACCAATTACTCGTCCAACACCCACTCAACTTGCGGAGGGGCTCTCTGCATAGGTGGACTCTGGTTCGATGCTCGGGCGGACTTAGATTCTCGACATAGGCGGTCTTAAATTATTTGCTTGGGCGGACTCAGATTCTATGCCTAAGCCAACAACCAGCGCTATGGCATCGCATCATAAATCTGAAATAACTTATCTAATCAAAGAAATTCATAGAGTTAGCAGACGAAAAAAATTCATCCGAGCATGACTTATTTTTTTTTCTTGTGAGCAATGTCTGTGAAAAGCTGTGGATAACTTCGGGAGCAAAAATCATCAACCATCCATTGCCACCCTTTCCATAGTTTTTCCACACCCTTTTATCTGTTCGAAATCCCCCTCAGACGGACGCTACTCAAGTTACGCACAGAAGAATGCCCCTTAAATAACAACCAACAAAAAAATAATATATATAAATATAGATTTGACTTGCCCGAGGCCTGTTCATAAACTCTCGCGCCCACGAAGTAGGCCTAGGTCACGGTGCGTGGCGCATCAACTCAGAGACTAAGATGAAGAGAACATTTCAGCCCAGCAATCTAAAACGCAAGCGCACTCATGGTTTTAGAGCCAGGATGGCGACTAAGGCTGGCCGCAAAGTATTGAACGCACGACGAGCCAAGGGCCGCAAACGCCTCTCCGTGTAGGTGATCACCTCAGGTAAGAGCTTCCCCCCCCGTTACCGGCTGCTATCACAGCCGCAGTTCTCGCAGGTGTTCGCCAACGCTCAGATCCGCAAGCGCAGCGGCAATCTCCGGCTACACGCCCTCAAGAACAAAGAAGATACCGCGCGTCTTGGCCTAGCGGTGCCCAAGAGGGGCACGCCTAAAGCACACCGACGAAACAGATTAAAACGACTTATTAGAGAGACTTTTCGTGTCGAAAGAGAAAAGCTGCCAAGCATAGACATTGTGGTGCAGGTTTCAGGACCTATTGACGACAGTCAACTACGCAAAGATTTGCGAGATCAATTAGAATCCCTGGCGAAAAATTCCGAATACAGCATCCAGCACTAGGGGTTGTGGTTTGACACCTGAAACATCGCCAAGGCCAAATATCCTATCCCGGTGCGTTCTCCGGCTTATTTGGGTCTATCAAAAAGCCATTAGCCCCCTGCTGGGTCCGAGATGCCGCTTCTATCCATCCTGTTCAACCTATCTGTCTGAGGCCGTGCGAATTCATGGCGTTGTCACCGGATTACGTCTTGGTCTCCTCAGATTAAGCAGATGCCATCCATTGCACCCTGGCGGGGTAGACCTAGTGCCTCTGTCCCAAAACGAAGAAAGAGAAAAATCAAATGTTACCTCCTGAGATTCAGAGAGTCGTTTTACTCATTTTACTTGCGGCAACCGCCTACCTGTTAATCCTTGCCTGGAATGAGGATATGGAAGAGGCTCGGGTGCCAATCACCTATGACGATGCACCCGTATTAACGATGGAGGCATCGAAACCAATTGAGAGCGCTGCGGCCATACCAGAACTTGCCGGAACCCGAGCGGACGGAGACATTCCCGATCAAACGTTGCTTACGCCGTCTGACGCTGTCGCGGAACCCGCTCAAGTTGTTTCTTCAGACCGATTAGTAACGGTGGAGTCTTCGCACCTGAAGGTTTGGATTGATGTGCTGGGCGGAGACATTGTCCGCGTTCAGCTTCCCCAATATCCCGTTACCCGGGATGCGCCTGACGTACCTTACTTGTTGTTGGAACAGGCAAGAGACCATACCTACATTGCACAATCCGGACTCATCGGCCCCAACGGCCTAGATTCAAGTGGACAGAGGCCGCTTTATAGTCCGTCGAGTAGAGCCTTGGTTCTTTCGGATGATCAATCTGATACGGCGGAGCTGGTGCTGTCGACGACGGTTGAGGGCGTTAGCGTCAACAAAGTCTTTTCCTTCACTAACGGATCCAACCTGATCGAGGTGAGCTATCAGGTTGTGAACCAGACGAGCTCTGCATTTACCGCAGGCCTGTTTACACAAATTAAACGCGATGCAACGCTGCCGTCGGCAGATGAAGCGTTTCCGCTGGCGCCACAGCCGTATCTCGGTGCCGCCTTCACGTCAGAGGACAACCCCTACCATAAGGTGGATTTCAGTGACCTAAATGACGGGCCGTATCAGGAAACAACCACTGGTGGATGGGTTGCCTTTCTTCAACACTATTTTCTTTCTGCCTGGGTCGCCGACAAAGAACAGAACACGCGCTACTACGCGCGACGTAGTAACGATGGTCACTATCTATTTGGCATGACCGGTTCGGCACTCACGGTGCAGCCGGGGGAAAGCGGTACTTGGCGAGCGGGGTTCTACGCTGGACCCAAGGACCAAATCGTATTGGGAGAAATAGCTGAGAATCTAAACCTGACCGTGGATTACGGCATTCTTTGGTGGATTGCTATTCCGCTCTTTTTGGCACTTACGTTTTTCCATGACTTGGTGGGGAACTGGGGCGTGGCCATTATCTTGCTCACGCTGACGGTTAAGGCTTCCCTCTACTGGGTGTCGGATAAAGGGTATCGCTCGATGGCAAATTTGCGCCGGGTTGCGCCAGCCATGAAGCGCCTGCAGGAACGCTATGCCAATGACAGAGAAAAGCTGACCAAAGAAATGATGGCGTTGTACAAGAAGGAAGGTGCGAACCCATTGGGGGGCTGTCTGCCCATGCTGCTGCCCATGCCGATCTTTCTGGCACTCTATTGGGTATTGCTCGAGTCTGTGGAGCTTAGGCAAGCACCCTTCATCTTCTGGATAGAAGACCTGTCTGCCATGGACCCCTACTTTGTTCTGCCACTGCTGATGGGCGGCAGCACCTATCTCATGCAGGCCCTAAACCCCCAGGCGGCAGATCCAATGCAGGCAAAGATCATGAAATTTATGCCCATCATGTTCACGATACTGTTTCTGTTCTTCCCCTCAGGGCTGGTGCTCTACTGGTTAGTCAACAATCTTCTGTCTCTGGCGCAGCAGACTTACGTCTATCGTCGAGAAGAACGTGCGAGGGCATGATCGGGTGTCGTGCCTAGGCCTCTGAGCGCAGCAAATTGGCCACAACAAGCGACGATCTAATCTGCGCTATTGCTACCCCACCCGGCCAAGGGGGTATCGGCATCATTCGTCTTTCCGGCAGCGGTGCCAGCGCGCTGGCGGAAAGCTTGTGCAACAAAACTCTTAAACCGCGTCACGCTACATACGCCGACTTCAGCGATTCAAACGGCGCCTTAGATAACGGCATTGCCATATACTTTCCCGGACCAAGGTCCTTTACCGGGGAGGATGTTGTTGAGCTTCAGGGTCATGGAGGACCCGTCATTCAGCAACAAATTCTGACGGCCTTATGTGATGGTGGTGCGCGCCTGGCTCGACCGGGAGAATTCAGTGAACGGGCTTTTGCCAACGGAAAAATCGATCTCTTGCAGGCGGAATCTATTGCCGACCTGATTGCCGCGCGGTCTGCGTCAGCCGCGCGCGCAGCGCTCACTACGCTAAAGGGCGTGTTTTCTGAGCAGGTAAACAGTATCACGACCCAACTTATTCGCCTGCGGGTGCAGGTAGAGGCGGCCATAGATTTTCCCGATGAGGATATTGAGATTCTCCAGGACGCCAGCTTGAGGAAGCTTTTCATCCAGCTATACCGGGACATCGGCAGCCTAATCGCGACTAGCCGTCAGGGTCGCTTGATCAATAACGGCCTTGATGTGGCCTTGGTAGGCGCGCCAAACGTCGGAAAATCCAGCTTGCTCAATAGGCTGTCTGGAGATGAGGCCGCCATTGTTACGGATGTGCCCGGCACCACGAGAGACCTGCTGAAGGTAGACGTTCTGCTCAACGACCTCCCCATTCGATTGGTGGATACCGCGGGCTTGCGGGACAGTGATGACCCAGTGGAGCAGATAGGCATCGCCAGGGCCAGGGAACAAATTGGTGCCGCAGATCGCGTGCTGCTTGTGGTTGCGGCGGATGAGGTGAACGCTGGGATTACCCGTGACGATATCCAGGTTCAAGCCTCAGCCATCGTCAAAGAAATGGGCCTTGTGCAGGATGACCTCCCTGCTGAAGCGACCAGTCGTTGGCCGGACGCCTTATTGTTGGTGGTCAATAAGATCGATTTGGTGGATGACGCTGCACTGCGGCAACTGTTTGCTGCGGGTCCAGGCGAATTGCCCGAGCCTATTTTCATTTCTGCCAAGCAGGGTCTAGGGCTTGACGCATTGATTGCGCGAGTGGCTGATTCGGCCCAGTTTAATCAGGCGAGTGCGCCCTTTGCGGCTAGACAGCGACACGTTGAAGCATTGAAGGCCGCGTATCAAAGTTTGGAGCTAGCTGACAACCTAATACAACAGGGCGACAGCGCGGAATTGATCGCTGAGGAACTGCAGATCGCTCATCGTCATTTGGGAGAAATCACGGGAACGATGACGCCGGATGACCTGCTGGGGAAAATATTTTCAGAATTCTGTATTGGAAAATAGGCCCTGCCGGCGACGGCTAGTTTCATTCCGCTCGAGCGACCTTATACTGTCGCGACATTTTCGAGCCTACCCACTCTGGTAATGAGAAGCGTATGGATTATCCCTCAAAGTTCGACGTGATCGTCATCGGTGGCGGTCATGCGGGCACAGAAGCCGCTGCTGCCGCTGCTCGGATGGGTGCGCGAACGCTGCTTTTGACACAGAGCATTGAGACCATCGGCCAAATGTCGTGCAATCCGGCCATCGGGGGCATTGGTAAAAGCCACCTTGTCGCCGAGATCGACGCGATGGACGGCATTATGGGGCGCGCTGCAGACCAGGCGGGCATCCACTTTCGCGTGCTGAACGGGAGTAAGGGACCTGCGGTCCGCGCCACGCGGGCACAGGCCGATAGGACGCTGTACAAAAACGCTGTCCGAACGGTTCTAGAGAAACAGGAGAACCTGAGCTTATTCCAGCAATCCGTCGTGGACCTAGCGGTAGTCAACGACCGGGTTGTGGGTTGTGTAACGGAAATGGGCCTGACCTTTTTTGCTGAGGCCGTGGTCTTGACGACGGGCACGTTCCTGGGCGGCAAGATACACATTGGCGATAGCCAACAAGGTGGCGGTAGGGCTGGGGATGCGCCCTCTACCGCGCTGGCCAAGAGGTTGAGAGCCCTTCCCTTTAGAGTCGGCAGATTAAAAACAGGAACCCCACCGCGTATTGATGGTAGGACCGTAGCGTTTGACCGGCTAGAGAGCCAGCCAGGCGACGACCCAAGGCCCGTGATGTCGGCCATGGGCGATGTGAGTCAGCATCCGGCCCAGGTGCCCTGCTTCATTACCGAAACCAATGCCCACACCCACGATATCATCCGAGCAAACCTCCACCGCTCCGCCATGTATAGCGGCAACATTGAAGGAGTGGGACCGAGGTATTGCCCCAGCATCGAAGACAAAATCGTTAGGTTTGCAGATAAAAATAGCCATCAGATTTTTATCGAACCAGAAGGCTTAAATACAACTGAGCTTTACCCCAACGGAATTTCAACCAGCCTCCCCTTCGATGCTCAGCTTGCGCTGGTGCGTACTATGGTGGGGTTTGAGCACGCACATATTTCACGGCCTGGATATGCCATCGAGTATGACTATTTCGACCCCAGGGACCTACAGCGATCTTTAGAAACCAAGGGATTGGCGGGCCTGTTCTTCGCGGGTCAGATAAACGGGACTACGGGGTACGAAGAAGCCGGGGCCCAAGGTCTGCTAGCAGGAATCAACGCTGCCCGTCAGGTTCAGGGAAAGGCGCCTTGGGAGCCGCGACGAGATGAGGCCTATATCGGTGTGCTGGTGGACGATTTGATCAACCTCGGTACCAACGAGCCGTACCGAATGTTCACCAGTCGAGCAGAATTCCGCCTGCGCTTGCGCCAGGATAATGCTGACCAGCGATTGACGCCCCTGGCGATTGAATTTGGTTTGGTGGGCCCAGAGCGCCAAGCGTTTTTCGCCGACAAAATGAAGGCCCTAGCGAGCATTCGAGCAGATTACGCGAAGCACGTGGTGATGCCCGGAAGCCCGCTCGCCCAAAGGTTGGGACTCGATCTGCGGCGAGAAACCACGCTCCTAGACACAATGAAGAGACCGGATATTGACGCTGAGCAGATCGCCAAAGCCATGTCCGTTGAAGAAATCACCGAAAGGCGGGCCATGAGGCAGGTGGAGATCGAAACCAAGTACGCGGGATACATCAAGCGTCAGGATGAGGAAATCGACAAGATTCGACGACATGAGAGCATTGCCATACCGTCGTCCATAGACTTTTTAACCCTGCAGGGGTTATCCAATGAGCTGCGCCAGAAGCTCGATCATCAGCGTCCGGCCACGCTTGCCAGGGCAGCCAGCATTCCCGGAATGACACCTGCTGCGCTCTCCATTTTGCTCGTTCATGCAAAATCGGCTGCAGCTCGCTGAGCACGAATAGGGAACAAATTGCTGATGGCCTTGAGACATTCGCCCGAAGCGGGTCTGCCTGGTCGAAGCAGATAACCGTCGAGATGATCGATCAGCTCGCGGGCTTTGCGACGCTGCTGCAAAAGTGGAACCGGCGCGTCAATCTCATTTCTCGCCAGGACATGAATCGCTTGGTGTCCAGACACCTAATGGATAGTTTGAGTGCCTACCCATGGGTGCACGGCCCCTCAGTGCTGGACATCGGGACGGGTGCTGGCTTACCAGGGATACCCCTAGCCATCGCCCTGCCGAAAAAACGGTTCTATCTCTGTGACCGAATGTCACGCCGCATCCGTTTTTTACACGCTGTCTGTCAGGAGCTGAAGCTTGCCAACGTCACCTTGGTGGAAAAAAACTTGGTTGCGGCAGCAGATGGGCTGCCTCACTTTGATACCATTCTGGCCCGGGGCGTAGCGACGGCCGGGGCGCTCTGGCCCACCGCATCGGTGCATTTGTCCAAGCAGGGCCGGGTGATTGTTTATGGTCATGCGTTGGCGGAGGAGCAAGACCAAACCGGGGGGGAGGAGTATCGTCTTCAGGAGATGCGCTGCGATATTCCTGGCATTGCGCACCCCCACTATTTACAGCTAATGACCTGGGCTGATGATGCTCGGCAACCTGGCAATGACGGGAGCGTAGAACATTGCAACGAGTGATCGCGGTAGCCAATCAGAAGGGAGGGGTCGGGAAGACCACGACCAGCGTAAACCTTAGCGCTGCATTGGCGCATCTTGGGCATCAGGTGTTATTGGCAGACCTTGACCCCCAGGGCAACGCAACCATGGGCAGCGGCGTGGATAAAAATGCCCTAGACCTCACGGCGGCCCAGTGGCTGCAGCAGGATGTCGCCTTAGGAGAAGTTGTACAGTCCTCTACGGCAGGTTTTTCAGTGCTGCCCGCCAATATCGAGCTGACTGGAGCCGAAGTCGCCCTCATGAGCATTGAGGGCCGCGAACGGATTCTCGCGAATAAGCTCAAACAAGAGGCTGGGGCATTCGAATATGTCGTCATCGACTGCCCACCTGCGCTCAGTATTTTAACGGTCAATGCCCTGGTGGCAGCGACCGGGGTATTGATCCCCATGCAGTGTGAGTACTATGCGTTGGAGGGACTGTCGGCCCTTTTGGAGACGATAGAAGGCATCCGTGAGGTCGCTAATCCCGATCTGGAAATCGATGGCCTCTTGCGCACGATGTATGACGCAAGAAACAGCCTCAGCGTGGATGTATCACGACAGCTCATTCAATATTTTGGCGATAAAGTTTTCCGCACCGTGGTGCCGAGAAATGTGCGCCTGGCCGAAGCGCCGAGTCATGGTTTGCCGGTCTTACTGTATGATCACACATCGAGAGGCTCGGTGGCATATCAGGCCTTGGCCGCAGAGATGCTCAAGCGGCATGGCGGCGGGCCGTGAAACAAGTGAGCCCAGTTGGGTTGAAGTTCGTCATGACGGGGCAGGCGCCTACGCGATTGGCATGTACACAGAGGAAGGGACTCCTGAATGAGTAAGACGAGATTGGGCAAGGGTCTAGACTCGCTGCTGTCTGAGGCCTCGAAAAAAAGGATGATGGCGGATAGCGCGGCGCAGCCGTCCACACCTTCAGATACTGCAACAAGTTCTGCTCCCGCAATTCTGGCGATACCGGTGGGCCAAATAGAGCGGAGCCCATACCAACCGCGGCAGTATTTCGACCCCGAAACGCTAGAAGAGTTGGCGGAGAGTATTCGTCAGCGCGGCGTGTTGCAGCCAATTGTAGTCCGACCTCGCCTCTCCGGGGGCTATGAGCTGATTGCCGGCGAGAGGCGATGGCGCGCCGCCCAGTTGGCTGGCCTGAAGACGATTCCATCTGTGCGACAGGACGTGTCAGACCGAGAAGCTTCCGCTATTGCGCTGATCGAGAATATTCAGCGGGAAGACCTTGGCGCTCTGGAGGAGGCCCTGGGGTTGGAGCGTATACGCAAAGAATTTGATCTCACCCAACAAGAGGTCGCAGAGGTGGTGGGAAAATCCCGAGCCTCTATTGCCAACAGCCTGCGCCTGTTAAACCTGGGCAGCGTCGCGCGCCAGTATTTGCAGCAGGGCGAGCTGGAAATGGGGCATGCGCGTGCCCTGCTGAGTCTGTCAGGCCTGGTTCAGGATAGAGCCGCCGACCAAGTGGTGAGCGGGAAGCTGTCGGTTAGAGAGACAGAAGCCTTGGTTAAGCGGACCTTAAGCCCAAAGAATCCTGCGATTAGGGCCCAAGAGGTGGATGGCGATATTCAGTTGCTCAGGCGCCGGTTGATGGACCATTTGGGAGCCGGCGTTGAAATCAAACAGGGTCCTGGGGGCGCCGGCTCTCTGACCATCAAATACGCGAGCCTAGAAGAACTGGACGGCGTACTAGAAAAGTTAAAGCTACCTGAATGATATTTCGCCCAAATGCAATTGAATGAGAGCAAGCCGGAACCTATACTACGCGCCGCAAAGAAGCGGCCCCCCGAACGCCTCGGCCCCTCCTCCATCGTGGGCTACCAACTCCTAATGGGTTTGGTCTGTTGCCTAGGGTCCTTAGGATTTGGGTTGCATCAAGGTGTTAGTGCGCTCATAGGATGGGCGACGGCAGCAGTGCCAACCGCTTATTGGGTCTGGGGGAGTTCGACGTCTCTGGACGCAGCCAGGATTTTGCGTCAGGGCGTGTTGAAGTTTGTTTTTTCCTGTTCGCTTATGGTGATCGCCATAGTGACTCTGGAAATCGACGCCTTGGCCTTCGTCGTCGGCATAGTGGCCGCCCAATCCGGTCATCTTTGGGCGCTGTTTGGCACGGTTCGAGAAACCGAGGTTTAGCCGTCAGGGGCGAAGCTGGAGGCCAGAGAGTAGACGTTTGTTCGAGAGGCCAGGAATAAAGGGTCGAGATAGGCCCGAGACAGGTGAGCGATAGGAAAGAACAATGAGCAGCGAGACGAAAACAACGTCAGATTACATCCAGCACCACCTGACCAACCTCACCTATGGACAACATCCAGACGGGCACTGGGGATTTGCTCACAGTGCAGCGGAAGTCGCGGAAATGGGCTTTTGGTCGATCAACGTGGACTCCATGCTCTGGTCAATCGGTCTTGGCCTCCTATTCGCCCTGGTGTTTCGTCGTGCAGCGGTCCATGCAACGTCCGGCGTGCCCTCGGGCCTACAGAATATGGTGGAGATGATCGTTGAGTTCATCGAAGACACCACCTCGAGCATCTTCCACTATAAGAATGATTTGATAGCACCGCTTGCGATGACCATATTCGTATGGGTATTTTTGATGAATGCCATGGACCTTGTACCCGTGGACTGGCTGCCGGAGCTTGCGGTGGCGTTGGGTGTCTCCCACATGAAAGTGGTCCCTTCCACCGATCCCAATATCACTATGGCGATGGCGCTCTCGGTATTTGCACTTATTCTGTATTACTCGATAAAGCAGAAGGGCCCGGTTGGCTTTATAAAGGAACTGACGCTGCACCCCTTCCCGTCGATCTTTGCTATTCCAGTCAATTTCTTGCTGGAATTTGTCTCGCTGATCGCCAAGCCGCTGTCTCTAGGCCTGCGTCTCTTTGGTAACATGTACGCCGGAGAGATGATTTTTATCTTGATCGCCCTCATGTTCGGTGGCGGCATTGTCTATGCGCTGTTTGGCGGGGTGCTGCAGTGGGTGTGGGCGGTCTTCCACGTGCTGGTGATCACGCTGCAGGCCTTTATATTTGCGGTCCTAACCGTTGTGTATCTGGCCCAGGCTCACGACACAGAGGAACACTAACTAGCCTTATAAAAAGGCACCGTGCGGCATTGCCGCGAACCTAAAACGACAATTGGGAGTTGAAATGGAACTAGCAGGACTTTTGTATATCGCCGGCGGACTGATGATGGGCCTTGGCGCGGTCGGCGCAGCCGTGGGTGTGGGTGTACTGGGAGGCAAGTTCCTGGAAGGCATCGCCCGCCAGCCTGAACTGTTGCCCATGCTCCGAACCCAGCTGTTTATTGTTCTAGGCCTGGTAGACGCCGTTCCCATGATTGCCGTGGGTATTGGTCTGTATGTGATCTTCGCCGTTGCTTAGAACCGCAAATGGTTGGCGGTCCTGTGGGGAGCCAGGACGTTGGGGAATGTGTGCCCTACCTGCTGCCCGCCACAACCGCAGAAAGTAAATTGACGAGAGAAGTGCGATGAATCTAAACGCAACGATAATCGGCCAAAGCATTACGTTTTTCTTCTTTGTTTGGTTTTGTATGAAGTTTATCTGGCCGCTGGTTGGCGCAGCCATGAGAGAGCGGCAAGAGACCATTGCTGCCGGGCTGAGAGCGTCAGAAGAAGCGGATCAAAAGCTGGCGCTTGCAGCCAGCAATGCCGAAGAAGAACTTACAACGGCAAAGGCAGAAGCCTCAGCAATCATTGAGCAAGCCCGCGCGCGTGCGAGCCAAATGGTGGAGGAAGCCAAGACTGAGGCACGCGGTGAAGGCGAACGACTGGTTGAAGCCGCGAAGGCGGAGATCGAACAAGAAGTCAATCGGGCGAAAGAGTCGCTGCGCGCCCAGGTTGCCGAATTAGTGGTCACCGGCGCTGAACGCATAATCGAAGACAGCGTGGATGCAGACAAGCACGACGCCATGCTGAAAAAGCTGGCTGCTGAGCTCTAAGCTATGACGGAGCTAGCAACGCTATCAAGACCCTATGCAAATGCGCTGTTCGATTTGGCGACGGAAGCAAAGCAGCTTGAGGAATGGTCCAAAACCATGGCGACCCTCGATGCTGCAGCTAATGACGCGACGGTCGCGCTGATGCTGAACAGCCCGGAGTTCACTGCAAACGACAAGGCCAAGCGACTGGCTACACTGTGCGCAGACGAAGTCAGCAGTGACGCCGAGCGTTTTCTGCAGGCCTTGGCTGAGCATGATCGTCTGGGGCTCATCCAAGAAGTGCGCGAACAATACGAAGCGCTTCGCGCCGAGCAGGAACGCAGCCTTGAGGTGGAGATTATATCGGCCAGGGCTCTGACGGAGAGCCAGGAAGCCCTCCTTGTTAGCGCCCTGGAACAAAAGTTTGATAAAGAAATTTCATCCACCGTGCGCATTGACGAAGCATTGGTGGGTGGCGCAGTGATCCGGGCGGGCGACGTAATCATCGATGGTTCGGTACGGGGTCGATTAACGAAATTAGTGGATACGCTGGTGCAGAGCTAGGCACCTCCGACGCGAAACGAGATTAAAAGGAAACGAACATGCAGCAACTGAATCCCTCCGAAATTAGCGACATCATCAAAAATCGGATTCAGGGCCTCGATATCAAGGCAGAAGCCAAGAACGAGGGAACCGTCGTTGGGGTTTCCGACGGCATCGTTAGAATTCATGGCCTTGCCGACGCGCAGTATGGCGAAATGATCGAGTTCGATGGGGGCCTCTTTGGTATGGCTCTTAACCTCGAGCGAGACTCTGTGGGCGTGGTGGTACTGGGTGAGTATGACCAGCTGCGTGAGGGTATGACTGCCCGCTGCACCGGCCGCATTCTAGAGGTCCCCGTGGGGCCTGAACTCTTGGGCCGCGTTGTGGACGCTTTGGGGAATCCCATTGACGGCAAAGGGCCCTTGAACGCCACGGGGAGTTCACCTATCGAAAAGGTCGCGCCCGGGGTTATTGCGCGACAGTCCGTAGATCAACCGGTCCAGCTAGGCTTTAAGTGTATTGACGCTATGGTGCCCGTTGGCCGGGGACAGCGTGAGCTGATTATTGGCGACCGCCAGATCGGTAAGACCGCCATCGCCATTGACGCCATCATCAACCAAAAAACCAGCGGCATTAAGTGCGTCTACGTGGCCATCGGTCAGAAGATGTCGACCATCGCTAACATCGTTCGCACCCTGGAGGAGAACGGGGCCATGGAATATACGACCGTTGTCGCTGCGGGCGCAGCGGACCCGGCCGCCATGCAGTTTATCTCTGCTTACTCAGGGTGCTCTATTGGTGAATACTTCCGTGATACTGGTGAAGATGCGCTGGTGATCTACGATGACCTGACAAAGCAAGCCTGGGCCTACCGCCAGATTTCTCTGTTGCTGAAGCGCCCACCCGGACGGGAAGCCTACCCAGGGGATGTATTCTATTTGCACTCACGGTTACTCGAGCGAGCAGCTCGTGTGAATGCAGACTATGTGGAAAACATCACCGATGGTGCGGTCAAGGGCAAGACCGGTTCGTTGACCGCGCTGCCTATCATTGAAACCCAAGCGGGGGACGTCTCTGCGTTCGTACCTACCAACGTGATCTCCATTACCGATGGCCAGATATTCCTTGAGGCCGAGAATTTCAACGCCGGGCTTCGCCCCGCCATGAGCCCGGGTATCTCAGTCTCACGGGTGGGCGGTTCTGCCCAGGTGCCCTTCATGAAAAAGATATCTGGCGGTATTAAAAATGCGTTGGCTCAGTATCGTGAGCTGGCCGCTTTCTCACAGTTCGCATCTGACCTCGACGAGGCGACCCGGCGTCAGCTAGAGCATGGCCAGCGCGTCACCGAGCTAATGAAGCAAAAGCAGTTCTCGCCCATGTCCGTCGCCGAAATGGGCACCGTGCTCTTCGCCGCGAACGAAGGATATTTGGAAGATGTGCCAGTGGACAAGGTGTTGGACTTCGAGCAAGGCCTGTTGAGCTTTATGAACGCCGAATACGCCGAGTTCGTGGCCTCTACAAATGATGCCGGCGCTTACAACGATGATGTCGTGGCAACGCTTCATGACATCATCAAGAAATTCAAGGCGACCCAGGCCTACTAGGACGAGGGGTACGGACCATGGCAGTCGGTAAAGAAATTAAGAACAAGATCGGCAGCGTGCAAAACACGCAAAAGATCACCAGCGCGATGCAAATGGTAGCGGCGAGCAAGATGCGCCGCACCCAGGACCGCATGCAGCATGGCAAGCCCTACAGCCAGCGAATTCGTAGCGTGATCAGCCATCTGGCGAACTCCAATCCTGAGTACAAACATGCCTTTATGGTGGCGCGCGAAGTTAAGCGGGTGGGCTATATCGTTGTGTCATCGGATCGAGGCCTCTGCGGCGGCCTCAACGTCAACCTCTTCAGGAAGGTCGTTAGAGAGCTGGCAGAGCTTGATGCTCGAGGGATCGAGGTGGATTTGGGCCTTATTGGCAATAAGGCAGGCCCATTTTTCCGATCCATCGGCGGAAACGTGATCGCCGTTATGGCCGATGTAGGGGAGACGCCGTCCATCGCCGACCTCATTGGCGGTATTCGCGTGATGCTAGATGCGTATTCTAATGGGTCAATCGACCAGCTTTATCTGGCTAGCAACGAATTTGAAAACACCATGACCCAAACCCCCGTGGTGCGGCAGCTGCTGCCTTTGGACCCGTCGGACGAAGAGGCCTATCGCCACCGCTGGGACTATATCTATGAGCCAGACGCTCAGCAGCTTATTGAGGGCCTCTTGTTGAGGTACCTAGAGTCTCAGGTTTATCAAGCAGTGATCGAGAACGGGGCCTGTGAGCAGGCAGCCAAGATGATTGCTATGAAGAACGCGACTGAAAATGCAGAAAAGCTAATAGATGAACTTCGCTTGATCTATAACAATGCTCGGCAGGCGGCGATTACTCAGGAAATTGCTGAGATCGTGTCAGGAGCGGCGGCAGTATAAGGGTCCTCGAGGCGCCCACGGGATGGGCAAGAAGCCAGAGGCAATGACATTACGAACAGGAAGAGGCTAGAAATGAGCAGTGGTCGAATCGTACAAATTATCGGCGCCGTCATCGACGTAGAGTTTGATCGGCAGGACGTGCCAAACGTGTATGACGCGTTGTCAGTTAGCGAGCATGGACTGACGCTAGAGGTTCAGCAGCAGCTGGGGGACGGCATCGTGCGCACCATTGCCATGGGAACCTCCGACGGCCTGTCTCGTGGTTTAGAGGTCACCAATACCGGCGCGCCAATCTCCATACCGGTCGGCGAGGAAACCTTGGGACGGATTGTGGACGTTCTGGGGACGCCCATCGACGAGAAGGGGCCCATCAACGCCCAGCAGCAGCTGCCCATTCACCGAAAGGCGCCTAAATTTGATGATCAGGTGGGTGGCAACGAGGTGCTGGAAACGGGCATCAAGGTCATCGACCTGATTTGTCCATTCGCCCGGGGCGGTAAGGTTGGATTGTTTGGCGGTGCAGGCGTTGGTAAGACCGTGACCATGCTTGAACTGATTCGAAACATCGCCATCGAACACTCCGGTCTGTCGGTATTTGCAGGTGTGGGTGAGCGAACGCGCGAAGGCAACGACTTCTATTATGAAATGGAAGAAGCCGGAGTTTTGGATAAAATTTCCCTGGTATTCGGCCAGATGAATGAACCACCCGGCAACCGTCTTCGGGTGGCCCTGACGGGCCTGACCATGGCCGAACAGTTTCGTGACGAAGGGCGTGACGTTCTGCTCTTCGTGGACAATATTTACCGCTATACGTTAGCGGGCACCGAGGTTTCTGCTCTTCTTGGCCGAATGCCTTCAGCGGTGGGCTATCAGCCAACCCTGGCGGAGGAGATGGGCGTGCTGCAAGAGCGCATCACCACCACCAAAACGGGCTCCATTACATCAGTGCAGGCGGTTTACGTGCCGGCAGATGACCTGACGGACCCCTCGCCAGCAACGACCTTCGCCCACCTGGATTCCACGGTGACCCTGTCTCGAGCTATTACCGACCTAGGTATTTACCCTGCCGTTGACCCCCTTGATTCCACCAGTCGCCAGCTGGACCCGCTGGTTGTTGGGGAAGAGCATTATGGGGTTGCCCAAGAAGTTCAGCAGGTACTCCAACGGTACCAAGAGCTGCGGGACATCATCGCGATTCTGGGCATGGACGAACTCTCTGAAGAGGACAAGCAGCTGGTTTATCGTGCCAGAAAGATTCAGAAGTTCTTCTCTCAGCCGTTCTTCGTGGCCGAGCAGTTCACGGGTAATAGCGGGAAGTTCGTGAGTCGCGAAGAGACGGTGCGAAGCTTCAAAGCCATTCTGGAGGGGGAATACGATCACCTGCCAGAAGACGCTTTCTATATGGTGGGGGGAATCGAGGACGCCATCGAAAAGGCAAAAACGCTTTAACGGCTGCGCCGATAGCGGACCAATCGCACTGAGATAAGGAACAAGATTTTGGCCACCTTACAATGTGAAATCGTGAGCGCTGAAGCCTCATTGTTTTCCGGCACCATTACCGGCTTGTCCGTGCGCGGTACTATCGGAGAGCTGGGTATTATGCCGGGCCATGCCCCTCTTCTCACAGGGATAAAGCCAGGTCCTGTTACGCTGCACCTCGAAGATGGCGGCGAAGAAATTTTTTATGCCTCCGGCGGTTTCCTTGAGGTGCAGCCAGGCTTCGTCACGTTGCTAGCGGATACTGCGCTGAGAGCCGAGGACCTCGACGAGGCGGCGGCAGAAGAGGCGCGCAAGGAAGCCGAGGCCGCAATGCAGCAACAGGCCGACACGGAGTACTCCCTGGTTGCGGCAATGATGGCAGAAGCCATGGCCAAGCAGCGCACGCTCGAGGAGCTCAAGCGCCGAAGGCGTTAGCCCCAGGACTGGTAAAAACCTGGGAGATAGCCGAAAGTAGACCGCCGTAAGTCCAGGAAAGATCAATGCCTACAGACCTGATCGTGCTTGCGGCAGGCAAGGGGAGCCGAATGAAGTCCGCCCTTGCTAAAGTGCTGCACCCCATCGGCGGCCAGCCTATGCTGGGACAAGTTATCCAGACCGCAAGAACATTAGCGCCGCGCTCAGTCACCGCAGTGCTTGGCTACCAGGCGGAAGCCGTCGGCAGCTACCTCAAAACCCACTTCCCCGACGTGTCCACGGTGGTACAGGTCGAACAGCTCGGTACCGGCCACGCTGTCCAGGTGGCCATGTCGAAACTCCAGGATGAGGGGATCTCCCTGGTGCTCTATGGCGATGTGCCGCTGATTGATTCGGGAACCTTGGCCCACTGTGTTGAACAGGCCGAAGGTGGGCATGTGGCACTGGTGACCGCGACCCTAGCCGACCCCGCCCAGCTGGGGCGCATTGTTCGTGGCGACGATGGGGCATTCCTCTCCGTCATAGAATACCGTGATGCCAGCGATGCCCAGCGTCAGATTAAAGAAATTAACTCCGGCATTATGGCTGCACCCACGTCCCGACTTAGAGGCTGGTTGGCGGCGCTGCAGCCCAATAACGCCCAGGGGGAGTATTACCTGACAGACATCTTCGCAATGGCCGTTGAGGCCGGAGTCGAGGTGCGGACGGTTGGCGCGACCCACGAATACGAAGTCGCCGGCGTGAATGATCGGGCCCAGTTGGCGGCCCTGGAACGTGAGCACCAGCGCCGGTTGGTGCACAGGCTCATGCGGGAGGGCGTGTCTTTTGCCGACCCCGATCGCGTGGATATTCGCGGCACCCTAGAGGCTGGTGAGGATTGCTTTATCGATGTAAACGCCGTCTTTACGGGACGCGTTGTCTTGGGGCGTGGCGTTCAGGTCGGTGCGAATTCCGTCATTATGGATGCACAGTTGGGCGACCGCGTCGTCGTCAACTCTCATACGGTGATTGAGCAAGCTCAGGTCTCAGAGGACTGCGTTCTAGGCCCTTTTGCGAGAATCCGCCCCGGCAGCGACTTTGGCCCCGGGGTCCGGGTGGGCAATTTTGTGGAAACCAAGAAGGCGATCCTGGGCGCGGGAACAAAGGCCAACCACCTGGCCTATCTTGGCGACGCGACCATCGGCACGAACTGTAACATCGGTGCGGGCGCTATCACGTGTAACTATGACGGCGTGGACAAGCATCAAACGACCATCGGAGACCAAGTCTTTATCGGCACCAACAGCACCCTTGTTGCTCCCCTAGAGATTGGAGACAGAAGCTTTACCGCAGCAGGCTCCACCGTAACGTCTCGGGTGGACGATGATGCACTGGCGGTGGCCCGGGCCAAGCAGCGAAACATCGCGGGGTGGCGCAGTCCATCGAAGCGAAAGCAAGACACCGGAAAATCTGAGATCTAATAAACGAGGCTGGGAAAACTATGTGTGGCATTGTTGGTGCCGTCGCAAAACGCGATGTAACGCCCATCCTAATTAAAGGCCTACAGCGACTAGAGTACCGAGGGTACGACTCAGCGGGCATCGCCGTGCACGACGCTGGACAAACCCAGCGCGTTAGATCTGTCGGCAAGGTTCAATCCTTGGTCGACGCCATCGCCCACAACCCGGTATCTGGCGTGACCGGCATAGCCCATACGCGGTGGGCCACCCACGGCAACGTTACCGAGGCGAATGCACACCCCCATATGGCCGGTGATCGAATCAGCCTGGTGCATAACGGCATTATCGAAAATTTTAGGGTGCTGCGAGAAGAGTTGATCGCGGCGGGGCATGTCTTCACCTCGGATACGGATTCTGAGGTCATCGTTCATCTCATTGATTCCTATCTCACCGACGGCGTAGACCTCCTCGACGCCGTTCGGGCCGCATTGCAGCGTCTCGAGGGTGCCTTTGCCCTGTGTGTGATAAGCGCCGCCGAACCCGAGCGGATGATCGTCACCCGGCTGGGCAGCCCCCTGATTATTGGTAAGGGCATCGGCGAAAACTTCGTAGCTTCTGACGTGCTCGCCCTGCGCGCAGTGACCGACCGCTTTATCTATTTAGAAGAAGGCGATCTGGTCTCCCTCACGGCCGATACCATTGACGCTTGGAGCGTGACGAATCAAGCCGTCGTGAGGTCCGACGTTCATGTACAGATGGGAGACGAGGACCTAGATCGCGGCCAGTATCGGCACTTCATGCAAAAAGAAATCTATCAGCAACCCGATGTGATTCGTAAGGCTTTAGAGGGACGCATCGGAGACGACCGAGTGCTTGACGGCATTCTCGGTCCAGGCGCTGACGAACTGATTGCAAAGGTTGACGCCATCACCATCGTAGCGTGCGGTACCAGCTACTATGCCGCACGGGTAGGCAGTTATTGGCTTGAAGACCTCGCGGGCCTGCCCTGCCATGTGGAGATTGCCAGTGAGTTTCGCTACCGCAGCGTTGCTACCCCACCCAACAACCTGTTTGTTTGTATCTCCCAGTCAGGCGAGACAGCCGACACCTTGGCCGCCTTGCGGAAGGCCAAAGAAGGCGGCTATCTGGCAACCCTGGCATTATGCAACGTGCCAACGTCCACCATTATTCGAGAAGCCGACCTGGCGCTGATGCTCAATGCCGGCACCGAGGTGGGCGTCGCCTCAACCAAGGCCTTTGTGGCCCAGCAGGTTTGTCTCATGCTACTGAGCCTATTTGTTGGTGCGCGACGAGGCCTATTGCCCGCAAGACAGACCAAGGTCGTTGCCGACCTGCGCACCCTCCCAAACTTGGTAGAGCGCGTGTTAGAGCTAGATTCCGAAATCAAGCGCCTGGCCGCAGAGCTGGTGGACAAACAGCATGTCTTATTCCTTGGACGCGGCAGCCTCTTCCCTGTCGCGTTGGAGGGCGCGTTGAAGCTCAAGGAACTGTCCTATATCCACGCCGAGGGCTACGCCGCCGGTGAGCTGAAGCATGGGCCTCTGGCCTTAGTGGATGAAGACATGCCCATCGTTGCGGTGGCGCCCAATGATGAGCTGCTAGAAAAACTGCAGTCCAACCTGCAGGAAGTCCGTGCGCGAGGCGGCAAGCTATACGTTTTTTCCGAGCGCGAAAGCCAGTTTCAGTCTGAGGAAGGCATGGTCGTCGTCGCGCTGCCTAAGTGCGAACCCCTGATGGCGCCGGTTACCTATGTGATCGCCCTACAGCTGCTGGCCTATCATGTCGCGGTACACAAAGGCACTGATGTAGACCAACCTAGAAATTTGGCGAAGTCGGTCACGGTGGAGTAACTCAGAGCAGTGATTTGCATCAAGACAGAAATTCCCAGGGAAATCTGTGATATCGATGATGAATTAAAAGCAATCTATCACTCACAAGATACGGTCTGTATTTGGGTTTTCAAAACCCGAGAGAATAGAAACAACTTTATGGATGAAACTGTGGGTATGAAGAAAGAGGATCGAGAAAGTCACTTTCAACGTAACTACGCATGAGGCCCTATTCAGCGTCCCAAAACACGCCATGTTGGCAACATAGGGTTGTCGCGCTCTGCGCCTTGTCGACTAGACGTCCAAGGATCTCTGCAGGGGGTTCGAGGGCGCTAGGGTGACTCGGGGGTCTGACCCCCTGAGGCCTCCTCGTCGGTGGCGCCATCTGCCTCCTTATCATTTGGCTCGTCCTCTTCCGCCACCTCGTCCGTGGTTTGATCTTCCAAGACTTCGTTGACCAGAAACTCAAGGGGGGAGATGGGGTGATCCAGGGCCAGCTCTTCTGAAAGTTCCGTGGCGAGGTGGGTGGCGAGCTGAACCGCTCGGTTACGCGTCAAGCTATTCTGCTGATATCGAGAGCCCATGGAAAAAAACTGGTTTGTATAGTGCTGGGGTAGATATACCCAAACCTTGCCGCCAACGGTCCTGACTTCTTTGTAGGAGGCGGCAACGGGCTTCTGGGGCGCTTTGCCGCCGGTTGCGTTCGAGTGGTCCAGCGCTTCAATGTACTTCTGGGTTTTTTGGGCACCCTCAATGAAGGTCAGATCAATAAACGCTCGGGTGCGATTGCCCAGCACTGCCTTCATTTTGCGGGTATCGCGGGTACTGCCCGCCTCATTCATCCCGTTGTCAAAAAAGGCTTTGGCCTTTTGACGTTCTTTTGATGCCGCCATGCCTTTAAATAGGCCCATGCTTCTTCTTAACTCCGCTGTGGCATTTGTTGAAAGGGGCTACTCACTCATCAGACCGCGGAGCTTACCCGCTGTCTCAGAGATAATTTGGCTTACTCTGGATTCGCTAACGTCCAGGATCGCCCCAATCTCTTTTAAGTTCATCTCTTCCTGGTAATAGAGGGCAAGCACCATTCTGGCCCGCTCTGGTAGTTTCTCGATTGCCTGAGTCAACATTTCCAGCTGTTGCTCTCTCTCTAGGCTGCTGTCGGGGCTTTCATCGTCCTCACCGGGCTCATCAAAGGGTGCAGCCAGGGCGTCGGTGCTGACCATATCGACCCCTTCAGCGATGATTCGCTCTTTTTCATAGGTCGCAAGATCTTTTTCAAGATAGGCGGCTATTTCTGCTCCCTTGGGTGCCCGACCAAGCTGCTTGGAGAGGGCCGATATGGCCTGGTCCTGCTCTCTTTTGATGGTGACCGCCGAGCGCGTGGAGTAAGAGATTCTTCGAACCTCATCTAACATCGCGCCTCGTATGCGCGTTTTCGCGAAAAGCTCAAAGTCGATGCCGCGAGAGGGTTCGTAAGCGCGCTGGGCGTGAATCAAGCCCTCCATGCCGGCCTGAATCAGGTCATCGGTTGAAATGCTGGAGGGCAGCCGCGTTCTCAGATGGTAGGCAATGCGTTTTACTAAGGAATAATGCTGCCCGATGGAGACTTCGGTGTAGGGGCTTTGCTGTTCATACGCATCTATATCGGGCATATATCCGCCTAGCTAACCTTTGGCGCTTGGTCTGAGGCATCCATTTGACCGACTACCTCAAGCAGCGCGTTACCAAGATTGTCGAAATTCTTACTGGCTGGGGTATTGGGATGATGCTCAACAAGGGTTTCTCGCCGGCGGGTCACCTTCGCCAGCAGCTCATCCTGTAAAACTGAGCCTAAATAGTTAATGGGTTGTTCCAGAAACTGCATACATACCTTGTTCATCTTCTCAAACAGCAGCTGCCCTGCTCCCTGATTATCTACCCGATTCGGCACCAGGTATAACGAGTCCATCCTCTCTTTGCGACTCTCTAGCTTAATCAACCCATACGCATCCGCGATGGAGGCGGGTTCGTCCTGCATTACGATCAGCCTGAGATGGCAGGCATCTAAAAAACTCATGTTAGAACTCGACAGCCCTGCGGCCGAGTCGATCAGTAAGATGTCCAAATCACCGAAGGACTCCAAGACTTGATCCACCAGCGACTGTGCCTGAATTGAGGTGATATTGGCAAGCGCCTCATTGCCTGAGGCACCGGGTATCAGGAGGAGGTCATAGGGACCCTTGACGATAACGTCTTCAATGGCCCGGGTACCTTCAAAAACGTGGCCTACATTAAAGGGCGCATTAACGCCCAGCAGAATTTGTGAGTTCGCTAACCCGAGATCGGCATCCAACAGCGCAACGCGTTGGCCTTGGGCGGCCAGTTTGAGCGCAAGGTTAACGGCCACGGTGGTTTTACCAACGCCACCCTTGCCGCTGGCGATGCCAATAATGGCCGTAGCACATTTTTGTTCCGACTCGATTTGCATAGACTTTTAGTCGCCTCAGCGGCCGTTTCCGCCAGCGAAGTATAGATTATTCTTCAGCGGGATGCGTCGTCTCCAGGACCTCATCGCCTGCCTCAAGCTGGGCTGGGGAAGTGCCAGTTAGTGCGCTGAGTTTCCCACCAACGACGTCCAGGGCGCTGCAAAGAGAGTCAAAATCCGGCATTAAATCCATTCTCGTAAGAATGATATTGGAGAGCAGCCACGGCATGGATTGCCGCATCGTCTCAAGCACCATCAGGGAGCAATCGGCCGCAAAGCATAGGTGTGGCAGCACATGGTGCTCGGTAATCAGCGACATCAGTCGTTCATCGTCCTCTAACCAGGCGGCGGAGGAATCAATGATGATCTGGTGATCGTCGCCATAAAGGGAAAGGATGCGTCCGAGCATTGCCTCATCGCTGGCGGAAAAGAAGGGGATATCCAATCGCTGGCATAGGCTTGCTACGCTCACGTTGTTTGCCGTTAGAAGGGCTTTCTTGCGAGCTGCTGAGGCCAACGGCGCCGGGTTACTTAGGTGTACGATAACCAGCTTGTCTTCTTTGGAGGCTGCGGTTAGGACTGAGATCAGTTCCGCCACAACGGTGGTCTTACCCGCACCAGGGCGCCCGAGAATAAGGTGCTTGCCCTGCCAATCTCCCTGTTCTGAGAGGCTCGCCTGCTGAAGGCGGTGAATTTGTGTGCTCATGGGCTCATAGCCCTCGGCAGTGCGCTGACTGACTTGTTCGTTAAAGGCGGTCACTGCCGCCTGGGCACGCTGCAGGGGCGTTTGTGCATTAGCCTGGCGCTCAAGGGAGGCTCTGAGGTCCGCCAATTCTCCTTGAATCGTCTGCATCATTTCCTGCATCTCGTTCTTGGAGGGTGCTGTAACGGGTGGGGGTACGACGTCGCGTGTTTGATTATCCCCATCGCCGATAGCGCGTCCCAGCTCCTGCGTAAAGTTCCCCTTGGCCTGGTTGTCCGCCGTCGGAGTCTTCGACGCCGAATCCGGCGCGACTTCCGTGGCCTTGCGGTTTAGGCGATTTGCCATGGTTGAGGCATCCTCTTCTAGGCTGCGTCCTTCAGCCGCTAGGTCGATGGCGCAAATCATTTCGGTTTTATTACCAACCTTGGTGGTGGAGATGATTAAGGCATCCTCCCCATAGTTGGCTCTTACCTGCTCCATGGCAGACTTGCTGTCTGCGGCAACGAATCGCTTAAGTTCCATAACAGTATCGGCAACCGTTAGGTTTGCTCGTCCTCACGTTGATTAACTTCGATAGAAGACACCACCCTAATGGGCTGGTCGTCCGGTATTTCGGTGTAGCACAGCACCGTCAAGTCTTTGGATGTGCGGCGCAGCAGTCTGGCTAGCCAGGGCCGCAGGAGCGGCGAAACAACGAGCACCGCTGGCAGTTCCTGTTGCTCCATCTCTTCGATGGTGCCTCGCACGGAGTCGAAAAAGCTCTCCGCGAGATTGGGTTCTAGCGCGATTTCTTCGTAGCTGGTCGCTCGACTCACAAGGTCACTCAGTAGCTGCTCAAGCGTTGGGTCTAGGGTGATCACAGCGAGGGTGTCGTCTGATTCAATGATCTCCTGCACGATTAGGCGGCCCAGTTTCGGTCTGACCAGGGCAGCCAGCTGGCCGGCATCCTGTGTTCTGCCGCTCTCTTCGGCTAGGGTCTCCAGCACTGTTCGCATATCGCGTAGGGGTACACGCTCACGCAGCAAGTTCTGCAGGACCCGCGCCACGGTACCTAGGGTGAGCTTCTCGGGAATAAAATCTTCAACCAGCTTGGGAGAGGTTTCTGCAATCTTATCGATGAGCTGCTGCGTAACGTCGTAGGTCATCAGCTCATCCGCATTGTTCTTAATCACGGCGTTCAGGTGGGTGGCGATCACGGTGCTGGCGTCTACCACCGTATACCCTACGGCCTGGGCATATTCGCGTTCCCCGGCATCAATCCAAACTGCGTCTAGGCCAAAGGCCGGGTCCTTTGCCGATTGACCCTGAATCTCACTGAGAACGTTGCCTGGATTAATCGCCATTTCCTTACCTGCCACGATATTGCCGGTGCCACGGATCGAGCCGTTGAGGACGATATGGTAAGAATCGGGCGGGTTATCCAAATTGTCCCGAATCCGAATGGAGGGCAGGAGGAAGCCCATTTCGGCGGACAGCTTCTTACGAATGCCTTTGAGGCGATTGAGCAGCCGACCACCAGTGTCTGAATCCACCATGGGGATCAAGCCATAGCCTAGCTCTAGGCTGATGACATCCACCTGGCCGGCATCGTCCCAGCTGAGTTCTAGCAGATCAGGATTTTGTTCTAAGGGCGCGGCTTCTGGCGCCAGCTCAGGCATTGCTTCCTGCCGGGTGGCCTGCTGCTGCAGGAAGTACCCGAGGCCGAGGGCGCTGATGCCCAAAAACAAGAAGACGGCATTCGGCATACCGGGCACCACGCCCATAATGGTCAAGATGCCGCCGGCGATGTAGAAAGCGATGGGGTTGGAAAGCTGCTTGCCCGCTTGATCCGGCGTGGATTCCGAGGTGGTGACCCGGGTCACGATAATGGCGGTCGCTAGGGACAAAATCAGTGCCGGCAACTGGGCCACAAGGCCGTCACCGATGGTCAATAAGATATAGACCCGAGCGGCATCACTGAGGCTCAGGTCGTACTGCAATATGCCAATCGCCAGCCCGCCTACCAGGTTAATAATCAAGATGAGCAGTCCTGCGACGGCGTCTCCACGAACGAACTTGGATGCACCGTCCATGGAGCCAAAGAAATCTGATTCCTGGGCAACCTGGGCCCTGCGCTGTCTCGCCGTGTCTTGGTCGATAACGCCCGCATTGAGGTCCGCGTCGATGGCCATCTGCTTGCCGGGCAGCGCGTCCAACGTAAATCGGGCAATCACCTCTGAGACTCGGCCAGCACCCTTGGTGATCACGATAAAGTTAATGATCATCAATATTGCGAAAACGATGAAACCGACCACGTAATTGCCGCCGATAACAAACTCACCGAAGGCTGCTATAACCTGGCCAGCAGAGGCCCCGCCGTTGTGACCCTCGAGCAACACCACCCGCGTTGAAGCCACGTTCAAGCCCAGGCGCAGCATGGTGGCGAACAAAATAATGGTGGGAAAGGAGGAGAAATCTAAGGTTTGTGCGGTGTTTAAGGCCACCATGATGATCAATAGAGCCAGCAAGATGTTCAGGGTAAAGAGGAAGTCCAGCATGATTGGCGGCAGTGGCAGCACCAACATGGTCAGAATCAAAAGCACCAGCGCAGGCATAGCCAGAGACGTCCACGGCATACGCTGCAGTGCGTGTCGGAGATCTGACAATGTCATGCTGAAAGTTGCCATGGTCGCGAAAGAAGTCCCTTTTGCCTTTGTTTCCGTCGCCAAAACTGCCAAATTCCCGACAGGCGGCGTTAATTTCTCGCTAAAAAGCGCTATATGGACTTGCAGTGCAGGATGTGTGCCGGTTTACGAGCCGGCCAGGCTTTCATGGGCTTCGATTCAAGAATACGACCACTCAGCCGATAGTCTTTATATCGGTAAAGTTTCTGAGAGGCCCTCATGCCAATGTATTTTGACCAGCCAATCCGTGATCTCGCAAAGAAGCGACCCGGCCCCAGGGGCCTTTGGGTTGGGGTCATATGCCTCGCACTTTCTGGCTGCATCACGCCGGTGAGGGTCGACGACCATTATCAGATGTCCCATGAGGAGGGCATCGTTGCCACCGGTTATGCGGTGATCGCCTCTCAGCGCGGGGATACGCCAGCACAGCAGCGGCTGATGGCCATTAAGGCCTCAAAGCTTGACGCCTATCGTGCCCTGGCGGAACAGGTTTACGGGCAGTATGTGAATGCCACGGGCACCATGGTGGACATGTCCATCACCGAGGCTCAGATGAAGAGCCGGGTAGAAGGCGTCATCTACGGGGCGACGGTGGTCAGCATTACGCCCATTGGTGAAGAGACTTACGAAACACGTCTCATGTTGTCTCGAAATACGATCAGAGAGCTGGTGTACAACTACCTGCAGCGCTCGTCGATAGATTCTTCTGGCGGCGACTGATGCGCGGTTTAGCCTTCTTCGCTCTGCTGCTCCTCGCTGGGGGGTTACCGGCGGAAGAACTCGGCGCTGCGCCGTCAGCCTGGGCGGGCCATTGGCAGCCCTCATTTTCCCAGCACGTTGACCCTGCCGACGGGGAGGCACAGCTAGAGGAGCTGAAGCGAGACTTACTCGACATTGCACTGGATACCCGAGCCAGCGTCATGGCCAGTGCGTGGTCTGATGCAGAGGGCGCTCTAAGCGAAGACATCATGGTGTTCAGCGAGCTGAACTTGGCGCACCTTCACGCGGTCCCCTCGCGGGGGGCCTTCGGCAGACACCTCAACACACTTCAGTTGAGCGAACCCACGGACTCAGAGGACTGTGCCGCACAACAGCCCGTCAGGCGCCAGAGAATTGGGGTTCGCTTTAACGCACCGGCCACTCAGGCACCGGCCGCTAGAAATATTGTCGCCAGCGCACGAACATTTTTGGATCGCGAGCTCTCTGCCGTCTTCGAGACAGGAAGTATGCGTTCGCTGGCTATTTTAGCGTCCAGCAGCCACGACGCAGTCCAGCAATCGGCTTATCGGCAGTTCCTGACCGGTAGCGTCAGCCGAAGTCCTGATTTGTCCTTAGTCGTCTCCCTGGATGCGTCACCGACAACGCCAATCCTGCAGCGGGCGAAGTTGATGGCCTTTTCTCGGCCGGATCAATGGCTGCATATTGAGATGGTGCTGGAGAACAGCCAAGGCGTGCTTTTTGAGTCGGCGACGCGCCATCGAGTGAGAAGTAGCGCTCGGGATCAAGAACAGCAGCGAGCGTGGCTCTCCCTGCCCGATAGGAGCTATCCACAACTTGCAGAGTGGGTCGCGGAAGCGGCAGAAGGCATGGCTCAGGCGGTGGGATGCTACCAGGGTAGCGCGGTCCAGGTGGCACACCTGGATGGCAACGAGGGCATTAGTCAAGGTGGCGTGCTCCAGGGCGGCAGAGACATAGGCCTGTATGTCGGGCAGGAACTATTACTGTTGCCTTCCAATAGGCGTCATCAGTCCAGAGGCCTGGAAGCGACCCTGGGCGCCATGAACCTTGTCCGAATAGTCCGCGTTGGGGATTACAGCGCAAATTTTGAGGTCTATGCGGGGACCCGGCGCAATGATCATGGGGAGCTGATGGCCCTACCTCTGTCCGCCCTGTCGCGCTAACCTAGAAAGACGCGCTAACCTAGATAGAAGTGGAGCGTTGGCCTTGGGGTCGGTATAAATTAGTAAACCGCCAGAGAGAAAAATATGTTTTGCGCATTCCGAAATTTTCCAACACTTTGCCGGGCGACCTCACTGAGCCTATGGGTCATGGTCCTGATGTTTGCCCAGGGGTGCGCTCAGGTTGCCGTGGATGAGGGGGAACAGGACGTTGGTCCTGTCGCTGAGGAAATTGACGAGGCCGCCCTTGACCAAGCCCTCAACCGCATGATCCAAGAGCTGGAGAGCTCGCTGGAGGCGGCGGAAATCGAGGCGGATGAAACGGCGGTGGGTCCAGACGGCAGATATTTGGTGAAGTCTGGCGATTATCTGGACAAGATAATCAAGAACACGGTGGGCGACTCCCCGCTGCGAAGAGATATCCTGCGAGACGCTTTCGTGCGAGCAAACCCGCATGCGTTTATGCGCTCAAACCCTAACTGGCTTCTGGCTAACAAGCGCTTGCGCGTGCCGGAGCTTGAAGACATCAAAAAAGTCATTTTTACTGAGGACTCGATGCGGCAGCGCAAGGCACGGGCCGGCGAAAACCCTTATCAGGGTTGGATTCAGTATCCGTGAAGTTAGGGGCAAGGGTTGATTAACAATCAAATCCTGTCGGTAGCCGGCAACCCTGCGCCCGGCGCGTCAGCCATGGCGACTCAAATTGTGCTCAGTGCGGATCAGGTGCGGCAGTTAGGAGTCAAGGCAGGGGACACGTTAGCTGCTTCGATTTTAATGGGTGCGCGCGGTCCCCAGATAAAGGTCGGGAATAGCGTCCTAAATGTTGTGTCCGCCGGGGCCCTAGCGCCGGGCAACGTAGCCGCCGTTGTGGTCGACGGCAATGCAGGGTTGGTTCTAAAGCTGTTGCCTGCAGCCGGCACGGGAGAGCAAGTTAATGCAAAGCCCGCGTTCCCGGCGCTTCAGCTATCCGCGCAGCAGCTAGCCGCTCTGGGTTTGCAGCCAGGACAGCGCCTGCAGGGTGCGGTCTCGACGGTTGAAAATGGGGTGTTGCTGTCGGTGGGTAAAGCGAGAGTATTGCTGACGCCCCAGCAGCCCGTGCCTCAAGGAACGCACACATTTCGCGTCAACCCGGATTACAGCCTGCAGCTGAAAGCAGCACCGACGGTCGTACCCGCCGCTCAGGTTCAGCCGCCCTCGGCTGGCCAAGGTGGTGGTGCCCAGAGTCTGCTTAGAATGACGCCCGTAGATGCGGCCACGTTAGGCCTCCAGGGCGGTAGTGAAATCAGAGCCTTGGTAAGCACGGCGCCTAGGGTGCACGTGCTGGCGGTTGCCGGCCAGCGGCTCGTTGTACCCCAGGTGCCGAATCAAGCTCAGGGAGCCGTAGACCTTAGCGTGAGCATGGTCGAGCCCCGTGGCTCGGCGAAGCCTTTATTCTCGTTAGGAGGATCCATGATTAACTCAGAACCCCTAAACATGGCGCCAAGGGCCAATATCGTTTACGTCGAAGGCGGCGCAGCTGGCGTTCGGATACAACCCGAGCAAGCCAGGGTACTAGGGCTTCGCGAAGGAGAGACGATCAACGCTATCGTGGCCCAGCGGCGAGATGGCAACGTCCTGCTTGTGGGCAATCAGCAACTGGCCATGCCTACGCGACTAAATCTGCCACAGGGCCCAATAGCTATGATGGTCAGTATGGTTAAGGGCCAGCTGATGCTCTCCCCCGTCCAAGGCGCTGGTTCGGCGCTCTCCGCCCAGCGGGTGGAGGCCGACGCCCGATTTGCCCGCCTGCTGACCCACGTAGGAACGTTCCATTTGTCTCAGCTTTTGAGCCCCGGGACGTTGTCGAGCTTGGCCCAGCAAAACGGCGCACCCGCTCTAGCTACAAATCTAGCCGGACTTTTGTTGCGCTCTGATCAATTGTCTGCCGCTGCCGTTCGGCGAGGCCTTGAACAGATGGGTTTGTTCACCGAAAGCCAGGCGGCCGGGAGGACCTTGGGGGGCACAGAGCAAAACAACAGCATCAAGTCGATTTTGCTGGCTCTTAGGAGCTTGATGCAGGCGCGACAGGCCGAAACCACCCAGCTTTCCGGGGCTATTGATGAGCTTGAGGCCAGACAGCTAGATTCCCTGGCGCAGCAGGGGGCGGGGCGTCAAGCCTACAGCTGGGTGTTGCCCTTCGCCGATCAACTGCCCGTCTTCCTGGAGCTAAACCGGGAACCCGGTGATGGGTCCGACCCGGACGCGGACGGTGGGGCGTGGAGCGTGGATATGGAAGTCGGCCTGGACCAAGACATGGCGCTCTCGGCGAATGTTCGAGTAGATGCATCGGCCGCAGTCGGTGTGCGTCTTTGGCTGCCCCACCCTGCACTGTATCAAGCTGCCGAACAGCACCTATCCCGTCTCGACCAAGAATTGAGTAGTGCGGGCCTGAATAACGTCAATATAAGGCTCTTTCCGGCCGCGCGTCGCGCGGGCAGCGTCTCCATGGAGCCCAGCAGCGTGGGGGTGCGGGTAGATGCCTAGTCAGGAGGGGCCCATGTCACGGGGGCAAAGCGCCGACGTGGGTGAGAAAAAGGCCGTTGCGCTGCTTTATGAGCAGGTCCGGGCGCCCATCGTCACGGCTAAGGGCAGAGGGGCATTCGCTGAAGAAATCATCGCTACCGCCAAGCGTCATGGTGTTCATGTGGCGGAGGATCCGGTGTTGGCAGAAACCCTATCTTATCTACAGCTCAACGAAGAGATTCCGGAGGATGTCTACGTCGCCGTGGCCACGGTCCTGTCATGGGCGTATTGGGTCAAGGGAGAGATACCTCAGGTGATCACCGAGCGCGGGGCAGACCTTTAGCGCTTGCGGCGAATTCTGCCCATCTTGTCATACAGGTCGCTCTGGGATTCCGTAGAGCGCTGGGTTAGAGAGTTCAGGACAGTTCTAACGACCTCAAGTTGTCTCTTCAGCAACAAATCATTGCGGATATGCGCTTCTTTGCATTCATTGACTAGGGCCCGGGCTTCGTCCCAGAGCGGGTCACGAAGGTCGATGTCGTTAGAATTTTCATTGGTCGAGGCAGCCGTCCAACGCTGCTCAAGGGCCGCGAGGAGGTCTACCTTTCTGACCTGAACAGACTCCAGGTGTTCCAGATTCTTTTCAGACAGAGCAATGAATTCTTCTTCGAGGGTTGTCTTAAGACGGCCGCAGGTCTCTAGAATGCCGTTGATGACCGCGGTGTCAGGCATTGACGGGTCTTTAGATTAGGCGCTCAAGTTCAGCAAAGTTCTCGGCGATTCGTCGTGAATCCAGGGGGAAAGTGCCCGACTCGATGGCTTGTCGCATCTCGCGGACCTTGGCTTCATCGAATGAAGCGTTCTCACTCGAGCGAATTTCTTCGCTCAGGCGAACTTCAACGCTGGCGGACGCTTCCCTGGCGGCAGCACCCGCAACGGCGGTATCGCTGGCTTCTTTTGCAGAGACGGCCCCTCGATTTGCTCGATTGGTTGTCCCTGAGCCTGTTGTACTGTTAATGCTGTCTACCATGTCGCACCCTTAGATGGTTTTATCCTTCTGATGAACCAGTCGGACATAAGTTGCAGAACTTTAGTGATAGTTCACAAATATATCAACGGTTTAGCGTTTATTTGCTACCTTCTATCTCGAAAATAACGCTCAGCCATCGGACGAGCCAATGGTCCGAGCCGTGCTGGGCCCCGTCACCACCGCAGATACCCGGCGCTGACTGTCCGGGTTAGCCAGGCGTATCTGTTGACCCAGATACCCATCCTGCAGGGCAATCAGCTCTGATTGAATCGAAAAATGGTCTCCCGCCGAGACGACGGAGACGTTCTGGCCCCGCTTAATGAGTTTTGCCTTCGTCATATCCCGGCGCCGCAAAATATCGCCAGGGTGTAGGGCACGGCTAGTGGCGAACATATTAAGCCCTGACTTGGATTTAACGGCGTCTCGAGGCACATCCACCGCCCGATAGGCGACCTGAATACTGTTTGCGTCAATCGGACTTCGGGCTGGCAATGCCGTTCTTAGAACCAGAACCTTTTGTAGGTTGGCAATGTCCAGCTGGGTGAGCACGTTACCGGCTCTCAATGGTCGGCGGGCAAAGACAGGCCGCTCCATGAATCCGCCCTTGAGCGCGTTCTGCGGCACGCCTCTCTTACTCATTTGTACTTGGCGCACTATGCCCGGCGTAATCCTTCGGCCCTTGGGTACATTCTCGTCGACCGTCCAAACCGTTGTTTGTTCTAGCGCGGGTGCCGCTGCGCCTTGCTCGCTTCGGCCACGAATCAGCCTCGACCAGGCCGGGTCACTGCACCGCGCTTCTACCAATATGCTCTGTGCGTTTGCGGATGACGTGCTGCTAAAAGCAAATCCTGCGCAAGCGGGGATGGCTAGCCGCTGATCCCCCAACAGAAAGGTATATTGACCTGCGGGAAATTTCAGCGCCATCCAGGCCGTTAGTTCCGCCGACAGTTGAGCCTTAGGCTCAAGGGCCTCATTCGTCGCGATGTCGCTGGTGTCGCCAATCCCCTGGGGCGTTAGGAATGCGAGCAAGACAGCCCAGATCATGAATTTCACATGTCCGGCGTGGCGTCCCAGGCCTGGGCTGGCGAATCCGGAAGAAAGGCTGCTTCGGGCGTGACCTGGTCTGTTGGGAACGGAGCCAACGTAAACGGAGTGTCGAGATATATGCTGCATGCCAAGGGAGATGCAATCTAAGTGCCAGCTTCAACGGGACCCTGACAGCTTCCTTCTATTACCGCCAAACCCCTGTCAAACCGATGGTTTCTGTTTTGTTCGCGCTCGCGCCTGTGGAAAAAGCCCCGCTTACCCGTCTGACGTAATCCTGACACCCGGCAAACGATGTTGAAAAGCGGACAGCCTGCGCCGCCAATATTTTGCCGCCTACCGGCATCTCCCGCCGATTTTGACCGAAAAACACGGGAAAACACGCCTTTTCCGGCAATTTCGGGACTTGGCACGGCCCTTGCTTATCAGCGGTTGTGGCAATGCGTAGGAGTTTTCCTACTCATGCAATCGGATGTGATTTGAATAACTTGAGTAAGAAAAAGATTTTTTTAGCGAGCGATAAAGAACAGTTAGATGAAGATGCTAGATAACATTTTTGGAATCCATGAAACAGCGGTGAACGCCCGTCAGCGACGGATGGGACTGCTGGGCGAGAACATTGCCAATGCGGATACCCCTAACTACAAGGCTAAGGACCTCGATTTCAAGCAATTGTTTGGCAAGGAACAAACGATGTCGGCGCGACGCACTCACTCTCTGCACATGGACCACGGTCCCAGTAGCAGAAACGGACTGGTTTTTCGCGTCCCGAATAATCCCGCAGCAGACGGAAATACAGTGGAGCTGAATTTTCAGCAGGCGGAATTTGGTAAGGAATCAGCGCGCTATTCAGCAACGCTGCAGTTCCTCGAAAACAGAATCAGTGGCGTCAAAAGAGCGCTTCGCGGCGAATAAACTAACTTAAGAGGTAGGTTAACAATGTCTCTCGTAATCAACACTAACGTTTCATCGCTTACGGCTCAGCGAGCTATCGCAGGATCGAAAAACGAGCTCGAAACAGCGATGGAGCGCCTCTCTACCGGATCCAAGATAAACAGCGCGTCAGATGATGCAGCCGGGTTAGCAATGACCCAGCGCATGACCGCTCAAATCCAGGGTCTAAATATGGCGATTAAAAACTCGAACGACGGCATTGCGATGACCAAATCGATTGAGGGTGCCTTAGAGGAAGTCTCCGATATGCTTCAGCGCATTCGTGAGCTGTCGATCCAGGCGGCTAACGGCACCAACAGCGC
>DKNY01000038.1:46225-46973 GCA_002470275.1 Gammaproteobacteria bacterium UBA7376 | reverse complement strand
CCGGTCCGGTCATTCTGTAAAGTGTGGGCATCGCCTTAAAGGTGTCACGAGTTTGCAAAACAGAACGACTAGTTTTGAGTGATGGACGGTTGCGGGCATGGACCCTATGGCATAGCCTGCTGTCACGGTGAAATCCTCGATAACGTGAGCGATAGGAGTGAGGATGCTGGCAACATTATCGGATTTTGATCGAATACCCCGTATTTTGCGGCTGAATATCGCAGGGCAGCCGATCGACTGGGTTTCTTGGCAGGAGGCCGTCTGCCTTTACTCCCGAGACCTGGTGGTATGGACGGTAGGGGAGCCACTGGTTTCCATAAGAGGGGGCCATTCCCGTCTGGACGGTTCCTTAAGCAGTGTCGATATCCACAGCATTATTGCCTGCGACGGAAGAGTGGTTTCAAAGGATGCACATGTGCCTCCCCTGACGAATCAGGCGCTCTTCAAACGTGATCGTAATCTATGCCTCTACTGCGGTAAGAATCATACCGATATGGAGTTGACCCGAGACCACGTGGTGCCTGTCTCTCGCGGCGGCTCGGACCACTGGGAGAACGTTGTTTCCTGCTGTCGGCGCTGTAATCACTTCAAGGGTAACCGTTTGCTGGAAGAGATATCCCTTCAGCTCCTGGCGCTTCCCTATGTCCCCAACTTTGCCGAGTATCTGGCGCTGATCAACTCGGGAAGAATTTTGGGAGACCAGATGAATTTCTTGAGTAAGAGTTTTGGCGCGAACAGTCGCCTTTTA
>DKNY01000038.1:11880-45869 GCA_002470275.1 Gammaproteobacteria bacterium UBA7376 | reverse complement strand
GCGCTAGCGGAAACCGCGAATAACGTCATGCTCGTGCAGCGCGTCGCGCTGCTGTAAGGCAAGTTCAGGCAGGAATCGCGCTCTGAGAGCCATCCCGAGACGAAATCGCCAGGCGCTTGTTAGAACCGGGGTCGTCATACGCCTGAGTTCTTCCCAGTATATTTTATGAAGCTTTTTACTGCGTACCCGTCGGAACTGTTCGTATGCCACCAGCGCGTCCGTGACATCCTCCTCGTAGTTTTCAAGCATTCGAGACAGCACCCAGGCATCCTCGATGCCCGTGTTGCCCATTTCTGGGAGCGCGCCCCGTTCTCCACGGGAATAGCTGTTGAGGTAGACGGTATCGCCTTGGAAAAAGTGATCTCGGATCTCCAGGGCGTCGGGCGGCAGGGCGCTAGCTTCGGATTTAGACTCAAACGCTTCATGTAGGCTTGGATGCCATTGGGCCACCGACCAGCCACGGCCCGCTAACGTAATGAAGTCAAAGTGCACCCCCTCGGGTAGGGATCGCTGCTGGATATATTGCCCCTCGCCCAGCCAGGTGACGTTCGCCTTTCGCAGTGAGTGGTTCTGGGTCATTGCCGAGGCATGAAGGTATGCAGGCTTTTCCGGTATCTTGCTTGCGTGGTCGTCGCAGACAAGGTTGAGGCCCGCATCGGTCTCATCCTGCTGCGACAGGTTTTGAGTCATGACATCGGGTTCTCCGATTTCTTGCTGCAGTGTGTGGCGTAGCGCCTGCTCGCTGCAGTTGACGAGAGCAGATCCGTATCGCTGGCGATAAAAGTCGCCAAGGGGCAGCTCGGCAAGCAGGTAGGCAGATCGTCCCAGGCGAATCTGGTCTCTGTCCGGCAGGAAACCAAAGCTTTCCAGCGGCGTCTGACACAGGGCGTTGACCACACGGCTGGCATTTGCGCCAAGACAGACTAGTGTTGGCCTAGGTATCGTCTGGTGCCGGCCAAGGCGCGAGATGTTTTCAAAGCCTGCAGCCCTGCAGGCTAGATGGGTGATATCTGCCGTTGAAGAATCGCCAATGATGGTAAGCGGATACATGAATCGTGTGCTGAGCTACCGTCGCCGCCAGCGCGTTCCGTCGCGCGAATCCTCCAGCTCAATGCCTGCCTCAGCGAGGTCATCGCGGATTCGGTCAGCGCCCGCATAATCGCCGTCCGCGCGGGCCTGCCGGCGGGCCTCGATGAGCGCTTCTATTTGCTGGGCATCCAAACTGTCCTGGGCATCGCCGGCAGTAAAGTGCTCGTCTGGAGATTGGCCAAGCAAACCCAGCAACCAGCCCCCCGCAAGGAGCGCGCTTCGGGCCTGGTTTCGTGCCTCTTCGTCCTCGGCACGACGCAGCGCGGCCCCAAGTTCATGCATGGCCGCTAGGGCGCGCGGTGTATTGAGATCGTCTTTCAGCGCCGTTACGACGGATTGGGGATACGCTCCTAAAGCCAGGTTGGCATAGGCGCTGCTGGTCTCCTGATGATCCTTGCCCCTGAGGGATTGGTAGAGGCTATCTAAACTAGACTTGGCTTGAACCAGCAGATCCTCGGACCAAGCCAAGCTGGATCGGTATTGACCCGATAACAATGCGTAGCGCAGGGTCTCTCCCGAGTGTTTCTGAGACAGGGACCGTATCGTCATCACATTGCCTACGGATTTCGACATTTTTTCCGAACCCAGGGTTAACATGCCGTTATGCAGCCAATAGCGAACATAGTCCTTGCTAGCATTGGCGCAACGACTCTGGGCCGCTTCATTCTCGTGATGAGGAAAGGTCAGGTCCGCGCCTCCTCCGTGAATGTCGATGGTCTCTCCCAGGTGCTTCTTCACCATGGCTGAACACTCGATATGCCAGCCGGGGCGTCCCCGGCCCCAGGGGCTATCCCAACCGGGTTGTTCCGGGCTTGAGGGCTTCCAAAGGACAAAATCCTTGGGGTCTTTCTTGTAGTCGGCGACCTCGACTCGGGCACCGTCAACCATGTCCTCTAGGGACCTTTTCGAGAGGCTGCCGTATTCTGGGTCAGCGGGGACGTGAAAGAGCACGTGACCGGCGCTGACATAGGCAAATTCAGCATCGATCAGTTCATTGATCATCGACACGATCTCTTGGATATGGTGCGTGGCCAGAGGTATGACGTCTGCAGGAATAACGCCGAGGGTCTGAATATCCTGAAGATAGGCTTCGGTATAGCGGGCGGCGAGGTCCTTAATACTTTCCCCGCCCTCGGCGGCGGCGGCATTGATCTTATCGTCTATGTCTGTGATGTTGCTGACATAGGTAACGCGAGGATAAGCGCTACGCAGCAGGCGAGTTAGCGTATCAAAGACAACGGCCGGCCTGCCGTTTCCGATATGCACATAGCTGTAGACCGTCGGGCCACAGACATAAACACGCACATGATCCGGGTCCATGGGGATGAAGCGCTCTTTCTGACCTGAGAGCGTGTTGTGCAAATAGATGTCGGTCATTGTCCAGACGGCTGGCTCGGCAACGTTGGCTCTGAAATGATCTCGACCGAATCCCCCGTCACCTGCAGGTAAAAGCAGGTCTCCCTAAGGGTATGGCAAGCGGGCCCATGTTGTTCGACTTCGAGCAGCAACGCGTCCCCATCGCAGTCGATGCGCATGGACCGAAGATGCTGCACGTGTCCAGAGGTTTCCCCCTTTACCCAGAGCCGCTGGCGGCTTCGAGAGAAATAGGTGACTCGACCCGAGGCTAGCGTTTGGTCAATGGCGTCTCGGTTCATCCAGGCCAGCATCAAAACTTCTCGTGTTACCGCATCCTGAGCAATGGCTGGCACCAAGCCTTGGGCGTTGAAAGGCAGAGAGTCCAGCAGCGTATCCAGTGGAAGTTTGGTGCCCTTGGCGCTGGTTTCAAGCGTTTTAAGGTTGAGCATATCGATTTACTAAGAAACGGTAGACAGCACGCAGCGCCATGGCCTCACCGCCCTCTGGCCGCCCTGGGCGTGAGCGGGTGTTGAAGGCCATGACGTCGAAGTGTACCCAAGGCGTTTTGTCAATAAAACGTTGCAGGAAGAGGGCGGCCACCGAGGCGCCAGCATAAGATGATGGAGGGCTGTTGACCAGGTCCGCCACCTTGCTGGACAGCATATGCTCATAGCCTTGATGCAGGGGCAGAGGCCAAACCGGATCGTCCTCCTCCTGGCCAATGTGGTTGAGCTCTAGGGCAACGTCCTGACGGTTTGTAAACATCGCCGCGATTTCTGTGCCGACGGCTATCCGTGCGGCGCCGGTTAGGGTGGCGTAGTCGATGACCATTTCAGGCTGTTCAGCGCAGGCGATGGAGAGTGCATCACACAGCAAAAGGCGTCCTTCGGCATCAGTATTGTCAATCTCAACGGTCAATCCCTTATGGGTTGGCAGAACATCACCCGGCCGAAAGGCATCCGTGCCAATGCTGTTTTCCGCCACCGGGATCAGGGTGCGAAGGCGTATTGGCAGGGCTTGGGACATGATCAGATAACTCAGCCCCATCACCATGGCTGCTCCGCCCATATCCTTTTTCATCAGCCTCATGCTGCCGCCAGGTTTGAGGTTAAGGCCACCGCTGTCGAAGGTAATGCCCTTACCCACCAGGGTGATGGCCGGGTGATCCGGATTGCCCCAGGTGATGTCGAGCAGGCGAGGCGCATCCTTGGCCGCTCGTCCCACCGCATGAATGGCCCCGCATTCGTGATCCAGGAGCTCATCGCCCACTATAACGTCGATCTGAGCACCAAATTTATCGGCCAGAGCGCGTGCTTCCGCCTCCAGGTGGGTGGGTGCCATATCCTGGCTCGGCGTGTTGATGAGATCTCTGGCCAAGGTGGTTGCCATAACGGAATGCACGATTTCTCCCTGACGCTCTTCTGCAGCAAGCACCAAACGAGCAGGGTTTCTCTTGGCGGCCCGATAGCGATCAAAGTCATAACACCCAAGGCCCCAACCCAGTATTTGGAGGGGGGTAAGGTCATTGGTGCACCGATACAGGCCCTCAGGCAGAAGCCTGGGGAGGTGGCCAAGGCTCGAGAGATTGGACTCACCGTCCCAGCCAATCCACAGCTCGCTAGGCGATAGCCAGGCCATGTCGCCGGGCCTACCTTTGAACTGTTGGCGGTCGAACCATCGGCGGTCGGCGGAGTCTCGCAAGTCCGGCTTGGCACTAAATTCACGCTCAGTCACTAAGGTTAGGGTAGCTACCTCTTCGTCAGCGGAGGTCTCGCCCGCAAAGCCGGCCAGGTGTAGCGCTTCTGGATCAATCGTTTCTTGCATTTGACGTCATCTGCGGTGCGAATTCCAAGCATGATGCCTGAGTCGGGGAAGACACAACAACCATGGCTCTATATCTCTTTGAGCGGAATGCGTTCGCCTGCATCCGCGGTGAGGCCCAGATTGTTTTGTTCAAAGACTCGGTCAGCCCGGTAGCTAGAGCGAACCAGGGGGCCCGCGGCAACCTCCAGGAAGCCCAGCTTCAGTCCGTAGTCACGCAGCGCGGCAAAATCCTCTGGCGGCACCCACCGATTGACGGGGAGATGGTTCGGCGTTGGCCGCATGTACTGCCCAAGGGTCACGATATCAACGTCGTGGGCATACAGATCGCCCATGGCTTGCTTAACCTCCTGGTCGCTTTCTCCCAGTCCAAGCATCAGGCTCGATTTCGTAAGCACCTTGTCATTAGCCTTTTTTGCTGCGGCAAGGACTTCTAGGGTTTGATGATAACCCGCTCGGGGGTCTCTAACAGGATGGGTCAAGCGCTGTACGGTTTCTAAATTTTGGGCAAACACCTGAAGCCCTGAGTTGACCACTTTTTCCACCGCAGCAAGCCTGCCGGAGAAGTCAGGGGTAAGCGCTTCGATAATAATATCCGGACATTTTTTGCGTATGGCCCGGATGCATTGCGCGTAGTGATCTGCACCGCCGTCGGCGAGATCGTCACGGTCGACGGAGGTCAGAACAACGTAGTTCAGGTCCATCAGTTCGACCGATCGCGCCGCGTTTTCTGGCTCTTCAAGGTCCAGCCAGCCTTTGGGATTGCCCGTATCCACGGCACAAAATTGACAGGCTCGCGTGCAGGTTGCGCCCATAAGCATGATGGTCGCCGTGCCATGGTTCCAGCACTCACCAATATTTGGGCAGTGGGACTCTTCACAGACAGTGGCCAGGCGGTGTTCGCGAACGGTATCCCTAACCCTTTGGTAGCGCTCCCCGGCCCCGGGACGGACTCGGAGCCAGGGGGGCTTTCGCTCAATGGCATGGGCCGCATTTTGGGACGCCTTGACGCCATTTTTAATGGCCGAAAAGCCTTGGGGCGTAGAAAATTTTTCGCCGTTTTTAACCTGTTTCATGATTGTCATCGCTTTGAAACTGGAGGCTATGGAGGGTCGCATAAAGGCCCCCGGCAGCCAATAGCTCTTGATGCCCTCCGAGTTCGACAACGCGACCATTCTCTAAAACAAGAACACGATCAGCCTCCTGGATCGTCTGCAGCCGGTGGGCGATGATGATTGAGGTTCTACCTCGAGTAAGCTGCTCCAGGGCGTCCTGTATCAGGAGCTCGGTCTCGGTATCGATACTCGCCGTGGCTTCATCAAGGATTAGGATTTCCGGGTCGGCCGCTAGCACGCGTGCGAAGGCTAAAAGCTGTCGTTGGCCTTGGGAAAGATTCTGGCCACGCTCGGTCAGGGGCGTCTCATAGCCCAGGGGTAGGGATGAGATGAAGTCGTGAGCATTGACTGTTCTTGCGGCCTCAACGGCTCTTTCGAGGGTTATCTCTGGATTTCCCAGGGAAATATTGTCGTATATCGAACCTGAAAAAATATGGAAATCCTGAAGCACAACGCCAATGCGTCGGCGCAGGTCCTTGGTATGGATTTGGTTTAGATCGAATCCGTCCAGAAAAATTTGATTGTCTTCGATGTCATAGAACCGGCCCATCAGCCTGATAATGGTGCTCTTGCCCGATCCAGTGGGCCCTACGATGGCAAGCTTCTCACCGGCATGGATGCTAAAGGTGACGTCCTTCAAAACCGGCAGGTCCGGGTCATAGGCGAAGTTCAAGTTGTTGAACTTGACCTCGCCGCTCAGTCGAGTCGGTAGAGTGACCGGGTCGCTGGGTTCGTGAATGGCCTCATCCCAGTCGAGGGCCTGAAAAATCCTTTCGCCGCTAGCCATGGCCCTAAAGAGAACGTTGGTCTGTTCTCCCAGAACCACGATGGGGTGAAATAACATCCCGACGAATTGAGTAAAGAGCACCACCTCTCCCACGGTCATATTGACCTGCATTACCGAGCTGGCACCGTAGTAAAGGATCAACCCTACTGCGATCTGAGCGAGGCTTTCATTGAACGCGCCGTATAGCGTCTCCACCCGGGCAAGACGTTGCTCATAACCCCGATTTTCATCATTGATATCGGTATAGCGGTCAAGGTTGTATTGCTGTCGGTCAGAAATTTGAACAACCTGCAGTCCGGCAAGATTCTCCTGCAGGTTTTGATTCAGGGAGGACAGCGTCTGTCGGGCCTGACGAAAGAGAAGGCGCGTTTTGCGTCTGAAGTAATAGGTCACCACCGCCAGTACCGGGAGCGCCATCAGCAGTATGAGCGTCAGACGTACGTCGATAGCAAGCATGACGGCTAAGGCGACAAAGAAGGGCACAAACTCACCGATCAGCGCGCCCAGGCCTCGGAGCAGCTCAAAGAGGGCCTCAACATCATTGGTTACGCGGGTCATGATGCGACCCACGGCCACTCGGTCATAGAATGACGATGGGCGAGTTTCTAAGTGCCGAAAGAGGTCCAGTCGGAGGTCCCTTAGGCCATTAATCACGGGTCCAATAAGGGTCATTCGATGCGCATGCCCAGTGAAAGCGCTGGCGAGCAAGATCAGCCCATAAAGCACGCATGCGATGAAGAGTTCATGGGCGCCAAAGAAACTCGCCAGCCAGGTGTTGAGGTCGATTAGCCCGAAGTCTGGGCTGTCACTGCTGGACTCACCACGAATGATATGGTCGATGGCCACGAGAGAGATGATCATCGGCAACAGCACCTGCAGCGTGGATGCGATCAGCATCAGGACCGTACTGACCAGGAGCGTGGCCTTGTAGGGTGCAAGCCAGCGAAGCAGACGCTTGAGTAACTGAATGTTCAAGACTGCGCCGCTGATGTCTGCATCGAACATCGCGTAGTTGCGTTTGGCCTGGGGCTCTGAGTTCATGGCTGGATCGGTGCTTTCTTTCATGAGCCGGCTCGCAGGCGTTCCAGGTCATCCTCTTCGCCGCCCTCTCGCTGAACGCGCTCCAGCTCAGCATAGTAGCCTCCGCCGGCAACCAGCTGATCGTGCGTTCCGCTTTCGATGATGCGCCCTTCATCCATGACGAGAATACGATCTGCATGCCGGGCGGTGCTAATGCGATGAGACACCAGGATGGTGGTCTGTTCGGCTCGCAGGCGTTTAAGCTCTCCGAGGATGTGTTCTTCGGTTTCTGTATCAACGGCTGAAAAACAGTCGTCCAGAATCAGCACCGGCGCATTCCTGATGAGTCCTCTCGCTAGTGTAGCCCGCTGCTTCTGGCCGCCGGAAAGGGTGACTCCCCGCTCGCCAACCAGAGTGTCGAGCTGGTCCGGAAAGTTCTCGATAGTGTTCTTGAGGTCCGCTGACGTTGCGGCATCCCAAATTATGGCTAACGCACGATTGGGATCGTCGTAGGTCAAATTATCCTTGAGCGGTTCGGCAAAGAGGAAGGGATCCTGTGGGACCATGGCGACCTGTTCGCGGAGTACCGCCAAGGGAAAATCCGCCACATTGCAGCGATCCAGTTGGACAGAGCCAGGGGGTGGATCTAGCAGCCTGACTAACTGCTTCAGGAGCGTTGTTTTGCCGCTGCCCACTCTTCCCATGATCGCCACGCTCTCGCCTTTGGCGACTGAAAAGGAGATGCCGTCGAGGGCGGGGATATCGCTGCCTGCATAGGTATAGCTGAGGTCGGTGACATCAATACGCCCCTTGATCTGCTCCGGGGCCGAAGATTTTGGGGCATCGATGATTTCTTCTGGACGGTCGAAGACTTCGAAGAGTCGGCGGCTGGCAACGCCTGCGCGCTGGAAGAGATTGACAATAAAGCCAGCGACTTTGAAGGGCTGAACGACCATGTTGACGAACATAAAAAAGGCAACGAAGTCACCAATTAGCAGGGTGCCGTTGAGAACCTGTTGTCCGCCATAGCCAAGAATGGTCAGTGAGCAGATTGCGGCTAAGGTTGGCAACCAGGCGGCCATAGAGGAATTGATCTGTCCTTGCCGATAGAAAATGTCTGCATAGGACTGGTTGGCTTCCCCAAAGCGACGAACTTCGTTCTCCTCCTGCACCATGGCTTGAATGGTCCTGATGCCAGACAGGTTTTCCTGAGTCGTGGTGCCTAAATCGGAGAGCCGCTCCTGTACCTGAGCGGATGCTTTTCCCATGGCCACGGCGGAACGCGTCGCATAGAGATAAATGATGGGCAGCGGAGGCAGCAGCAAAAGCGTCAGCATTGGCGAGTAGTAGAGCATAAACCCAAAGCCCACCAGAGTGGCGTAAACCATGATGATAAGGAGGACCGTGCCGCCAGAAATAAGCCGCTGAATGAGCGAGATATCCGCAACTGCGCGGGTCATCATGTCGCCAATGCTGTATTTCGAGAAAAATTCCGAACCCTGTCGCTGTAGATCAGAAAACAGACGCTGACGGAGGTTGAAGGAAATTTTCAGCGCGACCCGGCGCACGCTAAAGCGGGCAAAGCTAATCGCCCAGTAACGGACTATCACCACGAGGATGATGATGGATACCTCGTTGCTGATGTCGAAGTTGCCCTCAGCCATTTTGTTGATTGCTAAGGCGGTCTGCACGGGCACCATGGCCTCTAGAATTCTGGCTAAGCCAAAGGCGCCGATGCCGGAGAATAGGCCGACTTTATAGGGGGTCACAAAGGGGCGCAGGCGCCACAGGGAGGCCAGCAAACGTAGCGGTTTGCTTTGAGCGGACGCCGCCGCTGCAGTGGGCTTAGAAGTCTGCATTATTGGGCACGCGTGGGAATGGGATGGCGTCTCTGATGTTTTCCATGCCGGTGATGTAAAGCACCAGGCGCTCTAGGCCAAGACCAAATCCTGCATGGGGTACGGTGCCATAGCGCCGCAGGTCCCGGTACCACCAGAGTTCGTCTTTCAATGTGCTGTGCATGCGTTGATCTAAAATGTCTAGGCGCTCTTCACGCTGACTCCCGCCAATGATTTCGCCAACGCCAGGCACCAATACGTCCATGGCAGCAACGGTCCGTTGATCATCATTCAAGCGCATATAGAAGGCCTTGATCTCCCTTGGATAGTCGGTCACAACCACGGGGCCCTTGATGACCTGCTCACTGATGAAGCGCTCGTGTTCAGACTGAAGGTCCGCGCCCCACTTAACGGGAAATTCGAAGGCTTGGTCGCTGTCTTCTAGCAGCTTGACGGCTTCGCTATAGGTCATGTGCACAAAGGGCGTGTTGACCACACCCTGGAGCTTATCCAGCAGATTGGGTGCCACGCGATCGGCCAAGAACGTGAGGTCATCGCCGCAGGTCTCTAGCATGTAGCCAATAATGTGGCGCAGAAAGTCCTCCGCTAGGGCTGCATTATCTTTCAGAGTTGCGAAGGCCACCTCTGGCTCGATCATCCAAAACTCGGCTAGGTGACGAGAGGTATTTGAATTCTCAGCGCGAAAGGTGGGTCCAAAGCTGTAGACCTTGCCGAGGGCGCAGGCATAGCTTTCGAGATTCAGCTGACCGGAGACAGTCAAAAACGTCTCGGTGCCAAAAAAGTCCGCTTCATAATCGAGTTTGGCCTCTTGGGCCTCGTTGGCCTGATGTAGGCGATCCAGAGTGGACACTCTGAAGAGCTCGCCCGCTCCCTCGCAGTCGCTGGCCGTAATTATGGGTGTATTTACCCAATAAAAATTTTCCCGATTGAAGTAATCGTGAACCGCAAACGTCAGCTTGTGCCTGATTCGGGCGATGGCACCAAAGGTATTGGTTCTTGGGCGCAAGTGAGCAACAGACCTGAGAAACTCATAGGTATGCTGTTTTTTACTGATCGGGTAGCTCTCCGGATCGTCCACTGAGCCCAAAATTTTGACCCTGGTCGCCTGTATTTCTCGGTCTTGGTCGCGACCATCCGTTGCGACTAGGCGGCCAAGAATTTCAACCGAACAGCCAGTAGACGCCTGGGTTATTGCGTCGTAGTTTTCAAGCTTGTCGTCCGCTATGGCTTGAATCGTTTGCAGGCAGGAGCCATCGTAAACCTGTAGAAAGGAGAATCCGCCCTTAGATGATCGTCTCGAGCGAAGCCACCCGCGAACCGCAACATCGTCACCAAACGGTATGCTTAGGTTGAGTAGATCGTTGACGGTTTGATACGTGGAAGAATCCTGATCGATCTGCGATGGGTCGCTCATGGTGGGTCGGGGTACAAAAGAGAACATTATAAGTCAAATAGCGTTGATTTTCCGTCAACGTGCGCCCCGTCGCGCATTCCATTTTGCGGGTCAATCGATGGCGCGAATCTGGCTAATGTCCACATTTGCATTGAATGGGCTGCGCTGTGCGATTGCCTCCATATCCTGGCTGACATGGGCGCGCTCCTCTTTCAGGAATCGGGCGACGGCTTCGGAAAAGCCTTGGTCTTTGATCCAGTGCGCGCTTAGTGTGGGCTTGGGCAAATAGCCGCGGATGACCTTGTGGCCGCCCTGGGCGCCTGCTTCTACGTGTTTCAGTCCATGGGCGATGGCGTAGTCAATGGCTTGGTAGTAACACACCTCGAAGTGTAGAAAACGGTGATCCTCGATACAGCCCCAGTTGCGCCCAAACAGGGTGTCGCCCCCCACAAAGTTCAGGGCGCCTGCAATGTAGCGACCCTGCCGCTTGGCCAAAATCAGCAGGACGTCGTTAGCCATGCGTTCGCTGATCAACGTGAAAAACTGCCGCGTAAGGTACGGGCTGCCCCATTTTCGTGTGCCGGTATCCAGGTAAAACTGGTAGAAGGCATCCCAATGGGCTTCGGAAATCTCCGCCCCCCGGCACCATTCAATGTCTATATCCGCTTGAATCGCCTCTCTTCTCTCCCGACGAAGGTTTTTGCGTTTCTTCGAGGAAAGGTCTGCAAGGAAGGCGTCGAAAGTGTCATAGCCCGGGTTGTGCCAATGAAACTGCTGATCCATGCGCGTCAAGAATCCCATTCGTTCTGCGATGTCCCATTGTTCGGGCTGCATAAAGGTCATGTGTAGGGAGCTGACGTCCACTTGATCTGCGACCTCTAAGCACGCGCTGAGGAGAAGTTCGTAATTTGCATCATTGGGCTCCAGGCAGAGTAAGCGAGGCCCCGTAGCGGGGGTGAAGGGAATGCTTGCCTGAAGCTTCGGATAGTATTGACCGCCAGCCCGGTGCCAGGCGTCGGCCCAGGCGTAGTCGAAGACGTACTCCCCTTGGGAGTGACTCTTGAGATACATGGGGACAACGCCGACCAGTGTTGAATCACGTTCCACCGCCAGATGAAAGGGCTGCCATCCGGTTTCTTGACACGCGCTGTTGCTGTCTTCCAGGGCACTCAAGAACGCATAGGAGGTGAACGGGTTGTAGGCTCCACTGCCTGTCGCGCAGGCGTCCCAGCTCTCAGGGTCGAGGTCGCTGATGCGTCGTAAAATTTTTACCGTACTGTCGGGCAAGGTAGGCCTCATTTATCGCGTAGCCAACGGATGGTGGGGCGTAGGCTGTGGTGGAGCAGCCGAGAGAATAGTGCAAGTGTTCACTTCAAGGTAGCGCAACAAGCTGGACGAAAGGCTGCTGGCCGGCCCTTGACGTCCAGAGACCCGATCCCAAGCTAGAAAATACCCATCTCGATGCCTGCGGCCATAGCGGCTCCGAGGTCGTGGCAGCTTTGAAGGTGCTCGGGTGTTGGGGCGCCTCTGCAAATTATCGGCTCCTGTACAGGAACCAGCGGGTAGCCATTGGCGATGCGGGTAATAGAGCGAACGGCACCAGTGCCGTCATTGCCAGCACTGACCACCAACGCATAGGGCAGGGGTGACAGCCTGCCCTCGACCTCATAAAAAGTGCGGTCCCAAAAGTCCTTCAACGCGCCAGCCATGTAGCCAAAATTTTCCGGAGTGCCAATGATCAGGCCATGAGCCCATAACAAATCGTCCGGGCCCGCCTCCCTGGCGCTGAGATGGCGGAGCGATAGCGCAGAGGTCTTTGTGCCGGCTACGCCCTGACAGACGGAATCTATGAGTTGCCTGGTATTGCCGGTCTTCGAGTGATGGACGATTAACAGGTTTTTCAAAGCTTCGGCCGAAGGTCGCGAACCCTCATCTTAAACCACTCCATCCTGGCTCGACAGATGGCCTCCCCGGTCAGCGAGATTGGGAGCAGATGCCAGGGTGTTAGAGGCCAGCAGAATTGGTTTTGTACAACTTCAAAGTGTCACAATTGGTAACAAAATAGTTGACTCTGCCAGGCGCATCAAGCACATTCGGTCGGCCGTGATGAACGGAAACTGCCGATTTTTCAGCGCTAATAGGCAATTCTCGAAAGAAATAACGGTATTGCTGCCCTTGATGACAAGACGAAGCCAAGTCGAAGTTAAGTCGAAACCAAGCTTGAGCCAAGCTCGGTGGGCGTCAGAGTAAGTGGACAATGAAGGGTAGGGAAAGGCCATGCTGAAACAACCTTTAAGAGGTCAGAGGCAGGCCAGCGAGGTGCGAGCTTGAGGAGAGAAAAATAGTATGCGCTTATGTAACGCAGTCGTAGCGGTGTTACTGTTGGCCCTGACAGTGCTTCAGCTCTTTATCCCGAAGATGCCGGTTTTAGCCATCGTATACGCTGCCGGGGCTCTCTTAGCAGGCATAAGCCTGAGCGGCAACCTAAGCCTCAGATGGGCTCGAGTCCTGGCGGGATTAACCGTGGTGGTCATGTTCTTCTTTTTTGCCGCCTTTTTTCGCTTTGTAGAGAGCTTCCATGACCAGTGGTACACCGGCGGTATGGCTCTCGATTCCGTAGGGATGTTCCTGTCTGCCTTTGCCATGATTCCCGTGCTCTCCGTCTACAGCTGTCGGATGAAGGCGGAACCTGTGGAGGAGACCCAAGGTAAGGATGCGCCGGCCGTCGGGATACCCTCAAGGAGCGGCGGCTCCCTAGCTGATTCGAGATAGCTGGCCTCGTTTGTCGACCGCTAGGCGACCGACGGCGACCGCGTTTCTTAACAGGCTCGGCGTGGGCGCAATTCTGAACAAGTCCCCGTTCTTGCCAACCAACTGTCTTTTTACGCCACACCGTTTGGCGAGAGCGGCATTTTCTTCCATATGAGGTAACTCGCCATGCACCGGGATCGCGAGTTCCGGCTGCATGAAGGTATACAGGCTAGCAAGCTCCTCTGCGTTGGGGTGCCCAGACGCGTGAATCGCCTTGTTACTCCCCTCAGCCACCACAACGCGCACGCCGTGCGCGCTAAAGCCCGTGATGAGGCGCTGGATTTTTGCCTCATTACCGGGAATCGCCTTGGCACTAAAAATAACGGTATCGCCAGGGTCCAGTTCTACGAGCGGGTGCGTATTCGCGGCGAGCCGCGTCAGTGCAGCGCCGGGCTCGCCCTGACTGCCCGTGGTCACCATCATGACCTCGGATGGCGGCAAATAGCCGATATCTTTCGCAGGTATGGGGTCGAAGTCTTCAGTTAAATAGCCTGCTGATTTTGCCGCGATAACCATACTGTCCAGAGAGCGTCCCAATAAACAGAGGTAGCGTCCGCTGTTTTTTGCCACCCTGCCCAGGGTTTGAAGGCGGGCGATATTGCTCGCAAAACAACCCACCGCAACGCGTCCAGAAGCCTCTTTAACGTGATCCAGAAGTCCGCTCTCAAGATCAGCCTCCGAAACCGAGTGTCCCCCCTGGAGGGCATTTGTCGAATCGCAGACCAGCGCATTGACAGCGGGTTCTCTGAACCCCTGCCATGACGTGATGTCAAAACCATCCCCTACGACGGGTTGGGCATCAATTTTCCAGTCCGCCGTGTGCAAAATGCGCCCGACGCTGGTTTCGATAAGCAGAGCATGGGTTTCAGGGGTGGAGTGAGTGATTGGAAGCCAGTGGACATGAAAGGGCCCGAGGGTCTGAGACGAGGCCAGGGGCACCTCGACCACGCGTGCCTGGCAGCCTCGTTCTCGAAGCTTTGGGCGCAGCACGCGAGCCGTGAAGGGCGTGGTGAAGATGGTAGCGTTCAAGGCAGCAGCAAGGTAGGGCAGCGCCCCGATATGATCTAAGTGTGCGTGAGTGATGATGATGCCCACCAACTTTTCGGCGCGCTCTGTGATAAAGCTTGGGTCCGGCATCTGAATCTGGTTGCCGGCCACGGTATCCTCGAAGGTGATGCCACAGTCTACCATCAGCCACCGGTCGTCGGTGCCAAATAAATTGAGGTTCATCCCGATCTCGCCGCAGCCGCCCAGGGGGAGAAACCACAAATCCTCCGGCCCTGGCGTCATTGTTTTTGCATATCCATCATCCAGCGGGCTGCCAGCATGCTTACCGTGCCAGCAGGGAGCAACGAGGGACGGACAGAGGTGTGTCCCGTCATTACTCTCCCGGGAGGTCGGTCCCAGGAAGGGGGGTATGACATACTTCCGGCATGTTGCACCTCAGTCTCCATTTTTTAGTGCCGGCGCTGCTCGCTGCTTGTTTTCCTGCGTCGCGACGGGGTCCGGTATTTGTTTGGTTGATGTTGGGCATGCTGATCGATTTAGACCATCTTCTAGCAGACCCGATCTATGATCCAGAACGCTGTAGCATCGGTTTTCATCCTCTGCATACAACCTGGCCGATCCTGGGTTATTTGTCACTGCTTGCATGGCAGCGTACCCGCATACTGGGGGTTGGCTTGGTCATCCATATATCGTTAGACGCAATAGATTGCCTGTAAGGCTAGGACACGCTGGACGCTAGCTGTCGGGCCAGGTAGCCATGATGGATTCCACACGCGCTCTCAGACGATTGTAGGCATCGATTTCTTGCTGCCCGTCCCAGAATTCAGGGTCACTGAGCTCGTCAAGACACTCTGAAAGGACAATAATCTCTTGCCCGCTCAAGCCCAAGAAGTCGTAAGTATCCGGTGGCATCTTAAAGTCTTTTCATTTTTCTTATAGTGGAGCGCAATGGAGGAAGTTTACAGTAGGTTCTAGATTTGTCCAGATTCTCAAGCCGCCACATCGCTCCGCCCCACGACCGGACGATAGACGAATGACCAGCGATAGGCATGTCAATGAGACCCAGAAGCCAAGGCTGGGCGCTATCCTAGTCTGGACAGCGAATATTCGGTGAGATCAGCCATGGCCTCGCTATAGGCGTTTGGCGTCAGGCGCTGAAGGTGGGCGATGGCTGTCTCGCCCGCGCTGGCCGCAGCGTCCTTGGTATAGCTCAGGGCGCCGGTCTCGTTGACGATTTGTCTAATCGTTGGCAGGTGGTCTGACGAACGTTGCGCGATGGCTTCCCGGATGATCTTTTGTTGGCTGTTTGATCCCATTCGCAGGGCCTGTATGACGGGTAGCGTCAGTTTGCCCTCCGCCAGGTCGTCACCGGGATTCTTACCCATGGTTGCTGTATCCCCCATATAGTCTAGCCAGTCGTCAATGAGTTGATAAGCCGTTCCGAAGTGGAGACCGAACATGCGCATGGCTTCCAGTTGGGCGTCATTGCTGGTGCTGCGCTCGCCGTAGGCCAGCAGCGCACCCGTATGAGTAGCAGCCTCAAAAAGGAGAGCGGTCTTGCAGCGAATCACTTCCCTATATTGGTTTTCGTCGATGTCGGCGTTGCCCACATTCGCCAGTTGCATAACCTCACCCTCAGCGATTGCATTGGTAGCGTTGGAGAGGACGCCCATAATCGGCATGCTGCCCAGCTCAACCATAAGCTGGAAGGCCCGGCTATAGAGAAAATCACCCACCAGTACGCTAGGCGCGTTACCCCAGGCCGCATTTGCTGTGGTTTTGCCCCTGCGCAACATTGAGTGATCCACTACGTCATCGTGCAGGAGGGTTGCCGTATGCAGGAATTCGATGATCGCCGCCAGGGAGATATGATTGCTACCCGTATAGCCCAGGGCCTTGCTGCTGAGTAGCACCAGCATAGGTCGCAACCGCTTGCCTCCGCTCTCCAGAATATAACGGCCAATTTCTTCGACCAAATCGACATCCGAGGTCAGTCTGGTCGGGATGAGGCGATTGACCGCAGAGAAGTCATCCTTCACCAGACGGTAGATGGATTCCAGGGAGGGGGGTTGGCTAGGAATGTTTAAGCCTGGTTTTCTGGATGTAGAGGTAACGCTCATATGCCTTGTACGATCTTCTTGCGGGATTCCCTTGTCGTCGAGGCAATCAGTGAAGCCTCGGTTGGTGATGTCGCTTGGGTAGTCAATACGCGCCGGTCATGTGCCTGCGCGAGCGCCCAGAGTATAACCACTAAGGTGCTGCCGTGTCGCCAGCAGTGACGGTGACCTGCGGTGAAATTCCTGTTTGTGCGCCTGGTGCCTTTTTCGGTGTTTGGGCCGCGTATGCCATTGTAATCCAGGGTCTTAGCCCATAGAATTACGCGCCTTTTACGAGGGGCAAGCGGCCCGTACCGTCGGGCGTCGGCGTGGTCAGATCAGGAGTTAAGCGGATGTTCGCAGTATTTCAAAGCGGCGGAAAGCAGCATCGCGTCAGCGAAGGGGACGTGATCAAACTAGAAATGCTAAATGGCGATCCCGGCGAGGAGGTCGTCTTTGATAAAGTTCTGCTGGTCGCTGACGGAGACGATGTAAATGTCGGTGCGCCCTTTGTTGAGGCAGGGCGAGTGACCGCTGAGGTGGTTCGGACTGACCGGGGCAAGAAAGTTCGCATTATCAAGTTCAAGCGCCGTAAGGACTACCTTAAGCGCCAAGGGCATAGACAGTGGTTTACCGAAGTAAAAATCACGGGGATAAGCGCGTAGCGAGATCGTCGGAAATAGACCAGACGGCGACATGATCGTTTGTTGGTCCAGAAAAAGAGGCAGGCATGGCACATAAGAAAGCAGGCGGAAGTACCAGGAACGGGCGAGATTCGGAATCGAAACGCCTGGGTATTAAGAAGTACGGTGGCCAGGAGGTTATCGCTGGCAATATAATCGTTCGCCAGCGGGGAACGAAATTTCATCCTGGGGAAAATGTTGGCTGCGGCCGCGATCACACACTGTTCGCCAAGGCAGCTGGTCGTGTGGAGTTTTCAGTTCGTGGTAGGCTGCGACGCAAGACGGTGAGTATCGTCTCGAGCTAAAAGCGGCTTCCCGCCGGGATGACGAACTAAAAAACCCCGCCCTGGCGGGGTTTTTTGTATCTAGGAGACGATCCTATGCAGTTCATTGATGAGGCGACTATTCGTGTCCAGGCGGGGAAGGGGGGTAACGGCTGCCTGAGTTTTCGTCGTGAGAAGTATGTCGAACGGGGTGGCCCAGATGGCGGGAATGGTGGTGAGGGGGGCGATGTCCTCCTGGTAGCGGATGAAGCGCTCAATACTCTAATCGACTTCCGCTTTCAGCCTGCCTATCAAGCGCAGAACGGTCAGGGTGGTGGCAGCCGTAACAAGACTGGGGCGGGTGGTTCTGCGATCCGAGTCAAGGTCCCCGTGGGAACCACCGTGGTCGACGAGGAAACCCAGGAGGTTGTTGGCGATCTCCGGGACGCCCAGGACGAGCTCTTAGTCGCTCAGGGCGGCAGTCGAGGGTTGGGTAATGCAGCCTTCAAGTCCAGCACCAATCGATCGCCGCGCAAGACCACGCCAGGAAAGCCCGGGGACGTGCGACGGTTGCGCCTCCAGCTCAGGTTGATGGCCGATGTGGGCCTTCTGGGGTTGCCCAACGCCGGCAAATCCACGCTCATCGGGCAGGTTTCCGCAGCGAATCCAAAGGTTGCCGATTACCCCTTTACGACCCTCGTGCCCAGTTTGGGCGTGGTTCGTATCGCCGCAGACGCAAGTTTCGTGATGGCGGACATACCCGGTCTGATCGCTGGTGCGGCGGACGGTGCGGGGCTTGGGGCTCAATTTTTACGGCACCTGTCGCGCACCCGTATTCTGCTGCATGTGGTGGACGTTTTGCCCGAAGATGGCAGCGACCCCATTGAAAACGCTCTGGCCATTGAGCAAGAGTTGGCTCAGTACAGTGATGCATTGAGCGAGCGTCCTACTTGGTTGGCACTGTCCAAGGTCGATCAGATTGATGCCGATACCTTGGTCTGGCTGCAGGGGGAAATGCGCGAGATGTTTCCCGATCGGCCGGTTCATGCAATTTCCGCTCTGGGCGATATTGGATTAGAGACGTTGATGGCTGAGCTGATGTCTTTCCTGACCGAGCAGCGATTGCTTGCACAGGAGGATGCGGAATTTGCCACTTACCTTGCCCAACTGGAGGAGAGAATCAGCGCTGATGTATTCGCCCACTCGGAGAAAATGCGGGCGCGGCGTCAGCCAGCGATGGCGGATGATCCCGATCAGGACCTGGATGACCAGGAAGATGACGTGGATCTTGGGGACGGCGCGGTAGAGGTGATCTATGTTCGAGAGTGAGGGCGAAGGGGCAGGCAGAAAGCGCCTCGCCGATGCTCGTCGGGTGGTGGTCAAGGTGGGGAGTTCCCTGCTCACAAGCCTTGATTCAGGACTGGAGACTTCTCGAATTGAGTCCTATTGCCAGCAAATCGGCAGGCTGCTAGAGACGGGCCGAGAGGTGATTCTGGTTACCTCTGGGTCCATTGCCGAAGGCTGCAAGCGATTGGGCTGGGCGCGACGTCCAGCGGAAGTCCATCTGCTTCAGGCCGCCGCTGCGGTAGGACAAATGGGATTGATACAGGTCTACGAGCAGGCGCTAAGGAGTTTGAACACTGGGTCGGCCATGGTAATGCTCACCCATGAGGACCTCGCTGACCGCCAGCGATATTTGAACGCCAGAGCCACCCTTGGTGCGTTGCTGCGAATGGGCGTCGTGCCCATCATCAATGAGAACGACACCGTGGCAACGGACGAAATCCGATTTGGTGACAACGATACGCTGGGAGCGCTCGTTGCGAACCTGGTGGAGGCCGACGCGCTGATTATTCTAACGGACGTCGCGGGTCTGCTTGATGGAGACCCCAGGGTAAATCCAGCAGCGAACGTGATTTCCTCCGCGGGTGCCATGGATGCCACGCTGGATCAAATGGCTGGCGGGAGCACTGGGGGCTTGGGGCGCGGCGGCATGGTGACCAAGGTTCGCGCTGCTCGGCTGGCCGCGCGATCTGGCGCGCATACGGTGATTGCATCAGGGCATGAACCTCGGATCCTCGAGCGCCTGATCGAGGGCGAGGTGATCGGTACCTGCCTGACTGCGGAACTCAATCCACTGGCTGCTCGAAAGCGTTGGATTGCCGGGCAGCTGCGCGCCCGAGGTGACCTAGTGCTGGATGCCGGTGCGGTGGTCGCTATTCAAGAGCGAGGCGTGAGCCTTTTGGCTGTCGGTGTCAAAGGCGTGTCCGGCCAATTTAGAAGGGGCGATATGGTGAGGTGCCTGGATCAGAGCGGTGCCGTCGTGGCGCAGGGGCTGACTAACTACAGCAGCAGCGAGGTGTCGCTGGTTCGGGGCCTAAGCAGTGACGAATACGTCACCGTCCTGGAGCACGTGGCGGAGCCAGAGATCGTACACAGGGACAACCTAGTGCTAATGCAAGATGGCAGCTAGCCGCCGTTCATCCAGCCGAGGCGAGTTCCTTGACCTTCTTCGTCAGGCGGGACTTGTGCCGCGCGGCTTGGTTTTTGTGCATGATGCCCTTGGACACCATCTTGTCGATAATCGGTACTGCCGCGGTCAGGGCAGCACCGGCGGTCGCCGCATCTTTCTCTTCAATGGCTCCAACCACCCGTTTGATATAGGTTCTTACCATGGAGCGCTGGCTAGCATTCTGCGCACGGCGCTTTTCAGCCTGTCTGGCGCGCTTACGCGCTTGTGGACTATTAGCCAAGAAGGGTCTCCTAGAGACGAAAAAATCAGGGCGGGAAATATGCCGTTCGAGTGGGTAGATGTCAACAGAGATTCCTCCTAAATCCCAGCACAGCGCATCGGGAGACGCTGACGGTAAGGGTCATAGCATCAGCCGTCAGGGTGCCACGGTTGCCTTGATGACGCTTTTATCCCGCATTAGCGGCCTGTTGCGCGATATGGTGCTTGCATACCTCTTCGGCGCTTCCGCCGTGGCAGATATGTTCTTCGTCGCCTTCCGGATACCGAATTTCTTTCGTCGGCTATTCGCCGAAGGTGCGTTCAGTCAGGCTTTCGTACCTGTATTGATGCAGTTTAAGCTGCAGGGTCAGGGGGCTCTCGTCCTGTTCCTGGCGGATTTATCTGGGGTATTCGCCGCCTCCCTAGCGGTCTTTGTTGTCCTTGGCGTGGCCCTGGCACCCATGCTTACAGCGATTTTCGCGCCAGGATTCGTGGGAGATCCTCAGGCGTTCGCGCTGACTGCTGAGCTCGTTCGAATCATGTTTCCCTATCTGGGCTTCATTTCGCTGACCGCCTACGCGGGGGCACTCCTCAATGCGCATGGATATTTTGCCTTACCCGCCGTAACGCCAGTGCTGTTGAATGTTTGTCTCATTGCCGCTGCGCTTATTGCGCTAGACGATGGACTCGCGCTGACGCCCGTGGTGATTTTGGCGTGGGGCGTATTCGCCGCAGGTATCCTGCAGTGTCTGCTCCAACTGCCCCGGCTAAGCGCCTTAGGGTTGCTACCCAGACCTAGACTTAGCCTAAAGCACCCCGGCACCAGGCAAGTTGGCACGCTGCTGCTGCCGGCGATGTTCGCCGCCTCCGTGGGTCAGATTAATGCCTTGGTCAATACTGCTCTTGCGTCGACGTTGATTGGCGGCAGCATTTCTTGGCTCTATTACGCGGATCGGTTGCTTGAGCTTCCCGTTGGGCTGGTCGCCGTCGCCCTGGGTACGGTGCTGTTGCCCCACCTATCGCAAATGGCCGCTAGCGAGCGCACCCAGGCATTTCGCGCCACGTTGAATTGGGGGATTCACCTGGGTATGGCGTTGGGAGTGCCCGCCGCGGTGGCGCTGTGGCTGCTTGCCACGCCGCTGCTCGCCACGCTGTATATGAGTTTTACCGGCGGGGCGATGACGGCTCACGACATTGCGATGACGGCAGCTGCGCTAGTTTATTTTGCCGTTGCGCTGCCGGGCTTCGTCCTGGTTAAGATTCTTGCACCCGCCTTTTTTGCGCAGCATGACACCATGACCCCCTTCCGCTATGCCAGCGTGGCGGTGGCAGTGAATCTGGCGGTGGGTTTATCAACTTATTCCTGGATGGGGCATCTTGGGCTCGCGCTGGCCACAGCAGCATCTGCCTGGGTTCATGCGCTCTTACTGCTCTTTGGGCTATATCGCCGAAGTCTTTTCGTTCCAGACACGCAGCTGTTTCGTAGCCTCGCTCGGGTACTGCTCACCAGCGGTCTCCTGGCGGCAGGATTGGTCTTTCTGGCACCCAGTGACCAAGCCTGGATGATGATGCCATCCCTAGATCGTCTGCTGGGGGTCGTGGTCACCTGTGTGCTGGGTCTGCTTGGATACGGGTTGTTGCTCTTGCTTTTCGGTCTACGGCGACAGGATTTGATGCGTGATAATCGCCTTTAGCGGTGTCCCGGTGTTCAAGCAGATGCGCCATAAGCCTATAATCTGTCGATGGAAATAATAAATGGCCTGCACAATCTGCGCGAAGAACACCGAGGCTGTGTGCTGACGATCGGCAATTTCGACGGCGTCCATTTGGGCCACCAGGCATTATTGGACCAGCTTGCAGAGCGCGCCAAGAAATGGAATGTCCCAAGTGCGCTGATGACCTTTGAACCTCAACCTCGCGAGTTTTTCGCTGGTTCTCAACTACCCGCTCGGCTCACGCGCTTTCGCGAAAAGGTGCATTTGTTGAGACGAACCGCCCTGGATCGACTGATCTGCCTGCCCTTCAATAAGAAAACGGCTGCCATGCCGGCGGCATGGTTTGCTGATGATCTGATGCACCGCCTGCTCGGCGTGCGACACGTTGCGATCGGCGATGATTTTCGTTTTGGCAAGGGACGGGAGGGTGATTTTGAGCTGCTCGCGGCGGCCGGTAGGCAGCACGGCTATGATGTCAGCAGCCTGCCGACGATGATGCAGGGTGACCAACGCATCAGCAGCACCCTGATTCGGCAACTGCTGGGAGAGGGAGCCTTCGAGGCAGCCGCTGACCTGCTGGGTCATGAGTATTTCATCATGGGCCGCGTGGTGTACGGGCGTCAGCTTGGCCGCCAGCTTGATGCGCCCACGGCGAACGTGCGTCTTCAGCGATATCGAGCTGCTTTGGAAGGCGTCTATGCGGTGGTCGTAGAGGGGGTGGGGGACCGGGTGCGTCACGGGGTTGCAAACATTGGAATCCGGCCCACGGTGGATGGCAAGGAACCCCTACTCGAGGTTCATTTATTCGACTTCTCTGGGAACATTTATGGCCAGCTCATCAAAGTGACCTTTAAAAGCAAGCTGCGCGATGAACAGCGATTCGAGTCCATTGACGCTTTGAAAGCCCAAATCGATAGCGATATTCACAGCGCCAAAGATTGGTTCCAAGCCCAATGAATACGATGAGACCCAGCGAAGATCCAGGCGCTTCGGGGTTGTTGAGCCTGCGGGCACGCTGGCTTTGGTTGCTGATGGCGGTCTTTGTTTTTTTGCTCGACCAAGGCACCAAGGCCGTGGTGGTAAGTCAGCTCGCCTACGGAGATCGCGTTCAAATATATTCCTTTTTCGCCTGGGTACGCTGGCATAACGAGGGGGCTGCCTTTTCCTTTCTGGCCAATGCGGGCGGCTGGCAGCGTTGGTTTTTCGTATCGGTAGGCGTCGCTTTCTCGATTTATATTATTCGAGAGGTGCTCATTGCACCCATTGAAAAACGACTTATGGGTTTGGTTTATGCGTTGATCCTGGGCGGGGCTCTGGGCAATCTGTACGATCGAGCGCTCAATGGCTATGTGGTGGACTTTATTCTCGTGCACTATCAGGGATATCATTTCCCAGCGTTCAACGTAGCTGATTCGGCGCTATTTTCTGGCATCGTGATTTGGATGCTCTTGCTCTTTTTTAGCAAGGAGCCACTCGAGCGCACATCTCACTGATAATCGAAGCGTTCCCGCACCGCGCTGGTGCATCCGAGACTAACTCCTGAGAAAAACTATGTCAGATCTGATCGCGTCTTCCAGCGGTAAGTTGGAAAAAATCATTGAAGGGTCGCGGGTGAGCCTACACTTTGCGCTGCTCATGCCCAACGGTGAGGAGATCGATACCACACGACGCGGCGCGCCGGCGTCCCTCGTCATTGGAGACGGTAATCTGCTGCCTGGGTTTGAGGCAGCGCTGATCGGTCTGTCCCAAGGGGACGATGTTCAGCTGTTGATTCCGGCCGAGCAGGCGTTTGGTCCTCGTCAAGAAGCCAATGTCCGGGTGCTGTCGCGCTCGATGTTTGAACAGATTGACGGTGATGAACCTTTGGAGAGCGGGTTGGTGGTCTCCTTCCAGGCCCCTGATGGAGAGCTTCCTGGCGTCGTCATAGAGGTCTACGAGGAAAGCGTTAAAATTGACTTTAATCATCCGCTGAGCGGCCACGACATTACCTTCGACGTCTCCATCTTAGAGGTGGAGAACGGTCACGGGGAAGCCGAGGGCACGGACGCCGGACACTGAGCTGGATCGAGGGTCTGGGCACCGGTTAATTCTTCTCGTCGATAGGTCCGGCCAGCGCTGTTAATGACGATAGCGTGCTGAATGTGGCCCTCAGCACGCTGTTGGCAAAAGACAAAACGACCGTTCTGCCAATCCGTTAAGCCCGATGGAGTGAAGAGGAGATAGGGTCGGTTTCGAAAAGCTCGCCAAACGATACGAATCTGTTGGTGCAAGGGCGAGGTGGCACCCAGTAAGGACGTATCCTCGGTGGTCGCGATGTCGCCATCTTGATCCTGGAAAGCGATGGTGCCCTGGCTCCAGCTGTCCCTTGGGCCGCAACGAGGTGTCAGGCGGCCAGCCTCCAGTCGAGGTTGGCCAGGGCAAATGATGGTAAAGGTCGTTTCAGTCACGGCGCGCTGGCGGGCTTTGCGCAGTAGGGCGGAGAAGTTATCCATACCGGCTTCTAGCTCGCCTTGGGCAAGCAGGCGCGAAAACCCGCCCACGCTGAGGCGGGTTAAGGTGACCAGAATCACCAGCGTGATTAACAGTTCCATCAGAGTATGGGCTGCCGTCTTTGTCCTCCTGTAGCGGATCATCTCTAGAGTCTGGGCCCGCGATCAGTCGACCGCGAGGGCAAGGGTCTGATGGCCCTGGGAGACCGAACGGCGTTCCCCGTGCAGAGTTAGTCGACAAAGGGCAGCCAGCTAAAGCGGCCTTTCTTCTCCTCTTGAGCTTCCTTGGCTTCGGCCGCTGGGTCCGCTCCGGCGGCTGCGGCGTCTTTGTTCTCGATGGTCAGGGGCGCAGGCACTTCGGGTCGGTCCAGGAGGCCTAAAGTCATGATATTCGCCCATGAACGGTCCCGATTACGGATTCTTTCTTCCAGGACAAGGCGTCCTTGGCTATCGAAGTCACGGTAATCCGGGTGATTCAGAGCCAAGACCCTGAGCGCTCGATCCGCTTCCTCTTTCAGCCCAAGCTTCCAATTAGCCTCTACTAGCATCGCCAGGGCGTCGGGTCGGGCATGGGTATCCGCGTAGTTTTCGATCACAAATCGTGCTCGATTTGCAGCAGCCACATATCCCGATTTTCGCAGGTAGTAGTCCGCAACCACGAGTTCATGGCGCGCGAGAAGCTCACGAAGGTACAGCATGCGCTGGCGCGCATCGGGTGCGTATTGGCTGTCCGGGAACGTGTTGAGCATGATTGCGAACTCAGTATACGACTCATTCACTGGCCCCATATCACGCGCGGCGGGGTCAGCGTTGAAGAGGTCGTTAAACACGCCTTCCTCTATTCGGTAGGCGGCGAGGGCTTTGAGGTAATAGGCATAGTCGACGTTGGGGTGGCTTGGATGAAGACGAATGAATCGATCAGCGCCCGCTCGAGCGCCTGCTGAGTCAGCGGTCATGTAGCGAGCATAGACCAGTTCCAGCTGGGCTTGCTCGGCGAACCTGCCAAAGGGGAAGCGTGCTTCCAGCAGCTCTAGCTGCTCGATAGCGGCAGAAAAGTTTGAGCTTCGAAGGCCCCGCTGGGCCAGGCTATAGGCTCGCTCCTCGGTGGTGTTAATGGCCTCGATTTCAGCATCGCTGGCCCCCTCCTCGTCGTCATTGCCGAAAAATGGGATGCTGCTGCAGCCGGTAAGACTTAGCGCGATGATGAGAAGGCAGGCCGCGTTGACCTTGGCTGCAGAGTGCTGAATAAAAATAATGAATCCCCGAATCGATTAAGTGGCCCAGGCGTCGCCTGTCCTGGGTGTCGATATTCTTACCAATTTAGGTAGGGTTGCAACTGCTATGAATGCTTCTCTGACAGAAACGATTGAAAATCGCGTAGAGATTCCGCCCGATTTTGCCGGGTTGCGCCTGGATAAAGCGGCTGCCTTGCTCCTGCCAGAACATTCTCGGGCCGAGCTCACTCGGTGGATCAATGAAGGCGCTCTGACCCTTGATGGGAGCCAGGTCCGTCCAAGGACGAGGGTTCTTGGGGGAGAGACCCTGGCCCTGGGCGCACAGGTAGAGCAGCGGGAGGCTTGGCAGGCGGCGCAGTACATCGATTTTGATGTGCTTTTTGAAGACCAAGATGTATTGATCATCAACAAGCCTGCGGGTCTTGTGGTGCATCCCGGTGCGGGCAATGCCAGCGGGACCTTGGTCAATGGACTGCTGCACTATCGCCCCGGCTTAGGCGCCCTGCCGCGGGCGGGCATCGTGCATCGTCTGGACAAAGAAACCAGCGGCATCATGGTGGTTGCCGCCAGCGCTCAGGCGCATCGAGAGTTGACGGCCGCGATCGCCGAGCGCCGGATTGATCGACGCTATGTGGCGGTATGCGAAGGGGTGATGGTGGCGGGCCAAGATATAGATCAGCCTATCGGCAGGGATGCCAAGCTGCGAACACGCCAGGCGGTTCGAGACGACGGAAAGCCCGCGTTGACGCGTATTCGAGTTGGTGACCGTTTTCGCAGGCACACCCTGGTTCGCGCCCAGTTGGGAAGCGGTCGAACCCACCAGATTAGAGTGCATATGCAGAGCATTGGCCATCCTCTCGTTGGGGATCGGCAATACGGGTGGCGTCGTATTATTCCTCCTGGCGCTGAGTCAACCACCAAGACGGCGATTCAGGGCTTTGGCAGGCAGGCGCTCCATGCGGCCAGGCTTTCATTCGAGCACCCGGTGTCGGGCCAGGTCATGGACTACACCGCGCCAATGCCGAAAGACTTGAGCCATCTCATCGACATATTGTCCGCAGATGCGGCCGCGATTTGATGGAAGGTTGGATTCCGGCTCGTTGGTCCGTTGCTGTCCCCGATATTGTTGCTGGCACGACGAGTCGTTACGGAGGGGTTAGCCAGGGCGAATTCGAGTCATTGAACCTCCGGCAAGGCATTGGTGATAGCGATGAGCGCGTCGCGGAAAACCAGCGGAGGCTTGCCGCCTGGTTAGACCCTGAGCAGGCAGGCCAGCGAAGCTTGGAGATTCAGTGGCTTGATCAAGTGCACGGTAATGATGTTGTCTATGTGGATGGCAACCCTGAAGTAGGGCAACAGCCTAAGGCAGATGCGGCGTGGACGGATCAGCCCGGCGTGGCGTTGGCCATTCGGACCGCCGACTGTCTGCCCGTCTTGCTTAGGGAGGTGGACGGGCCGTTCATCGGGGCTGCCCATGCCGGATGGCGCGGACTGCTCAACGACGTCGTGGGATGCCTTGTTCGAGAGATGGATATAGCACCTGAGCGTCTGGAGGCCTGGATTGGGCCGGCTCTTGGGTCATGTTGCTTTGAGGTGGGACAGGATGTTTGGGGGCCGATGCAGGCGTCCTTCCCCGACGCTGTCCAAGCGCACGGGCGGGATGTTGAAAAACGCATGGTGGACATGCGCCGGGCCATGATAGTGCGGCTGCAGCAGCTGGGCATTGGCTCGGTAAAGGCCTCGACACTGTGTACGCTGCACGCTCAGAGTCTCTACTCGCATAGGCAGGCGACGCTGCAGGGTGGCAGCCAAGCGATGACCGGGCGCATGGCTTCAGTGATCCTTCGCTGCGGCTAATCTTGCGGGGCGGCTGGGCTCGAACGAAGGCGCTCATTGACATGTCGCCAGTGAATCACAAGAATAGCGCGCTCGCTTGAAAAGGAACGCTCGAAAAGCGTTTAGTCCGTCTTCAAAATCAATGGCTTACGTTTGATTTCGGTCTTCTCGTGGAACCGTTCAAGTTACTGGTTTGGCGATAGCGCTAGTTGGCCTGGACCAGTTGGGCTGGAGAAGATGCCAAGCTGACTGAGCGTAGGACCTGAATTTACCATCAAGATGAAAAGGGTGCGTTATGACCGAAATGCTGTCCGGCGGAGACATGCTGATTCGCTCACTCCAAGATGAGGGAGTGGAGTATATTTTTGGCTACCCTGGCGGTGCGGCACTGCATATTTATGATGCCATTTTCCGCCAGCAAAAGATCGAGCATATTCTGGTAAGACATGAACAAGCCGCGACGCACATGGCGGACGGCTACGCGCGCTCAACCGGGCGTCCAGGCGTGGTCTTGGTGACCTCCGGCCCAGGCGCTACCAATGCCATCACCGGCATTGCTACCGCATACATGGATTCAATTCCGATGATCGTTCTCTCCGGTCAGGTATCCAGTGACCTCATTGGCACCGATGCCTTCCAGGAAACGGATATGATCGGGGTGTCCCGCCCGGTTGTAAAACATAGCTTTATGGTTAGAGACGCGAGCGAAATTCCTGCCGTCGTCAAGAAAGCATTCCATATTGCGACCACAGGGCGCCCGGGCCCTGTCGTGATCGATATCCCCAAAGATACAACGGATCCGAGCATAACGTTTGCCTATGACTATCCTTCGGACGTCACGATGCGCTCCTACCGTCCGGCCTACGCCGGGGATCAAAATGAAGTGAACCGGGCGGTGGAAGCCATACTGGGCGCGAAAAGGCCGGTTTTTTATATCGGCGGCGGAATGATTCAGGCAGACGCCAAGCAGGCCCTGCATTCACTTATAACCGCCGTTGGCGCGCCTGTGGCGTCCACGCTGATGGGTTTGGGAGCCTTTCCCGGGACTCATCTGCAGAGTCTGGGCATGCTCGGGATGCATGGAACCTACGAAGCCAACATGAGCATGGACGAGGCCGACCTCATCATCGGTCTGGGTGCTCGGTTTGATGATCGTGTCACTAATAACCCCGAAAAGTTCTCGCCCAGAGCAAAGATCATTCATCTGGATGTGGATCCAGCTTCAATCGATAAAATTATTGCGTCGGATATTGCACTCATCGGCGATGCTGGTTGGGTAGTCGAGGCGCTCTGGGATGCCTACCAATCTCGTGAAGCCCAGCGCACAGAGGCAGAGAGAACGCAACATAGCGCGGTCCTGGCGGAGTGGTGGAAGGCGGTTGACGGTTGGCGGGCGGCACACGGATTAGACCATAGCCTGGCTCCGGAAGACGGAAAGCCCATCTTGCCTCAGCTGGCGGTTCAGATGCTTTACAAAGTAACCCAAGGGGAGGCCTTTGTGTCTTCCGACGTGGGTCAGCACCAGATGTTTGCAGCCCAGTATTACCACTTTGATGAACCTCGTCGCTGGATCAACTCAGGCGGGCTGGGCACCATGGGCTTCGGTCTGCCTGCGGCTATGGGAGTGCAGATGGCTCATCCCCAGGCCGTCGTGGCCTGCGTGACGGGCGAGGGTTCCTTTATGATGAATATGCAGGAGCTTTCTACCTGCCTTCAATATGGGCTGCCGATCAAGATTATCAATCTCAATAATCAGGCTCTGGGTATGGTTAAGCAGTGGCAGGATATGCAGTACGGGGGGCGCCATTCTCAAAGCACCTACAGCGATTCGCTCCCTGATTTTAAATCCCTGGTTGAGGCCTTCGGCCACGTGGGTATGCGTATCAGCGATGCTGCCGATCTGGAAGACGCCATGCGCGAGGCATTCTCTGAGGAGAATCGCAATCGCCTAGTATTTATGGATATCTGGGTTGACCCTCACGAGCATGTCTACCCCATGGCGATCAAGGGGGGAGCGATGCGCGATATGGTGCTGAGTAAAAACCAGGCTGGGGAGAGTTAAAGTGAGACGTATTCTTGCGGTTCTGCTTGAAAACGAAGCCGGGGCGCTTTCGCGAGTCGTTGGCCTCTTTGCCCAGCGAAACTACAATATCGAATCGCTGACGGTGGCACCCACGGAAGACGAAACCCTCTCCCGGCTGACGCTAACCACTAGCGGGGACGCGAACAAAATAAAACAGATCGTCAAGCAGGTCGACAAGCTAATCGAGGTTGTCAGCGTGGTTGATCTATGTAATGACGAACATATCGAGCGCGAGCTGATGCTGCTCAAAGTGCGAGCCGATGGCGACGCACGACAGGAGATCAAACGCTCGGCAGACATTTTTCGCGGGCAGATAGTCGATGTGACGGCTCATACCTACACCATTCAAATGGTGGGGACCGGCGATAAACTCGATGCCTTCATCCGCGCCGTGAGCGACAGCGGGGTCAGCGCGACAATCTTGGAGGTGGTCCGCTCCGGGGTTTCTGGTATGAGCCGTGGGGACCGAGCACTGGCCATCTAGGGCAATCAATCTAACTTTATACGGGGAGAAATCTATGCAGGTTTACTATGACAAGGACGCAGACCTAAAAATCATTCAGAACATGAAAGTGGTGGTTGTGGGTTACGGGTCTCAGGGCCATGCACACGCCAACAATCTTCGGGATTCGGGCGTTGAAAATGTGGTCGTAGGCCTGCGGAAGGGGTCAGGCTCCTGGGTCAAGGCCGAAAATGCCGGGTTCAACGTTGCTGAGGTGGCAGATGCGGTGACTGGCGCGGATCTGGTCATGGTGTTGGTGCCCGATGAACTGCAGGCAGCGCTGTACCGAGAGGAAATCGAACCCAACCTGAAAGAGAATGCGGCCATTGCCTTCGCCCATGGATTCAACGTGCATTTTGAACTCATTCAGGTGCGCGACGATATCGACGTCATCATGATTGCGCCCAAGGGCCCAGGTCATACCGTTCGTTCAACCTATGTCGCAGGCGGCGGCGTGCCCAGCCTGATCGCCATCGCACAGGATGCCACCGGTCAGGCCAAGGCGCTGGCACTCTCCTATGCGTCGGCAAATGGGGGCGGTCGGGCCGGTATCATCGAGACGACATTCCGTGAAGAGACAGAAACAGATTTGTTTGGCGAGCAGGCAGTTCTTTGCGGCGGTGCTGCCGCTTTGGTTCAGGCGGGCTTTGAAACTCTAGTCGAAGCTGGATATGCGCCCGAGATGGCCTACTTCGAATGCCTCCACGAGCTGAAGCTCATTGTCGATTTATTCTATGAAGGCGGCATCGCGAATATGTGGTACTCAGTCTCAAACACGGCCGAATATGGCGGTTTAACCCGTGGCCCAAGAGTGGTGAACGAGGAAACCAAGAAAGAAATGCAGCGTATTCTGAAGGAAATCCAGACGGGTAACTTCGCTAAAGAGTTCGTATCCGAAAATCAGGCCGGCGCGCCGAGTATCAAGGCCATGCGCCGCATTACTCAGGAACATCCCATCGAAGAGGTGGGTGCAAAGCTGCGCGGGATGATGCCTTGGATTCAAGAAAATCGTCTGGTGAACAAAGAAATCAACTGATTGCTTTGCTGCGCGCGAGAGCCGCGCATTGGGGCAAGCGGCCGCTCCGGATTGGGTCGGCCTTTTGCACATAAAGTGTTTCGTTAGCTTCGCACGACGGTGTTAGGCTGCTTAGGCCACTGTGACCAAGGGCGTCGCTAAACCTATAGCGAGCCGGAGTGCCAGCGACGTAGGCCAGAGCGCTAGCGACGCAAAAAGGTAGCGAGAGAAGACAGCCGAGTAAATTGATGGACGAACAAGACAAGCCAACGTTGCGTGTTGTAGACCGCCCAGAAGCGAAGGGTGAGGACGGAGTGCGGGACGAGTCAAAAGGGCCTGAGGGCTTACGGCGGCGGGGCATTTACCTGCTGCCCAATGTTATTACCACCGGCGCCCTGTTTGCGGGCTTCTACGCCATCGTCACGGCCATGAGTGGGCAGATCATGCCTGCCTGCGTTGCGGTCTTCATTGCCATGATTTTGGATGCGGCGGATGGCCGTGTAGCGCGTATAACCGGCACAGAAAGTGAGTTTGGTGCCCAATACGATAGCCTGTCAGACTTGGTGGCCTTCGGCGTAGCGCCCGCTTTGATTGCCTTTTCCTGGGGCCTATCTGTGCTCGGTCAGTTGGGATGGGTTGTTGGTTTCGTCTATATGGCCTGCGCGGCACTGAGGCTGGCGCGTTTCAATACCGAAGGTGAACTCAGCACCTTTACAGGTCTTGCCAGCCCTACAGCAGCTGGCCTAGTGATTTTCTCGGTTTGGATCTGTCTTGAAAGAGGAATCACCGAACCTGCATGGCCCATGGCCGCCGGCCTTTCTTTCGTGACGGTCATGGCTGCGCTGCTGATGGTCTCTAACTATCGCTATTTCTCGCCGAAAGCGATAAATATTCGTGAGCGAATTCCCTTCGTTTCTCTGGTGCTAATCGCCATGGCCTTTGCGGTTCTTATGATAGATCCCCCCTCAGTGCTATTCGGCCTGAGTTTGGCCTATGCGATTTCAGGCCCTGTGAAGCAGACTTGGCAAAAGATGCGTCATCGATCCGAGGCACCCTAGCGAGCAGCCTCGATATTCAGGATGCGGTTTTTGGCCAGGCAACGGGCCTGTAGTGGCGTCTACGGGGCCCGCGGTTATATCAACTTGCCAGCTTGGAGCGACGCTATGCTGATTAAAAAGTCCACCCGAATATCCAGTACGGAAATAACCCCTGAGTCCGTCTACCGCAGTCGAAGAGACTTTATTGGCAAAAGCGCCGCCTTGATCGCGGGTGCTGGTCTACTCGGAAGAGCAAATGCAGGCTTGCAGCCGGATGATGAACTGACGCCGGAAGAAATTGTTACTCAGTACAATAATTTCTATGAGTTTGGCACGGATAAGGGTGACCCGGTCAAGCATGCTGGCGCACTAACGACGGACCCTTGGACAGTGACCGTATCAGGCGCCGCCAATAAAACCGGCGAATTTGCCTACGAAGAGGTTGTGAAGGGCTTAGTCGCCGAAGAGCGCGTTTATCGCTTCCGCTGCGTAGAGGCCTGGTCCATGGTCGTGCCCTGGTTAGGCATACCGCTGGTCGACATCCTTAAACAGTTCGAGCCCACCGGCAGCGCGAAGTATGTCGAGTTCAAAACGCTTTATCGTCCCGAGGAAATGCCCGGGCAGAATTCTTTTTTCTCAAGTATCGACTGGCCCTATACCGAAGGTCTAAGGCTTGATGAGGCCTATCATCCACTCACCATCATGGCGGTGGGCCTCTATGGGAAAACGCTACCGAATCAAAATGGCGCGCCCTGGCGACTGGTGGTGCCCTGGAAATATGGGTTCAAATCCATCAAGTCCATTGTCAGCATTCGCTTCACAGAGCAGGAGCCGCTGAACACCTGGCAGCAGCTGCAGCCCAGCGAGTATGGCTTCTATGCCAACGTTAATCCTGCGGTTGCGCACCCTCGTTGGAGTCAGGCCAGCGAGCGTAGGCTGCCCAGCTCTCTTTTCAATCAAAATCGAAGGCCCACGCTGCCGTTCAATGGCTACGCTGATGAAGTTGCCTCTCTTTATGCAGGCATGGACTTGAGCAAGTTTTATTGAGACGGGAAGCGCTGTGCCAATCGTAGCAAGAAATGTATTCAAGCCCGCTCTGGGGTTCGTACTCTCCCTACCCCTTCTCTGGTTGGCCTATCTGATCTATTTGGAACTGATAAGTCCAACCTCGGGCCTGGGCCCAGACCCCGCCGAGGGCCTGCTGCATTTCCTCGGGGAGTGGTCCCTGATCATGCTGCTGATTGCTTTCAGCGTCACCCCGCTGCGTCGCCGTCTACGGCTACTGATATTGGGCCGCTGTAGGCGGATGGCCGGGCTCTTCGCCTTTACCTATGTAGTGATGCACCTCGTCACCTACATGGTGCTATATGTAGAGCTTAGCTGGGCGCTGTTGCTGGAAGATTTTTATGAGCGAACCTATATCACAGCGGGTATGGCCAGTTTCCTCATCCTCCTGATGATGGCACTAACCTCAACCCGAGGCTGGCAGCTGCGCCTTGGCCGCTATTGGCGGCGCCTGCATACCCTGATTTTCGCTGCGGTGCCGCTAGCGCTGCTGCACCTCCTGTGGCTGCGAAAAGATGGATATCTGGATACGACCCTTTATGCTCTGTGGTTCGCCATCATGGTCTTGGAACGTCTTCAGGCTAAGGGCTATCTTAGTCGGGCGACCCCTCCCGGGGCTGCCTAGGGCGAGCATGCCGATGGACGCATAAACGGGAGAAAGTGACGGTGAATGGTGGTCTTCAGGCTCAGTCTCGGCGACGACAGCGTCTGCTAAAGGATATGGGCATAGACATGTGGTTCCAGCGAAAGACCTTGGTAGAGCAGAACGCTATGCCCGAACAAGCGCCTCGGGCCCTGTCTGAGCCTTCGTTCGCCGGTACAAAAGAAACGCCTGAGCCCCCCGCAGAGGTGCAGTCGGTCCAGCCAGCCCCTAACCCGGTAGAACCGCCAGCACCGTACGAGCCCCCCCCTCAGGGAGCGACATCAGACGACGCGCCCCAGGAGGACAATCCCGTTGCGCCCCAGGAGGATAATCCCGT
>DKNY01000038.1:0-11569 GCA_002470275.1 Gammaproteobacteria bacterium UBA7376 | reverse complement strand
CAGGAGGATAATCCCGTTGCGCCCATAGCCCTAAACTTTGTCGCCCACGACCACTTCCTATTCATAGATCACCAAACCATTGACGAGCAGGCTTTGCGCTTCGTCAGCGATCTTTTGGTCGGACTCAGGTGGCTAACGGCGCGAGACCTGCACTTGGACCCTCCGGCAGCCCGAGCATTTCATTGGCCCATGGTCGCTTCCTCCAGAACCCCTGAGGTGGCCATAGCTACCTTTTTTGAGAAATACGCGCCGGGCGCTCAGCAGGATATTTTTCTGACCGAAGAGAGCCTGCACATATTGAAACCTTGGCTGCCTCAGGAAGACGCCCCTCTGGTGGTCTTGCCCTCACTGTCGACCTTGATGATGAGCGCCCAGCAAAAGAGGGCGCTCTGGGCAAAATTCGCCAATGACTCCGCATAGCGACTATTCCGAGCGCGAGATGGTGGTTCAGGACTTGCCCCAGGTCCTGCAAATTGAAGCAGAAGCCTATCCCAGCCCCTGGAGCGAGCGCATTTTTCTGGATTGCCTGAGCCGGCGGGACCAAGGCTATCTATGTCGGACACTCCAGTCCAAGAACAACCGGGTTGCCGGCTACGCGATAGTGACCCTCGTTCTAGAGGAATGCGAGCTGGTTAACTTTTGTCTGCATCGTGACGTCAGAGGACAGGGCCTGGGTCATCATTGGCTTCGTCAGGTGGTGTCCTTTGTTCGCGAGCAGGGGGCCTGCCAGATTTTCCTAGAGGTGCGAGAGGGTAATACTGCCGCCCAACGGGTTTATCTGGAGGGGGGCTTTAGTGAGATTGGTCGTCGCAAGGGCTACTACCCCGCTAGCCTGCCGATTGCCACCCGATCCCCCGGCTTAGTGGCCCGTGAGGATGCATTGATCTTCGGTCTAATGCTGTCCTGAGCCACTTTAAGACGGCGGGAGCGGGAGTTTAGCTTCTGATCTCGTTCTCCCTAGTCAAACGGGATAGACTGCCTCTCCCGCCGTAGCCATAAAAATTGCCAATGTCCGAGCCCGTCAGCGCCAGAAACATCGTGAATCGACGCACCTTTGCCATCATCTCTCACCCAGATGCGGGCAAAACGACGATGACGGAAAAGCTGTTGTTATTTGGGGGTGCCATCCAGCTGGCAGGCACCGTCAAGTCGCGAAAGTCTGACCGTCACGCGACGTCGGACTGGATGACCATGGAGCAGGAGCGCGGTATTTCTGTCACTACGTCCGTGATGCAGTTCCCTTATCGTGAACGGGTGATCAATCTCTTAGACACGCCAGGGCACGAGGACTTTTCGGAGGATACCTACCGCACGCTAACCGCGGTGGATTCTGCATTGATGGTTATTGATGGGGCAAAGGGCGTCGAGCCGCGCACCGTTAAATTGATGGAGGTCTGTCGCTTGCGCGACACGCCCATCGTCACCTTCATCAATAAACTGGATCGTGAAATTCGTGATCCCATTGAGTTGATGGACGAGATCGAGGACATCCTGCAAATTCAGTGCGCCCCCATTAATTGGCCCATCGGCATGGGGCAGCACTTTAAAGGCATCTATGAACTGGCCGCGGACAAAATTATTTGTTTTGCCAAGTCTCAGGGACATCACATCTATGCCTATGACGTAATTGAGGGGTTAGAGAGCCCAGAGGCGCAGGCCTACCTAGGGGCAGAATACGAGGGCTTCGTGGAGGAGATCGAGCTGGTTCGCGGTGCCAGCCATGCCTTTGATCAGGGGGATTTTGAGCAAGCCACGGTCACGCCGGTCTATTTTGGCACCGCGCTAGGGAACTTTGGCGTTCAGCAGATGCTGAATGGTTTTGTTGATCAGGCACCGGGGCCCCAGGCTAGGGGGACCAAGGATCGTACGGTGCAGCCTGAGGAGCCAAAATTTAGCGGTTTCGTGTTCAAGATTCAGGCGAACATGGACCCCAAGCATCGTGATCGCATTGCCTTTTTGCGCGTCTGCTCCGGCGTTTATCGTCAGGGGATGAAAATGCGACACCTGCGCTTGGGCAAGGACATTAAGGTGGCCGACGCGGTGACCTTCATGGCTGGAGACCGGGTTCAAACCGAGGAAGCCTTTGCCGGCGACATCATCGGCCTCCACAATCACGGCACCATTCAGATCGGCGATGCTTTTTCCGAGGGTGAGCAGCACCAGTTTATCGGCATTCCAAATTTTGCGCCCGAACTGTTTCGGCGAGTACGGGTAAAGGACCCGCTTCGCTCTAAACAGCTAGAAAAAGGGGTGCAGCAGCTGGCTGAGGAGGGCGCCACCCAAGTGTTTAAGCCGCTCACCAAAAACGAGATCGTTGTGGGCGCGGTGGGAGTGCTGCAGTTTGACCTGGTGGCTTTCCGACTGCGCGATGAGTACCGAGCGGAGTGTATCTGGGAGAGCACCAGTACCTTTACCGCACGCTGGGTGCGCTGCAGTGATGAAAAAATGTTGGCGGAATTCCGTAAAAAAAATGCCGACAACCTGGCCATCGATGGTGGGGGGTACCTCACCTATCTCGCGACCAGTCGTGTCAATCTGCAGGTCATCCAAGATCGCTGGCCAGACGTTGTCTTCAGCAAGACCCGTGAGCACTAACGAGGCCGGGGCCCACCGCCATGAGCACTAAAACAACGCTCCTGCAGGCGTTCACGCGCTGCGCTCGGATGGCCGATGCGGAGTGGGAAATGGCAAAGCTGGTCGGCAGCGTTGTTGATAGGGCTATGCAGCCGGAGGATGTAGATCGGCTGTTCGCGGAGCTATGTCACGAGGCAGAAGCCCAGGGCGTCGCTGGCCGAGATGAGCTGCTGCAGTTTTTTTTGATGAAGGGGTTCGGTCAAGGCTGGGGAGGCGCTGCGGACCTGACGCACAGTAGCCTGGAGTGGGCATTGAGGACCGGTGCTGCCTTACCCATTGTCATCGCTGTTTTGTTGATTCAGACCGCACGCCGTCTGGGCCTTGAGGCAGAAGGCATCAATTTTCCAGGTCATTTCTTGCTTAACATCCAGTCTGAGCTTGTGGACCCTATTTCTTTGCAGGTGATTAAGCCCTCGAGTTTAAAGGACGCACCCTCCAAAATTCTGCTGCGGCGGGCGAGTACGCGCATGATCGGCCTGCGGATGCTGAACAACATCAAGAACGTTTATCTTGGGCTGCAGGATTGGCGGAATGTGCTTGAAATAACCGACTATCAAATGGCCATTGCGAGCCAGGATGCTCAGATTTTAGCGTCCCTGCACTTTGAAAGAGGTGAATGCTGGCAGCGGCTGGCATCCAAGCAAGCGGCCATCGACGAGTATGTGGCCTGCATGGCCATTAGCGATGACCAAGACCTGTCTGCCGAGGCGTCCAACCGCGTCGAGACCCTTTCAGGGGCGCCTGCTATTGTGCATTAGCACCGCCCATGATCCGGGGCTTACGTCATATCCGGGTAGGGGTTCTCAAGGTCCAGCGTGACCGGGTGGTCAAAACCTGGAAAGTGAATGGCGGTTGGGGAGAGGGTCAGATCCGCGCCCGACAGCACGCCCTCGCCAAACCGATAAATGGGCAGGGTGGCTTGGGTATCGGCTATCGCATCATAGTCCTGGGCCTTGGCCTCGGTCGCCTCCTGCCGCTTCTGGAAAGCGCTATGGGCAGTCGCCCCCCACCTCTTTTTCAGCATGTGATGGGTCTGGGTTGGGGACAGAAAAAGGCCCGTCGCGTTGTTGCCGCCAAATCCCTTAGAGTTCAGCAGGACACCGCGCATTTGTTGGTCGCTGAGTTCTGAATCGGTAAGTGAGAAATGCAGGTTATCCACGGCAACGTCATCGGCGATGTGGTCGATGGTTTTGATGCCCGGTACCAAACCATCCGTCCAGGCGCCTAGGGTGGCGGCAAGTTGATCTCCACCGGCGGGCGCTAGGGAATGACCGACATAGGATTTGATGGCCGCCACCTGCCAGCGCTCGATACCAAACGTTCCGGCGAGTTCACTGAAGATTTCAGATTCCGTGACCCTGTTTTGGGGCGTACCCGTACCGTGTGCCTGCATGTAAGTGCCACGGCGCAGACCTTCATCACCCATAATTGCGCGGGCGGTGGCCATGCACTTGCCTACGGTGATGTAATTGCCCACACCGGGTCCAGGAATGGATTTTTTGTAGCCATCGGCGTGGACGTGAACATCCCCAACAGCACCCAAGATTCTGGCACCTGTTTCCATGGCCAGACGATCGTCCATAAGCACAAGCCAGACCGATGACTCGGCTATGGTGAAGCCAGCGTTACTGGAAAACGGTCTACAGGCCCGCCGGTTGTTTACCTTGTCGCTGCCGTCCAGCGCCATCAGCGCCTCGTCTTCCGCAAGGGCCCCCATGGTGCGATAACCCTCGATCACGCTTGGCACGACGGGTGCTTCGGCATTGCCCACGATCACCAAGCGTTTCCGACCACTACGAATATCTTCCATTCCCTTTTTGACGCCGTACAAAAAGGTCGCGCAGGCCCCCACCACGCCCGCGGTTTCTCCAACGGATCCGAGGACGTAGGCATTAACAAAGTCACCTGGCATTTCGGGTAGACCTAGGGCGACGTTTTTTGAGGTGGGACGCTTGCCTATCATCCCGTTTTGCATCATCCCGCCGAATCCGTCTGTATCCAGCTGGCCCATTGCCGAACCAGAGTAGACGGCCATTTGGTCTGGTGGCACCAGGCTCCTTAATACCGAGGTCTCGAAGCCCGTTGAGCGAAGGGCGTCTGAGGCACCATAGATAGCCATCTGCAGGCCCCGAGGGTGGTTCCTGCTGGGATAGAGGGTTGCCGGATCAAATCCTGTTGGCAGCTGGCCAGCGCTGGTGACTCGTGACTGTCGATGGTCCGGGAGCATGACGTCCAAGGGTCCGTCGCACTCTACGATCACCTCCTTGTCATTTAACTCCCGTACCTGCCACTGCTCGGGAATATGCTTGGGCAGATGTCGCCTAGAGAGAATAAAACGTGGGTTCTGGGTGCCTTCTTGGGTCAGCTTGGCGCTGCCCTGCCAATAAACCATGTCCGCATCAAACAGTTCGATTCGACGAATAAGCGTCTGTTCGAGCATTCGCTCTCGTTGAGCAGGGTCTGCTGTGGTTGCCGGGTCAAGGCCCATCACTCTCGCGAGGCTCTGGTAGGTCGCGGCCTGCTTCGCCTGCCCAAGGCTTTCAATCACCATTCGCCGATAGGCGTGATTGAAAGAAACTCTGCCGGCTGAGTTGATGCCGCCGCATCCAACCATGACAGGCAGGGGCGTATTGTTATGACTCGTTGTCAACTTGGTCCTCGTGGGTGTTCCCGTTTAGCCATTTTCCGGCTCTGATCAAACACGCTCCAGGGCAACGGCGGTAGCTTCGCCGCCGCCGATACAGAGTGCGGCCACGCCTCGCTTTAAGCCCCGCTCTGCTAAAGCATGAGCCAGGGTAACGATCAACCGGCTGCCGGTAGAACCGATGGGGTGACCCTGAGCGCAGGCGCCACCGTAGACATTAACGCGTTGATGGTCCAGGTGCAGTTTTGTCATAGTCAGCATGGTTACCATGGCAAAGGCTTCGTTGATCTCGAAGAGGTCTACTGAGTCGATCTGCCATCCGGTTCGGCTCATGAGTTTCTCGATGGCTCCCACCGGTGCCAAGGTAAATTCGCTCGGGTGAATGGAATGCGTGGCATGGGCTACGATCCTAGCCAGAGGTTCAGCGTTGGCTGCATTCGCTTCTGAGGCCAAAACCAGAGCGGACGCACCGTCGGAAATAGAGGACGAGTTAGCAGCCGTAATCGTACCGTCGGATTTGAAAGCAGGACGCAGTGTGGGGATGCGATCAAGCTTTGCTCTGCCGGGTTGCTCGTCATCAGCAACCGTTTCACCGCCTACCTCAATGGGTGAAATCTCGGGCCTCAATGCTCCGCTTTCGATGGCTGCTCGCGCCCGATTGACGGATTCGATGGCATAGCCGTCCATAGCGTCGCGGCTCAGTTGATGTTGATCTGCAGTCTCTTGGGCGAAGGAGCCCATAGATCCGCCGGTTTCCGCATCCTCTAAGCCGTCGGTGAAGAGGGCGTCTTGAACGTCAGCGTGTCCCATACGGAGGCCACCACGGGCCTTGCTGAGCAGGTAAGGTGCGTTGCTCATGCTTTCCATACCGCCAGCGATCACAATATCGCCACTGCCGGAGGCGATGATATCCATGCCTAGCATGGTGGCCTTCATGCCCGAGCCGCAAACCTTATTCACGGTGGTGGCAGCACAGGCGTCGGGAAGCCCAGCCTGGCGCATCGCTTGGCGGGCGGGTGCCTGTTTGAGACCCGCGCTGACGACGTTACCCAACAAGACTTCATTGACCGTTGCTGGGTCAATGCCGCTGCTGTCCAGCGCAGCGGAGAGCGCATGAGCGCCCAGCGTCGGGGCGGAGAGCTTGTTTAAGCTACCCTGAAAGCTGCCTATTGGCGTGCGTGCGGCACCAAGAATAAAGATGGGCTGTGTCATAGCAAATTATGCTCCCTTGAAACGGATGTAGGCGCAACGAGACGGATCGAGCGCAGAGTTTACTGATGGATGTCTGCTGCAGCTACCGACTCTTAGGCCGTTTTATCACCCCCGGGAATCTTGAGGTGCTCCAGGAATCGTGGGATGAGCTCCGCAAAGTTACAGGGACGATGGCCACTGTCTAGCTGTTTAAGGAGAATTTCGTTCCAGCCCAGGGTGACTGCTCCCTTGGAACCCGGGAGGGCAAAAATCAGCGTACCGTTGGCGATACCGCCCGTGGCGCGGGACTGGAGCGTCGAGGTGCCAACCTCAGCGTAAGACAACTGTCGGAAGAGCTCGCCAAACCCACTGATTTCTTTGTCAAAGAGGGGAAGCAAGGCTTCGGGCGTACTGTCGCGGCCGGTAAATCCAGTGCCCCCGGTGGTTATGATCACCTGTATAGACGGATCTGCAATCCAGTTGGAAACCTGTGCACGAATGGCATAAACATCGTCGCGAACGAGAAACCTGTCCATCAGGCGATGGCCGGCAGATACAATGGAATCTCTCAGCAGATCTCCAGATGGGTCATCTTCTAGGCTGCGAGAGTCCGAGACGGTCAGAAGGGCCACCGGCAGAATGGTCATAGTCGAATTGCGATCCCTGATACAAGTGGCTAGAGTACCGAGAATTTCCGAATAGTCCAAAAACGTGGCAAACCAGTTAATCGAGGGAGATCGGCTTTTTTACATTGCCGAGAACCTGGCTAAAGACTTTTCCTCCTTTCCCAATATCACGCAGGAACAACCTCCTGCCCCTGGCTTGCTATCTCAGCGAGAGATAGAGCGGATAACGGAAGGATTGGCAGCCCTAGACATTGACGCTTATATCGAGAAAGTGGTCATGCCCGCTGAGGCCCAAGGGCGTACCCCTGCTCCGGCGATAATCCGGCAATTGGGGCGAGTTTTGGAGGAGGAAGGCTCCGGTTCCTATTTCCAGGCGGTCATCGCCATGGACTTCGGGAACGGCGAAACGAGGCCGATAGCCTTTATCGCCCAGGATCGGTCTTCGGATTTGGGGAGCTGGATGCCTCAGCATCATCTCAAAGCAGCCGCTTTCTCTGATTACTGCTCAGCCCGATCACTGCCTGTCGTGACGTTTATGGATACCCCGGGAGCAGACGCCGGCGAAGAGGCGAATGCCCACAATCAGGCTCACAGCATCTCTCGCCTGATCGCGGCGATGAGCAGCATTGACGTGCCCAACGTGGGCATCATTTATGGGGTGGGATATTCTGGTGGCGCGATCCCTCTGGCCGCGAGCAACATGATTCTCTCGCTTCGAGATGGCGTGTTCAGCACCATTCAACCTGCTGGACTGGCGAACATCGCTCGCCGGCTGAACCTAAGCTGGCAGGAATGCGCAAAATACGTTGGACTGTCGGCACCCGAGCTCCATGCTCAGGGCAATATCGACGCGATCGTTGATTTCAGTCCCAATGATCCGCCGGAGAAAATCGAAAATCTGCGGACGGCCATCGTCGGCAGCATCAAAACCGTTGAATCGCGGAGCGCGGAGTTCGTCTCTGAAAATCCCTATATCATGGATCATTATCGTCAGGGGTTGCTGCGTTACTTGGCCCCGTCTCCGCAGCTGGACGCGATGCAGAAACAGGCGTCCTTGCAGCTCACAAAAAACCCTACCGAATATCTAAACGTTTTTGGCGTCGCCTATCGCTATTTGCGCTATCTACGAGTTCGAAAGCGGATCAAGGCGACAACCGTTCAGCAGTATGGTCGTTTGGCGCAACAGGAAATACCCTCTGGCGAACTGCATATACGAGCGGATAGAGAGCGGCGACAGACCTTCCTCTACTGGCTGCAAGACCCGGATAAAGTGGTGTACGACGATACCCTGGCTCGGGCCTGGAAGAACTACCTGGATAAGCGCGGCGTCATGAACGACGAGCGTGGTCGAATCGCGCAAATGATCTTTGGCGAGCCCAAGCAAAATTACGAGAATGCTCGCTCGGTGTTGCTCTCAACCGTAGGGGCCTTCCTGTTTAACCGATGGAAGAGAGAGGCGGCGGGTAACTTAGAGGCTTTGATCGACTATCTAGGGCACCATTCGGATGCCCGGCAAATTCTCCGGGTGAGCGAAATTGGTGATCCCAGAGCACTGCTTGCTGCGATCAACGATACCCCCAAGATGCTTAAGACCGCACGGGAGCGATTCTCCTACGAGGGACGTAAGCTGTTGGCGTCGGAAACGGCCGCCGGCCTATCCGACGGGTACGTGGCCAAGCAACTCGCCGCTGAGCTGAATATGCTGATAACGGGGCCACGACTCGATAAGGGGTCCGCTGGGTCCGATATGCAGGGCAATCGTAGCTTTTTGGTGAAGATGCTCCCTGAGTTCGTCGCCGTCTTAGAGACCGCTGAGGTTGACATACCCCTGGCCGATATGACCTTGGTCGATGTATTGCTCGATGAGGACCTACGAGCGGACTTCATTCGTGAGTGCGAAAACCTGCTGCTATTTGACGGCGTCTACGATCAGGCAATCGGACGGCTGGAAAGTATCGCCAAGGAAGCTCAGTCCGATCAGGTGCTCTCAAAGAAGACGGTCGCTCACTTTTTAGACGAAAATATTCGGGCGCTGGATGGGATCGCTGATGATGCGAGCCTGGTTGATGCGAAAGAGCGGCTTTTTGATTGGTACCTGCGGTTGCTCAAAATGCCCAAGAGCGGCGACTTTTTCCGCACCGTCGAAGAGTGGAAAAAATTGAGCTTCACCCATTTGGCGGACGCGCTGTTTGTGATCGTCACCTACTTCTTTACGACACTGCTGAATAGTTTTGTGGTCAACGAGCGCGATGGAAAGAATTACCAGGGCCGGATTGCGCCTCGAAACATCGGACGCCGTAAAGACTTTTGGAATCGTCTGGACATGGCCTATAACGACCTGCAGATGCAGCGGGTGCTGCGAGAGGTCAAGGGCAAGAGTCAGTTCACCTACCAGGATATCATTGATCGTTACTTCGACGATTGGGAGGACCGATTCGAGGACCTTTTGAGTTCGGATCCGTGTTCGTTTCCAGGTTTTCGGTTGTCTATTGAGAGCGCCCTCAACAAAGGCCTACCGCCCTGCGGAGTCGTGACCGGAATCGGCCGCTTCAAGGGCAATGACAAGGCACCGGTGGGTGTTGTGATATCTAACGTGAGCTTTCAGGCCGGTGCCTTTGACATGGCCAGCGCGGAAAAGGTATGTCGGCTGCTGGTGGAGTGCGCTGAGCAAAGTATGCCCATCATTTGCTTTATCTCCTCGGGCGGTATGCAAACCAAGGAGGGCGCTGGGGCGCTGTTCTCTATGGCTGCGGTCAACGACCGCATTACGAGGTTCGTTCGAGATCACGATCTGCCGATCATCGTTTTTGGCTTTGGTGACTGCACCGGCGGTGCCCAGGCCAGCTTTGTCACCCATCCCCTGGTGCAGACCTATTATTTCTCAGGCACCAGTATGCCCTTCGCGGGGCAGATTGTGGTGTCGTCGAATCTACCCCTTAAATCCATTCTCGCGAATTATCTCTCGACCAACCCCGAGTCAATGCAGGGATTGGTAAAACATCCGTTTTTTGAGGATATTGATGAGCGTCTTTCTGGCGTGGACCCTGAAATCCCCACGCCCCAGGATGATGTGGAAAGCGTCGTTACCCGCATCCTTGAAGGCGGGCTGGTAGATCACCGGCCTATCGTTGTGGCCAGTCGCCCGGTCGTGACCCCTGAAGAGCTTATTCGGCCTACGGCAAAAGTCCTTATTCACGCCCGGGGCTGCACCGCTGCCAAGCTGATACGCATCGCCCAGCAGCAGCAGGTGAGGGTTGTGCTGGTGCAGAGCGATCCGGACATGGAATCTGCGGCGGCGGATCAGTTGGGCCCCAACGATACCCTTGTCTGCATCGGCGGAAACACGCCCGATGAGAGCTATTTGAACGCCATGAGCGTGCTGAATGTTGCTAAGAGCGAGGGCGTAGACAGCCTGCATCCTGGCATTGGATTTCTATCTGAAAACTCAGGCTTCGCCGAGCTGGTCCGCAATCATGGGATCAACTTCATTGGTCCGCCAGTCTCCAGCATGGAGACCATGGGGAACAAGTCCAACGCTATCAATACCGCCATGCGGCTGGAAGTGCCCGTGGTCCCGGGAAGCCACGGTATTATGACCAATGTTGAGCGCGCGGGTGCGGTAGCTGAAGAAATTGGCTATCCCATTTTGATCAAGGCGGTTCATGGGGGCGGCGGCAAAGGCATACAGCTCGTAGAGACCCCTCAAGAATTCGAGCAGCTCTTTTTCCGGGTAGGGGTTGAGGCGCGAAGCGCATTTGGCAACGGCGATGTTTACCTTGAAAAGTACGTAACGTCTCTGCGCCATATTGAGGCCCAACTGCTGCGGGATACCCATGGCAATACCTTGGTCTTGGGTATTCGTGACTGTAGCGTGCAGCGCGATAAGCAAAAGGTGATAGAAGAATCTAGCTCTACCATGCTGCCTCAATCGCTGATGGATGTGGTGGTGCGTTCAACCAAGGATTTGGCTAATGAAGTTGGCTACGTTGGTGCCGGCACGGTGGAATTTATTTTCGACCTTAGGTCGGAGGCCGTGTACTTCATGGAAATGAACACGCGCCTTCAAGTTGAGCACCCGGTCACCGAGTGGACTTCCGGCATTGATATCGTCGCCCAGCAGTTCCGCATCGCGTCGGGAGAATCCATTGCGGACCTTAAGGTGAAGCAAAATGGGTATGCCATTGAGGCTCGTATCAACGCCGAGCGCATTGTTGTTCAGCCGGATGGTGGGCTGGCCTTTAGGCCCCACCCAGGAGAAGTTAAAGAGTGCGAATTTCCGGTGCAGGACAATGTGGAGGTCATCACGACCGTTGGCCCCGGAAAATTCGTGTCCCCCTACTACGACAGCATGGTTGCCCAGATCATCATTCACGGTGAGTCCCGAGATGATGCGGCAGATCAGTTGTTGGACTATCTAGATCGTGTCGTCATCTCCGGAATCTGCACAAACATCCCGCTGCTCAGGCTGGTGTTG
>DKNY01000059.1 GCA_002470275.1 Gammaproteobacteria bacterium UBA7376 | reverse complement strand
AAAATAAAGTGATTCATAAGATTTGTGCCCGGGGCCGGACTCGAACCGGCACGGAGTATTATCTCTGAGGGATTTTAAGTCCCTTGTGTCTACCAATTTCACCACCCGGGCGCTGGCGGGACGGCAGGTAGCCGGGGTACAACCTGGGCCCGCCGCCGGAGCGATACTATATATCAATTCGCCTTTGGAAGGTCAGCCGACGTACCGTGCGCTCGCTAGGCTGCGGTAGGCCAAAAGGTAAACTGCCCGGGCAGGACATAGATCAAAGCAGCGAGGATTCCTAAACAAAGCAGCATGACTAAGGCCACCAGGACGATGTCAGCTCGATGTAGGGTGGAGAATGCGGCCTCATCCCCTCGGTCTCGCGCCGCGTTGATTTGCGGAATGAGGCGCAGGGCAATATAGGCGCAGATGGTCATCAGCCCAAGCAGGGCGACCACCAAAAGGGCGTATTGAATGGGGATCGCGGTAGCACCTGCGGCGAGGGAGGCGATGATCGTAAAGACGAGTCCCCCGATCACCATGGCTTGGTGGAAACGCAGCCAGTATGCCCTCAAAAATCGGGCGCTGTTCGCCTCGTCTAGGGTCTGAAACACAAGGGAAGGGACGAGTCCCGTGCCCAGCAGGAGGGCACCGAAGTAAGCGCCCAGCAGCGTGATATAGCTTGCGAGTAAGTAGGCTTCGGTGAGGTGGTACATGCAAAGGCTCAATAGATTGGAGGCCATAGGGTAGGGACTAGGGCCTCATGGGTCGATAGGCAGTTCAGTCTGATCGGCTACAAAAAGTGACCTGAGCGTAGACACTGCGGGTGGGAACCGCTGCAGCTCGAATCGGGCCTGTTCTAGGAGGCCGCCATCCAGATGCCGGCTAGGGCGAGCAAGACGCTGATCACCAAGCCCGAACCGGCTTTGAAAGCATCGCTGGCGATAACCTGCCAGGTTTGGATGCGACGTTCGCTACCCAAGGCCAGGGTCATGGCTAGCTCGCGTCCGGCAAGCAGGCCTAGGAATACCCAGGTCGTGCTCATGGGCATGTCGTTTAGTTCTTTGAAGAAGAACAAAATGAGGCCGTAGGAAATATCGATCAGTGTGGCGGAACGAATGTCGCTCACGTCTTGCTTGGAACGAACAATTTGCTGGATCGCGCCCCCGCGTTGATAAAAGATATAGCCCTGCATGCCAATCAAAATCAGCAGGCCTAGGAGGAGCCAGTTAAAGGATAGATCCCTGGGCATGAAAACAAAGATATTAGCAAGGTCCTGCACCAGCCACTGGCTCCAGAGAAACGCCGTGGACAGCCACTGAATCGGGACCCAGACACGCCGGGCCTCAGGGTCTATGGGCTCCAAGAACCAGGCAACGGCTTTACGCAAGACGACGTAAAGGATCATAGCCACGCCAAAGGCCACGATGTAGCCGAGAATCGACTTCATCAGCATTGAATCGATATTACCGGGGGCGAAGACGCTGAGGACCAAGAACGTGGTGCTTACCGGTATTCCGAAGCGGGTGAGCACAAGCAGGGTCAGGGGTGCGGCGATGTGAATCCAGCTAATCCCGCCAGCGGGTTCAGGAAACTTTGCAAGACGACCGTAAGACGGATCGCCGGCATTGACGAACCAGCCGTATAGCAGCACAACAACCAAAATAGAGGAGGCAAATAACCAGAGCATCCACCAGGGGCGATTGGCATTAGCCGCGATAAAGGTGCCCAGGGTCTGAATCGAGTCATTGGAGACAACGGAATAAGCGGCGAGGGTAAAGCCGACTAGCATAAGCAACTCGTTGAAACCCATATCCCTCGTTCCTTTAGAGTAGGGCCTTAACCTGTCGGCCCGAGTGCTGGTGTATGTGATTCATCCTAGGAGCAGGAAGCTCAACAAAGGATGCTAGTTGCCGGGAGCGCTAATGGTGCCCAGGGAGAGACTCGAACTCTCACGCCACAAGGACACTAGAACCTAAATCTAGCATGTCTACCAATTCCATCACCTGGGCTCCCGCGCGCATGGTAAATGTTAAAGGTTAGGTAAGCAAACTCTCGAAGATACGGAAAAATAGGCGTTCAAATGGCGACGGCGCGAGCGTTTTATTCTTCTAAACCAGCAAGATATGGACATGCTGGTTACCGTATTGAGGCTGGGTGTAAACGGCAGGTTTGTGGATTTTTGGCTGACCGAACTGCATCGGGCGAGGGCCGCTTCCTAGGGGCTGTCTGATGAGGCAACCATTAGAAACTCTGAGTATCCTTGGCTCGAGGCTAACCAATCCAGCTTGCCCCGCCGAGCTTGTCTTGAGAGAGACTCGAACTCTCATGCCGCGATGACGCTAGCACCTCAGTTCGAGAGGCCTGTCCTTGGTTAGACTGCGCGGAGACCGACTCAGGATGTCACTGACGCACTTCGGCTAGGTATTCGTTTCGTTGTCTGCCTCGATTCTCGTGCCGCCATGACGGACGTCCTGGCCCTTTACCCGATAGATGACATATTCAGAGATATTTTTAGCGTGGTCGCCTATGCGCTCTAGGGCGCGAGCAATCCAGATGATGTTGATATTGCGCTCGATCTCCTGGGGGTTCGTTCGCATTTGATCAATATTTTCACCGACTAACTTTTTGTAGGCTCGATCGACCCCCGCGTCGGAGTCAATGACCCTCAGCGCGCTCTCGATATCCATTCTCGCAAACGCGTCGAGTGCTCGCCGCAGCATTTTAACGACAGCACTATGGATGTTTCTTAAATCATTGTTCTGCACCGCATTCGTAGGGTGATCCATCATCTCTATCGCGAGTTTCGCGATTCGGTCTGCTTCATCGCCCACGCGCTCAAGGTCGGTGCTGGCCTTCATGACGCTAATGACATTCCGAAGGTCGCCAGCCGTGGGCTGCCTTCTGGCGATGATGGCAACGCATCGGCCATCTAGCTCGACCTCCAGTTGATTCAGCTTGCTTTCCACATCGCGAACGGTTTCCGCCATGTCGAAATCGTTGGTGATCAGAGCCGTGAACGAGTTATTGAGCTGACTCTCGGTCAGGCCTCCCATTTCCATCAAGAGGTCAGCGATCTGCGCCAGTTCTGCATCATATTGTTCCGAAATGTGCTTGTGCATGTCCGCTATCCGTACCGTCCGGTAATGTAGTCCTCGGTTTGCTGCTTCTGAGGATTGCGGAAAATGCTGTCGGTATCCGAGAATTCAATCAGCTCACCTAAGTAGAGAAATGCCGTATGGTCTGATACCCGAGCAGCTTGCTGCATATTGTGGGTGACGATGATGATCGTGTATTGGTCCTTCAGCTGATTGATCAGCTCCTCAATCTTGAGTGTCGAAATCGGGTCCAGCGCGGATGCTGGTTCATCTAGCAGCAACACAGAGGGTTCTATCGCAATGGCCCTCGCAATCACGAGGCGCTGCTGCTGGCCGCCAGACAGGCTCAGGGCACCATCTCCAAGACGATCCTTTACCTCATCCCACAGCGCTGCGTTACGCAAGGCCCACTCTACACGGCCGTCCAGGACACTTTTAGAACGTTCCCCGTGAATACGGAGCCCATAGGCGACGTTTTCATAAATGCTTTTCGGAAACGGATTGGGTTGTTGAAAGACCATGCCAATGCGTTTGCGGAGCATGGCGACGTCGATACTCGGAGCGAGAATATCCGCGTCGTCAAACAAAATTTGCCCGGTGATACTGACCTTCTCGATCAGGTCATTCATGCGATTGAAGCACCGGAGGAGGGTAGACTTTCCGCAGCCCGAGGGGCCGATGAAGGCAGTCACATTGTATTTCAAAATATCCAAATTGATATTGTGCAACGCCTGGTTGTCACCGTAGGCCAAGTTCAAGTCCTTGACCCTAAGACTGCATTCTGGGGTCACCGCCGAGGACTCAGAGGTCTCTGGTTGATTTTCGCTAATGGACAGCATGCTATGCTCCAAGGCCCCGATAGTAACGCTCTAGGCGATTGCGAAGGCTTATAGCCGTTAGGTTCAAGCCAACGATAATGGTGATAAGTAATAATGCCGTTGCGTAGACCAAGGGCCTCGCTGCTTCCACATTGGGACTCTGAAACCCAACATCGTAGATATGGAAACCCAGATGCATGAATTTGCGTTCAAGGTGAAGATAGGGGAAGTTGCCATCAATAGCTAGAGTCGGTGCGAGCTTGACCACGCCGACCAGCATGAGGGGAGCTACTTCGCCTGCCGCTCGGGAAACCGCGAGGATGACGCCGGTCAGAATCGCCGGGCTGGCCATGGGGAGAATAACTTTAAACAGGGTCTCGGCCTTGGTGGCACCCAGGGCCATGCTGCCCTCGCGCAGGTTCCGGGGGATACGGGACAGGCCCTCCTCAGTAGAAACAATAACGATAGGCACTGTGAGTAAGGCTAAGGTCAGCGAGGCCCAGATTAGCCCGGGGGTGCCGAACGTTGGTGCCGGCAGGGCATCTTGGAAGAACAAGGCGTCAATGCTGCCGCCAAGAAAGTAGACGAAGAAACCAAGACCAAAAACCCCGTAAACAATAGAGGGTACGCCGGCCAGGTTGTTAACGGCGACACGCACGGTTTTGACTAGCACGCCCTGGTGCGCATATTCATGCAGGTAAATGGCCGCAATCACTCCGAAAGGGGTCACGATGAGTGCCATGATCAAAACCATTAGGACCGTTCCAAAAATGGCCGGGAAAACGCCGCCCTCGGTATTCGCCTCGCGAGGGTCATCGAGGACAAACCCTAGGAGGTTGCCCGCGAAGTGCAGAACTTTATCTAGGGTAGAGAATTGGTTCGGCTGCCAGGCTCGGATAATCCCTGACAGAGGCTCGTATTGTACCCGCCCTTGGGGGTCCTGAAGCGCCAGGCGCTCTTGAGCAATCTCTCGTTCAAGGTTGGTAATTTGAAGGTTAAAGGCTTGATACGCACGCTGGACCTCGACCAGCTGTTCCTGGACGCCGGTGCGAGAGAGGTCGGCTGAATCCGTCGCCCTCAGGTTTTCGCGTAGGCGCTCCTGCTTTAGCAATAGCGGCTGAATCTGTTCTCGCTGAAGTGTCTCGATTTGCTGGCGTAGGGCCTCAATATGGCGCAGCTCCTGGGCCAGGGCCACCATGAGGCGCTCGCCGGTGATGGCTTCAGTAAAGCGCCCGTTTACGGACAGCGCCTGAGGGGTTCCGTAAGCATTACCCCATTCAAGGCGCTCCAACACCAATACATCGGGGGGCTCTGAAGTGTGCTGAATACGGTGTTCAAACACCCACCTGAAATCTGGTGGATTGCTGCGGCGGTTAGCGGTTTTGATGAGCCGGCGCGTGACGATGTCGACACCTTCGGGCAGGTCACTGGTGATGCCGCTGGATTCTAGATATTGCTGGCGAGATATTTGATCTCTTTCCACCAGCATGCCGAAAACTTTGGTGACGTTTTCGCCCTCGAGGTATTCAATGCGCTCAACCGGGTGCGGCCAAAAATGACTGAGTCCCTGGACGGCGATTAGCAGCAGGACGCCCAGCACAGCGGTGATGCTGATCCCGATGGCACCAGCCTGTAGCCAGACCCATGGGTCTCCTGATGCAAACCAGGCCTTCATCGAGCGGTCTCTTCGGCTATAGATTTCCATATCGCCCTCTCAGATGCTGGCGAACGAGTTCAGCGATGGAGTTCAGCACAAAGGTAAAGACGAAGAGCACCAGCGCCGTGAGAAAGAGCAACCGATAGTGGGAGCTGCCTACCTCCGACTCTGGAAGCTCTACAGCGATATTGGCCGCAAAGGTTCTCATGCCCTCAAAAATATTGAAGTCCATGAGCGGCGTATTTCCTGTGGCCATAAGGACGATCATTGTTTCACCCACGGCCCGGCCCATGCCGATCATCACCGCCGAGAAGATGCCCGGGCTCGCCGTCAGCAGGACGACGCGAACCAGGGTCTGCCATCGGGTCGCGCCCAGCGCAAGTGACCCCCTCACGAGATGTCCGGGCACGCTATAGACGGCGTCTTCGGCGATGGCAAAAATGGTGGGAATAACGGCAAGCCCCATGATGATCCCGACGACCAGCGCATTGCGTTGGTCGTAGTCCAGGCCGAGGACGCGCCTAAACCAATCTCGACTGTCGCCGCCGAAAATGAGGGCCTCCAGCCACGGGCCAGACTGCATGGCGAGGGCAATGGATAGGGCTACCAAGGGTATGGCGAGCAGGGCGTACCACCCGGTGCTGCGGACTCGGATATCCGTGGGTGCCAGCCTCCACAAAAGGGCAAACAGCGCTAGATTAATGGGAAGAATAATAAAAAGACTTAAAAATCCAGTTAGATTATTTTCAATGATGGGGGCGAGCCATAAGCCCCCAATAAAGCCCAGAATAACCGTCGGAAGTGCCGCCATGATTTCGACCCCGGGTTTGACCCAGGCGCGCATTTCCGGGGCCATAAAGTAGGCCGTGTAAAGGGCGCCGCCGATAGCTAGGGGGATGGCAAACAGCAGGGCATAAAAAGCCGCCTTGATGGTGCCGAAGGCGAGGGGCACCAGGGAAAATTTCGGTTCAAAGTCGGTATCCGCCGAGGAGGATTGCCAGCTAAAGACCGGGCGGTCATACCCCTCGTACCATACTTCCTGCCAGAGGCTTGAAAAGGAAATTTCCGGGTGATCGTTTTCCAGTGGATGAGCAACGACCTTGCCGTCACCGCCCGCCGCCAGCAAGAGGTCTGAGCGCGGAGAGATCACCATGGGCAGCGTCGGGTCGAGGTCTACGCGGCGCTCGGCGATTACCTGACCCGAAGTAGGATAGAGCAGGGTGAGGGTTCCAGATTGATCAAGGGCAGCAAACCCCTTGCGTCTGGGTTCTGGAATGAGCCGGGTAGCCGGACTGGCCAAATCAAATTGTCTGATGGGCTCGAGCTGCAGACCTTGCTCCGAGTTGAACATCATCCACTGCAGCAGCCTGCCATCGTCATACCCCGCGATAAGACTGTACCGGCCGAGCAAGGACAGCGTGGACGAGATGTCTACACCGTCCGGCGTGAGGTCTTTGGAGAGGACCAGGCTCGGCCCGTCGACACCTCTGAGGTCGTAAATTTCTGCTTCCCCCCCATCAGATAGAGCAAGCAGCCATTCGTTGCGGGGGCCAAGATAGACCTGCCCTGCAGGCCAGGGGAGGGTAATTTGAGTGCTTTGCGCTGCGCCGGGCGGCTGATCACGCTTCAGGTTTGGGAAGCTCTGAATGGTGACCTGCTGGTTCTTCACCAATGCCAGGCTGAGCCCGGTATCGCCCCACTGAATGTCCCAGTGGTCGTGGTCACCCAGCGCTAAGATGGCATTGTCAAAGGCGAAGGAAATTTTTGGTGTGATGGTCCTCACGTTATCGACAAACGCCACCTGATATTGAATCTGAACAAAGAGCATCTGGTCCTGGCTGTCCACTAGGGCATAGAGGTCAACAGACGGATAGGCTCTTTTGGCGGCTTTGAAGGGGCGTCCCAGATTGAAGCCGGCGACCGCTGACCCTGAGGCGGAGTCGTAAAACTCTAGAATGCCCGTATCGCTTAATCGGACGAATATCTCTCCGTTTTCGCTAACGTCTACCATTAGGGGAGAGCGCTCAATCAACGCATAATCCCTAGATTCGCCAATGCTGCCGGGCAGCAGGAAGGGGGTGACGACATAAAACAGGTAGCCAAAAATCAAAAGAATGGCGACCATGATCGCGCCACCGCCCGCGCGGACGACCAGGTTGGTCAACAGATCAATCCACCGCCTTTTTCGGCTTAACCCGCTTTGCTGCAAAGAATGATTCAAACTCTCTTGGCCTTAGTCGATGGCTCGACTGAGCTCGCGTCGAAGTAGGTTGGCAGGCAGCGGGATGTAGCCATCCTTGGCGACGATTTCCTGGCCCTGCTCGGAGAGCACCATCTCAATAAAGGACCGAGTGATGCCCTCGCTTGGCTGCCCAGGCTTTTTATTGACGTAGAGATAGAGATAGCGGGCCAGTGGGTAGTCACCAGAAGCCGCGTTATACGGCGTTGCTGAAACTGCGGGGCGATTGCCCTCTGCTAGCGCGAGGGTCTTAACACCCGAGGTGACGTATCCAATGCCGGAATAACCGATGCCGTTTAGAGATGAGGCCACGGCCTGAACAACGGAGGCAGAGCCGGGCTGTTCGTTCACATTATTCCTAAAATCACCGGAGCAGAGGCCTACTTTTTTAAAGTAGCCATAGGTGCCGCTCACCGAGTTACGGCCATAAAGTTGGATCGGCCGCTCGTTCCAGCTGCCCTCAAGGCCCAAATCGCCCCAGTGAGTGGCTGGGGTTTGGACGCCACATCGACGCGTCGCAGAGAAAATTGAATCCACTTGGGCGATGGAGAGCTCCGAGAGCGGGTTGTCTTTGTGGACATAGACGGCCAGGGCATCGATGGCCACCTTGATCGCCGTTGGCTTGTAGCCGTGTCGTTGTTCAAAGGCTTCAATTTCTTTGTCTTTCATAGCTCGGCTCATGGGGCCAAGGTCCGAGGTGCCCTCGGTGAGGGCCGGTGGCGCGGTAGAGGAACCCGCAGCCTGCACCTGCAGATTCACCCCGGGGTGAAAGCGCTTGAATTCCTCAGTCCATAGCGTCATGACGTTGGCCATGGTGTCGGAACCAATGCTAGATAAACTTCCGGCGAGGCCCGCTCGGGGCTGGTAGCTGGGTATGGTCATCGATGACTCCGACGCCTTTTCCGTTTCCGGCTGAGATTGCGCGAAGGGTGTATCCACGATCTCGATGGCAGCGGGTGGTTGTTTGATCGCGGCGGTGTTTTGGGCTTCCTCACTACTGCAGCCTGCCAGAGCGGCAATCAATACTGCTGCGGCGAGCAGGCAATGGGAGAACCTAGTGTGCATCATGTAATTCATGGTTTACGAACCTTTATCAGCTGGAATCGTTTTTTTCGTCTAGCGGCTGGAAGTCGCAATAAAAACGACTGCCCGCGCCGACCTCGCTCTCTATTCGAAGCTGAGAAGCATGACGCAGTAAGGCATGTTTCACGATGGCTAAACCGAGCCCCGTGCCGCCACGCGATCTTGCCCCAGCCATATCGATCCGATAGAAGCGCTCGGTCAGTCTGCCGATATGTTCTTTGGCAATGCCGCCGCCTTGGTCTACCACCTCAAGGCGCACACGGTCTTCGACGTTACACCAATTGAGGGAGATGGGCATGCCTGTTGGGCTATAGCGTATCGCGTTGCTCAACAGGTTGGCACATACCGAGTGCAGCTCTTTCTCGTTACCCAAGATCGTTTTATCCGACTCACAGCGTATGCTGATCTGGTCATCGGAGGTTTGTAAATTTTTCACCTCATCGTAGGCAGCTGCGATCACTGCGTGCATGTTAACCGGTTGCTGGCGTCCTGCAATGGGCGACGATTCGAGCTGGGTGAGCAGCAGGAGGTCCTCCACGAGCGTTTGCATTCTGGATACTGGCGCATTCAGCTTTTCCGTGAGCGGTAACCTGAGCTCAAGGGGCAGCGACGGATCCGATAGATTTTCTAGGTAGCCGGTGACAACGGTGAGCGGGGTTCTGAGTTCGTGAGAGATGTTCGCCACAAAGCTTTGTCGCATGGTCAGCAGGCGATTCAAATCCGAGATGTCGCGAATCAACAAGACGGTCCGACCCGTGTCCACGTCAAACCGCCTGGCCTCAAAGCTTTTGTCAGGGTTGATCGGCGAGGTAAACTCAAGGGGGTTGGCGCCGCCATCAGCCCGTATAAATTGAATAAGCGGGGGGCTGCGCACGATAGAGGCTAAGCTGAGGCCAACGTCTTTATCAGTGATTTGGAGCATGGCCTTCGCGGCGCTGTTTATATTTTCAATGTTTCCGGCAGAACTTAAAATGATCACGGCGTCGGGAATCACCTCGGTCAGCCCCACGACCTCGCGTAGCCGCATCGCTATATTGCGCGTTCTTTCTCGTTCACGCGTCAGCAATCGGTACGGTTCGTAGGCCACCGCAAACCATTGATCTAGCGCGTTTCTCGGTCTGCCCAGGGGGCGATAGGACCACTCGCGGAGTTTGTTGAACTCAGCATAATGAATGCCGATCCAGATGAGGCTGCCGAAAAACAAACACCAAGCCAACTCACCGGTGATCCACCCGAGCATCATGGCGGTGAGTATGAGGGCTATGGTGATTGTTCGTTCGTCTGCAGTATTCACTGACACCCTATATTGGCAGGCTTGACCCCTGTCATATCAATCCAGAATAGGCGCGAGCGATGACCTGCGCATGACAAGGCATGCGGCCAAGACTAGACATCAGAGGGCTTAAGCAATTTAGGCCAGGCGTCCATGCTGGCTTCCAGCACCTCGCCAATGGCCTCCACGCTCCAGGGTTCCTCCAGGGAATCGCGTTCCGCGAGAACGTCTGCCTGCCAGGAGAGCAGGGTGGTTCGGTTCCCGTTCACGCAGAACTGGCGGCCCGTTACCTTTGCCGCTGCGTCGGTGCAAAGCCAGGCCACCGTGGGCGCTACCTTTTCTGGTGCCAGGCGCTCGGCCAGCTCTGGGGAGTCAGGCATGAGGTCCTCGGTCATGCGCGATAGGGCGGTAGGCACCAAGACATTGGCGGTGATGCCATACTTCATACCTTCTAGCGCCAGCACCCGCATAAAGCCGGCCACGCCAGCCTTAGCCGCGCCATAGTTAGTCTGGCCAAAATTTCCGATGAGACCCGAGGTGGAGCTCGTCATGATGATGCGCCCCCCACGACCCTGAGCGAGCATTTGCTGCCACGCGAAGTGAGTGGTCAGGTAGCTGCCTCGCAGGTGGACATCGATAACCGAATCCCACTCGTCATGGGTCATATTTTTGAATGACCTGTCACGCAAAATGCCTGCGTTGTTGATGAGGATATCCAGGCCGCCATAATGATCAACTGCCGTTTGCACCATCTCGCGCGCTGCGCTTTCATCGGTGACAGACCCGTAATTTGCAACCGCCGTTCCGCCGGCTTCGGTAATCTCCGCAACCACCGAATCCGCCATGCTGGCGCCGCTGCCCGTTCCGTCCCTTGCCCCACCCAGATCATTGACGATCACCTTGGCGCCATGGGCAGCAAGCAGCGTGGCATGAGCGCGCCCAAGTCCTCCACCTGCCCCGGTAACGATGGCAACCTTATCTTTCAGCAATCCCATAGCGATCTCCGTTTAAAAGCAAAAAACCAATGATTCCATAGAAGCGGCCACGCGTCAGGTCGTCTGTCGCGACGCGCAAGAATTCTTCCTCCCAAAATTGAGCGCTCGGGCACCCCTAAATTCCCGTGTTCGCGGTCCCTTCCATCGCGTCAGTAACGGCTTGACCGGCAGGGGGCCCGATGGGAGCATTGACCGCACGTGCAGAGGGTGGGTCAAAGGAGAGGTTGATGCGTTTATTTTCTGTTCTGTTCGCGTTGTTGTGCCTGGCGGTCGGTAGTCAGGCGAATGCCGAAGGCGACGACTACAAGGCCCCCAGGGGGCCGGGTGGTGTTCATCCAGATTTAAACGGGATCTGGCAGGCGCTAGGTAGCGCTCATTATGATATCGAGATGCATACGGCCAGTCACTCGATGCAGCTGCGCGAGGGCCCTCACGGCCCGCTCCCGGCAGTCAAGACGCTTTATCTCGGTGCGGTTGGCGCCGTCCCCCCGGGGCTGGGCATCGTTGAAAACGGAAAAATTCCCTACAAGCCTGAAGCGCTGGCGAAGAAACTTGAGAACAAGGCAAACTGGATCGATCGAGATCCGGAGATCAAGTGCTTCCTACCGGGCATCCCTCGTGCCACCTATATGCCTCAACCCTTTCAAATCTTTCAGAGCGCCGACTCGGTTTTCATGGCGTACCAATACGCTGGCGCCGTCCGCGAGGTCTATATGGAGGATCCAGGCGAAGCACCGGTGGACAGCTGGATGGGGTGGTCTGCAGGACGATGGGAAGGGGACACGCTGGTGGTTGAGGTGACTGGGCAATACGATTCCACATGGTTTGATCGGGCCGGTAACCACCACAGTGACCAGATGAAAGTCACCGAGCGATTTACGCCCATGAGTCCCTACCATTTGATGTACGAGGCAACCATCGAAGATCCCGTCACGTTCACAGAGCCCTGGACCATCCGGCTCCCCCTATATCGGCGCATGGAGGAGAACGCTCAATTGATGGAATTTCGCTGCGTAGAGTTTGTAGAAGAATTGATGTACGGCGAGTGGCGACGAGAGCCACTGCCTAGATAACGAAATAGCTTTAGTTTTTAAGTTATTGAACATTAAGCAAATTATCACGAATGACGCCAAGCTGAAATCAGTAGCATAGTTAAATTGCCGGGATGTCGCCGATAGCCGGTCTCGGCTTTTTGATCCTGATGCTGGCACAATATGAATCAATGATCGTTGAAACGAGAGGATGACAAAATGAAGCTGACCCTGACCACGTTGCGTAACCTATCGTTTGCCACCATCACGGCGGCTGCCCTGGCCAGTAGCGTTCAAGTAGGCGCACACCACGCCTTCGGTGCTGAGTTTGATCCAAATCGGCCATTGGTTTTGCGGGGGCCGGTGGTGAAGGTGGAATGGGTGAATCCCCACGCCTGGATACATATGGAGCACACCACGGAAGCCGGGGACAAAGAAGTTTGGATGGTAGAGGGCGGTACGCCCAATACGCTGTTACGGCGGGGGCTGAACAAGCGTTCCCTGGTCCCGGGCACCTACATCATTGTTGACGGGTATCAGTCCAAGGATCGTTCTAAGCGGGCAAACGGCAGGGATGTGACCCTGGCGGATGGACGCAAGGTCTTTATGGGTTCGTCCGGCACTGGCGCACCGCGTGATGGGCGAGATCCTACGGAGAACTAGCCGTTGCGTTGATTGCAACCGCTCGCGGTTCCCGCCAACGGCGAGGGATAGCGCCAACCGTGACCTCTAACTGTCGCTGCCGATTGTAGCTGCTCGCGGTAGCGTAGATTGCAATCGCTGGGCCCAAGCCCCAGCAGGAATCCATTTGGGTAACGGCGTCAGGCAGAGCGCGCTACCGATTCGGGCCGCGCTCCATGGGGTAGGGCTGCCAGCGCTCTAAGGGTGCCCTGGGCAGAACCGTGGGATTAACGCAGCTCATTGGCCACTTCCCACGTAACACCAGGGCTACTTCCCGGCCTACTCTCCGTCTGGTCTCAGGCCGCATCCGGGTCGTCGCAGAGGCGACATGGGGACTCACGAGCACTTGATCCATGGTCAGCAGTGGGTTGTCGGGAGCGGGTGGTTCCTGCTCTAGCACATCCAGTCCAGCCCCGGCGATGGTGCCTTTCTCCAGGGCGTCAATTAGGGCGGTTTCGTCAATAATGGGACCCCGTGCGGTATTCACGATCACCGCATGACTTTGCATGGCATTAAACTCCGCCGCCGAGAATGCATGATGGGTCTCTTCGTTGTGTGGCGCATGGATAGAAATATAGTCCGAACGCTGTAATAGCTCTCCGAAACTGACGGGCTCTACCCCGTCTGCGGAAAGCGCAAGTTCACTGACGTAGGGATCAAAGGCGATAACGCGCATGCCGAATGCCTTGGCGCGGCGTGCGGTACAGCGGGCTACGTTCCCATAGGCGAAGAGCCCCAGCGTTTGTCCCATTAACCGAGGGGTGTGATTGAGGAGGGGTCTGCCGGACCACCATTGGCCGTCGGCCGCCATCTGATTCATTACCTTCATCTGGCGGACGCTGCCGAGCAGCAGCATCATGGCGTGATCTGCCACCTCCTCGATGAAAACGTCCGGTACATTCGTGACGACGATGCCTGCCTCAGTCGCGGCTTGGATATCCACCATGTCGACCCCAACGCTGCCCACACCAATGACCGCGCAGTGCTCAAGCTGGCTTATGATCTCTGCGTCGATACGAATGCCCCAGGAGGTAATGATCGCATCCATGGATCGGACGCCTTCAGCGAATTCCTCGGGCGTGGTGGCCGAGATTTCTACAATTTCCGCCAGGGGCTCAAGGGCCTCGAGTTCCAGGGCATATCGAATATCGAGTGCTTCGGGATTTGCCTGTCGGGGCAGCTGGATACCAATTTTCTTTTTGGGTTGCGTCATGGGTCTTCTCCTCAGTCGCGCTAGTGTAATCCAGTCTTGCGTCTATTTGTGATGAGAAACCTGCTAGGCTCGTCTTATTTCATTTCACGAGCGGCAAGTGCTGAGTACGTCTGCAATATTGAGCTTTTTGGGTGGGGTGGTGATCTGCGCCACCTTGGTTTTTTTGTCCTGGGTGGTGTGGTTCCGCCGTGGACGGAGAGAGGAAATTCAGGCGGCTGAACAGCACGGATACGCGCAAGGGCGCCAGATAGCAGACGAGGCGTCACGGCAAAGGGTGGATGCCCTGAGCCAGTCTGAAGCCGGCCTGCGGGCGCGAGAAGAAGTGCTCAGCGCGCGCTTGAACCAACTGGAACAGACTGCGGAAAGCCTGCGCCAGGACCTGTCTACCAAGCAGGCTGAATTGGCAGCCGCCGCTGCTGCAGCGCGCGAGATCAAGGTGTCCTACGACGCCAGAGAAACGCTGCTCAAGGAGACCCAGGCCCGTCTCAAAAACGAATTTGAAGCGCTGGCGGCAAAGGCATTGGAGTCCCAGGGCAGCCGTCAACAGCAGTCGCTTAACTTAATGCTGACCCCCTTTCGAGAGCAGCTGGGCGATTTTCGGAAACGCGTGGAGGAAGTCTACCGAAACGATACGAAGGAGCGCTCGTCCCTGCTCAATGAGGTGCAGAATCTCCAAAAGGCCAGCGCTCGGATCAATGAGGAAACGGAGAACTTAACCAAGGCGCTCAAGGGTGACAATAAAATCCAGGGTAACTGGGGCGAACTGGTTCTAGAGCGGATATTAGAGGATTCCGGCCTGCGCAAAGACCACGAGTATTTCATTCAGCCCACGCGATTGAACGAGGAGGGGGCTCAGAAACGGCCTGATGTTGTCATCAGGCTACCGGATGGGAAGGATGTCGTGATCGATTCAAAGGTGACGCTAACCGCCTACGAAAATGCGGTGGCCACGGAGGACGACGGCGAGCGGAATCGGCACCTTCAGTCTCACCTGCAGGCAGTGAAAGGTCAGATCAAGAAGCTCGCGAGCCAGGATTACGATCAGCTTCCGGGCTTCCGTTCTCTGGACTTTGTACTGCTGTTCATCCCTATCGAAACAGCCTTTACCCTGGCGATGGAGATGGAGCCGCGGCTATTCACCGATGCATTCAACAAACGCATTATGATCGTGAGTCCCACAACGCTCATGATGGCGTTACGCATCATCGATAATCTCTGGCAGGTCGAGAAACAAAACCGCAATGCCCAGGACATCGCCAAGCGGGCGGGTGCGCTATATGACAAGTTACACGGTGTTGTGGAAGAGGTGGATCGACTGGGGAAACAGCTCTCCACGGTGCAGGGCACCTACGACAATTTGTACGGTCGTTTGGCCAAGGGCAGGGGTAACTTAGTCGGGCAGGCTGAAAAACTCCGAGCGCTGGGCGCTCCGATAAAGCGAGAAATATCGCCACAGCTGGCTGCTAAACCGACGGACGAAGAAGAGTAAACCCACGCCTGGCACGCCTAGGCTGTATCAAATTCAATAAAGGCCGGCGTTTCACAAATGCCATAGGGCTGAATGTGGCTTGCCCGGAGGGGCCACCGGACTGTGCGTATGCCCTCGTCTCTTTCCCGCCGAAGTTGCTCCTCGCTGGGCTTGTGGTGCAGGCTGTCAAGGCTGCACCAGATCGGATGAATTTCGCTCAGGCTCCGGATTCGGCACCGACTCTCCCAACGACCCGCTGACAGCTGAAGCAGCGTGATGTGTTCCACGCCCCCCCAGTGGGACAGCTTCAGGTCTGACCCATCGCTTACGACCAGCAGAATGGGCAGAAAATGGTGAGTCTGCTCGGCCTCTTCCAGCAACTGCTGCGCGACGAGCCAAGGGTGATCGCTTTGAATTTGTCCCGCCTTGCTGACCTCGAGCATGGTGTCTAAAGACGGTTTGCGTATTGAGGTGACGAGGCTCCAGGGCAGGGCTGTGTTCACATTTATATCCGACGCAATTGGGTCCATGGGATAAACTAAAGACATGTTGGTCGCCAAACAACCAGCCCCGGAAAATTACTACCAAAATAACGTTCTGCGGGTGGTCGAATTCGTCCTGGAGCGTTATGACGGTATTGCGCCTGCCGCGCTGGTGGCCGACTTGCGCGGCTACCTGCAGGCTAGTCAAGACAGCCAGCGGTTGTTTGCTCGCCTGCTCACGCGGAAAGGCCCTGTATTCGATCAAGGCACTTTGGGCTATCGAGAGGTCGCCGATTCCGAAGCGGCCCTTGCCGAACTTGAAGACCGCAACCTGGTCCGATCACAGGGACCCATCGCTGCAGATTTACTCCTGAATTTGATCCTGAAGGATCAGCTAAAGGTGGCCTTTCCCCTAGCCTGTTCGGGTTTACGTACTCAGCCCAAGCCGGCCTTGGTTGCCGCCATCCTGCATCAATACAGCGATGAACAGATTCGTCGCCACCTATCGACGTTTTTATCCTGGGTAGAGATCACGAGCCCGCTGCACTGGCAGATCGTGAAAATTCTTTTTTTTGGCAATGGTCGCCAAGATTGGTCGGTTTTCGTGCGGCAGGATTTGGACCAAGTGCGCTACGCAAGGGTGCCTCTGACCCAGGCACAGTTTGATGGCGCTGAGCGTCTTGAGGCGCATCTTAAGGAGCGTGCGTGGGCGGGGTTGAGCTATCGATTGGATGAGTACCCTCAGCTCCTGCCGTGGCTTGTGGGCCAGTGTTGTGACACCGCGCCAGCTCCGTTTAATCAGCCTCTGCGTAATCGTACCCTGCATCGACTGGGTCGCTGGTGTGAGCGATCGGGGTTGTTCGACTTTGCGCTGGCGGTTTATGGCGCTGCAACCACGCCACCCGCCCGGGAACGGGTGGTCCGCATTCTCTCTAAAACCGGGGCCCGAGCGGCGGCAGAAGCCGTCCTCGATGATATTCGCCGGGCACCGTTATCCGCCACTGAGGCCGTTTTTGCCAAGCGCTTTGGTCAGCGAAATGCGGGGTTCCAGCCTAAGGTAGAGGTTATGGATATTGAAACCGTTCCACCGCGGGTGGAGGATTACGCGCTTCAGGAAATCCTGGCGGCTAGAGCGGACTGCGCCCAGCAAGCCTGGGGCATGCACAGCGAAAATGCCCTGGTGAAAACGTTGACGGGCCTACTGTATTGGCCGGTGATCTTCGCCCCGGTCCCCGGGGCCTTCACGAATCCCTTTCAGCTTGGTCCCCACGACCTCTTTGAGGATAGCTTTGTCAGCCTCCGAGCCCCCGCGCTGTTTGAGCTAGAACAACAGACGGCAGATGACGCTGCTTTGTTGGATCACCTGGATCAAGTGGCTAAAGCACATCAAGGCACGGCCAATCATCTGGTGAGCTGGGGGTTGATCGAGCAGGTTGGCCTGGACACTATCCTGACCGCTATGGGGCCCGCAAACGTCAGGCAACTTTGCTCATTTTTGATCAAAAACTTGGCTGACTATCGGCGCGGTTTTCCTGATTTATTCGTGGCCTACGGCATTGGCGATTTTGAGTTTATCGAGGTCAAGGGTCCGAATGATCAGCTGCAGCCTGGGCAGCGGGCTTGGCTACAGCAGTTCTCAGAGATGGGAATGCGCGCCAAGGTGCTGAGGCTGCAGTTAACAGCATGAAGCATCTGTCCATTCGTTCGCTCGCTGGTGCGGTCTTTCGCCAAGGCGATCTCTATCCCTCTCGGCAGGGCCCGCCAGTGGAAGCTAAGGAGGGCGTGCAGACCGCGGCTCGCGTTCAGGCAATGCGCTGCAGAGGCAATCCTTTTTATCGGGCAGAAGTTACGCTTTCTGCGAATCTGGAGCTGGCGAACACGGCTTACGCCTTGCAGGGTCGAGCGGACGGGTTGGCTTTGACCCCAGAAGGAGAACTGCTGATTGAGGAGTACAAAACCACGCGAGCGCCAAGCCCGTTGCTCAATAGCGTTGATCAGGCCCAGGTCAGGCTTTACGCCGGCCTTTATCTGGCGTCCCAAGGGGCGTTGGAGACGGTGGGTCAGATCACGCTCAGGCTGCTTTACCTCAACCCGGAAACCCTCCAGGAGCATGTGTTTGAGGATCACTGGACACCAGAGCAAGCGGCTGCCTATTTAGCCCTGGCTCTGACCTGCTACCAAGGCTTGCTGGAGGCAAAGCAACGTCAGTGGTTAGATCGGGAGACCTGGGCTGAGGCGCTGCGCTTTCCCTATTCTGATTTTCGAATTAATCAGCGTGCGGTATCTCGGCGGGTTTTTCGTTCTTTGTCCAAGGGGGAAAACCTGTTGTTAGAGGCGCCTACCGGAAGCGGCAAGACGCTGGCGGTGCTGTATCCGGCGATCAAGGTGCAGCGAGGGGATCGACAGTTGGTCTACCTCACCAGCAAGAGCCGAGGTGCGGATACCGTGGCTGAGACCCTGACGTTGCTGAACATCCAGGGGCCTAAGTCGGTGGCCTTCAACGCGACCCAAATTACGGCTAAGGCAAAGGTGTGTCTGATGCCAGGGATGCCCTGCGATGCAGCCCTGTGCCCCTATGCCCGAGGGTATTATGACCGAGTGACCGAGGCCCTGAGCGAGCTTTTGACCGGCGGATATATTCACGAGCAGCGAATCCATCAAATCGCGCTAAAACACCAGCTATGTCCCTTTGAACTGAGCCTGGACGCAGCCTCGGAGTCAGATTTGATCGTGGCGGACTATAACTACGTTTTTGATCCTGCCGTTCGCCTGCAACGCCTTGGAGATTTGTCCCAGCACCATCTGCTGGTTGATGAGGCGCACCAACTGCCCAGCCGCGTGCAATCTATGCTCAGTACAGCCTTGTCCTTGCAGGCAGTGGCACAGGCGCTGAGGACCTGCGCGTTGGACCTGGCCCCCGCTATTCGTCGCCTGCAGCGGGCGTTGGCTCAGCTCACTAAGGCCGCAGCAATGCGCGCAATCCCACCAGAGCAGGTTGAGGATTTGGAAGCCGGCCTTCAGGCCTATGTAGAGGCAGTCGATCACTGGCGGACTCAGAGCGAGGAGGCCCATGAGCAACAGACGCTGGTCTTGCAGGAAGCCAGAGATGAGGATCCGGTGCAGGCGCTGTACTTCATCAGCCTGGGCTGGATGCGGTCTAAGTCCTGGGGGCCATCAGACAGTTTTCGTTATCTGCTGCGGGGCCAGGGTGATGAGCGTGCGGTTGTTCGATACTGCGTAGACCCCGGGCCCTATACTGCTGACGTGCTTAAGGACGCCGCCAGCGTGCTGCGTTTTTCGGGCACCGTCTCGCCCCTGGGCCTCTACCAGCAACTCCATGGTTTTCCGGAGCAGTTGATCCAGTCCGAGGGGTCCAATGAGAAATGGCCAACGCCAGAACGAGCGCCAAACCCCTTCCAGGCGAGCAGCACCGGCGTGCTGTTAATCAGCGATATACCCACCTACCTCAGGACCCGGGAGGGTAGCCTGCCGAGACTGGCCGCCCTGGTGCAGGAGGTGATCCGGACAGCCCCCGGCCGCTATCTGATCGCCCTGCCGTCTTACGCCTACCTTGAGCTGTTTTCCCGGACCCAAGTTGATGCGGAGTATGGTTTTATGGTGCAACGTCCAAACATGAGTGATGGCGAACAGGCGGATCTTCTGTCCACATTCGCTGACCAGAGCACCTGCCTTCTCGGCGTTGTTCTGGGGGGAGTCCTGACCGAGTCGCTCAATTTTCCAGCGTCCGGTCTGCGGGGGGTCTTCGTGGTAGGGTTGGGCCTCCCGCCTCCGGGCCTGGAGCGTGACCTGATGGCCGCGCACTTCGACGAGAAAATAGGCAAGGGATGGGGACAGCAGGTGGCCTATACTCAACCCGCGATGTTGAAGGTCAGTCAGGCGGCGGGCCGATTGATCCGGCGCACCGGAGACCGGGGCCTGGTGTTTTTGATTGATCCACGCTTTGCAGAACCACGGTATCGTTGTTTTCTGCCCGCCCACTGGATGATCGAACCCACGGCCCTGGGCGACGTGAGAAATCGGGTAAAAACATTTTGGGCACATGACAGCCCGAGTTAGGGGGACTAAGCTAGCAAGATGACAACACATGCCTTAAGAAGGACAAAAATCATTTGCACCATTGGTCCGGCGACGGCCAGCTTTCCCATGCTGCAGAAGCTGCATGCAGCGGGCATGAATGTGGTGCGGATCAACATGTCCCACGCGGATCATGCCAATGCCCTTAAGATCATTAACTGGATCAAGACGCTGAATCGGCAGGTGGTAAATCCGGTGCCCGTCCTGCTGGATACCCAGGGACCGGAGATCAGGACCGGCGTCCTGGCCAATCCCATGGAGCTGAATCCCGGGGACGTGGTAACCCTGAGCGTGCGGGATGGAGATCTGGTAGAGCAACAATCCATCCACGTGAACTATACCGAGCTGGTGGATGTGGTTGAGGTGGGTCGTATTATTACCGTCGACAATGGCCTCATGAATTTCCGGGTTCTGGAAAAACTGGATCGCCAGCTGACGTGTGAGGTGATCGATGGCGGTACGCTTGGGAGCCGCAAGCACGTCAATTTGCCTGGGGTTCGGGTCAATCTTCCGGCAATCACCCAGAAAGACAGGGCAGATATCCTATTCGGCATGGAGCACGATGTTGACTTCATCGCGCTGTCCTTCGTTCGCAGTGCGGCAGACATCGAGGAGCTGAGAGAGCTGCTCGGCAAGAAAAAGCAAAGCATCAAGGTGATCGCTAAGATTGAGGACCAGGAGGGGGTTAACAATATTCACGATATCGTTGCGCTTTCCGACGGAGTAATGGTGGCCCGAGGCGACCTGGGCATCGAAACGGAGCTTGCCGACTTACCCAACGTTCAGCGACGTATCGTGCATGCCTGCGCCAAGGCGGGAAAGCGCTGCATCGTGGCCACCCACCTGTTGGAGTCGATGATCGATAATCCCATCCCCACGCGTGCAGAGGTGACGGATGTAGCCAACGCGATCTACGAAGGAGTGGATTCTGTCATGCTGTCCGGAGAAACCGGAGTTGGAAAACATCCCGTGCGCTGCGTTGAGCAGCTGCACAGCATTGCGAATCGAGCCGAGAGATTCCCGGGGCTCGGCTATGAAAAGGTGCTCGTGGTTGAGGATGATAAACAGCACGTGGCCATACACGCCGTTGCCCTCGCCGAAGCCGTGGATGCAGAGGGCATTGTGGTGATCACCCGTCGCGGCCTGACCGCCGACTTAGTGACTGCCGCGCGGCCCATGCGGGTGCCGATCTTTGCCTTTACCAATCACAGCCAGACGCGGCGACGTTTGGCGCTCAATCGGGCGGTATTTGCCCATCGACTGGCCTTCAGCAACGATCCGGAGAAGACGTTACGTCGGGCCTTCGACCTATTGCGGGAACGTGAGGGTCTGGCGGAGGGAGCCAAGCTGGTGGTGATCTCTGATGTGCTCGCCGACCAGCCCACAGAGGCGATACAGATTCGAGCGCTGATTAAAGGGACGTCAAAGAGTTAGGCATTGCCGCCGTTGTTAGCTGACAAACAGCATTCTGAGGGCAACAGTGGCGAGGACCACAGCAAATAGTTGTCGCAGCCGACGCGCATTCACACGCTGGGCCATACGCACCCCCAGGGGCGCCGTTGCTATGGCGCCTACCACGATAGCCAAAAACGTCGAGACGTCCAGATAGCCAAGCAGTCCCGGAGCAGTGTGCGCAGGGGCTGAGAGGAAGTAGCTCAGTGCCGCCACGCCGGCCAAGGGAATACCAAGAACGCTGGAGGTTGCGGTCGCGTTATGGGCGGGGACGTTAAAGAAAATGAGGGTGGGAACGATCACGTTGCCGCCGGCAATGCCCGCACAGCCGGAGACGATGCCGGCTCCGGTACCTACTCCTAGATAGCCAAGGCGTCCG